>JAUMUJ010000002.1:0-42986 GCA_030530785.1 Moraxella sp. | reverse complement strand
ATACCGGCCTGTCACGCCGGGGGTCGCGGGTTCGAGTCCCGTCCGCTGCGCCATATGAAAAACCTACCATGATGGTAGGTTTTTTATTGTCATCAAAAACCAAAAAACTTGACCCAACGATCAAGTTTTTTAGACATCAATCACTAAACCCTATCAACCCCAAAGGTGTCGCATTTTTGTATGTCGCCCGACTCAAAACCCCGATAAAACCAACGTTTGCGCTGTTCGCTCGTGCCATGCGTAAAACTGTCAGGCACGCTGTGTCCGTGAGCTTTATGTTGCAAGTAATCATCGCCAATTTTTTCGGCAGCATCTAAGGCTTCTTCAATGTCGCCTTGCTGTAAAAACTGCGTGCGTTTGTGGTTATGATGAGCCCACAGCCCTGCAAAACAATCTGCCTGTAACTCTTGACGGACGGACAGCTGATTGGCATTTTTTTGGCTGGTTTGAGATTGGGCTTGGCGGACCTGATTTGAAATGCCAAGCAAAGTTTGTACATGATGACCCACTTCATGAGCGATAACATAAGCCTGAGCAAAATCACCCGCCTGCCCCTGTGTGGACAGCTGAGTACTGCCTGCCTGCTCACCTGTGATACCCATTTGTCGTCTCATGTCGGTAAAAAATTGCGTGTCCAAATACACTTTTTGGTCGGCAGGACAATAAAAAGGACCGCTGGCGGACGTGGCAGAACCACAAGCTGACCGCACCGACCCTGTGAACATGACCAGTGTTGGTGGGCGATAGGTACCGCCTAACTTCTGAAAAATCGGTGTCCACACATCTTCGGTGTCTGCCAGCACCGTTGCCACAAACTCACGAGACTCCGCTTGGCTGGCAGTTTCTTGTGCAGGAGAACCAGACTGTGTGGCTTGGTTAATCTGCTGAGTTACCCCAAGTGTGGTTTCAGGGCTGATACCAAACACTTTCCACACAATCAAGGCGATGATGATACTGCCAATACCAATCCCGCCTGCTTTTTTTGCTCCGCCACCACGACGGTCTTCTATGTTGGTGCTTTGTCTACGACCTTTCCAGTCCATAACGTACCCCAAATTATCATGAATAAATTTTTATTATAATATGTTTGGCAAACTTTGGCAATTTAAACACTATTGGCTCTTAATGTGCCAAGTGGGGGTTTGTTCATTAACATCTTGGGGGGCTTGTTTTTTGGGGTGAATGCCAATCCATGCTTTTTTGTACCAAGACAAATCATCATAGGACTCACGCTCTTTGATGGCGTTTTGTTTGGCATGGGCAAGACGTGCTTTTTGAATGACATAAACTGTCCGCTCATCTTTGGCAACCGTTTTGGCATTTTTATCCATGATGATGGCGGACAACTGATAACTGTTTGGATCTAGCTCATGCGTGGGCAAACTGGCGGTCAGCCCATCAGCGACCACTTTGCCATTTAATAAAATGGCGGTGGTATAACCTGTGGGCAGGCGGGGACTGACATCTGCCACCACCTCTATCGTTTGGGCAGGTCTGTGATAAGCTCTGTCTACCTTAGGTTCGGTAATGCTGATGGTGTATGCCAAAGCAGACGGCACATAAATCACGCCTGCCAACATCAGCCCAACGGTTAATCTTAACATCGCTTTTCTCCAAAAATAAAAAACATTGTACTAAAATCCCATCCAAAAACAAAACGGCACAAGATAAAACTTATGCCGTCTGTCCCATTATTTATCACACCCGATAATACATCTCAAATTCTAAGGGGTGTACCGCTTCGTTGATACGGCAAACTTCTTTCATCTTTAAGGCGATATAATCATCAATCATCTCTTTGGTAAATACCCCGCCTTTTAACAAAAACTCATGGTCATCACGCAAGGCGTTTAATGCCACTTCTAAGTTTTCGGCAACCGTTGGGATAAGCATTTCTTCTTCGGGGGGCAAATCGTATAAGTTTTTATCAGACGCTTCGCCTGCATCTATCTTATTTTCAATGCCATCAAGTCCTGCCATCAAAATGGCAGAAAACGCCAGATAAGGGTTGGCAGACGGGTCAGGAAAACGCACTTCAACCCGCACCGCTTTTGGGCTATTGACGTGGGGAATACGAATGGATGCCGAACGGTTAGATGCTGAATACGCCAATTTAATCGGGGCTTCATAATGTGGCACGAGACGTTTGTAGCTGTTGGTGCTGGGGTTGGTGATGGCGTTTAAGGCACGGGCGTGCTTGATGACCCCCCCGATAAAATACAAAGCCGTCTTAGACAGTCCTGCATACTCATCACCACTGAACGTATTTTCGCCGTCTTTTGAGATGGAGATATTAACGTGCATACCTGAGCCGTTATCGCCAACTAGGGGTTTTGGCATAAAGGTGGCGGTTTTACCAAATTGATTGGCAACATTTTGTACCACATATTTAAACTGCTGAACTTCGTCTGCTTTTTTAACCAGCGTATTAAACGAAATGCCAATCTCCAACTGACCGCTTGCCACTTCATGATGATGCACTTCAATGCGACCTGAACCCATGATGTCTTCAATCCGCTCACACATCACCGCCCTCATATCGTGATGATGATCAATGGGTGGCACAACCGCATACGCCCCTTTGACGGTAGGACGCTGACCATGATTGCCCCACGCATAGTCTTTGTTGGTACTCCACGCTGCCGATTCACTGATGACAGTGTGTCTTGCCCCCGACATATCAATGTCCCATTTGACTTCATCAAACACAAAAAATTCAGGTTCAGGACCGACCAACACCTTGTCGCCAAGCCCCGTAGATTTTAGGTAAATTTCAGCACGGCGAGCGATGGAGCGTGGGTCTTTGGCATAGCCTTGCATGGTATCAGGTTCAATGACATCACAAGTTACCACCACCGTTGGCACTTCAAAAAACGGGTCAAGGTATGCCGTATCAGGGTCAGGCAGAAGTATCATGTCCGAGCTTTCTACACCTTTCCAGCCTGCCACACTAGATGCATCAAACATTTTACCATCTTCTAGGGTGTCTTCATCCACACTGTAAGCAGGAAAAGTTAAGTGCATTTCTTTGCCTTGTGTGTCAGTAAAGCGAAAATCCACCCATTTGGCATCGGCAGATTGGATAAGGTCAAGCAGTTTATTTGACATGAAAACTCCCAAAAATTATCAAAGACGAAAGCCACATTATACGCTGACACCATGTTGCATTCAACAAAAAATTAAAACCACCACCACAAGCCCCGACAAACGGTTAAAATTTACGCTTACATCTCATGCGATGTGCTATAATGGCATTTTTTGCATTTTAAGGAGCAATCATGCCACTAAAACCCTTACTGTGGGCATTTTGTCTTGTTGCCACGCCTGCATTTGCCCAAAATTATCCGCAAATCAGCCTAAATAGTGAGATTAGCCAAAGCATTGCCAATGACGAATTACACGCCACACTCAGCAAAACCGCCCAAGCCACAGACGCAAAAACGCTGTCTGTTACCTTAAATCATGCCTTATCACAAGCCATGTCCATCGCCAAAAATTATCCCGATGTCAAGCTCTCCACAGGTAACCAATACGCCCACCCCAGACACGACAAAAACGGCAAAATCATCGGTTTGACAGGGTCGGTGTCCATCACATTAAACAGCCAAAATTTTGAGCAAGCAGGCGAGCTTATTGGCAGATTACAAACCATCATGACAATGGATAGCCTAAGTTTTGATGTCTCTGAACAAAGCAGGCAACAGCACAAAACCACACTAATGCAGATGGCGATTGCTCGTTTTCAGCAAGATGCCCAAAATGTAACCGAAGCTTTTGGAGCAAAAGAATATCGGCTCATCAGTGCCAAATTAGATGAGCAAAACACCCACTACGCCCCCATGCTAAAAAGTGTCGCCATGTCAGAGATGATGGATGCAAGAGAGCCTACTTTATCATCAGGCGACAGCACATTACGTTATCACATATCAGGAACAATTGAGCTTGTGCCATAAATTTTCGGTTGCTATTCGTGGCATTTTAACCGATAATGTCGCCACGCCCTTTGGCATTTATTTTAAAGGATAACCTTATGGCTTTTAAAAAACTTAGCCCATGCTTAGCGATGGCAATGCTACTGCCCATCGCTCATGCCCAAACCGCCCAATACACCACCATCGTAAATGATGTCCAAACCGAAACGATTGACGACCAAACCCAAAAATCAGACGGCGACATCAGCTATGGTGACGTGGAGATTCCCCCTATCGGTGAAGCCACAACGGACACATCTGCCATTAACAGCATAGAAAAAGACGGTAAGCGCTACACCACCGTTGATCTGTCTCATTATGCTCGCACGGTTAATGAATCTACATGGTCGCCAAACATGAAAGTAAACTCGGCAATGACGGTAAAAATACAAGCATTGCTGGATTGGAATCATGCATCCCCCGGTCCGATTGATGGTGGTTGGGGCATGAACAGCAAAAAGGCTTTGACCAATTTTCAAAAAATTAAAGGCTTACCTGCCACAGGCAAAATGGATAAAGCCACTTGGGATGCTTTAACTGCCAACATTGACCCCAATCAGCCCGCCCTTGTGTCTTATACCATCACCAAAGATGACGTAAACACCAAGTTTGCCAAGCTACCTGCTGGGGCAGAAGCCCGCTCCAAATTAAAGGGACTGTACTATGAAAACATCGTGGAGATGTTTGGTGAACGTTTTCATATGGACGTCAATTATTTACGCAAACTAAACCCCAACAAAAAATTTGTCGCAGGCGAAACCATCACCGTCATCAACACAGGCGAACCCTTTAAAGGCAAAGTAACCCGTGTGGTCGCTGATCGTGCCGATAAAGTGCTATATGCTTACAACGGCGATAAATTGGTCGCAGCCTACCCCACCACAGTGGGCGGTTCAGCCAGCACCACACCTGGTGGCACTTATAAAATCGTCAATAAGGTAAAAATGCCTCATTATAAAGCCACCGTAGATAAAGACACCAACCCAAAAAGCTACATCTTGCCACCAGGTCCAAACAGCCCTGTGGGTGTGGTATGGATGGGGTTGTCTAAACCATCATACGGCATTCATGGCTCGCCCGTTCCCGAAGGCATCAGTCGTCAAGCGTCCTTAGGCTGTGTGCGTCTGACCAACTGGGACGTATTGGAACTGTCTGCCAACATTGACGTTGGGGCGACAGTACAAATTAAATAACCCAAAAACCCGCCTGCGTGGTGGGTTTTTCTTGCTTGTTTTGCTCGGAGAAACTCATGTCTGATTTGTCATTTTCATCATTGACCGCCATCTCACCCCTTGATGGTCGTTATGCGTCCAAATGCACCGCTTTACGCCCCTTTTTGTCTGAATTTGGGCTGATTCACGCCCGTGTAACGGTAGAAATTCGCTGGCTACAAGCCCTAGCTAACCACCCAAAAATCAGCGAAATCACGCCATTTAGCACTGACACTAACGACAAGCTAGATGCCATCATCACTAATTTCAACCAAGATGATGCCTTGCGTATCAAACAAATAGAAAGTACCACCAACCATGATGTTAAGGCGGTGGAATATTTTTTAAAAGAACAGATTGCCGACATTGAAGAGCTAAAAAACGCAGGTGAGTTTATTCATTTTGCTTGCACATCCGAAGACATCAACAACCTATCACACGCTTTGATGTTAAAGTCAGCTCGTGATGTGCTAACCGTCTCCATGCAAGCAATCGTTGATGACATTGCCAAACTTGCCGATGCTCATGCCATAACCCCTATGCTGTCTCGCACGCATGGACAGACAGCAAGCCCCACCACGCTGGGCAAGGAGATGGCAAATGTCGCCTATCGTTTGCATCGTCAGTTAAAGCAATTTAAAAATGTAGAACTGCTTGGCAAAATCAACGGAGCGGTAGGCAACTATAATGCCCATTTATCCGCCTATCCCGACATTGACTGGGTAAAGCATTCGCAAAGTTTTGTAGAAAGTCTGGATTTGACCTTTAATCCTTATACCACACAGATTGAACCGCATGACTATATGGCAGAACTGTTTGACGCATTACGCCGTTTTAACACCATTTTGATTGATTTTAACCGTGATGTGTGGGGCTATATTTCGCTTGGCTACTTTAAACAAAAATTAAAAGATGGCGAAGTCGGTAGCTCCACCATGCCCCACAAGGTCAATCCCATTGATTTTGAAAATTCCGAAGGCAATCTGGGTCTGGCAAATGCGGTGCTGGCTCATCTTGGCGAAAAACTGCCCATCTCACGTTGGCAACGTGATTTGACTGACAGCACGGTTTTGCGTAATATGGGTGTGGGTTTTGCTCAAAGTCTCATCGCCTTTGAAGCGTGCCTAAAAGGCATGGGCAAATTACAGATTAACGAACATCGCCTGTCAGAAGATTTGGACAACGCCCAAGAAGTGCTTGCCGAACCCATTCAAACCGTGATGAGACGCTATAATGTAGAAAAACCATATGAGAAGTTAAAGGCCTTAACTCGTGGACAAGCAATGACCCGTCAGATGATGGTTGATTTTGTGGGTGGTGATGAGCTGTCTGCGGTTCCCGCCGATGAGCGAGACCGCCTAGCCAAACTGACCCCTGCCACCTATGTCGGTAATGCCGACAAACAAGCCAAAGCATTAAAGGATTATCTAAAATAATCTTTGCAATCAAAGACATCTTTCTATAAAATGGCGGTCATGTATCGCCATTTTTGATTTTAATGAAATGCTTAATCACACAAGAGATTGTCATGAGTTTATCTGCTTGTCAATTAATCGCCACACCAAATGAGCCTGTCGCTACCCTTACACCTGCTTGGTATGGTGACATTGCTCCATAAAGCCGACATCACAATCAACGGCACGCCTAAACCTAAGATTTATCCATGCCGTGTCGGATTTTGGCAAACCCATTCCCAATCAAGACAATCTGTTGGCGACATACACAGGGCGTCTGCCCATGAGCGACACGACCCCAAGCCATCACATCGGTGGTTATCCGTGCCAACGACGTGTGCTCACACTCTAAGCGGTCCGTTTTTTTATTTAGGAAAATTTTTATGAAATATCCCCTTTTTAAATCCGCCTTATTTGGCACAGTAGCGTTTATGGCAATGGGTATCGG
This sequence comes from Moraxella sp., assembly GCA_030530785.1. Classification (GTDB taxonomy): domain Bacteria; phylum Pseudomonadota; class Gammaproteobacteria; order Pseudomonadales; family Moraxellaceae; genus Moraxella. The sequence goes on along the minus strand of JAUMUJ010000002.1, from coordinate 35,902 downwards.
TCAAAATGCGTTGGCGTGTTCACCCAATTTGCCCAACTATGGAAACTGCGTACGCCAACAACAGCAGGCGTGGCAAATGCAACAGCAACAGCAAGCCATGCAACAAAACGGCTACTACCAAGCCCAACAACATCCCTACCATCAAAAACCCATAGATTTAAGCACTCCGTCCATCTTGATGGATAAAGGTAAATTTGCCGTGGCATACAGTCCAAGCACAGGGACTGTGGGTGCGTCCAGCTTTGCTTGGAGAGACAGCCAAACGCATTATCGCTTAGCGGTCGGTCATGAGACATTTGCCCTAGCGTCCTGTATCGCCAAAACCAAAGGCGAACCTTTATCGTCAATCTCCCTAGAAAAAGCCGAAAAATACGTCAAAAAACATGGCAAAAAAAGCGACTGCCAACTTACCAAACAAAGCGATGATGTCCAAGAAAGCCTTGTCGCCATCTTAAAAGGCAAACTGCCAAATGGAAAATATCAACTATTTATGACCACTCGCCCCAATAATACTTATCTATTTAGTCAAGAACAGCTTGAATTTAAAAATCTCATGGCAAACTGTCAGGCAAAATCAGTCCAATGTGAAATCATCGGGCAGTTTGGTGATAAGACAGAGCTGTATTAAGCCATTCATCAGGCTTTTTCATCAATTTGTGGTCATTGATATTAAAAAGTCGTAAAATGTACTATAATGGTTTTTTTTTGCATGACAGACCGACATTATGAATACTCCTAGACCCTATCGTGCCAAAAATTATGAATTTTTGGTGTTGCCACGCCACAGCATTTATTGGCTAGCCATCGTTTTGACCATCATCGGAGCATGGATAGCCAACTGGTGGCTGTTTGGCATTGCCCTGATTTTTACGCTCATCGGCACACATGACATACTACAAAAACGCCATGCAGTACTCAAAAACTACCCCATTTCAGGACATATCCGTTTTTTCTTAGAGAATTTTCGCCCAGAGATTCGCCAGTATTTTTTAGAAACCGACCAAGACGAAGTTCCTTTTTCTCGCCAACAACGCTCGCTGGTATATCAGCGTGCCAAAGATTTGGACAGCACCACCGCTTTTGGTAGCATCAATAATCTAAATACCATCGGTAGTGAGTGGTTTTTGCATTCAGGATTAAGTAAAAAAATCACCGACAGCAAATTCACTGTACGCATCGGTAATGAGCATTGCCAAAAGCCGTATGATTTATCCTTATTTAACATCTCGGCGATGAGCTTTGGGGCATTATCAGCGGCGGCGGTAGAAGCACTAAATCGTGGAGCAAAGATGGGCGGATTTGCCCATGACACGGGCGAAGGGAGCATCAGCCCCTATCATAAGCATGGGGGTGATTTAATCTGGGAGCTTGGCACAGCATATTTTGGTTGTCGTGATGAACATGGTAATTTTAACCCCACCAGCTTTGCCCAAAAAGCCACCCTTGAACAGGTTAAGATGATAGAGATTAAACTTTCACAAGGAGCAAAACCAGGTAAAGGCGGGGTGTTACCAGCGTCCAAAATCACCGCTGAGATTGCCACCACCCGTGAGATACAGATGGGCAAAGATTGCCTGTCGCCAGCAGGTCATTCATCGTTTAGCACCCCCAGAGAGCTGGTTAAATTTTGGCAACAATTAAGAGAATTGTCAGGTGGCAAGCCTGTGGGTTTTAAGCTGTGTATTGGCAGTCCTTGGGAGTTTATGGCGATTGTCAAAGCGATGATAGAAGAGAATAACTACCCTGATTTTATCGTCATTGATGGCTCAGAAGGTGGCACGGGAGCTGCCCCTGTGGAGTTTATGGATACGGTGGGTATGCCCCTTGTGGATGCACTCATTTTTGTGCAAAACACATTGGTTGGAGCAGGCGTGCGTGATAAGATAAAACTGGGCGTGAGCGGTAAAATCGTCAGCGGTTTTGACATCGCCAAGATGATAGCATTGGGGGCGGATTGGTGCAACTCGGCTCGTGGTTTTATGTTTGCCTTAGGTTGCATTCAGTCTCGTGCGTGTCATACTAACAAATGCCCTGTGGGGGTTGCCACCCAAGACAAATCTCGCCAAAAAGCCCTAGATATTCCTGACAAAGCCCAAAGGGTAAAAAACTTTCATGCCAACACCTTAAAATCTCTTGCCGACATCATCGGAGCGGTGGGCATTGACCACCCCACAGAACTTCGTCCACATCATCTGGCACGTCGTCAGCCTGATGGTTGGGTTAAACTACTGTCAGAACATTATCAGTTCATTGCCACAGGTTCGCTATTGACAGGCGACTGTGGACGCAAGGTGCTAGATGAGATGTGGCAGCTTGCCGACCCCGACAGCTTTCACCCAAAAAAATCCTTATCCTAAAATGGGGGGGGGGGGTATTTGCCCCCTTTTTTTAATCACCCCAAAAACGCCACACATCGCCCACAGTATCCACGTCTATCACACCACGAGCGATAAAATCTATCGTGCGTGGCAAAAGTTGATGTTCTAGGACGTGTACTTTGTTTTGTAGGGTGGCAGGCGTGTCGCTTGGGTGAACAGACAGCACCGCCTGACTAAGGATTTGCCCCGCATCAAGCTCTGCCGTTACCAAATGCACCGTACACCCATGATACCGCTCGCCTGCCTTTAATACTCGCTCATGCGTGCCTAGCCCCTTATAGTTGGGCAATAAAGACGGGTGCAGGTTTATCATGGGGACGTTTAGCTCATCTTTGACGCCATTGATAAATAGTGGGGTTAAGATTTTCATAAAGCCTGCCAATACCACCAAATCCACGCCCAGCGGTACTAAAACATCAAGAGCAAGCCGTTCAAATTCGGCTCGTTTATAGGTTTTGCCGTGTTCATTTTTGTCAATCACAAAGGTTGGGATATTGGCATTTTTGGCTCGGATTAGAGCATAAGCATTCGCTTTATTGCTCACGACAGCGACAATGTCAATGGGCAATCTACCCGCCTTGCTTTGGTCAATCAAGACTTGTAAGTTACTGCCATTACCAGAGACTAAGACGGCGATTTTTAATGTTTTCATATTAGCTGATAAACTCAATGAGATATTTTGCAATTTCACCACTCACCGTTAATGCCGTCAAATGCTCGCACATGGCTTGGCTGATAATCATACGGTTAAAAGGGTCTTTGTGATGAAATTCAAGGGTTTGTAGGTTTAAAATGTGCGTTTGAGCGATTGGAAGGACTTCATAATAATGATATTTTTCAATTTCTTTAATTAACTCATCATCTGGAAACCAAAAGTCATCGCCCAAATAATCATCAAAATCATCACTCATTACCATACCGCCCTTAAAAAACCCCCAAACGTTTTTTAGCGATTTTTGGGTTTTCCAAAGCGGGTAATATCGCTTGTACTTTTGGCGATAATGCTGTGTTAAAAGTTTGCACATATAAATTGGGTTTAATTTTTATCAAACCCAATTTAAGTAAATTCAATCCTTAAACATAAATCACCGCTTTATCGCCACGCTCCACAATTTGCCCGATTTGCCAAGCGGTCTCGCCTTGTGCGGTCAAAAATGCCAAAGTTTCGTCTTTTTTATCGCTGGGAACAACAATCACAAAACCCACCCCACAATTAAAGGTACGCACCATTTCGCTTTGGGTGATATTACCTGCTTGTTGTAGCCAGCGAAATACCGCAGGAAACTGCCAAGTACTCAGGTCAATCTCGGCAGATAGGTTCTCGGGCAACACTCGGGGCAAGTTTTCAGTCAAACCACCACCTGTGATGTGAGCCATGGCATGAATGTTGGCATTGCCAAGCTGTTTTTGTAGGGCGTTTACTGATTTGACATAAATACGAGTAGGTTTCATCAAAGCATCTGCCAACGTTTCGCCATCATCTAGCGTGTGAACATGAACATCAATGCCGGACACGTCCATCACTTTTCGTACCAGCGAATAGCCGTTAGAATGCACACCACTGCTTGCCAAAGCGATGAGCACATCGCCATTTTTAACATTTGCCCCCGTGATGACTTCGCTCTCTTCTACCACACCCACACAAAAGCCCGCCAAGTCATAATCATCATCTTGGTACATACCAGGCATTTCGGCGGTCTCGCCACCGATTAAGGCACAATTTGATAATTTGCACCCATCTCCAATACCCCGAATGACCGTCTCAGCAACGTCCACATCAAGTTTGCCTGTGGCATAATAATCCAAGAAAAATAACGGCTCTGCCCCACACACCAAAAGATCATTGACACACATCGCCACCAAGTCTTGTCCGATGGTTGCATGGCGGTTTAGGTCTAGGGCAAGTTTTAATTTTGTGCCGACACCGTCCGTGCCAGAAACCAAAAGTGGCGATTTATAGCCTGTTGGGATACGGCATAATGCCCCAAATCCACCCAATCCCCCCATCACTTCGGGGCGTGTGGTTGCTTTGGCGATAGATTTGATGCGCTGAACCAGTGCTTCACCTGCGTCAATATCCACGCCTGCATCTTTGTAGCTTAATGAATGAGATGGAGAAGTCATAAAATGTCCTTAACAAGGTAAAATAAGAGAATTTGCCCATTATAGCAAATTCCTTGCTTGATTTTAAGGTTTATGGCAAGTGGTACAAAAATTTTTGTGAACACACCATTTTTTGTCTGATGATGGGAATTTTTATGTCTTCTGTGTGTTTTAATAAAGCAACCTCCCACCAAAAAAACAAATAAAATCACCAATTGATTTGCCATTTATGGTAAAAATGTGTTATATATAGTACAGTTTTGTTGTTAAATAACCCTATGACTTATAAAACCCCTTTTCAGCCATCACTAGACAACTTGGACGTTCGCCAAGATGCCAGTCTTGATGATTTTTTTGGTGCAGGTCATCTGCCCATCGTCAATGCCATTGACGCACTGTGCCAAGATAAGTTTAGCGAGCTTTTTATCATTGGTGATGCAGGTGTCGGCAAAACACACTTGGCCATCGCCATCTTAAACCACTACACCCAACAAAACCCTAACGCTGTCTGTTTATCGCTCAGCGAAGTCATTAATAATGGCGATGATGTCATGGTTTTGATGGGGCTTGAAACCTTTGATTTGATTATCTTAGATGACATACAAGCGGTGTGCGGTCATGCCAATTGGGAAGAGGGCTTATTCCATCTTATCAATCGGGTCAGAGAACAACAAAAGCACCTGATATTTATCGCTGACAATCCGTCCATAGAGTTACCCATCACATTGCCCGACTTAAAAACCAGATTGTCCATACCGCCTGCACTGCGTTTACCGATAGGTGATGACATAGACGACAGAACCGCCATCATACATGCCATTTTACGCCGAAAAAACTGGCGACTGCCTGACGACATTTTACAGCACCTTACCCAAAAAGGTCCCCAAAATGCCAAAGACATCGTATCGGTGCTAGACAGCATTTCTCCATTACTAACTCACCTATCTCGGGTGCAAGTGCCCAAAAAAATCATTGAAGAAGCCAAACAGCTCATCACCGAACAAACCCTGTCTTTGGAAATCATGCGTTACCAATAACCAACCCCACAAGGAAAATCCTTATGAAAAAATCCTTATTATTCATCATCAGTACCATTGTCTGCACCACTGCTTTTGCTGATGTCAAACTGAGTGTTGATGAATACATCAAAGTTACCGCCATTAACGGTCAAGAAATTCACCATAATCTGCTACAACCCTTAAAGCGAGAATTTACATTGCAGGCGGGTCGTCATGTCATTACCGCTCGTTATGACCGACTGTTTGACTTACCCAGTGGCAATCACGACTATTTAAAGTCAGGCAACATCACCGTCATGGCAGATTTATCTGACAATCAAAACTATCAACTCATCATGCCAAATCAGCCCAACAGCTATAAGTCAGCCAAAGAATACGCCAAATCTCCAAGCCTTGCCATCACTCACAATGGCAACATCATCGCCCAAGAAAGCACCAGCGAAAAAAGAGAAGGTATTTTATCAGGGCTTGGCGGGATTTTTGGTAAAGACAAAGGCGTAGTCGCCAACCAACAAACCATCGCTTCACTCCAAACCCAACCCCAAACGCCACAGACCGCACCTGCCACCGCAGGCGTGTCATCAACCCAAAAAAACAGCAACCTAGATGGCTTTATGCAACTGTGGTTAAATTCCAGCGATGAAGAGCGTGAAAAAATCCGCCAATGGGTAGAAAAATAACCCACAAAAAAAACCTGCCAATCAAAGGCAGGTTTTTTAATAAAAACAGCATTATTTTTCGTCTTTTTTGTGCTTTTTGTCTTTTTTGCCACCGTCCGCATCGTCATCATCACCATCGGGCACCACCGCTTTAACAACAGCTGTCGTTCCTTTTACCACACCTTTGGTGGTCTTGTAGGCAACCTTTGTGGGAACAGTAACCAACTTGTGTACGCAACCTGTCAAGCAAGTCGCCCCAAAAATTAACATAAAAATAACAAAAAAACTTTTCATCTGATTTCCAAAACATGATAGACTGCTTGCAGTTAATATTACACCATTTTTCCTAAAAATCAACCCATAATTCAAAGAATTTGGGTTGATTTTTTACGCCCCATCCTATCATTATTTTTTAAAAAGGTTTTTAACCAAAAAGGATTATGTTAAATAAATTATGATTAAAAACGGACAAAAATTTACCTAATTTTTGACAAATCACGCCAATAAAAACGCCCAGCTTTGCTTGTCAGACCAGCTAACTCTGGGCTTATCCATCGCTCTATTATAGGGCTGGTCGTATAAATAATGCTCCCACATCGGCACAAGCGACCCTGTGATGACAGGCTTATCATCTATCAACACATCGCCACGCACCCATGTTTTGTCCTTAGTCAAAATGATGCGTTTTGTCCACTCTGACCCCAAATGTCGCTCCACCCAAGCAAACTTTTCGCTCGCACAATGCCGATATGCTCGTATGGGAGCGGTGCAAATTCGCACATCAAGACCATGATGTAGCAAAGCGCGTAAGGCAGTTATCGCTCCATCTATCGGCTCTAAATTTTCAAAAAAGCCTTTTTGGGCATAAATGTCGTTTAATTCGGCGGTGTGTTGTGGTAATTCGTCATGCAAATAAAAATGCGTGCGGTTAATGATTGGCAATGGTGTGCCGTATCGGTTTTGCCAAATGATATTGACCGATTTTTCAAAATCTGCCAAGACACCGTCTTGGTCTATCAAGATAAGTTTGGTCATCTTAATTATATCCCAAATCTTGCCCAAATCGGAGCGTGGTCGGACGGTTTTTCTAGCCCACGAATGTCATAGCTAATCCCTGCGTCCGTGCAGTCAGCGATGAGCTTGTCGGTGCAAAGAATGTGGTCAATACGCAATCCCCGCTTTGGCGCGTCATCAAAACCCTTTGAGCGATAATCAAACCAGCTAAATTCATCCGCACTGTCAGGCTTAAACTTACGGTAAGTATCATGCAGACCACGATTTAAAAGCTCGTCATACCACGCGCGCTCCTCGGGTAAAAATGAGCAAGTGCCGTTTTTTAGCCAGCGTTTGGCATTGACATCACCAATGCCCACGTCATTATCATGCGGAGAGATGTTCATGTCGCCCATGACGATAAGCTCCCTCCCCTGCCCTTTTAGCTCGTCAATATAGCGATTTAGGTCAGCATAAAAAGCACGTTTCATGGGGAATTTTATCTCGTGGTCTCGGTTTTCGCCTTGCGGAAAATAGCCGTTAATGACATCTATTTCACGCCCATTGACATCAAATCGGGCATGGATAAGCCGTCTTTGGGCATCTGGATTGGCAAAAGGAAAGCCTTTTTGGACAAAAATCGGCTCAAATTTGGATAAAATCGCCACCCCATAATGCGACTTTTGTCCAAAAAATTCCACATGATAGCCCAGACTTTCCACATCTTTTAAGGGAAAGGCCTCATCATGGACTTTGGTTTCTTGCAGACCAATAATATCCGCCCCAAGCACATCTTTTACCGCACGCAACTGGTGCGGTCTGGCACGAAGTCCGTTAATATTAAAACTGACAAACACGGTCATGATGAACATCTCCCAAAAATCGCCAATAACATAAAACCGCCCATTATAGGTTATTTGCCACAAAATAGCTAGGGCAATTGTTAAGCCCAAAATTTACCCACAAAGACAGCAAAATCATAAGATTTTTGGGGAAATTTTTGATAAAATAAACCCTTTATCTCAATTTTCTAAGGATTTTTATGAACATCTTAGTAACGGGCACGGGCGGACGTGAACACGCCTTAGCGTGGGCGTGTGCCAAAGACCCCAAAGTTGCCACTGTTTATGTCGCTTGTGGCAATGCAGGCACAGCCACCGAACCCAAATTGCAAAATGTGGATTTGGACATTGCCGACCATCAAGCCGTCATCACGTTTTGCCAAAGCCATGACATCGCTTTTGTACTGGTTGGGGCAGAAGCACCACTGGTGGCAGGAATTGTGGACGACTTACAAAGTGCAGGTGTGCGTGTGTGGGGTTGCTCTAAATATTGCTCTCAACTTGAAGGCTCAAAAGCCTTTGCCAAAGAATTTATGAAAAAAGTGGGCATTCCCACCGCTTTTTATGAAGTGTTTACCGAAGTTGCCCCCGCCAAAGAATTTATCCGCACCAAAGGCACACCCATTGTCATCAAAGCAGACGGCTTGGCAGCGGGCAAAGGCGTGGTTGTGGCGACGAACGAAAATGAAGCCTTTGATGCCATTGATGATATGCTAAGTGGTAATAAGTTTGGGCAAGCAGGTAGCCGTGTGGTCATTGAAGAGTTTTTGGCGGGCGAAGAAGCGTCCTTTATTTGCATGATTGATGGCGACAATGTCCTACCGATGGCGACCAGCCAAGACCACAAGCGGATTTTTGAGGGCGATAAAGGAGCAAACACAGGTGGTATGGGAGCTTACTCGCCTGCCCCTGTCGTTACAAAAGACGTGCATGATAAAGTCATGGCACAGATTATCCGCCCTGTTGTTGATGAGATGAAAGCCAATGGCACGCCTTATACAGGATTTTTGTATGCAGGCTTAATGATAGATGATAAAGGCGACCCATCTGTCATTGAATTTAACTGCCGATTTGGCGACCCAGAAACCCAACCAATCATGATGAGATTACAGTCATCTTTGGTAGATTTAATTTTAGCAGGTCTTGATGGCAAACTTCCAAGCACGGCAGAATGGACAGATGATGTGGCACTGGGCATCATCTTGGCAAGTCGTGGCTACCCAGAGGGCTCATCATCAAACGATGTGATTACAGGACTGCCCCAAGCACAAAATGACCTAAAAGTCTTTCATGCAGGCACAAAAGCACAAAACGGGCAAATCCTTACCAATGGCGGGCGAGTATTATGCGTAACGGCACTGGGCAAAGACGTGGCAACCGCCCAAACTCATGCCCTAACCGTATGCCAAGCCATTGATTTTGATGGTAAACAGTACCGCCGTGATATCGGTTGGCGAGCCATTGAGCGATAACACACCAAACCAACTTCAAAACCGATACAAAAACTGTGTCGGTTTTTGTTATAATAAGTAAAATTTTATCAGCACACACTCATGACTGACAGACCTTTAAACGCTTTAAAAACATCATCTCTTGACCGTCAATTATCACTTGCCAAAACTTCCCTAACCATCGGTAAAAACTGGGCAAAAACAGGACTGTCTGGACTTTTTTTATCCAAAGCCCAAAAACTTGAACAAAAAAACACTTTTATGCAGGAACAGGCCGATTATCTGGTGGCAGAGCTTGGTAAATTAAAAGGTTCGGTCGTAAAGGTTGGTCAAATGCTGGCATTGTACGGCGAACACATACTGCCACCACAGGTGGTATCCGCCTTACACACCCTAGATGATAACACCACTCCGATTGCATGGCACGTCATTTATGATGCCTTGCAAACACAGCTTGGCGAACGGGTGGACGATTTTGAGATTGAACGCACCCCCATTGGCACAGCAAGCCTTGCCCAAGTCCATAAAGCCTTGCACAAATATTCAGGGCGCACGGTTGTTTTAAAAGTCCAATATCCCAATGTCGCAGGAGCGATTGACGCTGATTTGGCGGTTTTTAAAAGATTGCTTCGGGTAACAGGCATACTCCCCCAAACCCAAGTTTTGGACGAATGGTTTGATGAGATTCGTCAGCTTTTGTACCGCGAAGTGGATTATCAGATGGAAGCGGACACCACCAAGCGTTTTGCTCAATACCTTGCCGATGACAAACGCTACATCGTACCAACCATTTATGACAATTATTCTACCGACCGTCTGATTTGCATGAGTTTTGAGACGGGGCTTGCCTTAAATGACCCACAAGTATTAACCCTACCCCAAGACAGACGGAACGCTTTGGGGCAGTCGGCGATTAACATCATCATGCAAGAGATTTTTGATTGGGGTGAAATGCAAACCGACCCGAATTTTGGTAATTACCTGGTCAGGCTTGATGATGATGGGCATGATAAGTTGGTTTTATTAGACTTTGGGGCAATCAAACAATTTGATGACAAATTGCTTGGCATCGCCAAAAATCTACTCGTGGCAGGTTTTTATCAAGACAAACCAATGATGAAAAACGCCATGATGGGCTATCCGTTTTTTGATAACCTGACAGGCAAGCCCAAAGATGACATGGCAGACGTATTTTTGATGGCGTGTGAGCCTTTTGCTTGTGCCAAAAATTTATCCCAACCTGAACTTTTGGATAATGGCAACTACATTTGGGCAAAATCTGACCTTTATAATCGTGTGATGAAATGCACCAAAGACGGCATGACATCGTTAGAGTTCGCCTTACCCCCCAAAGAGATGATGTTCATCAGTCGTAAATTCATCGGAGCATACGCCCTACTGTCTGCCATAGACGCACGCACAGACAGCATGGGGCTTGTGGGGCGATATGTGTAGTTTTATTTTGTGGCATTGTTCAATTAAGATGCTTTTTGACTAGGGGTAAATACATTCATTATTACAGAGCAAATGTGTTTTACCCCTACAAATCAATTAACAATACCTATTTTTAAGGAAACACCATGAAATTATCCCACCTATTTTGCACACTTACCCTACTTGTCAGCACGTCCGCCTTTGCCATCTCGGGCAGTACATTGGTCAAGGACGCACGCACGCAAATTGGCAAAACCATCTACTACGACCCTGCCTACACTGCTCTTGCCTACCCAATGGGCGATGTGCCGATCCATAAAGGCGTATGCACCGATGTGGTGGTGCGGGCGTTGCGTCATCAGGGCATGGATTTACAAGAACTCATTCACAAAGACATGAAAGCCAATTTTCATGCCTACCCCAAAAAGTGGGGGCTAAAATCCCCTGATAAAAACATAGACCACCGCCGTGTGCCAAACATTGCCACTTATTTTAAACGCAAAGGCTATACCGTCAAAAGCACCCACAAGGCTCATGAGTTTAAAGCGGGCGACATCGTAACGTGGGATTTACCCAAAGGCTTAGTACACATCGGCATCGTCTCCGACAAAAAGACCAATACGGGCATACCACTCATCATTCATAACATCGGACAAGGCACCAAAGAAGAAAACATTCTTTATAAGTTTAAAATCACAGGGCATTATCGCATTCCTTAAAATGCGTGCCATGTGCTTTTGGCAAAAAAAAGGGCTTAATTTTGCCCTTTTACCTTGTTCACACGCTCTTTAATAAATTTTCCAACGCAAGTCCTGCATTATCTGTTTTCATAAACTGCTCACCGATAAGAAAGTGATGAATGCCGTGCGATTGCATCAGATGGACATCATCTGCCCCATGAATGCCACTTTCGCTGACGATAAGAGTGTCATCGCCGACATTTTTACGCAAGACTGTGGCAAGACGGATAGACGTGTTTAAATCCACATCAAAGGTGTTAAGATTGCGATTGTTAATGCCATAGATATTGTGGGCAGATTTAGGTAGTCTTAACGCACGGGTCAGCTCATGTTCATCATGAATTTCTATCAATACGTCCATGCCAAGCTCTGTCGCCACCTTGTGCAAATGTGCCACCATCTCATCATCAAGGCACGCCATGATAAGCAAAACGCAATCTGCCCCCAAAGCACGACTTTCATAAATATGGTACTCGTCCACCATAAAATCCTTACGCAAAATGGGCAAATCACAAGCATTTTTGGCTTGGATAAGATAGTCATCATGCCCCAAAAAATATTCACGGTCGGTCAAGACAGACAGACAGGTCGCCCCTGCCGTCTCATAGCCTTGTGCGGTGGCGATGGGGTCAAAGTTTTGGCAAATGATGCCCTTAGATGGACTTGCTTTTTTTATCTCGCTAATCACACCGATACTGTCTTGACCCACCGCTCGCAAGGCATTGGCAAAGCCCCGAACAACAGGAGCAGAGCGTGCTTTTTGTTTTAATTCATCAAGACCAATCTGGGTACGAGCTTGGGTAATCTCTTGGTGTTTGGTGGCGACTATTTTTTGTAAAATGGTGGGGGTGGACATGATTTTTCCTGTTTAAATTTTAAATTGGATAAATGAGTGTGGCATCGCCTTAAAAATCAATGATTAAAGTTTTGGGTAGCTGCGACAAATTCTTGCATTTTTTGCCATACTTTACCGCTCGCTAGCGTGCTTTTGGCAAGAGCCACACCATCTTTAAAGCTGTCTGACACTCCTGACAGGTATAAACTTGCCCCTGCATTTAGGGCGATGATGTCGCACGCTTTTTGGGTGCGTGGGTCGCCTGATGAACCTTGCAGAGCAGATTTGATGAGTTCAAAGCTCTCATCAGGCGAAGCCACCGACAAACCGTCCAAAGACTGTATGGTAATACCGACATCGGTGGGGCTGATTTTAAAAGTGGAAACTGCCCCGTCCTTATATTCAGCGACAGTGGTGGACGTGGCAAGACTAATCTCATCTAAGCCATCATCAGAATGCACCACCCACACATGACGACTGCCTAAATTACCCATCGCAAGGGCTAATTTTTCACAAAGCGTGGCATCATACACCCCAAGCAAGGCATTTGGGGCGGACGCAGGATTGGTCAAAGGCCCCAAAATATTAAAAATCGTACGAATTTTAAGCATACCCCGCACCGCTTTGGCATGACGCATGGCAGGATGATGATTGGGAGCAAACATAAAGCAAACGCCTGTTTGCTCGGCACATTTGGCAACCTGACTGGGGTCAAGAGCAAGATTCACGCCTGCACAGGTTAGCAAATCAGACGCACCCGAACGGCTTGACACTCCCGTACTGCCGTGTTTGGCAACCACGCCACCACTTGCTCCCACCACAAAGGCAGACGCTGTGGAGACATTCAATAAGTTTGCTCCATCGCCCCCCGTACCGACAATGTCCACCGCATTATCCGCCGTCAGATGAACCGCATGAGCCAATGACCGCATGACACGCACGGACGCTGTAATTTCGTCCACCGTCTCTCCCTTGATACGCCAAGCGGTGATGATGGCAGACAGTAGCACATCGGGACACTTGCCCATCATGATGATGGTCATGAGTTTGGCGGTGTCGTCTTGGTTTAGGTCTTGGGCATTAACCAATTGATTTAAAACCCCCACCAAAAAATCATGGGTCTCATTATCCAAATTCATCTTTATTTCCTTAAAAATTAAGCCACAATGGGCAAATTATCATCACTTAACACCGCCAAGCCACAGCGTGTCAAGAAGTTATTAAACAGCTGATAGCCATGTTCACTCAATATAGACTCTGGGTGAAATTGCACCCCCTCAACATCAAACTGCCGATGACGCACGCCCATAATCTCACCCACAGAGCCATCGGCGTTTTGTGTCCAAGCGGTAACTTCCAAACAATCAGGCAACATGGCTTTATCAATGACCAACGAATGATAACGCACCACTGACACGGGGTTTGGCAGATTGTGAAACACCCCAACATCGTGATGATATACATCCGACAATCGCCCATGCATGACCTCGCCTGCCCGCACCACATTACCGCCAAAGGCTTGCCCGATGGCTTGATGACCTAAGCACACGCCTAAAATCGGTACCTGCCCAGCAAAACGCTCCAAAATCGGTATAGTAACACCTGCTTGGGTTGGCGTACAAGGTCCTGGCCCCAAAATAATGGCCTTAGGAGCAAGAGCAACAATTTCATCAAGCGTGGTTTCATCATTGCGTTTTACGACAATATCTTGTTTTAATTCACCAAAATATTGCACGATGTTATAAGTGAAACTGCAATAGTTATCTATCATTAAAATCATATTCTCTCCCAGCAATTTTATCAGCTACGTTAAAATCTGCGGAAACAACGTACGAAGCCCATTCACCAAAATCTCAATAGCCACTGCCGCAAGTAGCATACCCATCACACGACTTAGGATATTTAGCCCCGTATCACCCAAAAAACGGCTAATTTTGCCTGCCATCATCAACGATGCGTAACAAAAAATGCTGATAAAAAACCCTGCAATCAACACCATCACCGTCTCAAAGACACTTTTAATTTGACTGCTATAAATAATCACCGTAGAAATCCCACCAGGCCCTATCATCATCGGTATGGCAAGTGGCACAACGGCAGATGCTGTCAAAGATGAGCCAACCTCTACTTCGTTTTCGTTAGGCTTGACAGGATTGCCTCCACCATTCATCATGTTTACAGCAATCAAAAATACCAAAATTCCGCCCGCCACTTGAAACGAACCTACTGAAATGCCCAGCACTTTTAGCACCGTTTCACCCAACAACGTAAAAAAACTAATCGCCATCAATACAGTAAAACAAGCGATTTGGGCGACTTTTTGGCGGTCTTTGGCATTGTACCCTTTTGTGATGTTCAAAAAAAGCCCCAATGCACTAAATGGGTTTATCAGCACCACAAATGCCAAGATAATCTTTATCAGCTCTGCATTCATCATCACGTCCTATTTTTTGCGTTATTGTAACATAACCTTTTTAAAATTTAAGTATCTTTATAAAAAATTCGTCAAACAACCCAATTCATGATAAAATCCAACTTTTTAAATACATCATGACCGACCATACCAATGACCACGCTGTCGTCCTATTTTCAGGCGGACTTGACAGCACCACTTGTCTATACTGGGCAAAGGCAAATTTTAAATCAGTAACCGCCATCAGCTTTGGTTATGGGCAACGCCACAGTAGCGAACTTGTGTTTGCTAAACGTATCACCCAACAACTTGGCATATCTCATCGCATCATTGACATTGACATCGCCCAACTTGGCGGTTCAGCATTGACCGACCCCACCATCGCTGTGCCTAACTATCAAGGCGACACGGACGCTGTACCCATCACTTACGTGCCTGCTCGCAACACCATTTTTTTATCCTATGCCCTAGCGGTAGCGGAAGTTGCGGGGGCAAATCACATCATCATCGGGGTCAGTTCGGTGGATTTTTCGGGCTACCCTGATTGCCGAGCAGATTTTATCCAAGCCTTTGAAACGATGGCAAACCTTGCGACCGTTGCAGGCAGGCAAGGCAACCACCTATCCATCATCGCCCCACTACAACACCTATCCAAAGCCGAAACACTCAAATTAGGGCTGTCGCTTGGTGTGGATTATGCCCAAACCGTCTCATGTTATCGTGCCGACACAGATGGGCGAGCGTGCGGTGTGTGTGATAGTTGCGTCTTACGCCGTCAAGGGTTTTTGGACGCAGGCGTATCCGACCCCACCCGCTATCAATAAGTGGATATTTAAAAATCCCTTGCATGACCGCCTAATTTTTTGTAAAATATAAAACATACCGACCAGTCGGTTTTTTTTAAAAACAAGGTTAGCCATGCAATTATCCATCTCTTACGCCCTACTTGCCTTTGCCATCATCAGCGAAGTTACAGGCTCTACATTTTTGGTCAAATCAGACGGGTTTAGCAAACTTTTGCCCACCGCCATCACGCTCATCTGTTTTGCCATCGCTTTTTATCTGTTATCCCATGTGGTCAAGGTCATACCGCTTGGCATGACTTATGCCATCTGGTCGGGAGTGGGGATTGTTTTAACCGCCCTGATTGGCATATTTGTGTTAAAGCAACCCCTAGACACGCCTGCCATGATTGGCATTGGCTTTATCGTGGTGGGCGTGATTATCATGAATGTCTTTTCAAACAGCCATACTCATTGATTTTTAAGGAAAAATTATGAATCACCTAATAACCAACTACCCTGCCCTGCAAAAACCCAAACGCAAAAACAACCCCGAACAACTTCGCCATCAGCTCATTATCTGTGCCAAAGACATCATGTTAAAAGATGGCATCGCCCACCTGTCTTTACAAAAAGTTGCCGACCTAGCGGGTGTCAGCAAAGGCGGTCTGTTTCATCATTTTAAAAACAAAGACGAGCTGATTATCAGCGTCTTTGAGCTATTTATTGCCCAAGTTAATACCGCCATCATGGCACAAGTGACGGACGGTTTTGGAGCATTTACCAAAGCCTACATCAACGTACTGTGTCGTGATAACAAGATTGGTTTGATGAGCGATTGGGCAGGATTGATACGAGCCATGACCGCCGACAATCAGGCAAATGACTTATGGTTAAATTGGCTCAATCAAAAATTGACCGCCCACGCCACCACCGACAGCGACATTCGCTTGATGGCGGTGCGATGTGCCATAGACGGAGCATGGCTAAATGGTGTTACAAATGATGAATTACATAAGATGCAAGCGTATCTGCTTGGGCTGATTGAGAATATGGCAAAAACTGAATAATCACTTATCCAGTTTTTCTTTGATGATTTTTAAGTTAGGATAGTCCAATTTTACTTCGTATTTTGATGCTCCTTTATAGGCTTCTACTTCAAGACATTTTTGACCGTTTTCAGCACCCGCCTTTATCTCTTTGACTTGGTAGCCACGAGCTTGGAGCATACTGCGGGCTTTGGCGACATTGGTGTCATAATCTTTGTCTGCACGAATCTGTTGTTCTATTTGTCCGTTTTGATTGGCATGAGCATGACTAAAACACACAGACACCAAAGACAATGATATGACCAAGAACCACTTCTTCATCACAAAAGATTTTGTCATAAATTCTACCTATTTCATCGTATTGGCTCGCCATTCTACAAAATAACACCCATCACCACAAGGCAAAATATCACAAAGTGCATAAAAAGCTACTTAAAATAACACAGCATACTATGATGTTACAAAACTGGCAAATAAATCATACTCGCTGGCCTCATCAATGGTAACGGTGAGAAACTGCCCCACCTTGACCGTCTCATCAATGTTGTCCACATAGACATGACCATCAATCTCTGGGGCATCGGCATGACTGCGACAAATGGCGATGTTTTCATCATCATCAATCTCATCCACCAACACCACCAATATTTGTCCGACTTTTTCTTGCAGTTTTTCTTCGCTGATTTTTTGAGCCACTGCCATAAACCGCTCATAACGCTCTTGTTTAATATGCTCTGGTATAGGGTTTGGCAAGTCATTGGCGACCGCCCCATCAATTTCTGAATAAGTAAAACAGCCCACACGGTCAAGACGTGCTTGTTTTAGCCAGTCAAGCAGATATTCAAAATCTTCTTCGGTCTCACCTGGGAAGCCCACCACAAAGGTAGAGCGAATGACAATCTGGGGGCAAATCTTACGCCATCTATTAAGGCGTTCTAGGGTGTTCTCGCTCATGGCGGGGCGTTTCATCGCCTTTAATACGCTGGGACTTGCGTGCTGAAACGGAATGTCAAGATACGGCAAAAGCCCACCCCTACCGCCACTAGCTTTCATGCTGTCCGCCATGAGTTGCACCACATCATCCACGTGCGGATAAGGGTACACATAATGCAAACGCACCCAAATACCCAGACGTGCTAGGGCTTGGCACATATCAAAAAACTTGGTGCGGATAGGCTCGCCTTGCCAAAACGCCATTTTATATTTTAAATCCACGCCATAAGCGGACGTGTCTTGGCTGATGATGAGTAGCTCTTTAACCCCCGCTTTTTTTAGGGCGACCGCTTCATTCATCACGCTGTCAATGGTACGAGACACCAAATCGCCACGCAAAGACGGAATGATACAAAAAGTACAGCGATGATTACAGCCTTCACTGATTTTAATGTACGCATAATGAGCAGGAGTTAATTTCACACCTGCATCATTGATAAGGTCTATTTTAGGGTCATAAGCCTTTGACTTGGTAGGTTTTGGCACATGATGCGTTACCGCCTTGATGACTTCATCATACGCATGAGCCCCTGTTACCGCCAGCACGGCAGGGTGCATGGCACGAATGCGTTCAGCGTCTTTACCCAAACAGCCCGTTACAATGACTTTACCATTTTTGCTAATCGCTTCGCCAATAGCATCAAGACTTTCTTGGACAGCAGACTCAATAAATCCGCAAGTGTTTACCACCACCAAATCCGCCCCATCATAATCTTTGGCAACAAGGTAGCCTTCACGGGTAAGCTCGGTAATGATTCGCTCGCTATCCACCAATGCCTTGGGGCAACCTAAGGAGACAAAGCCAACTTTGGGGGTTTTGTTGATTTCGCCAGACAAATCGCTCGGCTCGGCTATCTGCATAAGCCCCGTGCTTTGCAGATTGGCACTTTGGTCAATGGTGCGGTTTTGGTTATGATTGGCTTTATGATGATAACCCACTTCGCTAGGATTGGGATTTTTGGGATTAAAAGTTTGAACAGTCATGATATTTGGCTGATTGGAAATTTCGGTAAAAATTGGGTGAATAAAACATGATATTTAAGTGGATTTGTGGGAGCAAATCACATTCTCCCAAAAATCGTATCCCACACAAGGCAAATATAATCTACCCCTACGTTCACAAATTTTACATACAATGAGCAAATAAACACAGCGTGTGATACACGCCCTGCCCCTTTCATCTGTTTTCAATTCACATAGCAAAAAACCTGCCAAAACAGCAGGTTTTTATATATGGTGGGGTCGGAGAGACTCGAACTCTCACGGGTCGCCCCGCTGGAACCTAAATCCAGTGCGTCTACCAATTTCGCCACGACCCCAGATTTATCAAATTTCGTCTTGATGTGGCGTATTATATACCACTTTTAAAATTTGACAAGTATTTTTTAATAAAATTTTAAAAAAATTTATAGGTCATTGATTTAAAATGTCTTTTGAGGTGATGAATTTCACACCCATGTTTGTCATGTCCGCCATCGCCTTATCTAATGACCCATTCATGTCAATGGGGGCGGTAGCGTCCGTGATGACCGTGCATTTAAAACCAAACGCCACCGCATCTGTTGCCGTCCATGCCACACAAAAATCGGTCGCAATGCCCACCACATACACATCATCTATGTCCCGCTCACGCAAATAGCCTGCCAACCCTGTTTTGGTTACCCTATCTGCTTCCATAAACGCCGAATAGCTGTCTATGTCCCGATGAAAACCTTTGCGGATAATGAGCTCGGCTTTATCGGCTTGTAGGCTGGTATGAAAATCAGCGTCTGATGTGCCTTGTACGCAGTGGGCATTCCATAGAACTTGCGTACCATAGGATAGCTCTATCGTGTCAAACGGGGCTTTGCCGTCATGATTTTGATAAAAAGAAATGTGGTCGGCAGGATGATAATCTTGGGTCAAAATGACAGTGTCAAAATGAGCAATTAAGCGGTTAATCACAGGGATAATGGCATGACTGTTTGCCACCGCCAAATTACCACCCACAAAGCCATTTTGTACATCTACAACCAATAAGGCTTTCATCACACTCTCCAAAAATAAGGTAATAATCCCCAATTTAACCAAGTCCACCAACGAGACGATGAACTTTATTATTCATTTTATCATAAAATCTGCCCAATGATAAGATAACACCAACGTCAAGCAAAATTTGGCTTTTTTGGCAAAAATTATGATATGATGGATAATTTTTACAGGAAAACGCACATGACCGACACTTTTATACTCCAAGAACTCATCACAGATGATTTGCCCTTTCGGGTACATAACGTCAAAATAGACACTCTCATCTGTCAAAAAGACCTGCCCATGATGTTTTTGGCTCATTATGACCGCCTAGATGACAACCTAAAAGCCCAAAAACCGCTTGGTGAGTTTTTTTATCACATGAACGACCTTGTAACTGCCAGTCAAGCCTGCCAAATTTTAGGACTACCACAAGGCGTGTTCACACCTGCCACTCACATCAAAATCTCAGGGTCGGTGGTGATTGTGTTAGACGATTTTCCGCTTGCGTTGCATTTGCGTTTTACCAACACCGCCAAAGACCATCAAGCCATTTTTTCACAAGACGACCCGTCAGCACTCATCTTACAAGAAGCGGGGAGGTTTTTGTTGTCAGGCAATGTGAACGTTTTGCATAAAAATCCCACCAAGACGCTCGTCAGCATTGACCTGTCTGATGACGAATTTATCATCAACCCAAGCGACACCTACACTCGCCTGCCTAATAGCCATGCTCTTGCCACCACTCAAATTTTAAACACCCTAAATGCCAAATCCCCCCAAGCACTGACTTACCTAAAAACCGCTATCACCGAAAAAAGCCTTGAACACACTCAAAATATGAATTAAATTTTCCTTTGGAATTTTTACATAACGTGATAAGATACAAGAGTCATTTAACCACAAACAAAAGGATAACAAATGCTGATTGAATTTACCAAAATGCACGGGTTGGGTAATGACTTTATGGTCATTGACCTAGTTACCCAGCGTATGAATCTTACCACCGACCTTGTTAAACTGCTTGCTGACCGTCATTTGGGGGTGGGCTTTGACCAACTGCTCATCGTAGAGCCACCCACTCGCCCCGATGTGGATTTTAAATACCGCATTTTTAATGCAGACGGTCAAGAAGTCTCCCAATGCGGTAACGGAGCAAGATGCTTTGCCACCTTTGTCCAAGCTCGCAAACTGTCCTTTAAACAACGCCTAAGAGTAGAGACCGCAAGCGGTATCATCGCGCTTACCACTGACCGCTACGGCTGGGTGCAAGTAGACATGGGCAAGCCCAAATTTAAGCCCGATGAGATTCCCTTTGCCCCAAAAGCCATCACCAAAGTCGGTAACGCCTATCGCATGATGATAGATGACACGCCCGTGTCCTTATATGTGTGCAACATGGGCAATCCCCATGCTGTGATACAAGTGGATGACGTACTAACGGCAGACGTGGCACGGCTTGGTAAGGCGATTGAGTCGCATGAAGCCTTTCCAGAACGGGTTAATGTCGGCTTTGTACAAATCGTCAATCAACGCCATGTCCGCTTACGGGTTTACGAGCGTGGGGTTGGCGAAACCCAAGCCTGTGGTTCAGGAGCGTGTGCAGCGGTCGCCATCGGCGTGCGTGAAGGCTGGCTTGATGAAGGTGTGGACATTCGCACTCAGCTGTATGGAGGCAGTCTTGCCGTGCGTTATCAAGAGGGCTACTCGGTCATGATGACAGGTCCTACGTCCTTTGTTTATGAAGGGGTATTTAGCCCTGACGGTTTGGCAGCCCAAGCAGGCATCAGCCTAACATCCGATAATACCCCCTAAATAAAATACCCCAATTTGGGGTATTTTTTGTGGTTGATGACTAAGGCTCATCAATCAGCTCTGGCTCACTTGGTTCGTCCTGCCCACCCAAAATCAGCCTTAGCATGGCTTGTAGGTATTTATCATTGCCATTTTTTAGATTGTTTAAAAACTCATCTTTATAGGTGAGCAGATTTACGCTGTTTTGGGCGGTAGGCACTGGCAAATGCCCAAAGGTCTTGACTTGGTTGGGATTTTGATGAATTTTTGTGAAAACATCAATCACCATCGGCTCATCAGACAGCACTTTGGCAAATTGACCACCTTTTAACTGCGTTTTTAGATAATATCGCTGACTGACCCAAGACAATCTACCACCATCTAAGCCATAATGCGTAATAACGGGGCGTTGGTCGCTCATCTGGGGGCGGTCTTGTTCAGGGAAGTCAGGGTCTTGACTGGCATAGTAAGCCTGCACTTTTTGGTTAATATTGGCCAGCCAAACAGCCATCAGCATTTTGGCATTCATCTTAGGCTCGCTTGGGTCGGTGTCCGCCGTCTGCTCAGCATTACGCACCGTGATGACACTCTCACCATCAATGATGTCTCGCTCCATCGTCTGAATGTTATAGCCCATGATTTGCTCTATCGCCAAATCAGGATATTTTTTGGTGAGAGTATTATACAAAACCTCATAAAACACATAATCACTATACGCCTTATCTTTGGTGGACAGCGTGCTTTGAATGATGTGGGGCGTGCTTGTCATGAGTGCCAATGTGGAGGCAGGCAAACTGTCCGACAAATGGGACACACCACTTAACTCATCGGCATTTATCCAGCGAAAATCATCAGATGGCGTGGTCAAAAAACTCTCTTTTTTGGCATTTAGGTAGGCTTTGACAAACTCTTTGACAAAATCATCGGGCAAACTGCCATCATTAAAGGGTAGAAATAACCATTTATTATACCACTTATCGCCCAAACTTTTATCTAAAAACTGGCTGTTTGCCAACGCAAAATTATCCGCCCACAAATATGCCCCGCCTGCATTTAAATCAAAATGCACGGGTTGATTGACCGACAAATGCAGGTTTTTGGCGTGATACTGTATGCTAGGCAAGACACTAAACTGCCCTTTTAGTGGCCGATAATGCCCCGATACCGACAGATGGCTTGGCTGTAACAGATAAGCGTCCAACAGCTCGGCTTTTTTGGCTTCAAGCACAGGTTCTGATGGTTCATCTTGTGCCATATCATCAAGTGCCATTTGATTTGCCATGTGAGCAGTTATACTGCCTAAAAACATCGCTTCTTTTTCATCGGCAGACAAGGCATGGTTCTCTTGATAAAATGCGTCAAAATCAAAAGGTTCATACCGACCTTTTTTCTCATTAATCACCGCCACGCACGCCTGATACGCAGATTTAATGGTTTTTTGTTCATCAAGATATTCGGTGTTTAAATCCAGTTTTTCGCCTTTTTCACCATAAGCCTTTTTTAAAAGTACCACATAAGCATCATCATGACGGGTCTCACAGCTTTGAGTGGCACTATCTCCTACGGACACATCAGCCAATCGCTCACGGCGAGCATGATTGGACACATAAATGTCCGTCTGATAGCCAAAAGAGCGATACATTTGGGATTTTACCGCAGATGCTAACGAATCTTTGGCAGAAACCGATACAGACGATGTGGCAGGCTGGGCAAGATGCGTTTTGGTGGCACAAGCACTCAACAGTCCCAATCCCATCATTAAACAAGCAATTTTTGGTAAATTCATATCATATCCTAACGTGTGGCACATTCTTTTTGTTTAAAGGCTTCTGCCGTTTGGCGAACATCATCATGACCGCCCCGACTGGCGATGTCATCAGCGATGTTAGCACAGGCGTTATCTGCCTTGACAGATGGTTTTGGCTCATCGTTTTCATATTGATACGACAAACGTACATTTTTGGCTCTTTGAGCAAAACGATATTCATCAACGGCATTTTTTACCCATGCCACACCATCAATTTGAGCAGGTGTGTTAAAGGCGTTTTTAAACTGACCAGACAAGGCATGATTATCAAAAACTGCTTTACCATAGCGGGTTTGGGCGACATTTTTTAAGCGATAATCGTGCATTTCATCGTGCAAAGTGGTCATACTCTGGGTGGCGATGAGCTTGCCTTGTGCGTCAAGATAAACATAAGTTGCTGTGTCCACCCTAAATGGCAAGACCCCTTCAATGACCTGTACAAGCCCACCCACATCACTGCTACGGTGTGCCATACCAAGTGTGGCAAAGTCCTTTATCATCGCCTTAACCTTATCGGCTTGGCTGTCGCCCTTTTTAATGCCTTTGGCTCTATTGGGCTTATCTGCTTGAATGTCTGGATAAATATCAGGGTGTGTGTCCACATAATCGTTTAAATCCAGCACCACTTTTTTGGCGATGGTGGCATACAACTGACCCATCTCTTTGGTGTCAAGCTGTATCTTGATGGTATGCTTAGCACCCGCTTGTTTGGCGAAGTCGTCTTGACCTGCCACCGGTGTAAAGCGTTCGCTGTCCATGTCAGATAAAGCAAGCACCACCCCCCGACTGATGGCATCATAAATGACAGCACTCGGGATTTTTTGGGCAAGCTCATTTGGGGTCTTAAAATACATCAAGCCATCGGGTATGTCTTTGGGCAAAGGGGCGTGCTTGGGGGCAACCAGTGCCACCACAGGCAATAATGCCGACACGTCCGCTGTCGCCACACCTGCATTAAAATCCAACCGAATGGGAAACTGTGCTGACTGGCGAGCGGTGGACGATTCAAAGTCCAATGACCCCAAAATGGCGGTCTGACGAGTGGTCGGATTATGATGAGTTAAACTGGTGATGGTGGTGTTATTATATTGGTATAGATTTTGGGCATTTAACTGTTCGGGCGTGTGCTTGATATAATCTAGCATATTTGCCATCATGTTACCATAAACACCAAATCTACCAAAAGTTCGGTTTGGCTCGTCATCTTTGGTGTCTTTGGGTGTGTCGCCTTGTGCTTTCATGTCCCGATAAGCATCAAGCCAACCTGTTACCCCTTGATATTTGTCAGTATAAGTTGCATATTCTGACAACTTACCATCACTGACCACATAACGCAAGGCATACAGTTCAGATTTGGCACTGTCTAGGTCTTTAATGCTGTCAGTATCCGCCCCAAGCACATCGCTGGCACATCTGGCATAATTCAGATAGCTGTCCAAATAGACCTTATCATCATGTACATAGGTTTTACCCATCAAGCGAAAGTTTCGTTGTTCTTTTATGGCATTACGTTGGCATTTGGCAAGCTCGGTGGTGGTGTTTAGGTGGTTTTTGGTATGACCTTCTTTGATATAAGTGGCAGGCATGAGCGTTTTGTTAAATACCACACCTGATGCACACATCTGATAATTTTGCAACAAAAGCTCCGTGTTGGTCTCGGTCTTGGCTGACGATGACAACAGCTCCTTTGCCCCGATGACATAATGATTTAAACACTCGCCGATGGCATTTAACTCTTGTACTTGGTAGCCCTGAGCGTTTTTTTGTAAGGCGACAATCTGCTTTTGTATGGATTTTTGTTGTTCATCAGCCAAAGACGGTCGCTCTTGCCCTGCACCGCTCTCATCAAACATCAAATGAAAATGTACCACCAATTCATTAGTATCGTCCAATAACTGTGCAATCTTATCATCGGTATCTCGGTAAATTTCGTTTGTTGTTGCTGTTGCACGAGAGACTGTCTCGGCAGACACGCCTGCCTTTTCGTCATCATAACGCAAATAAGGCAGTTCGCCTTTGACATCATCGCCCGTGTCTGGTTCGCCCACATATTCAAACTCAGTCAAATAAGGCTGTCTTTGTTCGTTGGTGTGGTTGCGTTTAAACTCACCCACTTTCATGATACTGCCCCAAATCGGGTCAGCGTCCTTATTTAGGCTACCATCTTGATATAGAGGCAACATTTGGGTGCGGTGCACAGTTACGGCGTGGTATTCTTGACCTAAATGCTCTTGTACGGCACGGATAAGCCGTGCTTTGGCTTGGTCAGATAAAGACGTACCAGACGTACCAACTGCATTATGTTGCATGGTGGCAGGTTGTGCTGACATGGTTTGATGATGTTGGCAGGCACTTAATAATGCCGTTGTTACCGCCACCACCAAAAATTTTAAGCAAAATCTTGACATTATATTTCCATCAGGCATAAAAACCTAACAATTATAACCAATTTTAAAACGAAAAACACTTTTTATCACAAAAAAACACCCAAGCAGTTAAACTTGGGTGTTCTTTATGCAAATGCGTTTATTTAATGCGCATATCGCCCGTTTCCACAAAACGCTGATGCCATGATAAGGCTTCTAACAACATATGTGGCGTATGGATACCGCCTGCTTTTTGGCTTGCCACCAATGCACGGTCATAATAATCACGGAGCATATCCCGATAATCAGGGTGTGAGCAGTTGTCAATGATGAGTTTGGCACGTTCTTTTGGTGATTTGCCACGCAAATCCGCCATGCCCTGCTCAGTAACAATAAACATCACGTCATGCTCGGTGTGGTCATGATGGCTGACCATCGGCACGATGGCAGAGATTGCCCCGCCTTTTGCGGTAGATGGACTGACATAGAACGAGAAAAACCCATTACGAGTAAAGTCGCCCGAACCACCGATACCATTCATCATGCGAGTACCCATGACGTGGGTGGAGTTTACGTTACCATAGATGTCCGCTTCAATCATGGAGTTCATGCCAATGACCCCCAAACGGCGGATAATCTCTGGGTGATTGCTAATCTCCATCGGACGTAAAACAATCTTGTCCTTTAAAAACTCAATGTTTTCGTTAAAACGCTCTAACGCATCTGGACTGAATGACAAGGCGGTGGCAGATGCTGTTTTCATTTTTTTGGCCAAAATCAAATCAAGCATACCGTCTTGTAACACTTCGGTATAACCTGTCAAATCATCAAATGGGGCATCAAGCAGTCCTGCCATCACCGCATTTGCCACGTTGCCCACGCCAGACTGTAAGGGCAACAGACTCTTAGGAAGACGACCTTGTTTGACTTCATTATCAAGAAAATCAATCACTTGGGCAGCGATACGCTTAGAGACATCGTCAGGCTCGGCAAATTTAGAATTACGGTCGCCTGCATTGGTAAAGACGATGGCAACCACTTTATCAACATCAATCGCCAAGCCTGCCGTACCAATACGGTCAAAAGCACCCACGATGGGAATGGGCTTACGGTGCGGTGGCAAACCCACTTCGCCATAAATGTCGTGCATACCCTCCAAGCCTGCACTTAGGGCAGAGTTAATCTCAATGATGATTTTGTCGGCATTTTTTACCGCTTCCACGCCATGACCGATACCCATTGCAAAAATCAACTCGCCGTTTTCGGTGATGGCGGTTGCTTCTACGATGGCCACGTCAAATTTGCCATAAAAACCTTGGCGCATTTGTTGTTCAACGTGTGATAAATGCATATCTTGGTAAGCGATGTTACCTGCGTTAATGCCGTTACGGAGTGTTGGGTCGGATTGAAATGGCGAACGAAAATGTAGAGCGTTGGCTTCTGCCAGCACGCCATCACATTCAGGAGCGGTAGACGCACCTGTTACCATGCCCACGCTAAATTTTTCTCCTTTGGCGTGAGCGGATTTGGCTTTATTGGCGATGGCAGTGGGTAATGCCTTAGGGTAGCCTGCCCCTGTAAAACCTGTGATGGCAAGCATCATGCCATTTTGGATAAATTGGACAGCCTCATCAGCAGTCATCACTTTTTCACGCAGACCTGCGTGGCGAATACGGTCAATGCTCATAACCTTAAACTCCGTTATGCTAAAAATAAATTTCCGATAGCAAAATGCTGGTGTGATTTTAGCATAAAATCTGCCAAAATCCTACCTTTTGCCGACACTTTTTATGATAAATATTATCAATTACAAGCATGATGTTGTTAAATAAAAATCCATCAATACAAAAGCCAAAAATCGCCCAATTCAGGCCTAACCACCCCTTAAAAACTCATCAACCACCCGATACTGACCACTGGTCGTCTCTTCACGATACATCGCTTCCCGAAAGGCGTTAGAGTTGGCAAGTCCGCCTGTGTACCAAGCGATGTGCTTACGGGCAATGCGACAGCCTGAATATTCTCCATAAAATTGATACAATTCATCAAGATGGCTAAGCACAATCTCACGAAGCTCGCTCACGCTGGGCGGGGCTAAAATCTCATCTGTGGCAAGATAATGAGCAATGTCCCGAAAAATCCACGGTCGCCCCTGCCCTGCTCTCCCTATCATGACAGCATCCGCCCCTGTGTACTCTTGTACCCATTTGGCTTTTTGGGGACTGTCAATGTCGCCATTGACGATGATGGGGATTTTAGAGGTTTGCTTGACTTGCCTGATAAGCTCATAACGGGCATTGCCTGCATAAAAGTCTTCTCGGGTGCGTCCGTGTATGGCAAGAGCAGAAATGCCTGCATTTTCGGCAATCTTAGCCACTGTTAGGATATTTTCTTGACCATTAGTAAAACCAAGCCGTGTTTTTAGTGTGATTGGCACACCCAAATCTGCCACCGATTCTACGGCACTGTCAAGCAGACGCTCCACCAAATCCAAATCTTGCAAAAGAGCCGACCCCGACAACTTACGGCAGACTTTTTTTGCAGGGCAACCCATGTTAATGTCCACCATGCATGCCCCATTTTCTACCTGAAATCGCACCGCCTTTGCCAACTTATCAGGCTCTGAACCTGCCACTTGGGCAGAGATGGGAGCAATCTCCCCCGAAAAGTTCGCCCGATACAGCGATTTTTTGCGGGCATACAGAGCAGTATCAGCGATAATCATCTCACTGATGGCATGACCTGCCCCAAAGGATTTGGCAAGACGGCGAAAGGGATTATCAGTAACACCTGCCATCGGTGCTACCCAAATTCTATTATCAATTTTCAAACCATTGATATATAAAGGTTTTAATAAAATATGTTGATTTTCAAGGGGTTTTTTCGGATTTTCTGTTGCTGTCATATTGTGATAAACTTGTATAAAGTGAGATAAATCATCAATATTGTAACATATTTGCAACTTTTTAAACCAAGTTGTGAAGTAGTAAACTATAAGATTGATTAAATATACAGCCATTATTTGGATTTTTGATGAATTGCAGGCTTTGGTGCCTAATTCATCAAGTTCAGGCAACAACCAAATGATGACTGAGTATCCACAAATGCATCGCACATATTCCTTAAAAGTCATCAAGTGGCGTATTAAATCATCGTTCATAATGAGCAAATGCTCGCCACCATACAAATTGCCCGACAAGACAAGTGATGGTGAAGCCAAATGTCAACCCTTAAACTTCATGCGTAATGACAAAAACAAGCATTGAGTGCCTACGGTGTCAATAACAGTAATGATAAACACAAAACCACCGTTCCACATTGGTAATTGAGACTGATTATGCTAAAATAAAGGGTGAAAAAGATCTATACCCTTTATTTTTTGACTATTTAAAAACTTAATAATAATCAAACGCTTATAAACAGGCAAAAAAACATTGGGTAAATGCCTAAAATATGACTTTAAGCCTTGCCATAAGTGGGTTTTATGTTGTATAATTCTAGTTCCTTATCGCATAGATAACTTAGAAATCCACATTTTCAATATTATTTAATAATGTAAAGTTCCTTATCGCATAGATAACTTAGAAAGTAGTGGCAGATGTGGATAATCTTGTCTTTGATGTTCCTTATCGCATAGATAACTTAGAAAAATGCTCATAGGGATTGTCTCCTCGTTCTATGGTTCCTTATCGCATAGATAACTTAGAAATTAGAACCGTGAGGAAATCGTTATGAACACATGTTCCTTATCGCATAGATAACTTAGAAAACCGTCACGTTTGCACAAAACAGCAAAAAGTGGTTCCTTATCGCATAGATAACTTAGAAAATAAGCACACATACCAAAGCATCAAATTTGAAGTTCCTTATCGCATAGATAACTTAGAAAACTTTCACCACGCCATACACCATCGGCTCCTAGTTCCTTATCGCATAGATAACTTAGAAATTGAGCGTATCCCCGAAAATCCGAACCAAAGAGTTCCTTATCGCATAGATAACTTAGAAATAACGTTGATATTCGTGCAGTGCGTTCTAAGTGTTCCTTATCGCATAGATAACTTAGAAAACAAAATCACAAATTGGAATAAAGCTATAACTGTTCCTTATCGCATAGATAACTTAGAAACCGTACTTTCTCGGTCATAATCTTGTCTTGCTGTTCCTTATCGCATAGATAACTTAGAAAACACAAGGCTTTGAGCCGATTTCTGAATATCACGTTCCTTATCGCATAGATAACTTAGAAAGACAGTGGTATGCATGAGTGTACAAGTGCAAACGTTCCTTATCGCATAGATAACTTAGAAATACGCCAGTTACAGACAGGGCAAGCCCTATCAGTTCCTTATCGCATAGATAACTTAGAAATAACAGTTCAATCTTTTTATTTGCCATCAAGTGTTCCTTATCGCATAGATAACTTAGAAACCGAATGGGATAACAAAGATGATGACGAGACTGGTTCCTTATCGCATAGATAACTTAGAAAAATTAAAAATTTCATGTGATTTATTCTTTTTCGTTCCTTATCGCATAGATAACTTAGAAATTGACAGGGGAAAAATGCCAGTGTTTACAGTCCGTTCCTTATCGCATAGATAACTTAGAAAGACCGAAGCGAAAGCGGAAAATCAAATCGCAAGTTCCTTATCGCATAGATAACTTAGAAAATAAGGGGCTTTATGGCTTAAATTGCCTTGAGGTTCCTTATCGCATAGATAACTTAGAAACCTAAGTCTCCGTTAAAAAAGCACTCTACCACGTTCCTTATCGCATAGATAACTTAGAAAAACCCAAAACATAAACCGTCAATACCTTTTCTGTTCCTTATCGCATAGATAACTTAGAAAAAGTGTTACCATACCCTTTTTGGTAGGTACTTGTTCCTTATCGCATAGATAACTTAGAAAAAAAACGCCAAAATGAGCTGTACAAGTCTGCCGTTCCTTATCGCATAGATAACTTAGAAACCAAAAATGGGGCTATCTGGCATCTAATCTAGCGTTCCTTATCGCATAGATAACTTAGAAAATGCAGTCCCATCTTACGACCTAATTTGAACGGTTCCTTATCGCATAGATAACTTAGAAAAACAATATTTTGGCGACTTTCTTTAACTGCTTGTTCCTTATCGCATAGATAACTTAGAAAACCCAAAAAGGCAAAGAGCCACACACCAAGCCGTTCCTTATCGCATAGATAACTTAGAAACAAGAACGCCAAAAAATCAAAAATGGCAAAAAGTTCCTTATCGCATAGATAACTTAGAAACTAGTTTGGTTATGTGTGTATGCTTGTATCCTGCTCCTTATCGCATAGATAACTTAGAAATTAATTTAGAAAATTGGTGTCGTTAAAGCGTAGCTCCTTATCGCATAGATAACTTAGAAAAGCAAAGTTTGTGCTTGTTACTGTAAGCCAGTGCTCCTTATCGCATAGATAACTTAGAAAAATCAAGCCAACCGTCTTGCAGTCCCTACAAAGCTCCTTATCGCATAGATAACTTAGAAACTGCTGTGGCTCTTGCTAATGATGTTCCAGAGGCTCCTTATCGCATAGATAACTTAGAAAAAACTTGAGCATTTAAAGAATTATCAAAAATCGCTCCTTATCGCATAGATAACTTAGAAAGTGATAGATTGCCAAATAAAATAAAATAAAATGCTCCTTATCGCATAGATAACTTAGAAAACTCTCACTTTTGCACGAAATGGCAATTTGTAGCTCCTTATCGCATAGATAACTTAGAAACATTAGGGACACCATGACCCATGTGGATAAGCGCTCCTTATCGCATAGATAACTTAGAAAAGTAGCTCATCAATATTGCCAAGCACATCGCCGTTCCTTATCGCATAGATAACTTAGAAATAAAAAGGCTGTGTGGTCAAGATGAACACGGCGTTCCTTATCGCATAGATAACTTAGAAATTATTGAGCAAATCTTGGCGTGTGCCATTGAACGTTCCTTATCGCATAGATAACTTAGAAAATTTGGTTTGGCGACTAGAATTTTACGGATTTGTTCCTTATCGCATAGATAACTTAGAAAATATGGGGCAAAATTAGCAACGATATACTTCTAGTTCCTTATCGCATAGATAACTTAGAAAAACAGACCAAAGAAAAGTAAGCATTTCATTCTGTTCCTTATCGCATAGATAACTTAGAAATATCAGACCATTCTTTAATGAACTCTGCTTCATGTTCCTTATCGCATAGATAACTTAGAAAGTACTGGGGGCGGATGCTTTGCATGGGGCTATGTTCCTTATCGCATAGATAACTTAGAAATGCACCGCTTGCCCATGCAAAATCGGTTAAGCGTTCCTTATCGCATAGATAACTTAGAAATAACTGTAATACTGTAATAAGGAAACTATTATGACAGACCACTCCTTATCGCATAGATAAGTGATTGATTTAAAATTGCATTATCCTTTAAAACCATTTTTAATTTTTATGATATAAATTTGTAAATACACATCATCAAATTGCTACGATATTAAAGACAACACTAAATATAACGAAAGTTGTACATTTGGCAAGAATCCCACCATTGTGATTTGATAAAAAACTTGCCACCCACCCAAATTCAGCCTATAATAATTGTCATAGAGCATGGATTTTATTTGGAGTGCACCATGAAATTATCGGTAGTATTAGTGTCATTATTCACACTTTGCTTATCAGGCTGTTTTGCCAGTAGTGCCTTAGAGCAAAGCATTAATAAATCCAAAGACAAACGCTGGATTGCCACCGACATGAGCGACACCATCATCGCCATCGGCAAGCCCGACAAACCAATACAAGGCTATGAAAACGCTCTTGTGTTGGCAGGTCAAAAACACAGCTACCTGATTCACAATCACGACAAAACCGACTCACTAAAACGCATTCTAGATACGATGGATTTGCGATATTTGCACATCAATTTACCCACAAACCATCAAATCGCTGTCAAACAATCAGGTAATGGCTTTGTTTGCACGTCATCTTTTGGTTGTGCTGAACGCATTTCACTGTCTTTTAAAAAACCTTTAAATCAAGTTAAAAATGTAGAAACCGAAAAACAACAATTAAGAAAATTAAATTTTTATTGTTCTGATGTTTTGAGTCATCACATCTACAAAACTCACTTAGTGTGTGATTATACCGCCTATAATATCGCTTTTATTCCCATTCAATCTGCCCAAAATCATGCCAATTTAACGCACCGATTCAAAGAGCCTGTACCCATCACCCATTACGAATTTCGTAAACACAAAGGACAAATAGAACGCACCACTAAAAAAGCACTCATTCCTCTAACGATGGCATTTGATATTGTAACTTTTCCCATTCAGATATACTTTGTTGATTTTTAATAAAAATGGATTGGTCTTTTTATTAGACCAACCTATGTTATTTTTTGAAAAAATAATCATCATTTTTTTATTAACGCCTTGACCGATAAGGCGGATAATGCTTTAATAAAAACCCACCCATTACAAGGACGACCATGAAATCCCCCTATCTCACCAAATCCCCCGATTTTTGGCTCGGTATGCTTGCCACTACCTGTATCGTCATCGGTGTGCGTGAGTTCGCCCTAGTCATTTGCACCGCTTTGGGAATGCCGAGTGCCACCAACATTGTTGGTTTGGTGTCGCTCTTTATCGTACTCATGGGCGTACGGCTTATCAAGGGCGGTTTGCCAAATTGGCTGTCATCATCGGCAAACGTGTTGTTGGTGGACAGTGGATTTGCGTTTTTACCTGTGTCGGCAGGAGCGGGAATTTTGTTGTTTGGGCTGGGGTCGGACTTACTTGCTGTGTCGGCGGTCATTATCCTTAGCACCGTGATACCACTTTGGGCATTTGCCAAACTGTCCCAACATTGGCTAAGAAACACTCACAACAAAGAGAATAATCATGCCAAAACTTGACAGTACCACGATTTTTATCGCTTTTATCGTTACGCTCATCGCCCACATCGGGGCAAAATATGTGCTACGTTATATCAATAAATACTTTCGTGGCATACCGATGATTATCATCGCCATTGTGCTGACGCTCATCATTTTGGCGGTCATTCAACTGCCTTATCACACCTACTACGCCAATGCAAAGCCCGTGTTTGACCGCTTGCTTGGGTATAGCACCGTACTGCTTGCCGTGCCACTTGCAGGCATGGACTTTAAGGGTTTGCCCATTAAAAAGCTGTCTATCATCGTCATCATGGCAAGCCTTGTTGGGGCGATTATGCCGATGAGTTTGGCGTATTTGTTTAGCCTAAATATGGAGATGATACTGGGATTTGCCACACGTTCAGTTACCACGCCTGTGGGCTTGTCAGTTGCCCAAATCATTGATGCACCACTCGTGCTTGCCAACCTTATCATCATTGTGTCAGGGATTTTGGGGGCGGGGGTGTGCCGTATTTTGTTTAAAAACATCACGGACGACAGAGCAAAAGGCTTGGCACTCGGTCTGGTCGCTCATGCCATCGGCACGGTAGAAGCATGGACCATCAGCCCTACCGCAGGGCGATATTCGGCATTTGGGCTTGCCATCAATGGCTTGGTAACGGCAGTGTGGTTACCCGTGGCGATACTTTGGTTGTTAAAATAATGATTTATCAAGGGCGAATATATCCGCCCTTACAACCCCAAAAAAACCACCATTTCAAGTTGAAATTAAAATATCTATTTGAGCACTGTTGTTTTAATCAATACGTTTGCCTGTTTTGTCCATATAAAAGAATTCGTCGTTTAAGGATGCTTTGGCTTTACCATTTTCAAAATCCCCAGCGTAATCATATTGAATAGGAATAACAAGATTGCCTGTTTTATCAATAACATCCCTTTTGCCTTCTTGTTCTACGAGTGCCAACCCGTCTGATAAACAGCCGATATAATCATGCCTCATCACTTGTGATATTTCACACGCCAAAGCGGATAAGGGTAAAAGGGATAAGGCGAGCATTAAGGGTTTTATGTTCATGATAATTTCCCAAATATAGTGCAGGATTATCATAACCAAATTGGGTGATATTGACAAGTGTGTTTTATTTTTTCCTATCAAGAAAAGATACATCAACCAAACCGCTATTTATTTCTTATTTTTAAAGATTTATAATAGGATAAATTTTAACAAGGTACTTTTATGATTATCCCCAGACTGTCGCATGAGCGTGGTTTTGCTGAGCATGGTTGGCTAAAAAGTCGCCATAGCTTTTCGTTTGCCGATTATTATGACCCTGATTTTATGGGTTTTTCTGCCCTGCGTGTCATTAACGAAGATTGGATAGCTCCAAACACAGGCTTTGGCATGCACCCACATAAGGACATGGAGATTTTAACCTATGTGCTGTCGGGGGCGGTCGCTCACAAGGACAGCATGGGTCATAGCAAAACCGTACCAGCGGGCGAGTTTCAGCTCATGTCAGCAGGGACAGGTGTTCGCCATTCAGAATTTAACCCAAGCGACAAGGACGGGTTGCACTTATATCAAATTTGGATAATCCCTAACCACATGGGCATAACCCCACGCTACGAACAAACACGCTTTGACGACCACATGGGTGGCGTGCTGATACTGTCGCCCACAGGTCAGAGTGGGTCACTTATGGTGTATCAAGACATGAAACTGTGGCGGTATCAGCTGAATAATGAACAAGTCATCAGCCTTGATAAAGGTAGAGTTTACTGGCTACAAGTCGCCAAAGGGTCTATCGTGATAAATGGTACGCAGTATCAAGCAGGCGATGCGGTGGCTGTCATTGATGAGAGCGAAATCATCGCCCAAAGTGATGAATTTGCCGAATTTTTGTTGTTTGATTTACCAAAATAAGACACCCACCCATTCTTTTGAAATGTTGCTTCATGACATTGGTTCATCAAATATGTTCGTTATGGCTACCAAAATGAAAAACAACAAGGGGGATTTTCTTGCCTAACAGCAAGTTTAATATCAAACCAGTCCTTGTTTAGTTGAGCTTTTTGATGTCTGCTCTCAGGTCTTGTTTATCATAACAGTATGCCAAACAAGACCTTATCTCAACCATCTCAATACCAATCTGCCCAAATCTAAGAACGCCACCATTTTTGCAGATAAGCCCAAAAACATCGCCAAAGAAAGAATGGCAGAATTGATACAATAAAAAAGGGCTTGCAAATGCAAACCCTTATGAACATGGTAGGCCCAGCAGGACTTGAACCTGCGACCAAAGGATTATGAGTCCTCTGCTC
>JAUMUJ010000001.1 GCA_030530785.1 Moraxella sp. | reverse complement strand
ATGGTGCCGACGTTGACGTGTGGTTTGGTACGTTCAAATTTGGCTTTGGCCATGAGTGTTATCCTCTATTGTAATGCCCATCAAAACAGTGATAAGCAAGTTGCGTTTATATTATGACAATGACCAACTAAAAATCGTCAGCTTGCCAATCTGAACAATTATAGCATAAATTTTAAATTTGAAACACCACCATTCACACAAAAACTGTCATTTTTGACTAAAAACAAACCAATTTTGTCAATTTTTCTCATTTTTGTCATTAAGACTTGGTATAATCACTCCACGTCATGACACCAATCTGCCACATGAGAAATCCTATGAATCTTATCAGTCCTTATGCCCCCACCATCAAACAAGCCACCTTTAAGGCATGTGCTGATGATTTTGTTGTGCATGAAATCATGAACATTGATTTTGACCATCAAGGCGAACATCTTTGGTTATTTATCCAAAAAACCAACCTAAACACCGAATTTGTCGCTCGCCTGTTGGCAAAGTGGACAAACATCACTCCTAATGATGTCGGTTTTAGTGGTTTAAAGGACAGACAAGCTGTTACTTATCAATGGTTTAGCCTAAGATTACCTAAAAAGCAGTTGCCACCATCATCTTTTGAAGGTTTCGCCCAAGCCTTTTTAAACGATGACGAAAGTTTAAATGTCATACAACAACATTGGCATGGCAAAAAGCTCCATCGTGGCACACATAAAGCCAATCACTTTAACATCACTTTAAAAAGCGTGGTTGGCGACAAAACCTCCATCAACGAACAGCTAAAACTACTACAAACACAAGGCGTACCCAACTATTTTGGTGAACAGCGTTTTGGTAAAAATGGCAATAACCTATCCCAATCCACACGGTTTTTTGAAAAACTGCTTGGCACGGACAAACCCTACCGCCCCCACAAAAAAGACCGCCATAAGCACGCTTTGTACATCTCCACCGCCAAAAGTACCATTTTTAATGCACTGCTTGCCAAGCGAGTGCAGATGAGATGTTGGGATAAACCAATAAATGGCGATGTTTTTAACCTAAATGGCACAAGGTCTGTATTTTGTGCAGACATTGACGACACCATCAGACAACGCATGACGACAGGCGACATTCACCCTGCTGGGATACTTTATGGCACAGGCAAACGCTTGGCAAGCTCTTGGGCATTGGCACTTGAAAATGATGTACTGGCAGAATTTAAACTGCTGGTAGACGGCTTGAGCAAAATAGATGCAAAACTTGACCACCGCCCCTATCGGCTGATGATTGATGAGCTGATTTGGCAATGGCAAGATGACACCTTAACACTGTCATTTACTCTACCCACAGGGTCATTTGCCACTGCTGTCTTATTTGCCATCAGCGATGATGATTAAATCGCTCCCATATGCCGATTTGGTCAGCATTTGGGGTAGCAACGTGGGCTAATTTTCGCCAAGGCATATTTGTGCCATGAAAATCAGACCCCACCGACACATACAAACCATGCTCCTTGATACTCCTGTCTATCATGGCTCTGGTACTGATGGGTTCGCTATTGGGAAGCTCCACAGCATCCCCACCCATCTGGGCAAAATCTGCAATCAATCGGCGAACTCGGGTGGCGGATAACCCATAACGTGTCGGGTGAGCCAGTACCGCAAGCCCACCACACTTATGAATCAGACCGACCGTCTCTGCCATCGTGATGGTGTCTATGGCAACATAAGCGGGTTTGTTGTCCGCCAGATATTTATCAAAAGCACCTTGCACGCTTTTGACCTGACCCATCTCAAACAACACTTGGGCGATATGAGCTCGCCCGATGGCTTTAGGGTTGTGATTAACTTTGGCTAAAACCGCTTGCAACAGCACGTTTTCATCATGATTTAACAAACAAGCCAGCTTAGTGATGATTTTTTTGCCACGCTGTTCACGGCTGTTTTGCAAGTCAAGCAATCTGTCAGACAAATCAGTTTTGTCTTTAAAATCCAACGCCACCACATGAATGACCTTGCTGATGTCTTGGTTTTTACCATAGCCCCCCGACAGCTTGTGATGACAGCTTATCTCTACGCCATTGATAAGATGTACGCTTAATGCGTCTGCCATCTGACGGGCTTTATCTATGCCCAAAATGGTGTCATGGTCGGTCAAAGCAAAGGTCAAAATGCCTGCATTTTTAGCCAAAACCACCAACTCATCAGGCGAAAACGTCCCATCAGAGCAAGTGCTGTGGCTGTGCAAATCTATCATCATCACTCCAAAAACAAAACCCCGCCAAAGCAGGGTCTGTTTATCAGTTGGTTGGGTTGTGCTGTCTTAAAATATCCATAACATCTATCTTTTTTGGGAAAGATTGTGTGGATTTTTGTGTGGGTGGTGGCGTAACCGAAGCCGTTGGAGCTCTATAAGGTGCCTCTTGGGTGGTGTTGTCAGTTTTGGCGACGGTTGCTCTTTGGGTGGGTAGTGTGGCAGGCTCTTCATCTATTGTCAGCCCTGTGGCAATGATGGTTACATGAATGTCATCACCCATGCTTTCATCTTCCACAAAACCATAAAAGATATTACCATGCTCCAAGTCCACAATCGGAGCCACCGCTCTTGCAATCTCATCAGGCTCACTCATCATAATCTGAGCAGCCGTTACATTGACCAAGAGACCTTTGGCATTCTCTAAGCGTAAATCTTCTAATAATGGCGAACGAATGGCAAGCTCAGTGGCTTTGGTGGCACGCCCCTCACCGCTGGCACGCCCCACACCCATCATGGCATGACCCTTGGCGGTCATGGCAGTGCGAATGTCATTAAAGTCAGTATTGATATGACCTGCTGTAACCACCGTCTGCACCAAACCATTCACAGCGTGCAGTAGTACATCGTCTGCTTTTCTTAGACCTTCTTTTAAAGAAAGATTGCCATAAATTTGTGGCAGTTTGTCATTTGGAATGGTGATGATAGAATCTACATATTCTGACAAAGCCTCTACGCCTGCTTTGGCAATGGTGGTTCTTTTTTGTCCTTCGTAACCAAATGGCGTGGTAACCACCGCCACCGTCAAGATGCCCATCTCTTTGGCAATGCGAGCCACCACAGGGGCTGAACCTGTGCCTGTACCACCGCCCATGCCTGCTGTGATAAACACCATGTCATAACCATCCAAAATCTCTCTGATGGTGTCTTCATCACTTTCGGCTGCTTTTTGACCGACTTTTGGGTCTCCCCCCGCACCAAGCCCCCGAGTAACCTCCATACCAAACTGAACAGTTTTTGGCACATTTAGGCGATTGATGGCTTGGTTATCTGTGTTGGCACACACAAAAGTTACATTGCAAACACCCTGCTCCACCATGTGTTCAACGGCATTACCGCCTCCACCACCCAAACCAAACACAATAAAGCGAGCTTGCCCGTCATGTACGACCTGCTCGTCTTCTGAAAAGCTGTATTTTGACATATCATATCCTCTTACGTTTCTTTGTATATCAAAGACAAGAACACAACTTACATCCACCGCTTTAAACGGTTTGTCCACTGATGGTATCGCTGACTTAGGCGACCAAACAGCCCTTGTTGTGGGTGTTCTTGCGAATACAAAAATCGTTCATCTTGTGCATATTGTTCGTGTTGCTGATACAACAACGCTCCGATGGCATTATGCAGAACATTATCTGATAAATAGCCATTAATACGTCTAATATTATCATCATTTAGGTGATTTGCACAAATACTGACACAATTATTTACATTCATTTGCCTTACAGCGATGTTAAATCGCCTTTCAATCATGCGTTGTAAATCTTTGATTTTTGAGCCACCCCCTGCCAAAACAATGCCCGCCTTTAAAAATCCCATCAATTCTTCTTTATCAAGGCTTTGGAATATTTTGGTAAAAATGGCATAGTATCTGTCTTCAATCACGCTTGCTAATTCGTGTTGGTTGATGATAATCTCATCGTGTTTACCGTTTCGTTGCAGGGTGATAAAATGGCTTTTTGGCTTATCCGATGAATAGGCAGAACCTTGACTTTGTTTGATGAATTCAGCTTCCATGACAGAAACATTGAGCCAACGAGCAATGTCCAAATCCACCGCACGACCTGCCACACTCAAACAACGGCTAAATACCAACATTCCCCCAGAATACACACAGACATTGGTTACGCCTGCCCCGATGTCCACAAAGCACACGCCTCGTTCTTTTTCTTCTTTGCTAAGTGCATATTCTGCCCCTGCCACCCCTGCAAATAACGTAGGGTGAATACCCAAAGAGCTTTTGGCAAAAATGGCGTCCATCTGCTGATGGTAAGTTCTGGGTACACTGATGGCATGATAGCCGATAAACAGACTTTTGGCATACAGACCCACAGGATTTTTGGTGATGCGTTTTGAGTCGTCATCAAGCTGGGCAAATTGGGTGGAGATTTGAATGGGATAATATCTGCTTTCAAGCAACTCATGTTGCAACTGTTCAAGGATAAGCAAAACATCGCCTGAATGTATGATGCGACCTGCACTGGTAGAGTTGGGCGTTACCAATGCCAACCCGCCTTTACCGTTACCGCTTGCCATGCTTGGGGTGGCAAAAGACAGTCCCACATCAAAAATATCAAGCCCTGCCATGTCCATCGCTTGGTTGGCAGATTGCTTGATGGCTTCTAACAGTTCTTGATGATTGGCAATTTGTCCACCAAAAAAACCATTCGTCTTAGCAACACCGACCGCCATGATTTTTAAAATTTTACCATGATTATCAGGGTAGCCCACAACCGTATAAACCGCCGTAGAACTTAAATGTATTACTGCACGAATTTGTAAATTTTGTTTCATTTGCATGATTCACAAACACAAGGCAAAATACGCCCCTTCAATTCACATTTAAAGACAACTGCCAACTTGTGGAAAATTATCTATAAACACCCTTACCCAATTTTATTACCGCCAGTAGGTGCTTGCGACTTCCATGCAATCACAAAACCGTTTTTATAGCGTAAATCCACAGATTGTATGTGGCTTAATTTGTCTTTATAATGCCCAGACAAGATTTTTGGCAGTCCGTAGAGCTTTTGTTCGGTATTTTCTCTGTCCACAATCACTCTAAGATTATTGTCAAAACGGATAACCCATGTCTGTCTTGGGGTTAAGCTCAAATCTTTAACTTGAATGCCCAAAGGCTCAAACCAAGTATTGATGCGATTCATTTGCGTCATGATGAGCAATGCGTCCGCCTCATGACCATACAGATTTACCAAATTAGGGTTTCTAAGCATGGACGCATCCACGGGGACAAACACCTTGCCATTAGCGTCTATCATCTGCTTACTGCCAAAATTGGCCACCGCTTTGCGGGGTGTTACAACGACCGTAACCCCCCGATACCAATCACGGTTCACATCCACACTCTCAATCCATGACAGCTTAGCGACTTCATCATAAATGCGATCCAAGTCGGCATTAAAAAACTGTACCTGCCCCACCGATGATAACGACTGCTGAATCATCTGCACTTCGGCAGGGCTAAGATTACTGTCGTCAATCACGATGGGTTCAGTGGGCTTATTTTGAACACCGCTAATGGTAAAAAAACCAACACAAACAACAAACAACACAGCAATCACCACAAATGCTGACCGCCATGTTACAAAAAAGCGTTCATGAAATCTATTAAATTTTATCGCCATCGTCATGGGTCAAATCCGTGCAATCAAAATGCCAACATACATCATATCAGCTTGTTTTGTAAAGTAAAGTCCTATTATACCTTATTTTTTTACAATAAGACTATACTTTTTAACACGAATAAAATACTTTTAACCAATCCAATAACACAGACATCAATGCCCACTTGACGTGCCGACCAAATTTGTCATGCTAAATTTATTTATCTGCATGATTATCAGTAAACGTCTGTGCCAAAATATTTAGGCACAATGTCGCAAAATCCATGCCAGACACCCAAGCCGCTTTTGGCACAAGACTGTGTTCAGTCATGCCTGGAACGGTGTTAATCTCTAACAAATATAACGTACCATCATCGGACTTTAAAAAATCCACCCTTGCCCAGCCACGTCCACCCATCGCACGAAATGCACGGCGGGCAAGCTCGCCCATTTCACGCTCTTTTTCGGGTGTTAAATCGGACGGGCATTGATAAACAGTATCATCACGCAGATATTTGGCTTCATAATCATAAAATTTACCCGTTGGCATGATACGAATGCTGGGCAATGCCGTATCACCCAACAAAGACAGTGCGTATTCACCACCCGTGATGGCTTTTTCGGCTAAAATTTCACCATGATACTGTTTTAAGGTGGGGTAGATTTTTGCCAAACCGCCCTGCTCTTCTACCATCATCACGCCCACGCTAGAACCCTCAGAAGCAGGCTTAACAAATAAGGGCAAACCAAACTCACGCTCCACCGCATCAAAATCGCTGTCGTCATTTAGTACCACATAAGGCACGTTGGGCAAGCCTAAGGACTGCCACACCAAGCGACAGCGAAATTTATCCATCGCAATGGCAGATGCCAACACACCACAGCCTGTATAAGGGATATTAAAACCATCTAGCACGCCTTGCAGACTGCCATCTTCACCAAACGTGCCATGCAAAACATTAAACACACGGTCATACTCACGCAACTGTGAAATGTCCATCTCTTTTGGGTCAAAATGATGAGCATCCACGCCTTTGGATAATAAGGCGTTAAGCACCGCCTTACCACTGGCTAACGACACTTCTCGCTCGGTGCTTGTGCCACCGCAAACAACGGCGACTTTACCAAATTTTGTGATATCGTTCATATATTTATTCTCTATTAACGTGCAAATTGCACAAGGTTAATCATCAAACCGTCAATCGCCTTAAAATCGTCCACATTACGAGTTACCAAAATTACATGATTGTTTAAGGCAATGGACACAATTTGACTGTCGGCAAAGGATAAGGTTTTGCCTTTTGCTCGGCATTCGGCATGGATTTTGGCGTGAATGTCGACACATTGTTGGGTATAGTGATACATTGGCATGAGAGCGACTTGTTTTTAATGAAAAACTCAACGTCTTTATTTGCGTTTGCCGTCTGGCACACAATATAAACCATATAACAATTCAT
The DNA here is from genome assembly GCA_030530785.1 of Moraxella sp. Taxonomy (GTDB): domain Bacteria; phylum Pseudomonadota; class Gammaproteobacteria; order Pseudomonadales; family Moraxellaceae; genus Moraxella. The sequence continues at coordinate 120,854 of JAUMUJ010000001.1, read as the reverse complement.
GCCAAACGGTAATTGCCAAAATCATCTCATCTAATCTAAATGTATGCGGTATTTTTGCACCACATTTTTACAGCGATTGACTTTGGTGATTTCAGACAAAATCAATCATGTCATTCAAAACTCACTTCTCGCCCAACATCATTTTTATCTCTTAAACTTGCCAAAAATTTATCATAGTCATCATCACTCATTTCATCATCAAATTCACCAATCATTTTTTGATGAAATTCTTCATATTCCAAAAAACTTTTTTGCAAATCGGACAATTCAGATTTTTGATTGGATATAATTAACCGCTTGATTGATATTGTCAATGGGCTGTGTTTGCATATCTACCCCTTATAAATACAGATGATTATCCCTTAGCTCCAAACAAATCTGCCCCACATTGCCCGCCCCTTGTGTGATGAGTAGGTCATTGGGACGTAAAATACGCTTCATGGTGGTGGCAATCTCTGTGCTATCCACACCGATTAAGGTTGGCTCAACTTCGCCACGCAAACGAATACTCCTAGCAAGAGCCTTACTGTCTGCTCCGACAATCATCTCCTCGCCTGCACTGTACACATCTAATAAAATCAGCTCATCAACCCCCGACAGCACCGCCACAAATTCATCAAAACAGTCTCTGGTGCGACTATAACGATGGGGCTGAAACATCATCACCAAACGGCGGTCAGGATAGCTTTGGCGAGACGCTTTGATGGTTGCTAAAACTTCGGTGGGATGATGCCCATAATCATCAATCAAAATCACATCACCACCATCATGCTCAACTTGGGCTTGTTGCTCAAAACGTCTGCCCACGCCTGCAAATTTATCCACCGCACGCATAATGGCATCATCGTCCACCCCCTCATCGGTAGCAAGAGCTATCGCTCCAAGTGCATTTAGCACGTTATGCTCACCAGGGATATTTAAGGTTAGGCGAAGTGGCACACGGTCTTTGCGTAGCACCGTAAAATGCGTACGTACACCGTCCACCACCAAATCCACCGCCCGTACATCATTATGCTCTTTTAAGCCAAAGGTCAACACAGGGCGAGCGATTTTGTCAATCATGCCGTATAGCTCATCATCATCGCCACACATGACCGCCAAACCATAAAACGGCATATTATGCAAAAACTGAATGTAGGCTTGTTTTAGTTTTTCAAAACTGCCCTCATAAGTGTCCATGTGGTCTTCGTCAATGTTGGTAACAATGCTTGCCATCGGACGCAAACTCAAAAACGATGCGTCCGATTCGTCTGCTTCTGCCACCAAATAATGAGAGTTGCCCAAAGAGGCATTTTTGCCAGATGCGTTAAGTTTACCACCGATGACATAAGTCGGGTCAAGCCCTGCTTCGGTTAAAATCATGGTCAAAAGGCTGGTGGTGGTGGTCTTACCATGAGCCCCCGCCACCGCAATGCTATGACGATACCGCATCAACTCGCCCAGCATATCAGCACGACGAACCACAGGCAAGCGAGCCGTTAAGGCAGACTGAATTTCAGGATTGGCTCTGTCAATGGCAGACGACACCACCAGCACGTCCGCGTTTTGGATATTTTTGCTGTCATGTCCGATAAACACCGTGATACCCAAGCTCTCTAAGCGTTTGGTAACGGCACTTGCCTTAATGTCCGAACCTGTAACAGTATAGCCCTGATTGGCAAGCACTTCGGCTATCCCGCACATACCTGCCCCACCAATCCCAACAAAATGAATGTTACTGATTCGTCTCATCTCTGGAATTTCAATCAGACGCTTTGGAAGTTTTTTGGTGGGCTTGCTCATAAGATTGCCTTAAATTTTTTAAAAATCACACACAACAACAAAACGCATCATATTTTAAATCAAAATATCAACACGCTCACTTGAAAAATTATAACACAGTTTATTATCACTTGCACTTTTTAGGTCAAACGCACCTGCCCCCAAATGATGTCTACCACCATCTGTGTGCTGTCAGGCTTGGCAAGGGCATGGGCTTTTTGTGCCATGTCTAGACACTTAGAGCGGTCAAGGTCGCCTAAAATTTGAGCCAATCGCTCACCCGACAATTCGCTTTGGGGCAATAAAATCCCCCCGCCCACGTCCGTCAGACTTTTGGCATTGGCGGTCTGATGGTCGTCCACAGCGTGTGGTAATGGGATAAAAATCGGAGCAACCCCTGCTGTGGCAATCTCAGTAACGGTCAATGCTCCTGCTCGGCAAATTACCACGTCCGCCCATGCGTATGCTTTTGCCATGTCATCAATGAACGGCAAAAGCTCCACCGTATGATGCATGATGTCCATGCCTGCCTGAGAATATGCCACCAACATTTCTTGGTGGTTAGCCTTACCGCATTGATGTCGCACCGATAGAGGGCGTTTGCTTGTTTTTAATAAATCCACAATCGCCCCATTGATGGGACTTGCCCCCAATGAACCTCCCACCACCAGCACTTTTAAGGGAGAATTGTCGGTCAAATCATACCGTTTATCAGGACTTGGTAACTGAGCAATCACATGACGCACAGGATTACCCACCGTGATAAGACGCCCACCTAAGCCATCTTTCATAAAATCAAATGCCCCATCAAAGGCTTGCAATACTTTATCGGCATGACGGGCTAGGTTTTTATTACTCATGCCTGCAATGGCGTTTTGTTCATGGATAATGAGTGGTTTTTTGACCAGTTTACCCGCCAATCCACCTGGTGCGGTTACATAACCCCCAAAGCCCACCACAGCATCTATATGATTATCCTTAATAATGGATTTGGCGGTCATCACTGATTTGATAAGCATAAAGGGCAGTTTAATCAGCCGTGCCAAACCCTTACCTCGAAGTCCTTGCATATCAATGTGGTGCATTTGGTAACCATGTTTGGCAACCAATTCATTCTCCATGCCATTTGGTGTACCCAGCCAATGAATGACCGCCCCACGCTTTTCCAACTCATCTGCTACTGCCAATGCAGGAAAAACGTGTCCACCTGTGCCTGCTGCCATCATTAAAATATTCATCACTTCTCCTAAAATGTCCAAAAAACGATATGATATTGTGAAACAAAATGGCGATAAATACAAGTAAAAAATTTATCCAATCATCTCATGACACAAAATACAGGCATTTAGTTTGGTATTGGCTGACTTTTAAAAACCTATTTTTTTAAACACGCATCAAGGTCTTTTTTGAATAACTCGTTTTGCCTGATGACTTCATCAATTTTCCATACGCCTCTCTCTTGCACCAACTTAAAGGTCATGCTCACCGTATTGGATTGACCAAAGTCTTTCTCGGTATGTAACGTCTGCACATCGCCTTGGGGAGTGATGGTGTATTTTACACTGTTTTTAACGCTCTGCACAAATTCATCAGACAAATCGTCTTGATAAGCAAAGATAAACCCTGCAGTGTCTTCGCCACATTCTCCAAATGGATTATCTGTCTTGTTATCAAAAAGTCTGACAACTCAGCATCTTAACCGCCTCGACCCAAATCAAAGTCATACAGACTCTCCACCACATGGATTTTATCCATCTCATCAGTTGCTTGATGTTCGCTTTGAGTATCGGTGGTTGTCGTGACGTTTGCACTTTGGTCATGATATGCTACTAATACCAGTGCCAACACAGATACCATAAATGAGTTTTTGATGCTATCTTTTCTTTTACCATCATTCATCTTCTTTAAAACGATTTTCAATAAATTTAATCAAGTCCACCGCAATCTGCGTGCCACACTGCTCATCAATCTCACGCACGCACGTTGGAGACGTTACGTTAATCTCGGTAATCTTTGCCCCGATTAAATCCAGTCCCACAAAGTACAGGCCTTTGTCTAAAAGCGTGAGGGCAACCTCTTCGGCAACAGCTCTTTCAGCATCCGTCAAAGGCATGGCAACACCCCGACCGCCCGCCGCCAGATTGCCACGAGTTTCGCCCCCTTGTGGGATACGAGCCAAACAAAATGGCACAACTTGACCGCCAACAATCAGCACTCGCTTATCGCCATCTTTAATTTGGGGCAAATATTTTTGAGCCATGATGGGCAAGGTTTCCATGTGAGTGAGCAACTCTAAGGTTGAACCGATGTTTGGACTGTCTGATGTCAAACGAAAAATCCCCATGCCACCCATGCCGTCTAAGGGCTTGACAATCACATCGCCATGCTCACTGATAAACTGACGAATGTGGGCTTGTTTTTGACTAACGATGGTTGGGGTCATCAGATGGGGAAACTGCGTGGCAAACAGTTTTTCGTTACAGGCACGCACCGAATTTGGGTCATTGACCACCAGCACCCCTGCCCGCTGTGCATACTCCAACAGGTGCAATGCGTACAAAAAATTCATGTCAAACGGCGGGTCTTTACGCATCAAAATCACGTCAAATTCGGTGGCTTTGACGGTTGTTTTTTCGCCTAATTGATAAAAATTTTCAGGATTTTTAAAAACTTCTATACCCCGCTTATCCACACACAGCTCACCTCTGTCAAGCCAAAGGTCGTGAATACCACAATAAGACAAGCCATGCCCACGCTCGGCTATCGCCCACATCATGGCAAGCGTGGTGTCTTTTTTGTAGTTAATGGTGGCAATGTCGTCCATCACGATAAGAAAGTTTCGTTTTTTCATAATTCGCCTTGCAATCTATAACTATTGTAATCTCATTCGCTCGCTCAAAGCACCAAACAAAAAGTCATCAAGCATCTTGTTTGTATCCAACCATGCTTTTGTATGTTTGTTTGGCGTATTTAACTCATAACCAACCCAAGTAAAAACACCTGTCTGTTGATGGATTTTATTGTTTACCATCATCGTGAACTTATACTCAAATTCTACGCCAAGATGAGTGATGATTGACCTTTTACCAGCAAAATCTTTATCTCTCATGCCATAAATTTGGTGTCGTGGGCGACCATTGACACAAAAATTCAGCAATTTTGAACCTGCGATTTGTTCATCAAGCAATTTTTGTGTTTGCCTAAGAATTTCATCATAAGGGCCATCTGACAGTTTTACCAGCAGATATTTTATCCTGTCTAATGGCGAAAAATCATTGGTATTGCACTTGATGCTTGCTAACGTAGGTTGCATCAGCATATATGCCGAGTGTTCTGGTTGCCCCACATCGCCCACATCACACCCCGTACTGCTCACGGTATGCCATCATCTTTGCCAAATGTTCGGTCTTGCCCTTAGCCTGCAAAAAAGCAATAATATCATCAATGTCCACCAAGCTATGTACAGAAACACCAAAGTCGTCCTTAATCTGCTCTACCGCCGAACGCTCGTCCTGCCCACGCTCTTTACGGTCAAGGGCAATGACAATCCCCGCAAGGCTTGCCCCTGCATTCTGTAAAATCCCGACCACTTCACGCACGGCTGTCCCTGCGGTCATGACATCATCAATGACCCACACCAATTTGCCCGATAAATCCGCCCCGACAAGGTTACCCCCTTCGCCATGTGTTTTGGCTTCTTTGCGGTTATAACCCCAAGCGGTATCAATGCCATAGGTCTGCCACAAAGCCTGAGCGGTGGTCGCCACAAAAGGAATGCCTTTATACGCTGCCCCAAAAATCGTAGGATTGTCGCCCGTTAACTCTTTTACCAAAATGTCAGCATAGCCTTTTGAGAGCATATCTAACGCCCGACCACTTGACAGTAGCCCTGCATTAAAAAAGTAAGGGCTGACCCGCCCTGATTTTAGGGTAAATTCGCCAAATTTTAAAACACCACAGTCCAAAAGCAATTGGATAAATTCGTTTTTGTTAAACATGAAACACTCCGATAAAATAACCCTTATTGTACCTTGTTTTAGCAATTTTCCCAAATTTTATCACAAAAAAACGCACCAAACAGTGCGTTTTTTATCATCAAGATGATTAGCTTTGAGCGGCAGCTTGGGCAGCAGCAACTTCGGCAGCGAAGTCTTCTTGCTTTTTCTCAATGCCTTCGCCCACTTCTAGACGTTTAAAACTGATGACAGTGGCATTTTCGGCCTTTAACACATCACCAACTTTTTTGTCGTTATCAATGACATAAGGCTGATTAACAAGCGTAACTTCATTCAGGTATTTTTGGATACCGCCACCAATCATCTTTTCAACGACATTATCAGGTTTGCCTGATTCTTTGGCTTTGGCAGTGATGATGCCAATTTCACGAGCCAACACATCAGCAGGTACGCCCGCTTCGTCCACCGCAATGGGGTTAAAGGCAGCCACTTGCATGGCAACAGATTTACCAAGTTCGTCTGAACCACCTTCAATAGACACCACCACACCAATACGGATGCCATGACGATAAGACGCAAGATTCGCCCCTTCAATGACTTCGGCACGGCGGATTTGGATATTTTCGCCGATTTTTTGTACCAAAGCGATACGGGCTTCTTCTACACTGACACCATCATCATAAGGTAATGCAGAAATGGTTGCCACGTCTGTGGTATTGTTTGCTAGGGCAAGCTCGGCAACTTTATTGGCAAAAGCGGTAAAGTTTTCGTCTTTGGCAACGAAGTCAGTTTGGCAGTTTACTTCCAATAGCAACGCCTTGTTATCAGCTTGGGCGATGATAATCGCACCGTCAGCTGCGATGTTGCCTGCTTTTTTAGCGGCTTTGGCTTGACCTGATTTACGCAAGTTATCAATGGCAAGCTCAATATCGCCACCTGCTTCTTCTAGGGCTTTTTTGCATTCCATCATGCCAAGACCTGTACGGTCTCGCAATTCTTTTACGGTTTTTGCAGAGATTTGAGACATGGTAATTTACCTTTATTATACAAACAATGATACATCAATCCAGATGATTGATGATAAAATTTTTATCAAAAAAGGCATGAACGCTCATACAGACATTCACGCCTTGTTGTGCCATAATCTAATGATTATTCAGCTTGTTCGGCGTTGACTTCTGGGGCTTGCTCGCCACCTTTGCCCTGAGTTTTGGCATACTCTTTACCTGCGATGATGGCATCAGCCATAGCAGTGGCGTATAGGCTCACGGCACGAATGGCATCATCGTTAGCGGCGATGACATAGTCCACATCATCAGGATTTGAGTTGGTGTCCACGATACCAATCACAGGAATGCCTAAGTTTTTGGCTTCTTTGATGGCGATGGCTTCATGACCCACGTCAATCACAAACAACACATCAGGCAGACCATTCATGTCTTTGATGCCACCCAAAGCACGCTCTAACTTTTCCATATCACGAGTACGCTCTAAGGCTTCACGCTTGGTCAGCTTAGCAAAAGTACCGTCTTCGGCTTGTTTTTCCAACTCTTTTAGGCGAGTGATGGATTGACGAATGGTTTTCCAGTTGGTCAAAGTACCACCAAGCCAACGATGGTCAATATAAGGCATACCTGCACGTTGTGCTTGCTCACGCACCACCGCACCCGCTGCACGCTTAGTACCGACAAATAGGATTTTGTTGCGATTGGCGGCTTCTTTGCTGGCAAAATTTAGGGCATCGTTAAACTGAGCAACGGTGTGTTCAAGGTTGATGATATGAATGCCGTTCCTTGCACCAAAGATGTATTGGTTCATCTTAGGATTCCAAAAACGGGTTTGGTGTCCAAAGTGTGCACCTGCTTCTAGCAAATCACGCATGGAGACTTGGGTAGGGTTTGACATAAAACGTCCTTAAAAATGGGTTAAAACTGCCACATCAAAAAAATCTTGAATTCGCCAAGCGAACACCCCAAGATTTCATCATCAATGTGAGTATCGTTCAAAATTAAAAAATTTGCCAAACGGCAAAAAATGCCATTATAACACACTTTTTTAAAACAACAAAGACAAAATAAAAATCCGCCCACTGGGCGGATTTTTATTAAACAACAGTTAGGGTAAGGGTTTTTTGAGCTGACGCTCTTGCTTGTGCCCTGCCTCCATCTTTGGGCGAACTTCTGACATATAAATCCATACCAAACTCACCCACACTACGCCAAACATAATCATAAAGGCCGATGAATAGACACCCGTGATATCCAGTGCCATACCAAACATAACCGGCAGGATAAAACCACCCAAACCACCTGCCAAACCGACCACGCCAGAGACCGCTCCCATGTTGTCTTTATAATCATCAGACAGGTATTTAAACACGGATGCTTTACCGACAGCAAAAGCAATGCCCAGCCCAAAAATTAAAATGGTAAATATGGTAGAGTTCAGTCCGATATAAAAGCCCTTCACACCATCAACCGTTTGAATGTGTAGCTCAGTTTGTGGGTACGACAAAAAGAACAGAAAAATCATAGAAATCCATAAAACCCACCATGTAACCGTATGGGCTGAATATCTGTCTGACAGCCAACCGCCCAACGCACGAAGCACACCACCAGGCAAGCTAAAGCACGCCGCCAAAAATGCCGCTGTCTGCAACGTAAAACCATACTCACCCACATAGTACTTAGTCATCCACAATGCCAATGCCACATAACCACCAAAAACGATGGAGTAATACTGCGAATAACGCCACACATCAAGGTCTTTTAATACCGCAAGCTGACTAGCAAGACTTGTGTTGCTTGCAGAACGATGGTCTTTGTTATCATAACTGCAAAACCAAAATAACACCGCTGTAATGAGCATGATGCCTGCATAAACTTGTGGCAAAAATCGCCAGCCGTCTGCCGAACCAAGAGCCGTGCCTGCACCCACCGCAATGATGGAAGGGCCGATGATTTTGGTTAATGCCGAACCTGCATTTCCTGCCCCAAACACCCCCATCGCAAAGCCTTGATTTTTTGGCTCAAACCATTTGGCAACATAAGCAATGCCCACTGTAAACGAACCACCCGCCAAACCAACAAACAGCCCTAAAATTAAAAAATGCCAAAATTGTGTCGCATGAGCCATCAGATAAATCGGAATGACCGTGATTATCATCAACACAAAATACACGATACGTCCACCATATTTATCTGTCAAAAGTCCGATGGGCAGTCGCACCAATGACCCCGTTAAGACAGGCATGGCCGCCAATAGTCCAAATTGGGTATCGTTTAAATTGAGTGTGTTTTGAATGGGAATGCCCAGTACCGCAAACATCATCCAAATCATAAAGCACACGGTAAAGGCGATGGTTGATGATGCCAATACCATATTCTGTTTAAATTTTAAAGTTGCCATAAAATCCCCCTTAATCATCACATTTGGGTTTTGGTTAGGATTATCATAATCATGTTATTGGCATTTTTAATTGATTTAAATCAACACATTCTGGCACCAAGTTTGCATAAAATAAGTCTTAATACCACCTAAGGGGTAGTTTGATAACCAAGTAATTAGCGTATAATTTACATTATTTTCAATAGTTTATAGTTTTTAACCAATGGCAAATATATTAATTTCCATTAAAAAACTAATCATTATCTTTTTGGGAGTAGGTGTGTTAATTTGTCGTTTTTTGCGTTATGTTTCGTCTAACTCGCTTTCTAGGCGGGCAAAACTTATGGTGTCTGCCATCTGTTTACTTGGCTTGTTATCTATCATGATGACCACATTTTTATCCTATGTTGCCGAAAATGATGCAAAAGCAATCAACGCAGGTGGTGCAATCCGCATGGCAACCTACCGCATCAATTATATCATTGCCAACGATTACCAAGTCCAATCTCTTGATGACACGTTAATCTTAGATACTAGCGTGCCCATTGCCACATCGCTTACCGATGACATGGACGGTCGTCTAAACGAGCTTGCTCACTATCAAACCTTAATATTAAATGACAATCACGCCATCAATGATGAACTAAAAAATATCCAAACACTGTGGCAAACCGCTTTAAAACCTGCCATCATCAATCATGACTCACAAGCGGTATTTACCCATTCTATCGCTTATGTCAATCTTGCTGACCAATTTGTCCATCGCCTACAATCACGCAATGAAAACCGCCAATCTACTCTACAAGCCATACAAGTGTCCACATTAGTGATTATTGGGCTATTACTGACGCTTGGCATTCATGAAATTAACCGCAATGTCATGACCCCCATCAAACAACTGCACGCTGGCACAAGACGGTTTTCCAAAGGCAAAAAAACCACACTAAACATCGCAGGCTATCAAGAGTTTAATGATTTGGGCAACTCTTTTAACAATATGGCAAGCACCATCTACGAGTATAAACAAAACCTACAAAACAAAGTAGATGAGCAAACCTACCATTTAACCCAAGCCAACCACGCACTAAGACTGCTTTACGATTTTGCCAATCAAGTCAATCGTGAGTCGGTCAGTATGCCAAAACTGTATGAACTTGTTCGGAGGTTTTCTGCAATCATTCCTAATATTAAACTGTCGCTTTGCATTCATGGCGAACAAAACGTGCTGGATAATCGTATTGCCATTGCCAATCTTGACGTTAAAGACAGTCTGTCGGTACATAGCCTAAATACCCATCTGTCTTTTACTCCTGTGATTGGCAGTCCAGATAAAACCACCAACACCCATCAGATAAATACAGCAACAAGTAAAATTTGCAAATCTAGCGACTGCGACCATTGCGAACTAAAAAAAGAACCCCAAACTTACATCATTCCCATCTTTGGGCAAAATGTCCAGTGGGGCGAGCTGTTGGTGCAAGACTTTGATGAGACGGGTAAAAATTTTAATAAGCACCAAGAACTGTTATACACGCTTGCCAATTTGATTGCCATCGTCTTTAACAACCAAAAACAACGCCAACAAGAAGACCAGCTCATTTTAGAAGAAGAACGCAAAGCCATCGCCAGAGAACTTCACGATTCCATCGCCCAATCCTTGACTTATCTTAAAATGAAACTTGCCATGCTTGGAAACACCAGTCGCCGCTGCCAAGAGATGTACGACAATCAAACCGGCACCCAAGAGCTTCAAGAAGAATACCAAAAATATAATGGTCATTTACAACAAGCCAAAGAAGGGCTAGACAAAGCTTATCGTCAGCTTAGAGAGCTTTTGGTTACGTTTCGCCTATCTATTGAAGAAGGGGATTTTGATACCGCTCTTACCCAAGCGTGTGATGAGTTTGCAGAAAAAGGCGGGTTTAACATCACATTAAACAACCGTGTATTAAACCTAAACCTGACCGCCAACGAACAAATCCACCTACTACAAATCACCCGAGAAGCCCTATCCAACATTTGGCGACACGCTGGTGCCACCGAAGTGGTTATTGAAATGTTTCAGCAGCCTAACTCCCAAGGTCAGCAGTTGATTTACCTGAGCATTTTGGATAACGGTAAGGGCTTGGATTTAGATTTTGACAGCCACCATCACCACGGATTGACCATCATGAGAGAACGAACTGACAGGCTCTCTGGTCATTTTAGTATCCAAAATAACCCCACTGGTGGCACGATGATTAAAGTGAGTTTTTTGCCCAAATTTTTTAACCGTTAGCCAATCACCCACTGAAACTTAGGAGACACCATGACCGACAAGATTTTTACCACCCAAAGCCCTGCTCGCCTGCTCCTTGTAGACGATCACCCCATGTTAAGACGTGGGCTTGCCGACTTGCTTAGCTTAGAGCGTGATGTTAAAGTTGTGGGTGAGGCAAGCAATGGGCAAGAGGCATTAGAATACCTGATGACCAATAATGTTGATTTGATTGTGCTTGACCATAATATGCCCATCTTAAACGGCATAGAAACCCTAAAAAAAATCAGAGAACTGAGTATCGGTGGTAAGATATTGCTGTTTACCGTATCAGACAACAGTAAAGACGTTCAAGACGCTCTACATCTGGGCGTAGACGGTTACTTGCTCAAAGACATGGAGCCAGAAGACATCATCAGCCACATTCGCAAAATCCTGCGTGGCGAGTTGGTCATCAGTTCAAGCCTTGCTCCCATATTGGCTCACGCCATGCGAAAACCTGTAAACAATGCCGAAAATTTTGAGCTGACCGACCGAGAAACCCAAGTATTAAAAATGATTGCCGAAGGCATGAGCAACAAAATGATAGGCAACAAACTGGGCATTGCCGAATCCACTGTCAAAGTCCACGTCAAACACATTTTAAGTAAAATTGGACTAAGAACCAGAGTGGAAGCGGCCGTTTGGGCAGTCAATCATTTTTTGGGAAATTTACCCCCAAAGTAGTATGAGCCTTGCTATTGGTTGAATGGCAGATAACGACAAGTCTTGTTATAGTAAGACATTCCATCATTGAGGCAACGCCTAGCAGATTATCCCATGAAAACGCCATCAGTCAATCCATCATTAGCAACCCTTGCAGGGGTTGGAACATCATTGCACGCCCACCGTCCGGCATTGATTGATAGGTTTTCTCGTCAGCTGACCTATTTGCGTTTGTCGGTTACAGACTTTTGTAATTTTCGTTGCAACTATTGTCTACCCAATGGTTATCAGGGCAAACGCCCAAACAACGAGCTGTCGCTAAATGAGATTGACACACTGCTGACCGCCTTCGCCAATCTTGGTACACAAAAGGTACGTCTGACAGGTGGCGAGCCATCTGTTCGTAAAGACTTGGCGGACATCATCGCCCAAGCCCGCTCCAAATCCGCCATCAAAACCATCGCCATCAGCACTAACGGTTATAAACTTGGCAAACATCTGCTTACATGGCAACAAGCAGGACTTGACCAGCTCAACATCAGCCTAGACAGCTTTGACCCTGTGGTTTTTAGACAAATCACCGGCTTTGATATGCTCCCTGCCCTACTTGATGATTTGGACAAAGTCATTGAAAGCACTGACATCAAACTTAAACTCAACGGCATTTTAATGGCGGACACTGCCTTTGATAACTTACAAAGTGCGTTGGCGTATGTGAAACATCGCCCTGTCAGCTATCGCTTTATTGAGTTCATGCAAACGTCCGACAACAGCAAATTATTTTTTGCTGAACACCAAAGCGGTCGCCTGATTAAAAATTACCTACATGAACATGGTTGGACACCCACTGCCAGAGCCTTTGATGGTGGGCCTGCCACCGAATTTTATCACCCTGATTACATGGGCAAAATCGGACTGATTGAACCTTATGCACCACAGTTTTGCGACAGTTGTAACCGCCTTAGGGTGAGCAGTTTGGGCAAGGTGCATTTGTGCTTGTTTGACCAAGTCTGCCACGACATTCGCCCCTTTTTAGCCGACCAAGACACGCAAGGCTTAATGAAAGCCTTACAACGGCTCATGCCCATCAAGCCTGAACATCATTTTTTAGACGAACAAAACAGCGGAATGATGGCAAATCTGTCTATGGTTGGGGGTTGATTGTCATCACCATTTTGCCACAACCTTAAATGTCTTTATTTGGAGAATATCATGTGTGAACTTTGTAATGACCCCAACCACAAACCACAAACCACCAAAGCCGATAAGCCATTTATCCCCCTAAATATCGCTGTTTTGACGGTGTCAGACACTCGCACACTTGACGAAGACACGTCAGGCAGATACCTAGCTGACAGTCTGATACAGGCGGGGCATACGCTTGCTGAACGAGCTTTGACCACCGATTGTATCTATCAAATCCGTGCCGTGATGAGCCGATGGATTGCCGACCCAAATATCCATGCGGTGATTAGCACAGGTGGCACAGGATTTTATGTGCGTGATAATATGCCAGAAGCCATCTTACCTTTATTTGACAAAGAAGTGCAAGGTTTTGGCGAGATGTTTCGTGCGTTATCCAAAGATGAAATTGGTATGTCCACGCTCCAATCTCGTGCGGTCGCTGGCATGGCAAACAGTACCGTGATTTTTTGTCTACCTGGTTCAACAGGAGCGTGTCGCACAGGTTGGGAAGGCATTTTAAAAGACCAACTAGACAACCGCACCCGCCCTTGTAACTTTGTACCACATCTCATGCGTGAAAACCCCACCCATGGCTGACATTAATGCTGTATTGATTTTGGCGGGTGGGCAATCGTCTCGCATGGGGTCAGACAAAGCCTTACTGACACTGCCAAGCGGTCAGACTTTGCTTGATTTTCATCTGGCAAACGCACACACGTTGGGCGTGCCGATACTGCTTGCAGACAACAACAAACGCTTTACACACACCACGCCCTGCCAAACCATCCAAGATTATCTGCCTTGTGATGACACAGGTAAAGGTCAAGGAGCGTTATGCGCCATCACATCAGGGTTACAATACTTAAATCAAGACGGATTTTTGTTGGTTGTCAGTTGTGATAATTTATTAAATATCAATAAAATAGCCCAAATACTGACCCACACTACCGCACAAGTAGGCTATTTAAAAAACAACAAAGATTATCCGCTTTTGGGTGTTTATCATACCAGTATTTTGCCAGATTTGATGGCATTTTTAACCACCGATAACCGCTCGGTCATGGGATTTTTAAAACAAATCACTTGCCAAACATTTGACATTGATGACGACTGGCAACAACTGGCAAATTTTAATACAACAGCAGAGTTTAACCACGCTTTGGAAAGTTTTTATGAATCATTTAACCCATCTGGACACTAACGGCAATGTATCGATGGTCGATGTCTCCAACAAAACTGTTACCGCACGCACTGCCATTGCACAGGGCAAGGTCTTATTTCCACAAGAAATTTATCAAGCAATAAAATCAGCAGATGGTCTGACCAAAAAAGGCCCCATCACACAGACCGCCCATATCGCAGGGATTATGGGAGCAAAACGCACCCATGAACTTATCCCACTGTGTCATCAGTTACCCTTAGATGGGGTCAAAATCATCTTTGATTATGACGACACCCATCACGCCATCATCGTTACTGCCACCACCAAAGTTACTCATAAAACAGGGGTAGAGATGGAAAGCCTAACCGCCGTGTCGGTGGCGTGTCTGACCATCTATGACATGACCAAAGCCCTAAGCCACGACATCACCATCAGCGACATCTGTCTTATAAAAAAAACAGGAGGGAAATCCGATTATGGCAATTGAACTGCACATACTGTATTTTGCCAGTTTAGCAGAAACGGCAGACACCGACACTGAAACCATCAACGTTGATGATGGCACACCTTTGGGGGTGGTATACCAAATACTTAAAGACAAACATGGCTTTAAGATGACGGACGACAAACTTGCCGTTGCCATCAATCATCACATGGCAAATTGGCAAAGTCCCATCAAAGATGGCGACATCATCGCCTTTATTCCACCTGTGGCGGGAGGCTGATATGAGCGATTTACACCACCCACATCAAGGTTCGTCCACCATCGGTCTTAGCACCAAACAAGCCTACCAAACTGCCATCACAGACGGCTTTGCCCTATTGGATACGCCCATTGATGAGCGAATATTGAAAACAAGTTTGACCCACGCCAACTGCGGGGCGTTGGCAACCTTTGAAGGCTGGGTACGCAACCATAATAACGCTCGCCCCGTCCAAAAATTGACCTACTACGGTTACGAACAGCTTGCTCTTAATCAAGGCAAGCTACTCATCAATCAAGCCAAAGAACGCTTTGACATAGAACAAGCCGTTGCCATTCATCGCATTGGCGATTTAGCGATTGGCGACATGGCGGTGTGGATTGGCGTGGTTTCTGCCCATCGTTATCCTGCTTTTGATGCTTGCCGATGGCTATTGGACGCCATCAAAGCACAAATCCCTGTGTGGAAACAAGAATTCTACACTGACAGCAACACAAGTCTATGGCTATCTAATAACGACTAAAAGGTCATATCATGAAAACACATAAAATCTTACCATGCTTATCCATCTGTATCATGGCAACCTTAGCTCATGCTGATGTTACGGTATTTGCCCCTGCCAGTTTAACCAATGCCATCAATGACATCAACGCCTTATACAAAGCTCAAACACAAACCCACATCAAATCATCTTACGCATCATCAGGCACGCTTGCCAAACAAATAGAACAAGGGGCAAAAGCTCATATTTTCATCTCGGCAGATATCGCTTGGGGTAAGCACCTACAAAATAAAGGTAAAATCATCTCTGGCACTTACAAACAGTTACTTAGCAACCGCCTTGTGCTTATCGCCCCAAAAAGCAGCTCCATTAACAGCGTTGTCATGCACAAAAACACCAATTTTACCAACGTTCTGACAGGCAGGCTTTGTACTGGCAATACCAATAGCGTACCTGTCGGCAGATACGCCAAGCAATCTTTAACCGCCCTAAACTGGTGGCAAGTGGTCGCCCCCAAACTGGTAGAAACCCAAGACGTACGCTCGGCGTTAAACTTTGTCAATCGTGGCGAATGTCAATTTGGCATTGTGTATGCCACCGATGTGGCGGTGGTTAAAAATGTCAAAATCGTTGGCACGTTCCCCACGCACACCCATGACCCCATCATCTATCCTGTCATGATGATCCAAAACACCACCCAAGCCAGACAATACTACCAATTTTTGCAATCACCCCAAGCCAAACAAATTTACCGAAAATATGGGTTTGATGTGCTGTGATGTTATCGCCTGATGAATGGCAAGTCGTCCACCTGTCGTTTAAGGTAGCAAGCCTTAGCCTAATGGTAAATCTAATCCCTGCCATTTTGGTGGGCTTTTGGTTGGCTCGTAAGGAGTTTTGGGGCAAATCATTAGTAGAAACGCTGGTATTTTTACCCCTTGTGCTACCACCTGTCGTGCCAGGTTATCTGCTTTTGGTGTTGTTTGGCTCTCAGGGCGTGATTGGCAAACATCTGGCAGAGTTTGGCATAGAGTTTGCTTTTAATTATAAAGGGGCAGTACTGGCATCTTGTGTGATGGGTTTTCCACTCATGGTACAATCTGTGCGCCTTGCCATTGAGCTGATTGATAAACAACTAGAAATAGTGGCAATGTCGCTTGGAGCAAGTCGTCTGCAAACTTTTTTTGGTATTACCTTGCCACTGTCTAGCGTGGGGATTTTGGTGGGGGCAATTTTGTCATTTTGTCGCAGTTTAGGCGAATTTGGGGCAACCATTACCTTTGTGGGCAACATCGCAGGCGAAACACGCACCCTACCGCTTGCCATCTATGGTCTCATGAACGAACCTGACAGCGAAGCACAAATCCTACGTTTACTCATTTTGTCCATCACTATGGCATTTTTGGCGTTATGGCTTTCACAATGGTATGCACGAGTACAAAGAAAAAGGTTGCAACATGGCTGATTTGGTATTTGATTGTGATTTTAAGTTAGCATTCAATAACATCACGTTTTGTGAGCAGTCCACCGCCCAAGTAATGGGGCTGTTTGGCGTGTCAGGCTCTGGTAAAACTAGCATTTTGCACGCTTTGGCGGGCATTCACACGCCCAAATCAGGCAAAATCTACATCAATGGTCAAGCATGGTTTGACCACACCAAAAAAATCAACCTGTCTTTACAACATCGGCGAGTGGGTCTGGTGTTCCAAGATGCCAAACTCTTTCCTCATAAAACCGTGATGGACAACCTACTGTTTGGTTATCGCAACATCAATCCTAACGAACGTATTTTTGGGGTTGATGACATCATCTCTCTGCTCAAACTTGACCACCTAACCGCACGAATGCCCACCAAACTCTCTGGGGGTGAAAAACAGCGTGTGGCACTTGGGAGAGCCTTACTCTATGCACCCAAACTGCTACTGATGGACGAGCCATTATCAGCGTTGGACAGCATCCACAAACAAGAGATTTTGCCATTTTTTCAAAAAATCATCAACACTACCACCATTCCTGTGGTCTATGTCAGCCACGACAAAGCAGAGATTGAACGGCTCACATCTAAGGTTTGTTATCTATAATATCCAGTCAAACGGCTCAATCACGACCACATCGCCCGCTTGCACGCCCGCATTATCCTTATCCAACACCAACAGGCAATTGGCAATGGATAAGCCTTTGACACGGTGCGAATCCTGAGATGATAATGGCGTAACCACCACATCGCCCCCATCATCATAATCAAACACCGCTCGCAAAAACTCCTGCCTCCCTGCTCTTTTTTTGATGGCTTGGGTGGCTTTGGCATTTAGACGAAATGTCGGTACGCTCATACTCCCTGACAGTTGCCAAAGAGCAGGACGCACAAACTGTAAACACCCCACAACAGCAGATAAAGGATTGCCTGGCAACCCAAAATACATGACTGTTTTATTATCACAACAAAACTCGCCAAACACAAAAGGTTTACCAGGTTTCATCGCCACTTTATAATGATTGATTTTGCCAAGCTCATCCACCACTTTTGTCAAAAAATCATAATCTCCTACCGACACGCCTGCACTTGAAATAATCACATCACACTCACTGATGGCCATTTTGATCATATCCAAAGTCGCATGATAATCGTCAGCAATAATACCGTAGTCTTTGATGGTGATAGGTAATTTACCAAGTAAGGCTTTGAGTGTTGGAGTGTTGGCGTTATAAATTTGGGCAAGGCTTGTCAGTGGCTGACCTATCGCCACCAACTCATCGCCTGTGGCAATAATCCCCACCACTAGCGGAGCAAATACCGCCACTTTATCCACGCCCATGCTAGCAAGCAAACTCACATCACTTGGATTTAGGCGTTTATGTGCCATCAAAAGCCTTTCGCCTTGGGTAATTTCTTCGCCTTGCCGTCTGATGTTGTCACCTAATGTGGCAGTTTTAGTTAGCGTGATGTCATAGGGTTTTAATTTGTCCAAACCATCTTTGATTTGCAAAAAGTTGGTATGCTCTTGCATGACCACTGTATCACAATCATCTGGTACAACCGCCCCTGTAAAGATACGCACACCTTGATTTTGGGCAACACGACCCATAAAAGGCTTGCCTGCACATGACTCACCAATGATGGATAAACAGGCAAGCTCGCTCACATCACTGCCCACCCCAAAGGCAAAACCGTCCATCGCTGATAGGTTTTGGCGTGGCAAATCCAAGGAAGCCATGACGTCATGTGCCAAAATCTGATGACAAGCACCATCAAGAGCAACATGACAAACATCTCGGTGCAAATCTAGCTGTGCAATGCGTTGCGTGATGGCACTTTTTAACTCTGATACGCTTATCATGTTAGCCCCTATATACGTTGTCTTGGTTCATTTGTAACCGAATGCCCACGATGTCAGCTTTTTGCCCAAGCTCAAACAAATAATCACACAAATGATGATGGAATGACTCTTGTTTTAGGCGGTTTTCTATCATGGGATAGGCTTGCTCAAAGTTTAACTTTTTACCATCAATACGGCTTTTTATCTGTGCCACATGGATACCATAGCGACTTTCTATGGGATTAACAATGAGACCTTGTGGTGCATTAAAAATGGCTTTTTCAAACTCTGACACGGTTGTACCTTTTTGAACAACACCAAGCTCACCCCCATCGTCTTTGGATGGGCATGATGAGTACATTTGGGCAAAACGAATAAAATCAGCATCCATATTTTGGCTTTGGCTTAACTGCACGATAAGTTCATCGGCTTGTTTTTTAGATACCAATCGCCCATCAATATCATCAGGAGGGCACGCCAGCAGAATATGACGCACATCAACCACAGGCGTGCTGACAAATTCATTAGGATTGTTGTCAAAATACTGCCGACACATTGCTTGGTCGGGCATTTGTGGGTGGACTTCTAATTCAAGCAGTCTGGCGATAGCCTGCTCTTCATCGTCTTGCCAAGCATTTTGACCAAGTTTATCATGGGCGATGACGGCTTGTTTAAGCAATTCACGAATCACCAATGCCTGAGCAGACAAAAACAAAGCATCTTCTTGGCTATCTGCTCGGTGATATTGAACTTCTTGGGCAATGGTTTTAGGGTCAATCACCACACCATTAACGCTGATGTGCGGTATCTCTTGACGGCTTGATGCAATCAAGTTGTTTGGGCGTTTTAACTCTGCCATTACATCATCAATGAGCTGTTTTTCGCTGTGGGGGCGTTTTAAGTCGTCCGATGTCGGCATGATGCGAATGCCATCATCATGGGGGACGTTGGTTTGTGGATTAAAGGTAGATACAGGCATGGTTTTCCCCAAAAAATATTTTAAGATATTATTAGGGAAAATACCAAAAATTGATATACTTCTTTGGGCTAATAATACCAAAAATAAAAACCACAAACAGCACGGTCGTGTTTGTGGTTAAAACGTGTCGTTTTTATCTTAATCATCAATGCAACTTTTTTTGTCGCACAATCTGATAACGTCTGCCCAGATACCACACAGGAGCGGAGATGACGTGAATCAGGCGAGTAAATGGCACAAGCAAAATCAGCGTTGTCCCCAGTAGCATATGCATCTTATACACCAAGTCCACCTCTTGAACCCTTAAAGACGCTGACACAGGGTTTAAAATCACCAAATCCTGAGCCCAGCCCGCCAAATCAAGCATTAACGCACCATCTTTGTGAGCAGGATAATGCAAAATCGTACCCAACCCCATGAGCAGTTGCCACAACAGTAACACAAGGAGCAATTTATCGCCAAAAGTTGATGTGTGACTGATTCGTGGATTGGTAAAACGTCGCCAAATCAGCATGAGTAGCCCTACAAGACACATCACGCCAGCGATCCCACCAACCACCACCGCAAGCAGTTGTTTTTGGGCAGGAGTGATAAACGGCTCATAGACAAAATGCGGGGTCAGCATACCAAAAAAATGCCCAAGCAAAATGGTGATAATCCCCACATGAAACAAGTTGTTGGCAACTCTCATATAGCCATCAGAGAGCATTTGACTAGAACCTGCACGCCAAGTATATTGCGACAAATCAAATCTTGCCCAACAACCAAGCACACAGACACTCAAAGCGATATAGGGATAAATCCCAAACAAAAACACATGAAACCAATTTTGGGCGTTCATGACATTGCTCCTTTTAATTGAGATGTTTTAGGCTTGTTAAAATCCACCCAATGCACAGGTACAGCGATTTGCTCTTGGGATTTTTGGGCTTGCAAAGTGGCGATGCGTTGTTGGGTTTGGCTAGATGGGCAATTTTCTTGCTCCGCCCCCAAAAAGCTCACCATCTCTTCTTCCCACTCTTGATCAATGGCATCAAGCGTGGTGTCATTTGTCTCTTCACTAACCTTTAGTAAATGCTCATCAACCGCTGTCAAAGGCTTACCTGCGATTTGTAGCAATGCATAAAAGTAGCCCAAATAAGGGTTATCTTTTTCTTTGAGCCTTGCCCCAAGCAAGGCAACGATATGGCTGATGTCCGCCAAATCCATGCGGATTTGGACATCATCGCCTGTATTTACCGCTTGATATGCCAAAAATTCTAAATACAATGGCAAATAATCAGGAAGTTCTTTAACGCCAATCTCAAAACCCGCCTTATGGTACTGTTCCAACAAATCCACCATCGCTTGACCACGGTCTCGGCTTTCGCCATGAATGTGCTCAAACAACCAAAGCGACAGCAAGCGACCACGCTCAAACAAACTGTCATACACCGCCTGTGCTTCTAGTTCGCCTAATGATTGCAAATCGTCAATATGACAGCTTATCATTTGGCGAACGTCAGAACTGATGAGTTTGCTGTCTAGCACAATCTTACGGCAGTTTTCTAAGACATTATCTTGGAACAGTTCTGCTGTTGGATAGTCCAGCAACAAACTGATGACTTTAAGTAGCTTCATGTCAGATGACAAAAATGGCACAGCTTGGTTCATTATGTATTCTCCCACGTTTGTACTGTTTGTATCATCTCACGGCGAGTGGTTTTTTTCTGTCCAAACATATTCACATCGTTATTACCTGAGCAACCACTGCCAAAGCTAAACCCACAGCCGTTTTTGTCAGCAAAAGCATCAGACAGTGCTTCTTCACGGTGAGCGGTTGGCACCACAAATCGGTCTTCGTAATTGGCAATTGCCAAATAACGATACATCTCTTCAACCTGATGGCGTGTTAAGCCCACATCATCAAGCACCGCTTGACTTTCAACCTTGTCCACAAGTTGCATGCGCTTATACGAACGCATGGCAAGCAGACGTTTTAGGGCAAGTTTTACAGGCTCTTCATCGCCTGCGGTCAGCATATTTGCCAAATATTTAACAGGAATACGCAAACTGTCCACATCAGGAATAAGCCCGTCCATGCCCACCTTGCCAGCTTCGGATGCATTTTGGATTGGCGACAGTGGTGGTACATACCACACCATCGGCAACGTACGATACTCTGGGTGCAAAGGCAAGGCAAGTTGCCAGTCCACCGCCAGTTTATACACGGGTGATTTTTGAGCGGACTCAATCACGCTCATTGGCACACCGTCTTTTAGGGCCTGCTCAATCACCACAGGGTCATTGGGGTCTAAAAACACATCAAGCTGGGCTTTGTACAAATCTTTTTCGTTTGGCGTGCTGGCAACTTCTTTGATTTTGTCAGCATCATACAAAAGTACACCAAGATAACGAATGCGTCCCACACACGTTTCAGAGCAGATGGTTGGCATACCTGCTTCAATACGAGGATAACAAAAGATGCATTTTTCAGATTTGCCAGATTTCCAGTTGTAATAAATCTTTTTGTATGGGCAACCTGAGATGCACATACGCCAGCCACGACATTTTTCTTGGTCGATGAGTACAATGCCATCTTCTTCACGCTTATAAATCGCACCCGATGGACAAGATGCCACACACGTTGGGTTCAGGCAGTGTTCGCACAGACGGGGCAGATACATCATAAAGGTGTTTTCGTATTGCCCATAAATGTCAGCTTGGATTTGGTCAAAGTTTTTGTCTCTACGGCGTTTTTCAAACTCCGAACCCAAAATCTCTTCCCAGTTAGGCCCCCATTCAATCTTTTGCATACGCTTGCCCGTAATGAGAGAGCGTGGGCGTGCGATGGGTTGATGTTCACCGATGGGAGCGGTTTGTAAGTGCTGATAGTCAAAATCAAACGGCTCATAATAGTCATCAATGGTTGGCAAATCAGGGTTGGCAAAGATATTTGCCAACACACGAAATTTACCGCCTATCTTAGGGTTGATTGAGCCGTCAGCGTTGCGTACCCAACCGCCTTTCCATTTTTCTTGGTTTTCCCACTCTTTGGGATAACCGATACCAGGTTTGGATTCTACGTTATTAAACCACGCATACTCCATGCCTTCACGGCTTGTCCAGACATTTTTACATGTTACCGAACAGGTATGACAACCGATACATTTGTCAAGGTTTAACACCATACCGACTTGCGAGCGAATTTTCATGTTTTGCTCCTAAATTATTGGCTAATCAACGCCTAACTGTGTGGATTATAGGACGAGCTAGGCGTTTTGGCTATTTTTCCAAAGGCTTAAACCTATCCTGCTAAGGTGGTAGGCAGTGGCTGTGGCAAACTGTCATCAGGCTTACCTTCTAGCCAATCAATGTTCGCCATCTTGCGTACCACCACAAACTCATCACGGTTACAGCCAACTGTTCCATAATAGTTAAATGCGTATGAGAATTGAGCATAACCGCCAATCATATGCGTGGGTTTGAGTATCGCCCGTGTTACTGAATTGTGGATACCGCCACGAGTGCCTGAGTTTTCAGAACCAGGGATATTGACCAGCTTTTCTTGGGCATGATACATCATCGTCATGCCTTCTTTGACACGTTGGGAGACGACTGCACGAGCGGTGATTGCACCATTATGGTTAAACACTTCAATCCAATCATTGTCTTCAATGCCCGCTTTTTTGGCATCAATCTCACTCATCCATACAATAGGACCACCACGAGAAAGAGTCAGCATGAGTAGGTTTTCAGAATAGGTGCTGTGGATACCCCATTTTTGGTGCGGGGTTAAAAAGTTCAGCACAATCTCAGCATTGCCATTGGGTTTGTAGCGTTTTAGTGCTTCTGTCGTCTTGGTGTCAATGGGCGGGCGATATTGTTGCATTTGCTCACCGAAGGCTTGTATCCAAGGATGCTCCACATAAAACTGCTGACGACCCGTCAATGTACGCCAAGGGATAAGCTCGTGGACGTTAGTATAGCCTGCGTTGTAGCTGACCTTTTCAGATTCTAACCCCGACCAAGTCGGACTTGAAATGATTTTGCGTGGTTGGGCAACGATGTCATTAAAACGAATTTTTTCATGTTCTGATGATTTTGCCAAATGTGTGTGGTCTCGCCCCGTCTTTTTAGAAAGCTCTGCCCATGCTTTGACCGCAACGTGTCCGTTAGTTTCAGGAGCAAGCATTAATACCGTCTCAATGGCATTGACTACCGTATTCATGCTTGGACGGTCTTTGCTTGAACCATCTTCTACTTTATAATTCAAATCACCAAGCTGTTTAACTTCTTCGGTGGTATCCCAATCAATGCCCTTAGAATTGTTACCAAGTTTATCCATGAGTGGGCCTAGTGATGTAAACTTGGCATAAGTGTTGGGATAATCTCGCTCCACCACTTTAATGAGTGGGCAGTTAATGCCAGGTTTGGGTTTTTCACCCATGGTTTTAAAATCTGACCCACCAAAGGGCTGGGCAAGCTCAAAGGGGCTGTCGTGTTGCATGGGCAAAGTTACCACATCGGTTTCTGTATCCAAATGCCCCACGCACAAGCGAGAGAATTCTTTGGCAATGAGCTTATAAATCTCCCAGTCAGTCTTAGACTCCCAAGACGGATCCACGGCAGACGTAAATGGGTGGATAAACGGGTGCATGTCAGACGTGTTGATGTCTTCTTTTTCGTACCATGTGGCGGTCGGAAGTACAATGTCTGAATACAAACAAGTGCTAGACATACGAAAATCAAGCGTGGTAACCAAGTCAATTTTGCCCGTAGGAGCATTCTCTACCCAGTCAATCTCAGTTGGACGAAAACCATTTTGCACCGTTTCTTCACCCAAAATGCCATGCTTAGTACCCAACAAATAATGGAGCATATACTCATGACCTTTGCCTGATGAACCAAGCAAGTTTGACCGCCAAATAAACATATTTCTAGGGAAGTTTTGGGGGTTATCGGGTTGCTCACTGGCAAAACGTAGCGAACCATCATGCAGGCTATTGACCACATAATCCTCCACGCTGATGCCTTGTGCTTTGGCTTCTTTGGCGATGGATAATGGGTTGCGGTTAAGCTGTGGGGCAGACGGTAACCAACCTGCACGCTCAGCACGAATGTTATAGTCTAGCATATGCTCTGGGTATTGGGATTTATCCGCATGGGCAGACAAAATCTCATGAGCTGATACTGACTCATGTCGCCATTGTGAGCTGTGGTTATAAAAAAAGCTGGTACTGTTCATATGGCGTGGCGGTCTGTGCCAATCAAGACCAAAGGCAACAGGAGCCCAGCCTGCTTGCGGACGCAGTTTTTCTTGACCAACATAGTGAGCCCAGCCACCACCTGATTTACCAATACAGCCACACAACATGAGCATATTGATGACACCACGATAGTTCATGTCCATGTGATACCAATGGTTCATGCCCGCCCCGATAATAATCATTGATTTGCCGTGTGTTTTGTGAGCATTTTCGGCAAATTCACGAGCGATTTGAATCACTTTTTCACGACTTACGCCTGTGATTTTCTCTTGCCAAGCAGGTGTGCCTGCGACAGTTGCATCATGATAATCATCGGTTACGTTTTTACCGCCAACACCATTATCCACGCCAAGATTTGCAAGCATTAGGTCAAAGACAGTGGCAACTTTGGCAACTTGACCATTGGCAAGCGTGATACTTTTGCAAGGCACAGATTTGTACTGAATACTGTCTCCCTCTACAGAGGTAAAATAGGGATGTTCATCACCACCAAAATAATCAAAACCAAGCGACACACTCTCGCCCATGCCTTTTAGTGATAAAGTCAAATCCACATTGTCATTAGTTTTACCCTCTTTGGTTTCTAAGTTCCAGCGACCCATCTCACCCCAACGATAGCCGATAGCACCATATGGCGACACAAGCTTGCCGTCTTTGTTGATGGCAATGGTTTTCCATTCTGGATTATTGTCTTGACCTAAGTTGTCCACCAAATCAGACGCACGTAAAAATCGCCCCGCACGAGCGTGTTTGCCATCGCCTTCTACCATGACCAACATGGGCAAATCGGTATAGCGTTTGGCATAATCAATAAAATAATCACTGGGATTTTTTAGATAAAATTCTTTGATAATCACATGACAAAACGCTTGGGCAAGGGCAGCGTCTGTGCCTTGTTTTGGGTTTAGCCATAGGTCACACAGTTTGGCAATCTCGGCATAGTCAGGCGTGATGGCAACTGTTTTTGTGCCTTTATAACGCACTTCGGTAAAAAAGTGAGCATCAGGGGTACGAGTTTGTGGGACGTTTGACCCCCATGCGATGATGTAGTCAGAGTTATACCAATCGGCAGATTCTGCCACGTCTGTTTGCTCACCCCAAATCATGGGAGATGCTGGGGGCAAATCACAATACCAATCATAAAACGACAAACACGCCCCACCAATGAGCGATAAATAACGAGAGCCTGATGCATAACTTAACATACTCATGGCAGGAATGGGCGAAAAACCGATGATACGGTCAGGACCATATTTTTTGGCAGTATAGATGTTGGCAGAAGCAATAATCTCAATCACTTCGCCCCATGATGAACGGATAAAGCCACCCAAACCACGCTTGGATTTATACTCAACCGCTTTGACAGGGTCTTCTACAATGCTTGCCCATGCATCCACAGGGTCTTTGTGCATGGCTTTGGCTTCACGCCACAGTTTTAGCAACGGCTTACGCACTTTGGGATATTTTAAGCGGTTGGCAGAATACATATACCAACTATAAGATGCCCCACGAGGACAACCACGGGGTTCGTGGTTAGGTAAATCTGGGCGAGTGCGTGGATAGTCGGTCTGCTGTGTTTCCCATGTAACCAAACCGTTTTTTACATAAATTTTCCACGAACATGACCCTGTACAGTTCACGCCATGGGTTGAGCGTACAACTTTATCAAACTGCCAGCGATTGCGATAAAAATTTTCCCAATCACGACTCTCATCACGAACTTCGCCGTGTCCGTGTGCAAATTCGTCTGTTTTTTTCTTAAAAAAACGAAACTGTTCAAGTAAATGGCTCATACTATCCCCTTAGACAGTGTTGGCTTAAAGTTTACATCTAATCTACTTGCTTTTAAACAAAAAACCTATTGACACAAAGGATAGATAGGATAACCCTTTGGGGGTAGCTTAGTGTGTATACACAAAAGCATCCGCCAACTGCTCAAAGCCTGACACGCTCACACCCAAATCCGTGATTAACCCGTCATCAAGCCGATAAATCCAACCATGCACCGTCAATACTTCGCCACGATGCCATGCGTTTTGTACGATGGTGGTGTGGCAGACATTGGTAACTTGACGCTTGACATTGATTTCACACAACAAATCCAACTCTTCATCATCGCTTAGCCCTACAAATTTATCATGATACTGATACCGCATACCCTTTAAAGAACGCAACCAGTTATCAATAAGCCCAAATTCCTGATGACCCAGTGCTGCCTTAACCCCACCACAGCCATAATGCCCACACACGATGATATGCTCCACTTTTAGCACGTCCACCGCATACTGTAACACTGACAATAAATTCATGTCCGTTGCCACCACCATATTGGCGACATTGCGATGAACAAAAAGCTCACCAGGCATCAGCCCCACCACTTCGTTGGCAGGCACACGACTGTCGGAACAGCCAATCCACAGATATTTTGGGGTTTGTTGTTCGGATAAATCAGCAAAATAATCAGGATTTCTGGCAGTCAAACTCTCTGACCAATAACGATTGTTTACCAACAAATCATCAGGAGACGACATATTTACCCTCTTGTTGTTACCATGTTTATTTATAAAATAAAAACAATCTTGACAAAAAACCATGCCCAAAATGTCTGATATTATCACCGCCAAAGGTAGTATGCACTCTAAAAAATTTGCCTTTTGGTGGCATCATCATTTGTCCAAAAATTCGTTACAATCAGCATAAATTTTGATGATGGAGTTTATGATGCGTAAATTACCCGATGGTCAAAAACAAATCTACCTTGATAAGCTGTTTTGCCACCCCATGCTACAACTGCTACCCCACAACCTTACAGGTAACAACGTACGAGAATCGCTGGCACGCAAGACGACGTTTTATCGCCACACACAAGGTAGCTTGGTGTTTTTACAACACACGCCTGCCACCCATTTGTATTTTTTAATAGACGGTCAAGTCAGTTGCCATCGTGGTCTACCTAATGGGCAAGAAAGCCTGATTTATCACTATCAAACCCTAAGCCTCATTAACGAAAACGTACTGTGGCAACACCAAACTCCCCAACTGCCCAGTTACGCCATCTTAAAAAGCCATTCTAAAAACCCAAAACTATTGCTCAATCACGGCAGTCTGCACCAACTCACCGCCAAAACCACCAAACCTGCCATCATTGCCACCATACCCGCTTTGGATTATTTTAATCACATTAAAGTCTTTGAGTTGGGCGAGCTATTTACATGGTTTGCCAGCCACATCAGTAAACGACTGTATCAGCATTTGCTTAGCAGTGATTTATTAACTTTTTACAGCGCCAAAGCCAAAGTCAGCTATTATCTTTTAACGCATTTTTCGCCACATGAACCGATTGTGTTTGACACCACCCAAAAACAGCTCGCCAACCAAATGGGCATCAGAGCAGAAACCCTAAGCAGAACTTTGCGACACCTAAGCACACAAGGTTTTATCCAGCCCAAAGATGGTGGCTATGTTATTTTAAATATTGATGGTCTACTATCACTCATTAACGAATAACGCCATCTCTACCCCCAAAGGCTTAGCCCAACCCAAAATATCAATCATTAGGATAAGGGCATTTTTGGATGAAAAAATTTAAAATTGGATAACGTTGATAAAACCAAATAGGGGTTTTTATGAAAGATGAATTAAAAGGCGGTCGCAAAATCTACGATTGGCGACCCGAAGATGAGCATTTTTGGGCAAATGGAGGCAAGCAAGTTGCTACTCGCAATCTGTGGATTTCTATCCCTGCATTATTGCTCGCTTTTTCGGTATGGGTTATCTGGTCGGTGGTGGTGGTGCGTATGCCCGAAATCGGCTTTAATTTTGACAAATCAGAACTGTCATGGCTACTTGCCCTACCCGCTCTGTCAGGAGCAACCATGCGGATTTTTTATTCGTTTATGGTACCAATATTTGGGGGTAGACGTTGGACGACACTGACCACCGCAAGCCTACTTATCCCAACCGTTTGGCTAGGTTTTGCCATTCAAGACACCAGCACGCCATTTTGGGTATTTGCCACCATCGCTTTGTTGTGTGGATTTGGTGGAGCAAACTTTTCGTCCAGTATGTCAAACATCTCATTTTTTTACCCCAAATCCCAACAAGGTATGGCACTGGGTCTTAACGCAGGGCTTGGCAACTTAGGTGTGTCCACCATGCAATTTGTTGTGCCATTTGTCATTGGTTTTTCACTGTTTGGGGCGTTGGGTGGCGACCCACAAACCACCGAAAGTGGCAAGCAAATGTACCTACAAAATGCAGGTTTTGTGTGGGTTATTCCCATCACCATCATGGCGGTCTTAGCATGGTTTGGCATGAATGATTTGGCGGGTGTCAAAGCATCTTTTAAAGAACAAGCCATCATTTTTAAACGCCAACACAACTGGATTATGTGTATTTTATACTTGGCAACCTTTGGTTCATTCATCGGTTTTTCAGCGGCGTTTCCAATGGTTATCAAACAGTCCTTCCCCGACATTGACCCCTTAAAAGTAGCATTTTTGGGTCCATTGGTGGGGGCATTATTCCGCCCTGTAGGTGGGTGGCTGTCAGACAAAATGGGCGGAGCAAAAGTTACCTTTTATAATTACATCATCATGGCATCGGCGGTTTTGGCAGTCATGTACTTTTTAAAAGCGGGTAATTTTATGGGGTATTTTGCAGGATTTATGGTGCTATTTATCACCACAGGCATTGGTAATGGCTCAACCTTTCGCATGATACCTGTGATTTTTAGAACCATGCACGAACGCCTAAATTCTCCCGACTTGGTAAATCAAGCTCGTAAAGAGTCAGCGGCTGTGGTTGGGTTTTCAGGTGGCTTTGCGGCTTATGGTGGGTTTTTTATCCCAAAAATGTTCGGCTCTGGCTTGGGAGTAAACGGTACATTTGTGGCGTTACTTGTGTTTTATGCCATTTGCATCGGGCTGACTTGGTTTTATTACAGCCGAAAAGGGGCAGAATACCCTTGCTAATCACACAAAAAATCCGCCCATTGGACGGATTTTTTTTATGAGCGGGTTATAGATAGCCGTATGCTACCAGAGCATTTGCCACCTGCACAAAACCTGCCACGTTTGCTCCTGTCATGTAGTCAATCGCACCTTTGGTTGTGCCGTATTGCTCGCCTGCGGCTTTGGCACTTTCGTGGATGTTTTTCATGATGGTTTGTAACTGACTGTCTAGCTCTTCAAAGGTCTTATAACGGCGAACAGAGTTCTGACTCATCTCCAAGCCCGATACCGCAACCCCCCCTGCGTTGGCAGCCTTACCAGGGGCGTAGGCAATGCCATTTTCACGCACCACATCAATCGCTTCGGCAGTCAGTGGCATATTTGCCCCTTCGGCGACATATTTTACACCATGCTTAACCAATGCTTGTGCGTCTTCTTTGCTCACTTCGTTTTGGGTGGCACAAGGCAAAGCCACGTCTGCATCAAACTGCCAAGGACGCTGTCCTGCCAACCATTCACCACCAAATTCGGCAACATAATCAGCCAGTGCTTTACCACTCGCTTTGTGGGTTTTTACCCAGTTGATTTTTTCTGCCGTAAAGCCTGATTTGTCCACCAACGTGCCTTTTGAATCAGAGAATGTGATGACCTTAGCACCCAGTTGTAAGGCTTTTTCGGCAGCGTATTGAGCCACGTTGCCCGCCCCTGACACCAAAACGGTTTTGCCCACCAGACTGTCGTTACTGACTTTTAGCATATTGTCAAGAAAATACACCAAGCCATAACCTGTCGCTTCGGTACGAATAAGCGAACCGCCATGCCCCACACCTTTACCCGTCAAAACACCTTCAAATTCACGAGTTAGGTTTTTGTACATGGCAAACATATAGTTCACTTCACGACCGCCCACGCCGATGTCGCCTGCTGGCACATCCATGTCTTGACCGATGTTTTTGTGCAATTCACGCATAAAGGCATAGCAAAAACGGCGAATTTCAGCTTCTGATTTGCCCTTAGGGTCAAAGTCTGAACCACCTTTTGCCCCGCCCATCGGCAGACCTGTTAAGGCGTTTTTGAAAATTTGCTCAAAACCTAAGAATTTTAACGTCCCTTCGGTAACCGTTGGGTGAAAACGAATGCCCCCCTTATAAGGACCGATGGCATTACTAAACTGCACACGCCAACCACGATTGACCTGCACTTCGCCTTTATCATCTTCCCAGTTTACACGAAAACTGATGATGCGGTCAGGCTCACACAGACGCTCAAAAACTTTATACTCTTCAAATTTAGGATTGTCAGCATAAACCTTTTCAATGGTCATGGCAACTTCTTTGACGGCTTGGATAAATTCTGGCTGGTGGGCGTAATTTTGTTCAACTTTGGCAATGGCGGACGAAATGGTCATGGCAAACTTCCTATGATAAAACCAATAAAATAAAGGAACGAACACTTATCAGTTATTTTATTAAAAAAACTCATTAACTCATAAGCAACGACAATAATATCAGCTTTTTTTAAAAAAACAAGCCCTTTTCAACGTTCAATTCATGGATAATTATCATTTAAAGTTAATATTTTATTAAAATTTTTTATAAATTAAAATAACTCATTGATAATAATAATTATTTTAAAGATTTAATCTAAAAATGGTGAGAATTTTGTTCATAAATCATGGACATCTTAGCCAATTAGTGATACCTTAGCATATCTTGTTTATCTCTAAATGACTTTGAACATGACAGCAAAAACCACCAATCGTCTCTTTGTCAAGTTTTGCGGATTTACTTGCATGGACGACCTAACGACCGCCATCACACTCGGTGTGGATGCGGTGGGGCTGGTGTTTTATCCGCCCAGCCCAAGATTTGTGGATTTTGACACCGCACGCACGCTGGTGGCAAGCCTACCACCCTTTGTGAGCGTGGTGGCACTGGTTGTCAATATGACAGACGATGAGTTTATGCGTCTAACAGATACCGTGCCGTTTGATGTCGTGCAATTTCATGGTAATGAGACAGCACAGGACTGTCAACGGCTTGCCCGCCTTGCCAAAAAACGCTGGTATAAGGCAATCCGTGTACAAGATGGCGACACGGCGGAAAGTTTGCTTACCCAAATCAATGAGTTAAAGGCATTTGGGGCAAGTGGCGTGCTACTGGACGCTTATCACCCCGATAAGTTTGGTGGCACAGGGCAAACTTTTGACTGGACAAAAATCCCCACAAACTCGCCCCTACCCATCATCTTGGCGGGTGGGCTTACTCCCGATAATGTCGCAAGCATTGCCCAAAATGAGCTTGCCCATCGTCTGTATGGGCTTGATATAAGCGGTGGTATTGAGCGAGAAAAAGGGATAAAATGTGCTGAAAAAATGACAAGTTTTATCCATCATTCCAATTTTTCACAGACTTAATGAGAGCATTACATGAAAAAATATCAACATTCAAAAATGGGAAGAAACAGGTCTTTTTCTGCTTGATTTGATGGTATGGATAGTGATTATCGTAATGAGCCATCATGTGTATTCATACTTTTCTAAGTCAGATTTTACTAAGCAAATACCAATGATTATCCCACTCAAATCATTCACAGTAATTTAACGTGTGGTCGCCAACATTGTAGCCAAATGACATCTAGGGCGGAAAGCCGAATATTTTAACAGGCATTGTCCAAACACAAAAATGGACGGAGATGGCGATGGCATTCCTTGTGAAAATGACAGTCGCTGGTAAACTACTCAGATAAATACAGGAAATCTTTATGAACATCTTAATCACAGGCGCAACATCAGGTTTTGGCAAACAAATTGCCATTGATTGTATTAAAAATGGCTTTATTGTCATTGGTACAGGTCGCCGTCAAAATAAACTTGATGAGTTAAAAAACGAACTGGGCGATGATTTTATTCCACTGTGCTTTGATATTAGCAACATATCCGCCACAAAAACAGCTTTGCAAACTTTGCCTAATGATATTTTGGCAAATATTGACGTACTCATCAATAATGCAGGATTGGCATTGGGATTAGAGAGTGCCGATAAAACAAATATCAGCGATTGGCAAACAATGATAAACACCAACACGCTTGGGCTTGTCAATATCACGCATGAGATTTTACCATTTATGGTTGCCAAAAATGACGGGTATATCATCAATATTTCATCAACGGCAGGCAATTATCCCTACTTTGGGGCAAACGTCTATGGAGCAACTAAGGCATTTGTTACGCAGTTTAGCCTAAATTTACGAGCCGATTTGATTGGCAAAAAGGTGCGTGTTACCAACATAGAACCTGGTTTGTGCGGTGGCACAGAGTTTAGCAATGTGCGTTTTCATGGCGATGATGACAAAGCCAGTAAAGTGTACGAAAATGTGGAATTTATCCGCCCCGAAGACATTAGCAATATGGTATTATGGCTTATCAATCAGCCCAAACACATTAACGTTAATCGCCTAGAAATCATGCCAACCGCCCAGACGTTTGCAGGATTAACGGTGGTAAAGGATTTGTAAAGATGTTGCCCTTTTGGTAACTAAGATAATATCAGAGTGCGATTAGAAAAGTAAATATTCAAGTTGGATTTGGTGTGGTCTTATACTTTGGATTTTGAAAATTCTAAAAATCCATTTTTTGAAAAGAGTTTTTCTATTAAGCAATGGCAGTCTTTGGCAAAAAACCAATTAACCGATGACAATATCAAAGCCAAAAATGCTTGCCTATTGCTTGTACGATTTATGCAAAGGCGGATTACTCTTTATCAACCGATGATAAATTGATAAAGAAATTATCCAAAAATACTGATATTATTGCTTTAAATCCTATGGATTTTATTAGGATGCTAAATGATGATTAGTGATAGCGAAATAAAAATGACAGGCATACAAAGCCTAATTCACACCCTAGGCGAAGTGCAGACAGAGCGATTTATTGCCTTAATTTGCAGGGATAATTTTGATTATACCACTTGGCGACAAAATTTATTGAGTGAATTGAGCGTGGAATAATTAAGCCAGCAAGCCCAAAACCACGCCATGTCAAAAACGCAACAATTCAAAACCCATAAAAGAGAGTGATGATGACAAACACTACTGATTTTACCCAATACCCCGATACCACAGGTCATTTTGGCATTCATGGTGGACGCTTTGTGTCCGAAACTTTAATGAGTGCATTAGAAGAACTAGAACGCATTTATTTATCGGTTAAAAACAACCCTGAGTTTTGGAAAGAATTTCACGATGACTTGGTCAATTATGTCGGCAGACCCACACCTCTATACTTCGCCAAACGCTTGACAGAAGAAACAGGCGGTGCCAAAATCTACTTAAAACGAGAAGACCTAAACCACACAGGAGCTCACAAGGTCAATAACACCATCGGTCAAGCCTTGCTTGCCAAAATGGTCGGCAAAAAGCGTATCATCGCCGAGACGGGGGCAGGACAACATGGTGTGGCAACCGCCACCATTTCGGCACGGTTGGGGCTAGAATGCGTGATTTATATGGGGGCAGATGACGTAGAACGCCAAAAAATGAATGTATACAGAATGCGACTTTTGGGGGCAAAGGTCGTGGCGGTAACGTCAGGCTCACGCACCCTAAAAGATGCGATGAACGAAGCCATGAGAGACTGGGTAACAAACGTAGACAGCACCTATTATGTCATCGGCACGGTGGCAGGCCCGCACCCTTATCCTGTGTTGGTGCGTGATTTTCAGGCGATTATCGGGCGTGAAGCTAAAATGCAACATCTTGAAAAAGAAGGAAAAAATCCTGACGCACTGGTCGCTTGCGTGGGCGGTGGGTCTAATGCCATGGGGCTGTTTTATGAGTTTTTAAACGATGATGACGTGGCGATTTATGGCGTGGAAGCCGGCGGACACGGCATAGACACAGGCGAACATTCCGCCCCATTAAATGCAGGGCGTGTGGGCGTGTTACACGGCAATCGCACCTATCTAATGGCAGACAATGACGGTCAAATTTTACACACACACAGCATATCGGCAGGGCTTGACTACCCCGGTGTCGGCCCTGAACACAGCTTTTTAAAAGACACAGGGCGTGTTAATTACCCTGTTATCAATGACGATGAAGCCTTAGAAGCCTTTCGTATCTTAACCAAAACCGAAGGCATTATCCCTGCCCTAGAAAGCTCGCACGCTGTCGCCTATGGCATCAAACTTGCCAAAACACTCAGTAAAGACAAATCCATCATCATCAATCTGTCAGGGCGTGGCGATAAAGATTTGCATACGGTGATGAAAGCGGAAGGGATTGAGATTGATTAGGGGGAATATATGCAATCAACCTATAACCTAGATTGGGTTATTAACAAATACCAATCCCAAAATAATTTAAAATGCCTATATTTTTGGGGGCATACCCCCAAATCTAATGGGCAAATGTCCAATGCCTGTTTTAGTCAATGGTATGATTCGCCTTTTGTGGTGGACGATGTAACTTATCCTACCGCCGAACATTATATGATGGCACAAAAGGCATTGCTTTTTAATGACATGGAAATTTTTAATGAAATTATCCAGTCTAAACACCCCAAACAAGCCAAAGATTTGGGGCGGAAAGTTAAAAATTTTGATGAAAACATTTGGAATGAAAAACGCTTTGAGATTGTGGTGCAAGGCAATATTGCTAAATTTAGCCAAAACCCAGAATTAAAAGCCTATTTATTGGGTACAGGCGATAGAATATTGGTAGAAGCCAGTCCTGTGGATAAAATTTGGGGTGTGGGTTTGGCAAGAGATGATGATAAAATCCATAATCCCTTAAATTGGCAAGGCTTAAATTTATTGGGATTTGCGTTGATGCAAGTCAGAGATGAATTGGTAAAGCAATAAAGTAAAAAGAGATAAAATTGATTAAAAATATTATTGATATTATTGATATTGTTGAGAATAATTTTAAAAAAGTTATTTCATTCTTAACCGTATGTTCAACCTTAATTGGTGGATTGATACTATTAAAGTATTCTATTGATATTAACTATATTCCTATAAATTTTAGCCTATCAGATGTTTTCTCTTTAACTGTATTTTCATTAATTTTTGGAGCTTTTTCTTTATTTGTATTTTTATGTTTTTGGTTATCAAGTGGATTAATTTTACACTTAATATCAATTTTGATTACTAATTCTATTGCAATAAAAATCACTTCAAAAATTCTAAAAGAGAAATTAATTGTATCAATTTTGAATAAATACAAAATATCAAAAGTTGATGTGGTTTTTAATGCGACCATTGCATTTTTTACTTTTATATTTCTTTATTTTTATTTAGAAATATTTAGTTTTTCAGACTTTTTTGCTGTTAATGGTATTATTATTTCCCTTAGAGTTCTTTATAAATATTTAAAATTGCAGATAGTTAAGAATAGTTTGGAGAGTGATGTTTATGATAAAATTAAATACGATAAAAAGCTTTTTTCTATGTACTGTTTTATCATACCAATAATACTATTATTTTTTATTTTCCCAAAGTTAAACTTAGTTGTTCATATTATGAATTTTGCTGATGTTAGAAATTACAATGTAGATATTCATATTAAAGAACCATATTATCATCAATTTCAAGAATGCAATATGCCATTACAGATTAGCTCTTTTGGAGATAAATATAGAAAAATAGAAAATGTTAATATTGATTTGCAAAATGTTGATAGAAATATAGTTGTTAATATAAAGCACAAAACAACTTCAATTTGTGATAGAGTTATCATTAAGAAACTTGATGATAATGTTTTTGTAATAGATAAGCGAGAACCAAAATGACCCGAATTTCTCAAACTTTTGCTACCCTAAAACAGCAAAACAAAAAAGCCCTAATCCCCTATATTATGGCAGGCGACCCAAATCCTTCCGTTACGGTGGATTTAATGCATGAGCTTGTGGCTCACGGGGCGGACATTATTGAGATTGGTTTGCCATTTAGCGACCCGATGGCGGACGGGGCGGTGATTAGTCTGGCTGGCGAGCGAGCCTTAAACGCTGGGACGAGTACCACGCAAGCGGTCAAAATGGTGGGCGAATTTCGTAAAACCAACCAAAGCACGCCTGTGCTGTTAATGGGCTACTTAAACCCCATTGAGATTATCGGTTATGACGAGTTTTTAAAGTTGTGCCAAGCCAATGGCGTGGACGGTCTTTTAATGGTGGATTTACCGCCCCATGAAGTGGCAAATAACGAAACGGGCGATTTTACCAAAGCCCTAGCCAAACATGACATTAACCAAATCTTTTTGCTTGCCCCAACAACCGAGCCGACACGCCGTAAAGCGGTGCTAGAACATGGCTCAGGCTTTATCTATTATGTGTCGGTCAAGGGCGTAACGGGTTCAAATGCCTTAGACACGGACGATGTGGGCAAGCACGTCAGAGCGATTAAGGCGGACACCGACTTGCCTGTGTGCGTGGGTTTTGGCATACGAGATGGCGATAGTGCCAAAGCGGTGGCAACATTTGCAGACGGTGTGATTGTTGGCAGTGAGCTTGTTAAAAATTTTGCTGATGTGGGCAATGATAATGATAAAATACAAAATGCCATTGATAAAGTTTTGGCAAAAATGGACGAATTAAGAGTTGCCATTGATAGCATTTAGCAGGAGCGATTATGAATACCAAACATTTTATTTATACCGCTTTATTTACCACAGTTGCAATTGGTAGTATTAGCCATGCCAATGATTTTTGTCAAACTGCCGAAAGCAGACTTAACACCGCCTATGAGCAATATATCAAAAACGAGTATGACGATGACACCGAAGTCAAAAATCTGGTCATCAGTACCCTAAATAACCCAAAAAGTCTGGCTTGCACTTGGGAGAATTTGGCAGGATTTAACACCCAGACATCACCCGACAAGCGACTGTTTAGTGTGGATTGGCGAGTGGAAGGAGGTGGTACCATGCAAATTTTTTCAGGGGCATTACAATATCGTCTTAACAACAAAGTAACCACCACACTCAACGAAACTGATCGGATCATGAGCATTGACCAAATGACACTTGGCAAACAGACGGTGTATTTTTTGACCAGCTGGGGAGCAGGTTACACATCACTGCACGGTCAGTCGTTGCATTTATTTACCACCAAAAACAACAAGCCCACCCCTGCCAAACTCATTAAAACAAAACAAGGCTTAACCAATACCATTGATTTTGCTTATGATCCTTTTTCAGCAGATGATGATACCAATGTCAATGAACTTATCAAAATCAATCCAAAGCGTCAAGAATTTAGCATTCCTGTCATCATTGAAAATGAAAATTTCCCCAACGGACAAATTACCCATCGCACCTTACGCTATCGCTATAATGGCAAGCAATTTGTTTATGTTAAAAAATAATAACCCATCATGATTTAACATAAAAATCATTTGCCAAATCATAAAAACGATTGTAAACTATGTTAATTTAGCTGTGTAAATTATAGGAATATCATGACCCAAGAAGCCCAAACACCAACCACATGGCTTAATCGTTCTGTGCCATTTGTCAAGCAAGACCGCATCATTCAACCATCTGCGGTAGAGACCGAACCGTCCACCGAATGCCCCAACTGCCACACGCTGACGACCAACACGAGCTTAATTTTTAATCAATATGTTTGTCCTGATTGCGACCATCATTTAACGATGTCAGCTCGCAAACGTTTGGAGTGGTTTTTTGACAGCATTACAGATGAGCTTGGGCAAAACTACCAAGCAGGCGACCCCTTAAAATTCACTGACTCCAAGCCCTACCCTACACGCATGAGTCAAGCCCAAAAAGCCACAGGCGAGAGTGAAGCTCTCATCGTCATGAGTGGCAAAATCAAAAATCTAGAACTCATCGCCTGTGCCTTTGATTTTAAATTCATGGGTGGATCCATGGGTTCGGTGGTGGGCGACCGATTTGTCATGGCGGGCGAAAAAGCCCTTGCTGAGCGTAAACCGCTTGTCTGCTTTGCGTCCAGCGGTGGAGCAAGAATGCAAGAGGGTCTGCTTTCACTCATGCAAATGGCTCGTACATCCGCCATCATTGAACGTTTGCGTTTGGCGGGTGTGCCGTACATCGTTGTGCTGACCAACCCTGTTTATGGTGGGGTTACAGCCAGTCTTGCCATGTTGGGCGATGTACATATCGCCGAGCCTCGTGCCATGATTGGCTTTGCAGGTAAGCGTGTGATTGAGCAGACCGTGCGTGAAGTCTTGAACGAGCCATTTCAACGTGCTGAATTTTTGCTGGATAAAGGCACGGTAGACATGGTGGTACATCGTCATGAACTTGTCAGTACAGTATATAGACTACTTACCAAACTGACGAAACTACCAAACGTAAGCTGACATCACAAACGCCCCATTTAGCACCATAAATGGGGTTTTTCTCCTTTAATTTAAGCCTCTTTAAATTTTATTTGAAAAAATCCCAAAAATCATGCACAATACCCCAAATTTTTAACACCAAAATACACCCATGAACACCCCCCAAACCGTCTCCGAGTGGCTCAATTATATGGCAAGCATTCACGTTTCTGCCATTGACATGGGGCTTGACCGTGTACTACCTGTTGCCCAAGCGTTGGGCATTTTAAAGGACGATTTGCCAAACCGTCCTTATGTGTTTACAGTGGCAGGCACTAACGGCAAAGGCTCAACAACCGCCCTGATTAGCGAGATTTGTACCCAAGCGGGTTATAAAACCGCCCTGTATCAATCACCCCATTTGGTCAGCTTTAACGAACGCATTAAAATCAATGGGGCAGATGTTGATGATGAATTACTGATAAAAGCATTTAGCGAATGCGAAAAAGCTCGCACCGAGTGTGATATCACGTTGTCTTTTTTTGAAATGACGACTTTGTCGGCATTTTGGATTTTTAAGACATTAAACTGCGATGTGTGGGTATTGGAGATCGGCTTGGGTGGACGACTTGATGTGGTGAATATCATTGACCCTGACATTGGCGTGATTAGCAATGTCGGCATTGACCATATTGATTGGCTGAGCGATGACAAAGAAAAAATCGGCTTTGAAAAAGCAGGCATTATCCGTGATGATACCCCCATCATCTATGGCGAACGTGATATGCCCAAAAGCGTCTCCCAAATTATCTGTGATAAAAACGCCAAATGCCACCATTATGGTAAGGATTTTATTTATCAAGAAAATGATGATGATTGGACTTATGCCAATAAAGCCTTAACCATCTCCCTACCAAAACCAAATATTGCTCTTATCAATGCGACCAATGCCATCAGTGCAATCTTAGCAAGTCAATTAACCGTCAGCATAGACGACATCACAAATGGCTTAATTCATGTTAAATTGTCAGGGCGGTTTGACAAAAGAACAATCAATGGCAGACAATGGGTGTTTGACGTGGGGCATAATAGGCATGGCATACAATTTTTGATGGATTTATTTATTCCGTTTTGGCAAAATATTAAAAATAAACACCCAAATGCCCAATTATATTTTTTGTTTTCCATGCTAGCTGATAAAGACATTGATGATGTGTTATCATTTATCAAAACCTTTGATTTGCCCATTAGTGCATGGCACGTTGGCACGATTGATAATGTGCGGGCGATGGACGTGGCGGATTTGGCGGACAAAATCGCTCATCACCTACCAAACAGCACCATTTATACCCATGATACGATAGATAAAGCGGTGGTCAGTGCAGAAAACACCACAAATGATGGCGATGTGATTTTATGCTTTGGGTCATTTCACACCATCGCTGAAAGTTTCATCACACTGGGTTATGCCACCAACCCAAAAACGACACAATGAAACAATTTTTAATAATTTATTGTCTCATTTGGCACAAAATATGCTAAGATATGATGAGAATTTTGCCGTTTGTCTGATAAAACGGCATTTTTGACCCATTACTAATATCTGGCATAACATTATGATTTCAAAACAACTCGTACTCGGTGGCACGCTTTTGCTCGGTGGGAGTGTGGCGTTATTTGCTTTAACCCAAAAAAACACCCACAACGAATCTGCCACCATCTCTGATGAAAAAGCCATGACCGCCAAACAAGACAGCGTGGCTCGTCCAACCGTACAACCTTTAACCACAGACCTTGAAACCGAAAGACGACTTTTGGAACAAAAACGCTTAGAGCGTGAGGCTCGCACCCAAGAGCAAGAACGTCAAACCCAAGCACTGCTTGAAGCCCAAGAAAAAGCCAAAGCCGATGCCTTACAAAAAGCCCAAGCAGAGATTGATGCAAAAAAACAAGCCCAACAAGCCAAACAAGACCCCCAAGGCACAGACGACAGCACGCCTGCTGTTTTGACGGTACAAACTCGCCCTGAAATCCTAAAAGCCGAGCAAGAGGCCAAAGAAGCCGAAGCCAAAAAACTTGCTGAAAAACAAGAAGCCCAAAGACAAAAAGCCGAAGCTGAAAAAAAAAGACTGACCGCTGAACAAACAAAAAAACAAAACACTCAAAATAGCGAACAAAATAAAACCAAAGAACCCACACCCAAAAAAGACAACAAAGAAAACACAAACACCCAAAACAATAAAACCACCCCCCATAAAGAGCAACACACCATTAAACAAGGCGACACACTCATTAAGCTGTCTCATCAGTATGGCATACCCGTCTCGGTCATCGCCAGTGCTAACAACATGGGGCGACATGATGCTTTGGCGGTGGGCAAAACCATCAAAATCCCCACAAAAGCCGAAGCGGATAAGATTGCTCGTGCCAATGCCAATAAGACCCAAGCCGACAAACAAAACCAGCAAAAAACCAACAAAGCAGATGACAAAAAACCCGCTGAACAAGCAAACACCAAAAAAAGCAACAAAGTACCACGCCATTATAGCGTACAAGTTGCCATGCTCCCCAAAGACAAGGCAAATGCCCTAGCCAAAGAGTACCGCCAAGCAGGCTATAAAGTCCAAACCAGTCAGACATCTCGGGGCGTACGAGTACTGGTCGGTCATGCCAAAACCGAAGCTGAGGCTAACACCTTAAAGAACAAAATCATCAAAGACACCCGAGTCAAAACTGACGGAGCGTGGGTTAAAGAAGTTGATGAGATTAACAAACCCCAATAACAACCATTTTATTGTAACCGAGTAAACCCAATGAACTTAGAGCAATTTTTAGCCAATTTAAAGTTAGACCCCAGCCAAATCAAAACCGACCCAGACAGTCTAGATAACTGGGGTAAGGACTGGACAAAGCATTTTACTCCTGCCCCATCTGCCATTGTTTTTCCTAAGAGTACCGAAGAAGTTGCCCACATCGTCCGCCTTGCCAATGAGCATCAAGTTTGCCTTGTGCCAAGCGGTGGACGAACAGGATTGTCCGCAGGGGCAGTGGCAAGTCGTGGCGAAGTGGTGGTCAGTTTTGATAAAATGAACACCATTGGCACGTTTTATGAAGCCGACCGCATGGTGGAAGTAGAAGCTGGGGTTGTTACCAAAGCCCTGCAAGAGTTCGCCGAAAGCAAAAATCTATACTATGCGGTAGATTTTGCGTCCAGCGGGTCAAGTCAGATTGGTGGCAACATTGGCACAAACGCAGGTGGCATTAAGGTTATCCGCTATGGCATGACCCGCAACCAAATCTTAGGGCTGACGGTCGTTACGGGCAAGGGCGATGTTTTAGAACTCAATGGCGGTATGCTAAAAAACGCCACAGGCTATGATTTTCGTCATTTGTTTATCGGAGCAGAAGGCACGCTTGGCTTTGTAACTAAGGCTCTGATTAAACTTGAAAAACAGCCCATTAACTTAACCGCAATGGTACTGGGCGTGCCTGATTTTGGTTCAGTAGTAACACTTCTTGACAGATTTGGCAAGGCGTTAAATTTGACCGCTTTTGAATTTTTTGACCAAGTGGCACTTGATAAAGTACTGACCGCAGGACACGCCAAAGAACCTTTTGAGAGCCGTACGCCTTTTTATGTGTTACTAGAATTTGAAGCCGTATCCGATGACGTGCTAGACACCGCCATGAGCGTGTTTGAAACTTGTGCCGAAGATGGCCTGATAGAAGACGGCGTGATGAGCCAAAGCGTCGGGCAACTTCACGAACTATGGAAATTGCGTGAAAGCATCTCAGAGACCATCTCGGTATTTACCCCTTATAAAAATGACGTGTCAGTCCTGATTACGCATTTGGGTAATTTTATCAGCGACATTGAAACGATTGTTAAAGACAACTATCCTGATTTTGAGATTTGTTGGTTTGGACATATTGGCGATGGGAACTTACACCTAAATATCCTAAAGCCTGATAATCTCACCAAAGACGACTTTTTTGCCAAATGCCAAACAGTCAATAAATACGTCTTTGAAACCGTTAAAAAATACAAAGGCTCAATCTCTGCCGAGCATGGTGTGGGCATGACTAAAAAGCCATATCTAGACTACACCCGCTCGCCTACTGAAATTGAATACATGAAAGCAGTCAAAGCGGTATTTGACCCCAACGGCATCATGAATCAAGGTAAAATTTTTGATTAACGCTCAACACACCAAAAAAGAGAAAAGTACACCTTTTCTCTTTTTTATTTAGCGGTCAATCACCGAAAACTGACTGATGATGACCAACCCCATCACAATAAAACCGATGCCTATCCAGCCTGCCGTATCAATTACCTGCCCCAAATAAACCCTGCCCAACAAAGCGGTTGCCAACACACCCAAGCCCGACCAAAGCACATACAAAATGCCCGTTTGCATATATTTTAAGGCAATGGCAGCACACGCAAAAGATGCAATATAAAGCAACAATGCCAATCCTTGCTCCCATTTATTTTCAAGCCCGTTGGCTTTGGCAGATAAAAACGTAGAAAACACATCTGTAATGATGGCAACAATTAACCAATAATACCCCGCATTCATCAAACACTCCCATTTGCATTTACCACCATTTTTGCGTTTAGCGTTTGGCGGTCGTCATATA
Source organism: Moraxella sp. (assembly GCA_030530785.1). GTDB lineage: Bacteria > Pseudomonadota > Gammaproteobacteria > Pseudomonadales > Moraxellaceae > Moraxella. Next base: position 76,798 of record JAUMUJ010000001.1, on the reverse strand, counting down.
AATAACCACAGATTACCGATAAATTTACCCATCAGCAAAACAATTTTGCCATATTATCATTTCCATGGTGCATTAGCAAGCCATCAGGGCATGGAATATTTTTAGAAAAATTCATTTTATCATGAAGATTTTTCACTAAAAATGGCAAATATTGATATTTTTTTAAGTCTATCTTTTCGGTATAATAACGCTTTTGTTTTGATGTTAGGTTCATTTATGTCTAAGATGACTTTAAAGGCGTCCATCGCCCTACTGCTCTCCCCAACCGCCGTCATGGCAAACACCCCCCATGTGGAGCTTGACCCCATTAACATCACGGTCAGCCGCAGCCCCCAAACATCAAGCCAAACCCCTGCTCGGGTGGCGGTGATTGGCGAGACGGACATTCAAAAAAACCCCATCGCCAACCTAAACGATATCTTAAAACAAGACGCTTCTGTCAATATGGTGCAAAGTGGTGGCATGGGTCAAACATCATCGGTGTTTTTGCGTGGCACAAATTCAAGTCATACGCTGGTTTTGCGTGATGGCGTACGTCTAAATGGTGCGTCCACAGGTTCGGCAAGTTTGTCGTTTTTGGATTTGACCGACATTGAACGCATAGAAATCCAAAAAGGAGCATCATCGGTACTGTATGGTAGCGATGCCATCGGTGGCGTGGTACAAATGGTTTCAAAAACCCCTGTCAAAACAGGCGGTTTTATCACGGGCATTTATGGTGAAAACAATACTTACAAAGCGATCGTGGGTGGCGATTTTGTGGCGGATAACGGTCTTTATGCACAACTTCGTGGACAACGTTTAGAAAGTGATGGCACGCCTGTGGTTGGCGAGATTGCCTTTGATAAAAATGCCAGCTACGACCAAAAAGGTGGCAGTGCAAAAATCGGCTACAAAAACGATAAAGTTCATCTGTCGGCAGACCTATCTCATAATCAAGGCACTAATGAATATGTGGGCTATGCATGGGGCGTGGGGTATGATGAGCTGTCTCACGATTTTAAAAATCAAAGCATCAACCTAAAAGGACAGCTTGACCTTAATGAGCAGTTTTCTTTAAACACCCGCCTATCTCAATTTAAAGACGAGCTGAACCAAAACAACCCAAATGCTCAAAATCAATACGACTTTGTGCATAACACCACCCAAGAAGCAGAAATTTATGGCACTTATAGATTTTCCCCCCAACAAAATATCCTGCTTGGCATTACCCACCAAAAACTACAAGGCGATGTTTATAGTGCCAGTGCATGGAGTGATGTCCGCTACGATGAAACTGTCAAAAGCACAGGGTATTTTGCTCAACACCAATACCATTCGGACAAAATCAATACCCAAGTTGGCATACGTCTAGAAGACAATGACAAATATGGCACACAAACGGTCGGTCAAGGGGCAGTTCGTTATCACTTTACGCCAAATACCAGTGTTTATACCAACATCGGTTCAGCGTTTAACGCTCCCACCACCAACCAGCTTTACGCCACCGCTTGGGGAGCAAATCCCGACCTAAAACCCGAAGAAAGCCTTTCTTATGAAATCGGCTTAGACCAAAAATTAGGCAAAAATACCACACTGGGCATTTCGGCTTATCACACCAAAGTGGATAATCTCATCGCTTGGTCTGGATCTAAAAACATCAACATTGATAAAGCCAAATTAACCGGTGGCGAGTTGTCAGCAACATGGCGACAAGACGACTATTTTGTCAAGGCAGGCTATCACTATGTTCAGCCAAAAAATGACACCACCAAACAAGATTTGTCTCGTCGCTCTCGTCATCATGGCGTACTGACACTGGGTTTGGATAACGGACAATACGGTCTTAGCACCACCATTCATGCCAAATCAAAATCAAAAGACTGGTCAGCAGATTATCACAATGCAGGTCATGCCACCTTAGATGTTAATGCTCATTGGCACATAAATAACCAAGTCAAACTGTTCACCAGCATAGAAAATGCTGGCAACGTCCGATATACTACCGCCTATGAAGGCAGTGTTGATGGCGTTTATTATCGTCATGGCGGTCGCCAAGCCAACATCGGCATAACGTTTGGCTACTAACCCACTTACCATAAAAAACCGCCAGCTTTGGCGGTTTTATCTTTAACCCGCCTAAAAATTTTGTTATAATGATAGGTCATCCAAGAGATGTTGCACCCGATTTTCGGTCAGGCTTGGCGTTCTTTTTAAAAGAACAAAACAACGACATCTGCGTTATTTTCTCATTTTTTATCATATAGGAGTGGACGCAGTGTCTGCATTTACCGCCCAAGAATTTAAAGACTACAAAGTCGCCGATATTGGCCTTGCCGATTTTGGTCGCAAAGAGATTAAACTTGCCGAAACCGAAATGCCTGCTCTGATGGGCATTCGCAAACGCTACGCAAGTGAGCAACCCCTAGCAGGGGCAAAGATTGTGGGCTGTATCCACATGACCATTCAAACGGCAGTGCTGATTGAAACGCTGGTGGCACTTGGGGCAGAAGTTCGCTGGACTTCGTGCAATATTTTTAGCACCCAAGACCACGCCGCCGCCGCCATCGCCCAAGCAGGTATCCCCGTGTTTGCATGGAAGGGCGAAACCGAAGAAGAGTACCAGTGGTGCTTGGAGCAACAAATCCACAAAGGCGGCAAACTGTGGGATGCCAATCTCATCTTAGATGACGGTGGCGATTTGACTGCACTCATTCATGACAAATACCCACAAATGCTAGACAGCATTCACGGCATTTCCGAAGAGACCACCACAGGCGTACACCGTTTGATTGAAATGCTTGGCAAAGGCACATTAAAAGTCCCCGCCATTAACGTCAATGATGCCGTTACCAAATCCAAAAATGACAACAAATACGGCTGTCGCCACTCTCTAAACGATGCCATCAAGCGTGGTACGGATATGCTTTTATCGGGTCGGCGTGCGTTGGTGATTGGTTATGGCGATGTGGGCAAAGGCTCCGCCCAAAGCCTACGCCAAGAAGGCATGATTGTACGTGTCAGCGAGATTGACCCCATTTGTGCCATGCAAGCGTGCATGGACGGTTATGAGCTGGTGTCGCCCTTTGTCAATGGCGAACAAAATCAAGGGGTCAATACCGCATTGCTCCAAGATACCGACCTTGTCGTTACCACCACAGGCAACTATCATGTGTGCAACAGCGAAATGTTAAAAGCCCTAAAATCCACCGCCGTTGTGTGTAACATCGGGCATTTTGACACCGAGATTGACACCGACTTTATGCGTAAAAACTGGCAATGGGTAGAAGTCAAGCCCCAAGTTCATCAAGTCTATCGCTCAAATGATGAGTCGGATTACCTTATCGTCTTGTCCGAAGGTCGCCTTGTGAACTTAGGCAATGCCACAGGACACCCATCTCGGATTATGGACGGCTCATTTGCCAACCAAGTGCTTGCCCAGATTCATCTGTACAAAGAAAAATTTGCCAACCTACCAACTGACGAAAAGCAGGGCAAAGTCTATGTTAAAGTCCTACCCAAAAAACTGGACGAAGAGGTTGCCGCTGCTATGGTCGTAGGCTTTAATGGCGTGATAACCAAGCTAACCCAAGAGCAAGCAGATTATCTGGGCGTAAATGTGGAAGGCCCTTTTAAGGCAGATGAGTACAAGTACTGATTACTAAATTAAGTTAAGTGGTAAAAGTGGTATTGTGCCACTTTTACCATCTTTTTAGTTTTTTAGTGGAAAAAATGATGAGCGATGTTAATACACAAATTCGCCCATTTAAATGGGTGGAGCATGACCACAGTGTTTCTGTGATAATGAACGATGTGGGCGACTATCAGCAGTTTGTTTTTGACAGCCGTGCCGATGAAGGTTTTGAAGGCTCTGGCTATGATTGGCAATCGTTGGCGGTTGTGTTTTTGAATGAAAAAATGCCCCATTTGGCAGATAAAATTCACTTTGACAGTGAAAGCAGTATGTTTTGTGCTTATTCTCAAAACAACAATGCCCTAAAAGAATTTATCGTCGCCTTTAAAAATGCCTGTGAAAATGATGAATTGATTTTGGATATTTTTTCACGAGCAATATTGGATTGATTTAAAAGTAGCGACATCATTCTTGGCAAAAAAGAGTATTTATGATGAAGCACGTGACAGACATTTAAATAATAATTGGACAAAAGATGGCGATAGATACCAATATTTTGGTATATGCTGATAATCCTTATCACAATAAAGCGAAGGATTTTTTAATTTATCAATTAAAGAAATATTTGCATTCCCCACCAAACATTGATTGAATTCATCAACACCATTTACCGCCATTTGTGCTACCCTAAAAGACAACGGTATTTATACTGTCAATACCAAAGGTTTTCAAGATCATCCTTTTTTAACCATCATCAACCCTGAGAAATAACATGACCCAATCCCTTTTAAATCGTCTTAACGACATTGAATACTTATTAAATTCTGTTAAATCAGAATTACAAAACACCCCAAAAACCATTCAGATGAACGATAAAAAAACACCCTTTTCGTTTGAATTTTTTCCCACAAAAACAGACGAAGCCCAAACCAGATTACTTGACACCTTTGAGATGTTAAATGCCCTAAACCCCAAATATTTTAGCGTAACTTACGGGGCGGGTGGCTCAACTCGTGAACGCACACTGGGCATTGTCAAGTCGCTGTCAGAAAAATCTGCCACACCCATTGTTCCGCATATGTCGTGCATTGGCGATACTAAGACCCAAATTGGTGAATTGCTGGATTATTATAAAGGTTTGGGTGTTAATCGCGTCGTTGCTTTGCGTGGCGATTTGCCAAGTGGTCAAGTGGGTTATGGCGAATTGCCCTTTGCCTTAGATTTGGTCAAATACATCCGTGAGCATAGTGGCGAGCATTTTAACATCAAAGTCGCTGCCTATCCTGAAATGCACCCCCAAGCAAGAAGTTTTAAAGCCGACATTGATGTGCTTGCTGATAAATATCATGCAGGGGCAAATGAAGCGATTACGCAGTTTTTTTATAATGTGGACAGTTATTTATATTTGCGTGATGAGCTGGCTAAACGGGGTATTCATCAAGACAAATTCCCCATCATTGCAGGGATTATGCCGATTACTAAGGCAAGTAATCTCATTCGCTTTGCCGACAGTGCAGGGGCGGACATTCCACGCTATATCCGAAAGCAATTGGCCGATTATGGCGATGACAATAAATCCATTCGTCAATTTGGTTTTGATGTGGTAATAAAACTGTGCGAAAAACTCATTGCCGAAGGCGTGCCAAGTCTGCATTTTTATAGCATGAATAACATCACACCCAACAAAGAATTGGTAGAAGCCTTGGGGCTGATTTAATCTTGATAAAAGCGGTAATATTCATTATCGCTTTTTGGTTATTAAATTAAGAATTGACATGGAAAAACATCAAGGACATATTGTTAAATTTGACGATAAGCGTGGGTTTGGATTTATTCAATTTAAAGCATTTGATAAAGAGCTGTTTTTTCACATTAAAGGCTTTAAAGCACACAGAAACCCCGTGATTGGCGAACAGGTCTTGTTTGATGTTGAAGCAGACAAGCAAGGCAGACCCATGGCGGTTAATATTCAAGAAGCCCTGTCTGTCGCCAAAAAACAGCAAGAACAAGAGCAACGAAAACAAAAACAACAAGCCTACAAAGCTCGTCAAGAACGCCAAGAACAAAAACATGGCGTACTAAATCTGCTTTGTGGTTTTGCACTGATTTATTTTATGGTGATGACCATCATGTCTTTGACAAGTGGCGTGCCAAACTACCTGCCTTTTATTTATGTGGTGATGAGCGTCATCAGTTTTGTGATGTATTACCAAGATAAAATCAAAGCTCAAAATAGCCAGTGGCGAACCCCTGAAAGCACGCTACATTTTATAGATGTATTGGGCGGTTGGATTGGGGCGACTTTTGCTCATAAACTGTTAAATCATAAAACCACCAAAGCCCAATTTCGGACGATATTTTATGCCACCATCGCCATTCATGTCATGGTGATTGTGGGGCTACTTCTTTACCATCCGCTCTCACCGTCTTAATCCCCCTATCGGATGCCCACGCCAGCACGTCTTGGCGTTTTAGGGCAGTTGCCATCATGTCAGGAAATTCATCAGGCGTGCAGGCAAACACAGGACAATCAAGCCCTGCAAGTACTTTTGCCAAATTTTCATCATAAGACGGTCGCCCATCATCGGACAAAGCAAGCAAGGTAATCACGTTTACGCCTTGTCGTTTTAGCTGAGCGATACGGCTGATTAACTCTTTTTCGTTGCCCCCTTCATATAGGTCAGTGATGAGCACCAAATGTGTCTGGGCGGGACGTTCCATCTTATCAGCACAGTACGCCACCGCTTGGTTAATGTCTGTACCACCACCAAGCTGTACGCCAAACAACACAGACACAGGGTCAGCAAGGTCGTCCGTCAAATCCAGCACCACCGTATCAAAACACACCAGCCGAGTTTTGACCGTAGGAATGCTTGCCATAACTCCTGCAAAAATCGCACTGTACACCACCGAGCTTGCCATAGAACCCGACTGGTCAACGCACAAAACCACCTCATCAAGGTCGGTCAATTTGCGATTTTGACGCATAAAGCCGATGAGTGTCTCTGGCACGATGGTGTGATATTCAGGCTGATAATGGCGTAAATTGGCTTGTATCGTCCGCCCCCAATCAATGTCGTTAAAGCGTGGGCGGTGGGTGCGTTTGGATTTATTGACCGCCCCACGAATGGCTTCGGTGGTTTTGTTTTCTAATTTTTTCAACAACTCGTCCACCACTTTTTTGATGACTTGGCGTGCTGTGTCTAAGGTTTTATCAGGCATGGCACTACGCAAACTCACCAAATCCGCCACCAAGTGCACGTCCGCTTCCATCGCTGACAAAAATTCAGGCTCTAAGAGCATTTGTTTTAGTCCAAGCCGTTCAAAGGCATCCTTTTGCACCACTTGCACCACCGAACTTGGGAAAAACTCTCGGATGTCGCCAAGCCATTTTGCCACTTTGGGGGCAGACCGCCCAAGAGAGGCTTTGTTGTTGTCATCGCCCCCACCATATAGGGCGGTCAGAGCCTCCGATAGGCGTTTATCCCTATCGGATAAGCTATCATCATCGCCACCTAACACCAAATGCCAACGGCGGGATTTTTCTTGTTCTGGGGTGTTCATGGTTTTTTCCTTTTGGTTATGAATGATTGATTTTAATGCCACACAATTTACCCCAACACTCCTACCAACTCTTTGATTTGAATTTGCCAAAATTCCTCCAAATCATCATGATGAACGAATATATCATCAGTCCCACCACGCCCAAAAATCATCTCCAACAGCCGTTTTCGCTCATGACTGTCCAAATGTCCAAACACACGGCGAAACAGGGGTAAATACTCGGTAAAATCCGTCTCATCAAGAGCCAACAGCCACATCTCTAAGGTGGTCAAAAGGGATTTATCATAAAGTAGCTGGTCTGTCGCCCCACTAAAAAAACCTTCAAAAAATCGTGCCGATTGGCGTGTCTCCACCATGGGCGACAGCGTTTTTTGTAATGTGGTGGTCAGCTTGTCCGCCGTCAAACGCTCGCTTTGGTATAGCAGACGACTTGACAGCCCCACAATTCGCCAATGACCGCTTTGACCACCCCTACTGAGCAGTTCTTCACCAATCTCGCCCAATGCCTGCCACCACACGTCCATCAGCTCATCATGCTGGCGAAGCATTAACGCCCCATGCACGTCCACGATGTGTTTGTGATAGTCGTCTGCTTCGTCATCGTTGATGTTTTTTATGGCAAAAGGCAACCCCACACTTGCTTTGACGGTCAGCTCATAGATTAACTCACCCACCTTATCAAGGGCAACCTTGCGAGCCGTGCCATAGCGTTCTAAGTGGATAAGTGGCGACAAACTGCCAAGCAAGGTCAGCACATTGTCGGCATACACGGCTTGTTCGGACAGTTTTTTGATGCCCATCATGGCAGACTTATCCAGTCCTGCTTCTAGGGCAGTTTGTACTTGTGTGGCAAGCTCACCAAGCTCGTCCGTTTGGGTGATTTTCTCGGTTAAACGGTTATTGCTCGCTTCAAAAATGGTATTGCCATAGACCAGACTTTCAATGAGCGACACAGCAAACTCTGCTTGCCAACAAATCTGCCACCGCTCACGAAATGTCCCCCTACTGCTCCTTGTGTGGCGTGGCTCGCCCCATGGCACACCTAAAATGGTAAGGCGGTGCATTAGGTGTGATTTTTTTAGCCCAATCTGGCTTCTTAGGTCAAAATCCACCTCTTTGGGGACGGCTTCGGCTTTTAATTTGGTCTGTTTTTTTAAACGTTCCAAATCTTCTAGTAACGGTGCTAGGGGCAAATCATCAGGAATACCGCCCACATCTTTGCCAAGCAATACCTCATCGGCTATCGTCTGCCATAGCACCCGCTCGCCAAAACACAGGCACGCCACCACCGCATCTGTCAGCTCCTCAAACCCCACCGCACGCCGTCCACGCACCAGTGTCAAACTTTGGGCAAGGCGAACCGCTTCTATCACAGACGCTGTTGAGATGGCATGACCCCTTTGTCGTAGGGCGGTTGCGACTTTGGTGAGCCAGTTTTCGTGTACATTTGTACTATTTTCCCACAAATGCTGATACCACATGGGAGCGTCCACCCCTGCCCCATAGCCATAACCTTGTGCCACTTTGGCTAGGCGTGGGCTGGTGTAGGGTATCCATGTGGTTTTAAATTTGGACGTGGCTAATTTTTTGGGCAGATTTTTTAATAATGCCGTATCGGATTTGGCAGTGTAGGTCATCGCTTTGCCGTCTTGGGTCAGGGCAAACTCAGGCGACAACACAGGAACGTGCCACGCCCCACACACCACCGCCACGCACTCGTTCGTGTCTTTGGCGTGCCGTCTAATCTCTTGACGCATAAAGGCTTCTCGGCAGTTGTCCCTGTCCGTGTCGCTGTCGTGGTCGGCAATCTTTTCATCTAGCACCCTTTGGCGTAAGACTCTCATCATCTCATGCACCGCCCCAAATACCGCCACGTCATCAACTGCCGACTGCTCCACCACGTCATTCCAAAAGCTCTCGCCGTCATCATAACCTGCCAAACGCCCAATCACGCCAATGGGGTCAAGGCGTAATTGGATAAGCTCTTGTTGTTTATCAGTTAATTCATTGGTTAAATCATCATCTGTATCATTTTCTACTTTATCTTTTATTTCATCATTTAATTCTTGCTCCATTTGCTCTTTTAAATTTTGCATTTGCTTAATTTGCCCTGCCAATGTTACCGACACAGGCAAATCAATAAATGCCACTTGGACCCCATGATTTATCGCCCAAAGTACCGCTTGATATTCGGGCGAAAAATTGGCAAAAGGATAATAAACATGGCATTCGGGAAATTCATTGGCATAAGCAAGCAGTGCCACAGGCGGACGCATTTGGGCATGAGCCAATAAGGGCAACAGCTCGGTGCAATCGCTCGCCCCTTCTATCAGCACCTTTTTGGGTTTTAGGCGGTCAAGAGCGGACAATAGGCGTTTGGTGCTACCCACACCATGATGCCTGATGCCAAAATAATGAATGTTTTTCATATTATCCTTTTAAGGTGATTTTAATGAATGTTAGGGCATGATATGTTTTTAAAATGGTTGGGTTTTTATAAGGCGAATATTCCCCCCCCAATTAAAACCCAATTCCCAAACTCACAACAACTCATTAAAAATCCGATAAAATTCGGCATACTCTTTACGCTTTTTTAATACCGTTTCTAGATATTCTTCTAATACCGCCTTGTCTTGGACAGGGTCTTTGATAATCGCCCCCAAAATATTTTGGCTCACGATGTCGGCTGACAACGTGCCATTTTCAAACCAATGCGACTGCGACAAACTGCTTACCATGACAGATATGGCTTCGGCGGTAGATAGGTTGCCTGTGGGTGTTTTTAGGGCAATCTTACCATCTAAGGTCTCACCCCCACGAAGCTCACGGAACATGGTGATGACTTTGGCAATCTCATCGGCAGTATTTTTTGGTACGGGCAGTTCTAGGCTTGCTCCCATTTCTGCCACACGTTTGGCGACAATGGCTATCTCTTCGTTCATGTCGTCAGGCAAAGGCAACACCACAACATTAAAACGGCGTTTTAAGGCAGAAGACAGCTCATTGACCCCCTTGTCTCGGTTGTTGGCGGTGGCAATGACATTAAAACCACGCTTGGCATAGACAGCATCATCAAGTTCGCTGATGGGTAGCATTTTTTCGGACAACACCGTGATGAGCGTGTCTTGTACGTCCGAACCCATGCGAGTCAGCTCTTCTAGTCGGCACAGTGTCCCATCTTGCATGGCACGAAATAGAGGCGTGGGGACAAGAGCATCACGGCTTGGACCTTTGGCAAGCAGTTGGGCGTAATTCCAGCCATAGCGGATTTGGTTTTCGTCCGTGCCTGCGGTGCATTGAATCACTCGGGTGCTGTCGCCACAGATACCTGCCGACAAATGCTCAGACACCCACGATTTTGCCGTACCTGGTACGCCCAAAAGTAGCAATGCCCTATCGGTCGCCAATGTCGCCACCGCCGTCTCAATGAGCTTGCGATTGCCCACATATTTTTCGCTGATGGTTGTACCGTCTTTTGTCGTGCCACCCATGAGATATTTGACCACCGCTTGGGGCGACAGTTGCCACCCTGTCGGTTTTGGACTGATGTCTTCCGCTTTTAGGGCGGATAATTCGTGAGCATAAATCACTTCGGCAGGTTGACGTAAAATATCGGTCATCACAATTCCCACATAAAACTTAAAATTATTCTGATTTTAAAGCCATTTTTAGTAAAAAACAAGCGGTTATCAAACATAAAAATGACACATTTAAATCCATGTGCCATTTAAAATCTTATTTTATGATTTGTCATTACTTTAACTTTTTAAGATAACGCCAATACATCATCTCGCCTGTTTCAGGGTGTATCAAGCCCATAATCAGCACCCCTTTTGACACAAGCGTGCCATCAGGTGCGGTAATGTCTTTATCTAAAAAAGTCGTTTGCCAATATAGCGTTTCTAAGCCTTTATCATCTGCGGTCTTAACAATGCCTTTTTGGATAAATTCATAGCGAAAGGTTTTTGGCAATACCTTAAAGGTGCGTTGTAGGCTTTGGGTGGTTTTTTGGTCATATTGTGTGGACATCGCACTTGAAAACGTGCCGTCTTGGTCAAAACAAAACCATTGATAAGGTTGCACCCAGTATTCTTGTGGGTTCATCTGCTTGGCAAATGTGGGCGAAAAGTTAATTCTTTCATAGCAGCCGACCAGCTCATTTTTATCGGTTACTGGCTTTGGCTCTGCGTAGGCGACTGTTGCCATACTCATCATAGCGATGATTGCAACAGACAAAGATTGAACGGCTTTCATGGGTTTTTCTCTGGATAAAACATCATTATAGCACACCCTGATTCTACTGTCTATATAAGTGATTGATTTTTATAAAAAAACGTGCCAATGCAGGCACGTTTGATAAGGTTGGGGTTTAGATAAGCGATTTTACCGCTTCAATCACTTTATCGGTGGTAATGCCAAAATGATTAAACAAGTCTTTGGCAGGAGCAGACTCGCCAAAGGTCGTCATGCCGATGACCTTACCGTCAAGTCCGACAAATTTATACCAATAATCACTAATGCCCGCTTCTACCGCCACCCGACTGCGGATATCACTGGGCAGGACACTCTCTATATAAGCACGCTCTTGCCTTACAAAAATCTCCGCACATGGCATAGACACCACACGCACGCCCACGCCCTGCTCGCTCAATGCCTTATGAGCCTGCACCGCCAAATCCACTTCTGATCCTGTGGCAATAATGATGGCTTGTAAGTCGCCTTGCTCTTTGGTGAGTACATACGCTCCTTTTTCAATTAAGGCGATTTGCTCATCCGTACGGTCTTGATGAGCAAGGTTTTGGCGAGACAGAATAAGCGATGTGGGAGCATTAGCAGTTTGTAGGGCGATTTTCCACGCAACCGCTGTCTCTACCGTGTCACACGGCCTCCAAGTGAAGTGATTGGGTGTCTGACGCAAACTTGCAATCTGCTCCACAGGCTGATGAGTTGGTCCATCTTCGCCAAGCCCAATGCTGTCATGAGTATAAACGTTGATGACACGCTGTTTCATTAAAGCCGACATACGCACCGCATTACGAGCGTATTCCATAAACATCAAAAACGTAGCAGTATAAGGAATAAATCCACCATGCAGAGCCACACCATTGGCGATGGCGGTCATGCCAAATTCACGCACACCATAATGCACATAGTTGCCGTCCGTATGGTCTTGCACACCCTTAGCACCGCTCCATAAAGTCAGATTTGATCCTGCCAAATCCGCCGAACCGCCCAAAATCTCAGGCAATGATGGAGCAAACGCACTAATGGTATTTTGGCTGGCCTTACGAGTAGCAATGGTCTCGCCTTTGGTTTGGCAGACTTTGATAAATTCGTCCGCTTTGGCAGAAAAATCTTTTGGTAACTCGCCTGACAGTCTGCGTTTAAGCTCGTCCGCTTCGGTTGGGTATTTGGCTTGGTAGTCAGCAAATTGGGCGTTCCAGTCGCTTTCTAGCTTCTCACCCTTGTCGCACGCATTCCATGCCTTGTAAATCTCATCAGAAATCTCAAAGGCATTGGTATTATCCCAGCCCAACTCAGCTCGGGCAAGAGCAATCTCATCTGACCCCAGCGGTGAGCCATGACTGTCTTCTTTACCTTGTTTGTTTGGACTGCCCAGACCGATGATGGTTTTACAGATGATAAGCGTGGGCTTGTTTGTTTCGGCTTTGGCTTGACGGGTCGCTTCACGGATTTGCTCACTGTTGTGTCCGTCCACATAAAGCACTTGCCAGTTATAGCTTTCAAAGCGTTTGGCAGTATCATCAGAGAACCACCCTTGTACTTCGCCATCAATGGAGATGCCATTATCATCATAATAGGCGATGAGCTTGCCAAGCCCCAACGTACCCGCCAGAGAGCAGGCTTCGTGCGACACGCCCTCCATCAGACAACCATCTCCTAAAAAACAATAGGTATAATGGTCTATGATGGCATTGTCAGGCTTGTTAAATTGCCCTGCCAAAGTCTTTTCTGCCAACGCAAAGCCCACCGCATTGGCGATACCTTGTCCCAAAGGCCCTGTGGTCGTCTCAATGCCATCAGCATAGCCATGTTCGGGGTGTCCTGCGGTCTTGGCGTGCAGTTGGCGAAAGCTCTTAATGTCGTCAATGGTCAAATCATAACCCGTCAAATGGAGCAAAGCGTACAGTAGCATAGAGCCATGCCCGTTTGATAACACAAAACGGTCTCGGTTTACCCATTTGGCGTTTTTGGGGTTATGATTTAAAAATTCACGCCACACGACTTCGGCAATGTCCGCCATGCCCATGGGAGCCCCAGGGTGTCCTGAGTTGGCTTTTTGGACAGCATCCATCGTAAGAATGCGAATGGCGTTGGCGTTGTGGCGTTGGTTTAGTAAAGGAACAGAAACGGTCATAACTTATTTATCCGATGTGGGGTAATCTTTTGAAAAGTAATCATCTAATCCAGCGATTAGCATATTAAACACGATTAGCAAGCACAAATATAGCAGAGCTAAAATAATACCAAAATGTCTCTCATACACACCAAAATATAAAAAAATACAAAAGAAATAAAATGCAGGAGCAAAGTTTAAGCTACTTCTTTTTTTGTTTATTCTATTCTCAAAGAACGCACCCAAAGAAAAAAACTAAAACAAAGCAAATCCAACCCAAGTAGTCATGGCTTATTATCCTTTTTCCAACAAAACATTTCCAAGAACTACGTTAATTGAGGGTATTGTACTTCGGTAATTGGTGAGTTTCCAAAAAGGGACTTGTCTTTATTCAGCGAAAGAAAATAGCGATAAAATCGTTTATTTTATTTTCTTAAATCAAACGTTTCCCAGTAACCATACATTGCTCCACAATAACAATTCAACGGCATAATACCACATTCTATACCCAGCATTCAACCGATTATCGTCATGCCACCCATATAAGGTTGTAATACCTTAGGAATATTAACCGTGCCATCGGCATTTTGATGATTTTCTAAAATGGCAAGTAGCGTACGCCCCACCGCAAGCCCCGAACCGTTTAGGGTGTGGACAAGTTCGGTTTTTTTACCGTCCTTGACCCTTGCTCCCATACGGCGAGCCTGAAAGTCGCCACAGTTAGAACAGCTACTAATCTCATGATAAGTACCCTGAACTGGCTTTTGAACAGCATCCATCGTAAGAATGCGAATGGTGTTAGCGTTGTGGCGTTGGTTTGGGGAGGGTTGGCATGGTGTTTTTCCAAGTTTTTTAAGTAAAAAAGCGGGGGCTATTATAGCACAAATACGGGGGATTTTGGGCGGTTTTCACGATAAAATAATGGCTTAATCGCCATCACATAAAGGCACATAAGCATTTATCATAGACTTCACAATATCTGTTCTGCCCCTTGGCATTCGTTCGCTATTGTCATTGACCCTTTGCCAATATTCTTGATGCACCCTATCCCAATGTGTGTCCACATAAGCGACCACACACTCTTTATAAGGATTGGGCGTGTTACTACGCAGATGACTTAAAAAACGCTGTTTTTCGGTCAATGTCATGATTAGGTAAAAAAGTGCTATCAATCCCATGATAAACAACACTACTTTAACTAATCTGCTCATTTTATATAACCCTCGCTTAGCAAAGGATCTTCTTCACCAACATTTAACCTCCACCACGGTAGCACGCTAATGCCATCACTCTGCAAAACTGTTAGCCCATCTATTTTGTGAGGATCTGGATAGACAATCTTGTTACGAGCAAAAATTGATTGTGAAAAATTGTATTGCCACATGTAAGGATTTACCGCCCAAATTGTCGGAACAACTCGTTGTGGATCAATTGCTCCAGTACCGTTAGGTAAATTTGAGATATATGGTTTTAAAATATCGTAAGCTGTCTCTGCACAAGTATCATTAACGATAGCGGTATATTTTTGCCTGCCACTTTCAATTTCGGACCTAATTTTATTCGTTTCAGTAATGATAGACTGTGCTTATTTTTGAGACACAAACATCCTATTAAAGAATACACTTTTCCTTAATCAAGTAGTCTGCAGTCCCCTGTCTTTGAGCACTGTAAAACTTATCTTTTTTCGGTAAGCCATTTGGACCAAAACTAAAAAAGGCTTGCACTACATTATTTAGCGTCGCATATTCACATATAAAGAAAGCATGTCCGTAATCTTCATCTAGTATCTGGGTAAGATCCCGAGTAAACCTATCTCTGCCACGATCATGGATTTTATAAACAAAAGCAGAATCAACATTGGTCTCAAAACCTACAGTTACTACATATTCACGCCTTTTAACAACCTGTATATGCGTCTCATGCATACCATTAACCATTTTTAGCTTGAACAGTAGTAACCTTTTTATCTTTCATTTTACAGTCCTTAAAATCATCCTATTATCGTCATGCCACCCATATAAGGTTGTAATGCCTTAGGAATATTGACCGTGCCGTCTGCGTTTTGGTGGTTTTCTAGGATAGCCAATAGCGTTCTGCCCACCGCAAGCCCCGAACCGTTTAGAGTGTGAACAAGTTCGGTTTTTTTACCGTCTTTGACCCTTGCTCCCATACGGCGAGCTTGAAAATCGCCACAGTTAGAACAGCTACTAATCTCACGGTAGGTATCCTGAGATGGTAGCCATACTTCAATATCATAAGTCTTAACCGCTCCAAAGCCCATGTCGCCCGTACACAGCGTGATGACACGATAAGGAAGTTCTAGGGCTTGTAAAATACTCTCGGCTTGGGCAGTCATCTCTTCTAGGGCTTGCATGGACGTACCTGCTCGCACGATTTGCACCATTTCTACTTTTTCAAATTGGTGCTGACGGATAAGCCCACGAGTATCCCGCCCTGCTGACCCCGCTTCACTACGAAAGCATGGTGTGTGAGCGGTGAGTTTTATCGGCAAATCGCTCGGGGCAAGTATGGTATCACGCACGGTGTTGGTCAGTGGCACTTCGCTGGTGGGTATCATGTAGTAGCTGTCTGACACCTTGAACAAATCTTCTTCAAATTTGGGCAACTGCCCCGTTCCCTTTAAACTTTCTGCATTGACCATATAAGGCACATACATCTCGGTGTAACCTTTGGTAATGTGAGTATCTAACATGAACTGAATCAACGCTCGGTTCAGTCTGGCAAGTCCACCCTTTAACGTACTAAATCTCGCCCCCGTGAGTTTACTCGCCAAGGCAAAATCAAGCTGTCCTAGCCCCTCGCCAATGTCGGTATGGTCTTTAATCTCAAAATCAAACGTCCGTGGCACGCCCCATTTGCGTACTTCCACGTTGTCGCTTTCGTCCGTCCCCACAGGCACGCTGTCATCGGGCAAATTAGGAATGGCAAGGCTTGCGTTTGTGATGACTGCCTGCAAGTCTCTTAGCTCATGCTCGGCGGTTTTCATCTCATCGCTCACCTTTTCCATTTGGGCAAGCAGGTCATCAGCGTTTTCACCACTGCGTTTTAATTCGCCAATCTTTTTTGCTCCTGCGTTTTTTTGAGCTTGTAACTCTTCGGTGCGGACTTGTAGTTCTTTGCGTTTGGTTTCTACGTCCGTCCAAAAAGCGATGTCTAACTCATAACCACGGGTGGCAAGCTTTTCTTTTAAAGCAGTCAAGTCGGTGCGTAACAGTTTGGGGTCTAGCATGGTTTTGCCTTTTTATAAAAAAATATGGCTAATGATAACAAATTTGCCGTAAAATTTCAGCTTGTTTTGAAAAATCGTCTTTTTATGACGTTTTGGGTTTATTTTTTAGTAAGTTTTGGGTAAGATAAGCAAATTTATCTACGGAAAAACTATCATGAGCCAAAAACCCAAAAAACAAGCCCTGTATCCTTATACCCTACAACCTGTCGCATTGGGTATGTCGGATGCTGAATTTCGCTTGGCACAGCTTGCCATTTTTGAAAAATCTGCCCAATCGGTCGGGCTAAAATCCGTCCGCCCCAAAGAATGGATAATCCTAGCACTCATCAGCATCTGTGCCATTGCAGGCTTGGTGTGGGTAAGTGGATATTCCACCATCTTTTTTTGGATTTTATTGGCGGGCGTGGTGGCGTACCTACTGCTTCGCACACTTGGTCTTAAATGGTACATGAAGCGAGAATTTCACAAGCAAGTCAGCGACATCAACATACCCGATGAGATGTACTCATTAAGAGTCGGCGTACAAAAACACGGACTCATCATGGCAATGCCCACCAAAACTGACATCTTACAAAACCCACAAATGCGTGGCATGACCATGCGTTCTGCCCCCATGCAACAAGGCGTGCTAAACTGGTCGGCGGTAACAGCATGGGACGAAACGGACGATTTTATCTTTATCATGTTTGAAGCACAAGGTCAAAAGGGCAGTCAAATTATCCCAAAACGCCTAAACAGCAAGGGCTTACCCATTAACACCATCATCAAGCACCTGTCAGAAATTAAACCCAAAGGGCTAGACACCACCATGCTGGCAGGACAGTGATGATTTAAATTATAAAATAAAATTTTTTTTATAATTTATTTTACTTATCAAATGGCTGTGTTATGATGTGCCTAACAAACTTATCAAACCAAAGGTATCATCATGAAATCTACCATTGAAAAACTAAATGCCCTATTATCCAGCTATCATGTGTTTTATGTCAATGTGCGTGGCTATCATTGGAATGTAAAAGGCGAACATTTTTTTAGTTTGCACCCAAAATTTGAAGAGCTGTACACCGAAATTCAGACTCAAATTGATGAAATTGCCGAACGCATCTTGACCTTAGGTGGCGCACCCTTGCACGCTTACAGTGATTTTACTCAACATTCTGGCATTTTAGAACACAAAAACATCACTGACGGTCGTGAGTGCGTGCAAGGGGTCGTGTCAGGACTGAACGTTCTCATTCAAGAACAAAACGAACTCATCAAAATCGCTGAACAAGCCGACAATCAAGGCACGATAGATTTGGTGTCAGGCTACATCAGCACCCAAGAAAAACACGTCTGGATGTATCGGGCATTTTTAGGCTGATTGATGTTTTGTAAACTTAGCTCCATTGGGGCTAAGTTTTTTGGTGTTTGTCGCTTGCTTACAAAAAGAGCTACCAAAAACGTGCAATTTTGTTATAATTAAAATTCCGTCTTATTGTTTCGTTTTTATATGCCTAAAAAGCACCTAAAAGTTTGGCTTCCCACCCCCGAAAAACTCCAAGAAAGCCGAATTATTCGTTGGTTTGCTCCTTTTTTGTCAGACCCTCGTCTGTGGCACATGAACCGCAATGCTCTAAATCGTGCGGTCTATATTGGCGTATTTTGTGCTTTTTTACCCCTACCTGGTCAGATGCCCCTTGCGGTGATTGGGGCATTGGTGTTTCGTGCCAACGTCCCGATGGCAATCGCCTTGACATGGCTGACCAATCCCATCACTGCCATACCCATCTCTTGGTTTGCCTATTATGTTGGGGCGATACTGCTTGGTCAGCCACCTTTAAACATTCATGCCATCGCCACCATACTGAGCCAAATCAGTGCATGGCTCATGAAAAATGGGGACAGTCCCTTTTACAATAGCCCCTTTTCACTGACGGCATTTGGACTGGGTCTGCTAATCTGTGCCATCATCACCAGTATCATCGCAGGGGTCATTTTTCGCTTTATTTGGCAGTATCACACGATGGTCAGCTGGCGAAAACGTCATGGCTATAACGAAAACGCCCCAAAATTTACCAACCAAAAGGGACGCAAGCCACCACCTGATGATTTTTCCATCTAAACCCAGTGTCCGCTTTTCATTTCAAGCACCCTATCGGCACGACCAGCAAGCTGTCTGTCATGCGTTACCATGATAAGTGCCATACCCAGCGTGCTTTGTAATTCAGAGAGCAAATCAAATACCGCTTGGGCATTGTCATCGTCCAAGTTACCTGTTGGCTCATCAGCCAGCACAAGGCTTGGTTTGGTAACCAACGCACGAGCGATGGCGACACGCTGACGCTCACCGCCTGACAACTCACTTGGGCGATGGTGAGTGCGGTGCGACAACCCCACTTTATCAAGCAACTCATTCGCTCTGTCTTGGGCTTGTTTCACAGAAATGTCTTGACGCATAAGCAAGGGTATGGCGACATTTTCGGTGGCACTAAACTCCGCCAAAAGATGATGAAACTGATAAATAAACCCCAAATGCTCATTTCTAAGTTTGCCTCGCTCAGTCTCATTAAGGCGATTGATGCACACGCCATTTATCCACACTTCGCCTGTGGTGGGCGTGTCCAATCCGCCAAGCAGGTGCAATAAAGTGGATTTGCCCGAGCCACTACTGCCCACGATGGCAAGACGCTCACCCATACCAACAGTCAAATCCAACCCCGACAGCACAGTGGTTTTAATCTTACCTTCATCATAGATTTTGCTGATGTTTTTGGCTTGTAAAATAACATTCATAAGGTTTCCTTATTCATAACGCAGGGTTTGGGCGGGTTGGATTTTAGATGCTTTTAAGGCAGGATAAACCGTCATTAAAAATGACAGCACAAATGACGACATCACGATGAGTGCCACGTCCGCCATACGTATCTCTGATGGCAGATAATCCACAGGATATACGCTGGTGTTAAACAGATTAATGCCCAGCAATTTGCTAATCAATACCAAAATGTCATTCACCGACAACGCCAATGCCACCCCAAGCACCGTACCAACCACCGTGCCGATAACCCCGATAATCATGCCCTGCACCACAAAAATTTGCATGATAAGCTTAGGAGATGCCCCAAAGGTCTTTAAAATGGCGATGTCGGATTTTTTGTCCGTAACAAGCATGATAAGGCTTGATACGATGTTGAACGCCGCCACAATGACGATTAAAAACAACAACAGCCCAATCATCGCTTTTTCCATCTGAACCGCCGAAAACAGATTGCCATGCGTATACGTCCAATCATTTGCCATCAGACGTTCTTGGTCAATATTTTGGGCAAGTTCGGCAGATTGGGGGGCTTTAAAAATGTCATGAAGTTTTAGGCGAATGCCCTGAGCCCCTTCGGGCAAATGAAGCATGACCCCCGCATCACGCATTGCCACAAAACCCATCAGTCCATCTATCTCGTTGTTAATACGAAACGTCCCCACCAACGTAAATCGCTTAAAACGGGGAATTATCCCCGCAGGCGATGGCGATGCTTCGGGCAGTACGATGGTAACTTTGTCGCCCAGACCTATGCCCATCTCTTGGGCTTTACTCTCGCCCAACACAATCCCAAATTCGCCCGCTTGCAAATCATCAAGACTGCCCGCCACCATATAATCATCAACCACAGAGACTTGTTTTTCTTGGGCAGGTTCAATACCAGACAATACCACACCCGACACCTGACCGTGAGCGGTAAGCATTCCTTGAATCTGGATAAAGGGAGCGGTTGCCACCACATTTTTATCATTGGCTTTAATTTGTTCAGACAGATTTTGCCAATCGGGTAAAATGTCATAAGAGATGACATTCGCCTGAGAGACCATGCCCAAAATACGGCTTTTCATCTCCCTATCAAAGCCGTTCATCACTGACAAAACCGTAATCAACACCGCCACACCAAGCGTCAGCCCAATCATGGAGATGAATGAAATAAAAGAAATAAAACCATTTTTGCGTTCGGCTTTGGTATAACGCAAGCCGATAAATAAAGCCAATGGACGAAACATAATTTTTCTCAAATGAAATTTACCATAGTTTACACCATTTATGAGATTTTGGCGATTGTTCATTTTGTCCTTGATTTTTTAGAAATTTACCTTATAAATAGCCCTTGATGATAACATTTGGAAAAACCATATGAGCCAATCACAAACCTTACATTACAAATACCAACACCAAACCACGCCCACCAAGATCGACCTGCCTTGCGACAAAAACGCAAGTCATGGCGATCATTGGGCAATTTTAAGTAACGATGTCGCCAACCAAGTACCTGTTTGGCTAAAACAAATGCTAGACACCGCCAAACTGCCCACCGCTCTTGCTCCTAATACCGCCCAAAACAAACGCCTGCTCATCAGTGGTGATGGCGACTGCCACATCAAGCAAGTGCTTGCCATGCAAGACGGCAAACCCACCGCCTTTATCAATGCCTTTCCTTGCGTAGAAAGCCCTTATAGGCTGACGTGCCAAATTGAAAAAATCATTCGTTGTGATACCACGTCTGATGCCATTTTGCGTCTAAAAACCAAAGATGGCACAACCATTTATGCCTTTGACCAGCTATACAGCATTAACCACCAAGAATACCAAAGCCCCCAAGATTACCATGCTCATTTTAGTGCATGGGCATATCAAATTGAACCGTCCGACCAAAGCCAACATATCTTAATAGACGACCCCGATGCCATACGTTATCATCGGGCGTTTAATGACATCGTCTCTGCCAATGGCGGTCAAATCCCTAATGACATCAACGACCAAATCAAAGCGTGGCAACCTGATGGCGATGAGCCACTTGCCCCTGTGGAGATAAATCTTGGGCATAGCTGTATCTATCTGCATGGCGAAACCTTTGGGCAACAAGATGAAGCATGGTGTCAAGGTCAGGTTTTGGGCATTAGCCACACCCATTTTTTTGATAAAGCCATGACCTTATTTGATGTGGTGGTATTGCGTGAACCTGACAGTCAGCCTTGGGTCGTGCGTATCGCCACCCCCACCACCCAAGAAAATCAAACCATACAAGTCCATGACTATATCCAAGCCAACATCTGGCTACAAGTTGCAATCTATCAAAAATAAAAAAAAGACCCCATTTGGGGTCTTTTTTGTGGCGGTATCACTGTGAGAGAGAACGCACATAAGCTGCCAATAGCATAATACGCTCATTACCAAGTTTGGTTTGCCACTCTGGCATCACACCTGCACGACCATGACGAATGGTGGTTTGAATGGTTTCACGGTCACCACCAAACAGCCAAATATCATCGGTCAAATTAGGAGCACCAAAGGAAGTCAGACCCTTAGCATCTTCACCATGACACAGCGTGCAGTTGGCTTCAAAGATGGCTTTACCTTGTGCCACTTGGGCTTGATTTAGCTCATAGCCATTTTGGTTGCCTGAAATGCTAAGCACATATTCAGCAGACGCACGCACGCCTGACTCGCCCAACTGTTTTTGCCAAGACGCCATTGAGCCAACACGCCCATTATGAATGGTCAGCAAAATCTCATCAGCCTTACCACCATAGAGCCAGTCATTATCCGTTAAATTTGGATAGCCCGTTGCCCCTTCGGCGTTAGAGCCATGACATAACGCACAGTTTTGTAAAAACAAGTTGTTACCAATCTTAATGGCCTCAGGATGGTCCATAAGTTTATCCACATAAGGAGCAAGCAACTTGACTTGTTCATCTATTTGGGCTTGTAGCTCTTCGCTTGGCTCAGCATTTTGACGCTGACTGGCTTGCAGTTCATTTAGTTTTGCCAAGACTGGCATGGCTTCGGACGCACCACCATTAGCCAAAATACCTTCAAAACTTTCCAAAAATACTTTGTTGTTGCTTTGTAGGTTGCTGTTTAGCTCATTTTCTGACGTCCAGTTTACTTTCTGACCATCAACCGTTACGGTTGTTAGCCCTTTCCAACTGGCTGGCTGAATGGCAGGATATAACACAAAATACCCCAAACCCCAAAACAGTGTGCCAAAAAACACCACCAACCACCATTTTGGCAGTGGTCTATCATACTCTTGAATGCCATCATAAGTATGTCCTGTTGTACCATCTTCTTCTAAGGTGGGCTTATTCTTCAGTGTCCACATAAGTATACCAAAGATAAATAGCCAACAACCCAATGAAAGAATGGTAATCCAAGAACTCCAAAAAAAGCTCATTGTGTATCCTTAGTGCGTTGTGATGACGGAACATCATCTAACGCAAGTTGTGCATCTTCTTCAAAGCGTTTTTTATTTTTGGGAGAATAAGCCCACCACGCAACCGCAATAAAAGCAATAAAAGCCCCCACGGTTGCAATGCTATGTAAAACGCCCCAATTCATTAGCGTTGCCCCTGCATGGCGATACCCAGCTGTTGTAAGTATGCCACCAATGCATCAAGCTCGGTCGCCCCTTGTACTTGGTCAGGAGCTGCCTGAATGTCTTCTTCACTATAAGGCACGCCAAAACGCTCCTTAAAGATACGCATTTTTGCTTGTGTCTTAGAGCCATCTACTTCGTTTTTGGCAAGCCAAGGATAAGATGGCATGACAGAATCAGGCACGACAGAACGTGGGTCTATCAAGTGGTCAATATGCCATTGGTCAGAATAACGCCCACCCACACGAGCAAGGTCAGGACCTGTACGTTTAGAACCCCATAAAAATGGGTGGTCCCAAGCAGACTCAGCAGCACGGCTATAAGGTCCATAACGCTCTACCTCAGCACGTAGTGGACGTATCATTTGAGTGTGGCAAACATGGCAACCTTCACGGATATAAATATCCCGTCCTTCTAACTCTAATGCTGTCCAAGGACGCATATTTGGCAAAGGCTTGTTTACCCCACCTTTATCAGGATCAGTGCCATCAAAAATAAGTGGCAAAAGCTCCACCAACGTTGCAAAACTGATGGCAATAACAATAAAGACAACGAGCAGACCTGTATTTTTCTCTACCATTTCATGAGTGATATTTGACATACTGCTCCCCTTATGCATTCACAACGGCTGTATCACGGCCAGTATTATCAGCAACTTCACCTGCCATGCTTGGCATTTTGATGGTCTTGTAACAGTTATACGCCATCACAAGCATACCCGCCACATATAACACACCGCCCAACACACGCACCACAAATGGAATGTGCGAGATAACCACCGAGTGAATAAAGTCATACTTCAATGTACCGTCTAGGTTGGTCTCACGCCATACGATACCTTGTGTGATGCCTGAAATCCAAAGTGCCACGATATAAAGCACCGTTCCTGTGGTTGCAAGCCAAAAATGCACAGTAATCAGATTGGTGGAGTACATCTTCGCCTTTTGCCAAATGCGTGGCAATAGGACATAGATAGAACCAACGGTAATCATACCTACCCAGCCCAACGCCCCAGAGTGAACGTGTCCGACTGTCCAGTCTGTGTTATGGCTGATGGCGTTCACTTCTTTGATGGACAGCATAGGACCTTCAAAGGTACTCATGGCATAGAACGACAATGCCACAATCAAGAAACGAATAATTGGGTCAGTACGAAGTTTATCCCAGCTACCTGCCAAGGTCATCACGCCGTTAATCATGCCACCCCAAGACGGAGCAAATAGGATAAGTGAGAACACCATACCCAAAGACTGTGTCCAGTCAGGCAAGGCTGAATAATGTAGGTGATGTCCACCCGCCCACATATACGCCGCAATCAATGCCCAAAAGTGAACAATAGACAAGCGATACGAATACACAGGGCGACCAATTTGTACAGGAATAAAGTAATACATCATGCCCAAAAAGGCAGCTGTCAGATAAAAACCTACTGCATTATGACCGTACCACCATTGCACCATCGCATCGGTTGCACCACCATATAATGAATACGACTTCCAGCCCGATACAGGGATTGCCAAGTTATTGACGATATACAATAAAGCAATGGTAATAATAAAGGCAGCAAAGAACCAATTCGCCACATAGATATGCGATGTCTGACGCTTGATAAGCGTACCAAAAAAGACAATGGCGTAAGCTACCCACACCAAAGCAACCATAATGTCAATTGGCCACTCTAACTCGGCATACTCTTTGGCAGAAGTAAGACCAAGTGGTAAAGTAATGACCGCTGCCACAATGATGGCTTGCCACCCCCAGAACGTAAACCACGCCAAATACGGGGCAAACAATCGGGTCTTACAAGTTCGCTGTACAATATAGTAAGACGTGGCAAAAAGGGCTGACCCCCCAAACGCAAAAATCACCGCATTGGTATGTAGCGGTCTTAAACGTCCAAAAGATAGCCAAGATGTATCAAAGTTTAATGCTGGCCATGCAAGTTGTGATGCAATAAACACCCCCACTGTCATGCCAACGATGCCCCAAAATACTGCCATGATGGTGAAAAAACGAACGATGGTAATTTCATACTCATGGTCAATGGATAGCGGGGCTACTGCTGTTTTAGATAGACTCATTGGATAGTTTCCTGTGCAGCCCAATTTTTGTGTTGCGTTTTTTATACGCCCTAATACTTATTCTAACGCAAATGCCACAAAATATCATCAAATGAAACACACAAAACGAAAAAGCCGATAAGTTCTATCCCGACATGGTGATGATGGATAGTTGGCTTGCTCGCTTGGCAATTTGAAGTATTGCTTGGCTTGCGTCATGATGGCGGTAATCCTGTATAAAACTTACTCAACCATCAGCCCTAATAAATCCACACTAAAAATAAGGTATTTCTAATGGGTTTTCGTCTTTTATTATACAACACTATTGTAAATTTTGAGCTACCTTTTGTAAAAATAATGCAATTTTTTGGCAATTTTTTACCAAAAAATCAAACGATAATTTATTTTATAAATTTTTTATAAAAATTTATTTAATTTTTTAAAACATAATAGGTAATTGGCTAATTTTTGCGTATAATAAGGTTTCCGTTTAATTCATGCCATAGGAGCAAAATAATGGCTAAATTTTTAACACAAGCGTGGTTTGATGAAGTTGCTCGGTTAAATGAAGAAGCAGGCGACCTAAATTTACCCCCAAATCTTGCCAACCTCATCATCAACATTAACATCACAGGCGACAACCCCACCCAATTTCACCTGTCATCAGGCAAACTAAAACAGCATCACAACGATGACGCCACCAGCACCATCAATATTGATAATGACACACTAAGTGCCATCATTAAAAGCGGGGCAAATGCGAGCGAAACTGCCTTAGAAGCCTTTATGACGGGAAAAATCCGCATTGATGGCGACATGAGCCAAGTACTTGCTCTACAAACCGCCAAACCCAGCCCAGAACAAAAACAACTTTATAAAACCATGAAAGGAATGACCGAGTTTTAACCAAAAAACTCTCTTTGTAACGAAAAGTCAAATATTTTGCTAGACTTTTACTACAAAGAGAGTAGAATATATTTATTCCATATTAGATTATCCCAGCCAAATTAGCTAAGGTTATCGCCATGTCAGAACAAGAGCATCACACCGAACCTGCAAAACCAAAAAAACAAAAAGTACCTCCCGAAAAAATCATTCCGCATACGCCTGTGGCTGATGCCACAAAAAAACGCATTCACCCCCGTTTTGTCAGAGGTAAATACCAAAATATTCGCTTGGTTACCATGTATGCGATATTGGCAGGTTTTTTAATCATGCCGTGGTTACGCTGGAATGGTCGCCAAGCTTTGCAATTTGATGTGGCTCACGCTAAGTTCAGTGTCTTTGGAGCAACATTCATGCCCCAAGACTTCTACTTTTTCTCTTTCATCTTTATGATTGCTGCCATTACGCTGTTTATGGTAACGGTCTATGCAGGGCGAGTGTGGTGCGGTTATGCCTGCCCGCAGACCATCTATGTCCATCTGTATCAGCACGTTGAAAAATGGGTGCTTGGCGAACGCAACAAACGCATGAAGTTTGAAGATGAACCCATGAGTGCCAAAAAACTGGGCAAAAAGGTGCTGATTCACCTAATTTGGGGAACATTTAGTATCACCACTGCTTTGACTTTTATTGCTTTGGTGGTGGGTACAGATTATCTGTTTTTTAATGGCTCAACCCCATTTTTTATGGGTTGGGGCAAGATGACATGGGTATTTTTGGGCATCATCACCTTTGTAACCCACATGAATGCAGGTTATATGCGTGAGCATATGTGCGTACATATCTGCCCTTATGGACGTTTCCAGTCGGTAATGTTTGACAAAGACACACTCATTGTTTCCTATGATTATGACCGTGGTGAACCTCGTGGTACTCGCAAAAAAGGCACACACCCCGAAGGTTGGGGCGACTGCGTGGACTGCTCCATGTGCGTACAAGTTTGCCCCACAGGGATTGACATCAGAAATGGTCTGCAAGCCGACTGTATCCAATGCGCTGCCTGTGTTGATGCCTGTAACGAAATTATGGACAAAGTTGGTTATCCCCGTGGTCTTATCCGCTACACCACAGAGCGTCAGCTTGTCCACAAAGAAAAAACCAAAGTCATCGGCTTTCGGATTTTTGCCTACATCTTTGTGCTTAGTGCGTTAATCATCACTGCCATCGTGGTTGCCACAGGAAGAGCACCGCTGGAACTGGACATTCGCCACGACCGCAAACAAGTCGCCACCAAAGGTCATGATGGCAAAGTTCAAAACAGCTATATCCTAAAAATTGTCAATAAAACCGACCAAAAACACACCTATCAGGTCAGATTAGAACCTGTTGATGGCATGGTGCTTAAATCCCGCTTTAAAGAGATTACCCTAAGTGCCAACGAAACTTACAGCATTCCTGTGAGCATCATCGCTGATGCCGACAAAATCGCTGTGGGTCATACACCCATCACACTGACCGTGTACAGTACTGATGGCACATACAGTGTCAGCACCCAAGACAACTTCATCTATGAAGTCAAAAAATAAGACCGCTCGTCTTTTCCCCAGTCAGCCCGACTGGGGTTTTTGTTTTTGGGTAATCATGGTATGATGAGTAATTTTTAGAGGAACAACAAGATGAAGTTTGGATTATTTGTGATGGCATTGGGCTGTTGTGCCACCATCGCCACCGCCGACGACACGATGCCTGACGACTGGATTAACCAAAAACACCAAAACGCCACACAGTGGCTAGGTCGCACCGCCCATCACATAGATGACTGGTTTGGTAGCACAGACCCCAACAAACCCGCCCGTGCGTCTGTGCGTGTCATGCTAGATGTCCACAATGACAAACATAGCGACATCGCCATCAAACCCCGTATCCGTGCAAAAATCAAACTTCCCACCCTAGAAAACCGTCTAAGCGTCCTAATCGGCGATGATGGACTAGATGATGAGCAAGGCGGGGGCGTGTATAATGATGGACGCTTAGCCCCTGAACAAGAACGCACACTTGACCGCCGTCAAAGTCGCAAAGACAACACATCGCTCGCCTTGCGTTGGTCAAAATTTAAAGATGATATCGGTGTACAAACCGATTTGGATTTGGGGGTGCGTTCGTCTGATGTCTATCTAAGGTGGCGGGGCGAAAAGCGCTGGCAAATGGGCAAAAACACCGAAGGACGCTTTGAACAAATGTATCGCTATGGCACAAAAAGTGAGCATTTTGCCTTGACCACCTTGGAGTTTAGCAAGCCCCAGTCCACCCACCGCACCATCATTAACCGCTCACACCTTGCCTACACCAACCAAGACCACCAAGAAAACATAGGTTGGGGCAACAGCCTGTATGAACAACACCTTTGGGGCAATCGTCTTGGCACTCGCTCTTTGAGCTATGGTCTGTACGCAGGTGGCACTTTAAATGACCACCAAAAATCCCATCTCAACACTTACGGACCGTATGTCAGCTATCGTCAGCCCATCTGGCGTGAGTGGTTATTTGTGCAGGGCGATGTTGGTTATTATAACAATAAAGACGATGACAAAGACCACCACATTTCTACTTTTGGGCGTTTGGAAGTGGTATTTTAAAGCCCCAGCACCTTTGTGATGATGGCGTGATGGTCTTCAAACATCTTTTTGCCGTCTAATTTGCCAAGTGGCAACCAGAATGCCCGATTTGCATCATCATTGCCCTGCACAGCAGGCAGAGTATTGCCCGTCAGTTCAAAATAAAACACATGGGTAACGGTTCGCCCACGAGCCGAGCGGTCGGGAACATCAAAAACATGGCTCGATTTTAAGGCATCAGAACCGATGACAAGCCCTGTTTCTTCTTTTAGTTCACGCAAGGCACATTCAAGCAGACTCTCATCTTTGTCCAAAAACCCGCCCGCCAACGCATACAGCCCACACCCATACTCGCCCCCACGCTCCACAAGCAGTACATGACCTGCCTGCACCACCAAAGCATCTGCGGTTACAAAAACGGGTGGGTACGGGGCAGATTGCCACGCTTTTTGGTATGCCAGCACGTGATGATACTCACGTTGTAGATTAGCAAAATCATCAGTATCTTTAAATTGTTGCAAAAATGTGGCAACATTGGACGGTAGCCATTTGCCAATATGTCCATTTTCAAAGTATCGGTGCCTGATGGGCGTGGCGGAGAGATTTTCATAATTTGGCAAATCCACACAACCCAAATCGGGAAACAGCGACAAATAATAGGAGCTTTTGTCCTTATGATAGCCAATCACACCGATATTAGCGTCATCATGTGCCACATGATAAACCAATGATTGCACTTCTGACAGCCATTTTTGGTCATTATAGAGATTATCATTGATGGGCAAGCACACGATACGCTCATTTTGAGAAAACGCCCCCAAAATCATGCTTTCACGCTCATCAAAACTAAACGGATTTTTAATGGTGCGTGGACTGTTTGCCGAACCGATGAGCATAACCACCGTTTTGGCACGACTTAGGGCTTCACGCACGACAAATTCATGCCCCTTATGAAAAGGCTGAAAACGCCCGATAAATACCAAATAATCAAATTGAGCCATAATTTAAAAAATTAACCTTGATAAAAGCAAATATGTTACCATAAAAGCATAAATTTTTAGTGAGTTTTTATCATGAGTGAACCTTTAAGCAGTAACATCATCATCACCCAAAACGCCCAAGACTATCTGGCCAAGCTACTTGCCAAACAAGACGTGGAGGGCATTGGCGTGCGTATTTTTGTGGAAAATGCAGGCACGCCCCGAGCCGAATGTTGCATGAGCTACTGTCAGCCTGATGAAGTTGATGAAGACGATTTACAAATCCCTTATGATAAATTTATCGCCCACATTGATGCCCCGAGCATTCCTTATTTGCACGATGCGGTGATTGATTATAATAAAGACCGTTTTGGTGGACAACTGACCTTTCGTGCCCCCAATTCCAAAGTCCCCCAAGTGGGCGAAAATGCCAGCATTGAAGAGCGGATTCACTACGTCTTACAGTCTGAGATTAACCCCCAGCTTGCCAGTCATGGCGGTCATGTGGAGCTGATAGAAGTCATTGAAGATGACGCAGGCAAAACAGCCGTACTAAAATTTGGCGGTGGTTGTCAAGGGTGCAGTGCAGTAGATGTAACGCTCCGTCAGGGCGTGGAAGTTCAGCTAAAACAACAAATCCCTGAGCTGACCCAAGTCATTGATGAGACCGACCACACCAAAACCGAAAATGCGTATTATAAATGATTGACCAACAAAAGATAAAGGGCATAAATTTGCCCTTTTGTTTTAAAATTAGGTGCTGTTAATCAATCTGAATTTATGGGGTAAATGACATTTGCCCCGTCATAGAGCGTTTATTTTTGGGCATACCCAAGACATTCAAATTTTATAAAAAAACGGCAACTTATCATTGCCGTTTTGTTTTTAATGGTCGCTTGGGACTTTATCCATGTCAATGTCAGGGTTTTTGACCAGATGAATGGCTGACAAAATCAGCCCACCCCAGATTGCCACAAGAGCTACCATCATTACAATCAATGCTGTGCCATTCATGAATTTTCTCCTGTTTTGTGTTCGTGATGAGAGGCATGGGCGGGAGCTTTGGTCAATAAAAACGAACCTAAGGCAAAAATTGCCACCACGCCCCAACCAAAGACAAGCTGAGTTACCAAATCATAACTGTCATAGCCGTCTTTGACCAATGTAAACACACTCAACCCCAACGTTACCATCAATGAGATGGGTGTGATGGTGGTCAGCATAAACACCCAGACCTTGCCCACTTTGATGCTAGAAATGGCGTTAATGTGAGCGACCAGCTTATCCATGATGGGACGGTTAAACCACGTTACCCAAATGATGGATAAAATCGCCCCAAAGACAATGCCGATGTTGTTGGCAAAATGGTCAATCACGTCCACAAAAGTAATCGCTGTTTTGGTGGAAAATAAAACCAACGAGACCACAGCCGATACACCACCGACCACACCGACCGCTTTTTTGTGCGACCAGCCAAATTTATCTTTAACGGCAGAGATGGGTACTTGTAGGATACTTGCCATGGACGTAACCCCCGCCACAAATAGTGAGCCAAAGAACAGCACGCCAATGAGTGTGCCTGCCGAACCCATTGTGGAGATGATTTTTGGAAAAGCAATGAATGCCAAACCAATACTACCTGACACCACGTCTGACACAGGTACGCCTGATTGGGTCGCCATAAAACCCAGCACCGAAAAAATCCCGATACCCGCCATCACTTCAAACGATGAGTTAGCAAAGCCCACCACAAGCCCAGAACCTGTTAAATTGGCATTGCGTTTTAGATAAGATGAATAAGTTACCATAATCCCAAAGCCGATGGACATGGAGAAAAAAACGTGTCCATAAGCAGACAGCCACACTTTGGGGTCGGTCATTCTTTCCCAGTTGGGGCTAAAAAAGGCATTTAGCCCTGCCACCGCACCTTCCAACTGAATCGCCTTAAACACCATGACGGCGAACATGACCACCAATAGCGGAATGCAGATTTTGTTGGCAAGCTCCACACCCTTTCTGATGCCACCATACATGATAAACAGCACCAACGCCCACACGATGACCATGCCCACAAATAAGCTAGGCACGACCCCAAAATCCAACCCAGAGCCATTTTGCAGATAATGGTTAAAGAAAAAATCCTGTGGGTCATCGCCCCATTGTTGCCCAAAAGCATACAGCGTGTATTGACCTGCCCACGACAGCACGGACGCATAATAAACGCCAATGACGGTACACACAAGCACCTGCCACCAACCGACAATCTCTTGGGATTTTATCATACGCCGATAGGCGGTGGGTGGAGCTCCTTTGTATTTTTGACCCACCACATAATCCAAAAACAGCAAAGGAAAGCCTGCCGTTGCCAAAGCAACAAGATAAGGCAAGAAAAACGCCCCACCGCCATTTTCATAAGACACATAGGGAAATCGCCAAATATTACCCAATCCGACCGCTGAACCGATGGCAGCCAAAATAAAGCCAGAACGTGCCGACCAACTCTCTCGCTGTGTGGACATATTATCTCCTTAAAATTATATCATGATAAACAAACTATCGGATAAGACCCCGCCGACTGTTTTGTAAAGACTGGATAAATAGCTCTACTTTTGGCTCATCTGCCACCAATTCTGCCAAACGAGAGATGGCTTCATCTTTAACCAAGCCACTACGAAACACTAGGCGATACGCCTTATCTAAGGTGGCAATCGTCTGAGCACTCCAACCTTTTCGTCTCATGCCTTCTTTGTTGATGCCGTGCGTTTTTGTGGGATTGCCCGACACCATTACAAAGGCACAAACGTCCTTTAACACCAAACTTGCCCCACCAATCATGGCATAATCATCAATCCGACAAAACTGATGAACGCCCGACTGACCACCGATGATGATGTGATTGCCGACATGAGCATGACCTGCCACACCGACATTATTGGCAAAAATATTATGGTCGCCCACCATACAGTCGTGAGCGATGTGTGTATTGACCATCAACAGATTATGGTTACCAATCTTGGTCAAACCACCACCATCTGCCGTCCCCCGATGAATGGTGCAAGATTCTCGAATGCGGTTATCATCGCCCACTTCCAGATAAGTGGTCTCACCTTTAAATTTTAAATCTTGTGGGTTTTCGCCGACACTGGCAAACTGATAAATCTCATTGCGTTTACCGATGGTGGTGTTATCCCCGATGATGACGTGCGATTTTAGGACAGTATGCTCACCAATGGTGCTGTTTTTACCGATGACACAATACGCCCCAATGATGGCGGTCGGGTCTATCACAGCACTGGGGTCTATGATGGCGGTTGGGTGGATACTCATACGCTCACCTTTTGGCGAGCAATCATAATCTCAGCACTGCACGCCAATTTCCCATCCACATGGGCGGTGCATTCAAATTTATAAATTTCACGCTTGGCAGTGGCAAGTTTTGAGCGAATGACCAGCGTGTCGCCTGTGCTGACCAACTTTTTAAAGCGGACTTTATCCACCCCTGCAAACAAATACAGATAGCCGTCTTCGGACGATTGTCCTGCACTGACAAAACCCAAAATCCCCGAAAGCTGTGCCATCGCTTCCACCATCAAAACGCCAGGCATGATGGGATTATCAGGAAAATGTCCGTTAAACAGCTCTTCATTAATCGTGATGTTTTTATAGCCTGTAATCCAATTATCTGCCGACACCGCCGTTACACGGTCAATGAGCATAAACGGATAACGATGGGGCAAATAGCGTTTGATGATGTCATAACGAAAAGGCAAGGTCAAATTTTGAGCAGTCAAACGTGCGTGGTCGTCATCGGTCATTAAGTCTAAATCTAAGGTTGAATTTGTCATAATGTGTTTTCCAAAAAATTATTTTCGCCCCGATTGGCGAAACTTTACCACCGCTCTACGCCAATCATGAGATGGCATGAGTGATGTGCCTGATGAATACGAACCTGCCTGATGGATAGAGCCTGTTACCATCGCCATGCCCGTTAATGTAACGCCATCACAAATGGTCAAATGCCCTGCAATGCCTACCCCACCTGCGATAATGCAGTTTGCTCCGATGTGTGTACTGCCTGCAATGCCTGTCTTTGATGCAATTGCCGTTCCATGTCCAATGTGAACATTATGAGCGATTTGCACCAAGTTATCAATGATGACATCATCGCCTATCACGGTATCGCCCATCGCCCCACGGTCTATGCAAGTATTTGCTCCAACACGCACCCGATTACCAATGATGACACGTCCAAGCTGATGGATTTTTTGCCAAGCAACACCCGATTTACTCACCTTTGGTGCAAAACCAAAACCCTCTGCCCCAATGCTTGCATGAGCATGAATCTGCACGTCATCGCCCACCACACAATGATGATGAATGACCACATGAGAGCTGATTTGGCAGTCATCGCCAATCACCACAAAATCACCAATCACCGCATACGCCCCGATGGTGGGATTTTTGCCAATTTTGGCGGTCGGAGCAATGACGGCTGTGGGGTGAATGCCCGCATTTGTCCGATAAGCAAACAAACCACTGACAGACGCATACGCCAAATAAGCATCTTTAACGATGATGAATACAGGCGGTTTGGTTAAGGCAAGCTCGTCCACTTTATCCATAAATTTTTGGGAAATCAGCACCGCACCTGCTTGGGTTTTTGGCAAATCTGACAGATATTTATCATCAGATAAAAACGCCAAACCATCGCCATCAGCGTCCACCAAATTTGCCACACCAGATACCGATACCAAAGGGTTTAGGTCGTCTTTATTGATGACCGCTTGGGTTTGCTCAATGGCTTGTATGAGCTGTTTAACACTTATCATTAAAATACACTGCCGATTTGAAATTGGATTTTTTCGGTTTTATCGCCACTTTTATCATTAAGTGGGTTGGCATAGCTGATGGAAATAGGCCCGATTGGTGTGTACCAAGTAACGCCCGCTCCCACGCTATAACGAAGCTCGCTGTCTTTTTGTAGGTAAGCAAGCGTACTGTCTGATACATCAAGCACATTAACCGTCTCATCGCCCAGCTTATTGGTGTCATATACTTGACCTGCATCAAAAAACACCACAGGACGCACTTGATTTGCCCAGTCGCCCTTAAACGGCACGGGTAAAATCAACTCCGCCCCAAAAGTAACCAAAGCATTACCGCCCACTTCTTCGCCACGCACGGTGCGTCTGCCATTTTTTAGGTAGGTGTAAGCCTGCGACTGTGGGCCTAACGTGGACGCTTCATAGCCACGTACCGAGCCATAACCACCTGCATAGAAGTTTTCATAAAACGGCAAATCATTACCATAGCCCAGCTTTGTCCAACCCCGCAAAACTGTACCTTTCCAAATGGGCAAATAAGCATTACCCCGATAAACCGCCTTTTGGTAAGTGTGGTCGCCAAAACCTAAGGTTAAATCCACGTTATGACTCATGCCCTTAGTGGGAAACACAGGCTTATCAAGGTTAGAATAACTCCAACCCAATATCCCGCCATAAGTGTTGTAACGATTAGAAAAACTTGCCCCATCATTACTGATGTCCGCTATACCATCGTCTTCCATCAGTTGCTTGACGTTAATGATACCCATATAAGGTCCGCCACGCACTTTTGTGCTGTCAAGGGTCAGCCCTCCTGATAGGCGTTGGTTTTCATTGATGGGATAACCATAAATGAGTGAGCCACCATAGGAGTCTAGCACATAGTTGGAGATGTTTTTATTATCATACTTGGTCTTACGATAATAGGCACTGACACTTTGGGAGACACCATTGACCGTAAAATAAGGATCAGTCATGCCCAAACTATAAGTTTCACGGGTTTCAGAGCGAGTAAAAGACGTGGTTACACGATTGCCTGTCCCCATAAAGTTAGACTGCGACAAATCCGCCTGAAAAGTAACACCCCCGCTTTGGGAATAACCTGCGGCGATGGTAGATGACCCCGATGGTTGCTCTTCTACAGCATAGGTGATGTCCACTTGGTCGGGACTGTTTGGCACAGGTTTGACGTCTAATTTTACGTCTTTAAAAAAGCCCGTTCTCATAAGACGCACACGAGACAGCTGGATTTTTTGGTTAGATGCCAACGCCCCTTCTAGCTGACGCATTTCACGGCGTAATACTTCATCTTTGGTCTTAACATTACCCGTAAAGTTAATACGGCGTACATACACGGGACGCACAGGGTCTATATAATAATCAATGTCCACCGTGTGTGTCATGTCGTTAATGCGACTGATGGGACGGATTTGGGCATAATAATAACCATCATCACCAAATTTTTGGGTGATGGCAGACGTGGTTTCATCAAGCAGGCTTTGCGAATACACCTTACCTTCGGTAAACTTCACCAAACTGTTTAACTCATCGGTCTGGTAAGTGGGACTGCCCAAAAACTGGATTTTACCAAACCTATATTGGTCGCCTTCGGTCATGCTCACTTCAATAAAGACCTTTTGTTTGTCTTCATCAATGTTTAAGGTGGCATTATCCACACTAAAACGCACAAAACCGTCATTTAAATATTTGGCTTTTATCGCTTCAAGGCTGGCATTTAATTTTTCTTGGCTATAACGGTCAGCTCGGGATAACGGGTTGATTTTACTGTCTTTTAGGGCAATCTCACTTTTTAAATCCTTATCTTTAAAGTGATGATTGCCAATCAGGTTAATGTCCACCACTTTGGCAGGTTTGCCCTCAATAAATTTTAAATCCAACTTAACCCGATTACCATCAAGAACCGTTTGGGTAACTTCTATGTCGCTGTTATAATAACCTTGTGAGATGTACTGATTTT
Organism: Moraxella sp.; assembly: GCA_030530785.1. Classification (GTDB taxonomy): domain Bacteria; phylum Pseudomonadota; class Gammaproteobacteria; order Pseudomonadales; family Moraxellaceae; genus Moraxella. The sequence goes on along the minus strand of JAUMUJ010000001.1, from coordinate 40,271 downwards.
CAAGCTCGCTTTCTAGCATTTTTATGGTGGCTTGTTTTAGCACCCCCCCTTTGACCAAGCCTGTGCTTTTTAGACCTTGCTCCAAACCATCTTTGGGAATAAGTTTATTGCCCGTAAAATTAATCTCGGCAATGGTGGGACGCTCGGTCAGATGATAGATGAGTTTACCGCCCGACACGTCTGCTTGTACATTGCTAAACTGCTCGGTAGCATACAAAGCCTCAATGCTACGAGCAAGCATCTCATCGCTGACACTCTGCCCTTCACTGATGGGTAACACCACCTGCAAGCTCTCGGGCGTTACCCGACTAAGCCCCACAAAATCAATGCTGTCCGCCACAAAGGTCGTGGCATACGCTCCTGCGGACAGGGCAGACAGCACGGAAATTGTGATTGTTTTTTGTACAAATTTAGAAACAGAATGATACAACATAGATGTTTTCCAAGTATTTTTGTGAAAATGATGTTAAATTAAGCCAAAAAGTTCATTTTGGCAAGTGTTAAACGGCATTTTTGTTAAATTTTTTGTATTTTTGATGAACAAACAACCAACTAGCCAAAAATACGCATGATGTCGTTACCAATGGCAAGCACCATGAAACACATGAGCAAGATAAAGCCCAACTTAAATCCTGCCAGTTGTACATTCTCACCCATCGGTTTGCCCACCACCAACTCATACACATAAAACACCAGATGTCCACCGTCTAGCACAGGGATTGGCAATAAATTTAGCACTGCCAGCGACAAGCTAATCAGCCCTGCAGTGGACAAAACCTGCAAAAAACCCATCTGTATGCTGTCTTTGGACACTTCGGCGATGGTAATCGGTCCTGACAAGTTTTCAATGCCAATCAGCCCTGTCATCATCTTACCGATGGATTTGATGGTCATCACAGACAAATCGTAGGTTTTCATCAAGGATTTGTACAGAGCTTGCATGGGTGTATGCTGGACGGTCATCTTATAATCATCGGGGACGGTGATGTCCGTCTCCTTAACCCTTGCTCCGATTTGTCCGACCGTGCGATTGCCCATCTTGACAGCTCGGGGCATGACCTTAATGTCTAAATTTTGACCATCTCGGACAATGCCAAAAGTCAACGATTTTTCGGGGTTATTTTGGATAATTTCGGTTGCCGTCAGCCAATCATCAACTGTCCTACCATCAATGTGCGTGATGGTGTCGCCCACTTTTAAGCCCATCAACGCCCCCGCCCCATCATCGGTCAAAAAACCTATCACAGGCGGTATGACGGGTTGCCAAGGCAAAATGCCAAGCGTGGTCAGTGGGTCTTTACCCTTGTCCACCCCCTGCATAAAATCTGTAATGACCACCGATGTCTCGCCCTTATCGGTCGCCACAACAACCGCCCCACGCTCACCCATGCGGTCAGCTAAGGCGAAGTTTATGCTCTCCCATGTGGGTGTATTTTTACCATCAATGGCGTGTATCGTCTCGCCCACCATAAGACCGCTCGCTTGGGCAGGACTGCCGTCCACAATGCGACCGATTTTGGTGGATAACTGCTCACTTGGCTGTAAAAACAGCACAAAAAATAGCCCAATGGCGATGATAAAATTCATCAAAGGCCCTGCGATGACGATGGCGATTTTCTTTAAAGGGTGCTGACGATTAAATGCCAAATGTCGCTCATGCTCATGAACTTCGCCTTCTCGCTCGTCCAACATCTTAACATACCCACCAAGCGGTATCGCACAAATGCGATAGTCTATACCCGTTTTTGGGCTTGTCCAACCAAACACACGCTTGCCAAAGCCAATGGAATAGGTCAAAACTTTAACCCCACACAGCCTTGCCACAACATAATGCCCCCACTCATGCAAAGCAACAAGAGGTGTGAGAACCAGTATGGCGGATAAAAATAAATACAAAGCGGTCATGCTTTTTAGATTCTCTTAATTTTTTATTTTGCTACCAAATACACGTTCAAATTTTAGGCATTGTTAATTAACCATACCTTTGGATAGATTGGTAGGGACTGTGTTCGCCCCCACATTTAAATCAATTCGTCAATTTTTTTAAATAAACGCCCGTCTTGTCTCGCACTCGTCTATCCAATGCCAAAATCTCGTCCAATTCATCAAAACACCTGCCAAATTCCGCCCCAAGCTCGTCATCATGCAACACACGCTCCACCGTGTCAGCAATGTCGGTCAGACGAATGTGACCGTCCAAAAATGCCGACACCAATACTTCGTTGGACGCATTTAGAGCGATGCACGCCCCAGAGCCTGTCTGTATGGCGTGGCGTGCCAGACTGAGCGATTTGAATTTGTCTTTGTCGGGGCGGATAAATTCCAAGGCGGATATGTCAAATAAATTCAAGGGCTTAACCCCACTGTCCATACGCTCAGGATACGCCAGTGCATGGGCGATGGGCGTACGCATATCAGGATCTCCAAGCTGTGCCAAAACAGAGCCGTCCACATACTCCACCATAGAATGTATGATACTTTGGGGGTGAATGGCAACGTCAATTTGGCTTTCAGATAGGTTAAATAAATGGCAGGCCTCAATCAGCTCCAAGCCTTTGTTCATCATGGTGGCACTGTCTATGGAGATTTTTTGCCCCATGTTCCAGTTGGGGTGTTTGACGGCTTGGGCGACTGTGGCATTTTTCATCTCATCATAGGATTTGTGCAAAAATCCACCACCACTGGCGGTCAGCCACAGTTTTTTAATGCCCCATTTGCCATCATGAATGGCAGTGTTGTCATCTTGCACCGCCTTTGGTAAGCATTGAAAAATGGCATTATGCTCGCTGTCAATGGGCAAAATGGTCGCTGTGTGCGTGCGTGCGGTATTCATGACCAACTCGCCTGCCATGACAAGACTTTCTTTGTTGGCAAGCAGTATCGTTTGTCCTGCCTTGACCGCCGACAGTGTAGAACCTAGCCCTGCTGACCCCACAATCCCTGCCACGACCTTATCTGCCCCTGTGTCGCTTGCCAAGTCCGCCAAACCATCTTGACCGCCCACCACATCAACGGTTAAATTTGCCGACCGTAAACGTCTGGCAAATTCGTCCACCTTATCAGACGGAACAGCCACACGACTTGGGCGAAATTCTGCACATAAATCAAAAAGTTTATCCAAACGACCAAACCCAGACAACGCATAAACACCCAAATCAGACTGACGCACCACATCAAGCGTGCTGTCGCCTATTGAGCCTGTCGCTCCTAATATCGTTATCTTTGTCATCATAAAATTCCCTTTAACTCGCCAAGTGTGGGCAACACTCCAAAGTACGCAAGCACCCACACCCCAAAGGCAAACACAGGCGTGGCAGATAATAAGCTGTCAATGCGGTCAAGCACCCCGCCATGACCTGGTAGGATTGTCCCAGAGTCCTTAATATCTGCCCTACGTTTTAGCATGGATTCAAACAAATCGCCAAGCACACTTGCCAACACCGTCAAGCCCGACAACCCCAAAAAGGCGATGAATGCCACCGTATCTAGCTTTAAGCCAAAGCCCACACCAATCGCCACAAGGCTTGCCGTCATGACACCCCCCATCAACCCTTCTATGGATTTATTGGGGGAGACGTGGGGAGCAAGTTTGTGCTTGCCTAGCTTTCGCCCAACAAAATACGCCCCACTGTCGGCACACCACACAAGCAAAAACACATACATGAGCCACCATGGCGACACTTGCCATAGGCTGTACATGGCAGTCATGCTCGCCGTTAGGATAATCACACCCATCACAAAAAGCCGTTTGCCGTACCACATCTCTTGGGTAGGATACACCATCACCCATCGGGTTGCCAAAAGCCAAATCCCACAAGACAGCACCCACCACCAAAGATGCGACCACGACATCAGCACACTTGCCAACGTGATGACAAACACTAACACCATAAACCATGCAGGGTTAGTTTTGGGGGTAAGTTTCGTCCATTCATAGGACGCAATGGTCGCTCCCACCATCAACAACGGCAAAAATAACATTGGCGAGCTACTGGCAAACATCGCCACCCCCACGATAATCACCAGAACGATGGCTGTTTTTATTCGTTGCCACATAGCTTTACCTCATCTGTTCACTGGTCTTACCAAAACGCCTTTCGCGACAGCCAAACTGCCTTATCATCTCATCAAGTTCATCCGTGCCAAAATCAGGCCAGAGCGTATCGGTAAAAAACAGTTCAGCATAAGCCGACTGCCACAGCAAAAAGTTAGAAATACGCCACTCGCCCCCCGTGCGGATAAGCATATCCACATCAGGCAAATCAGCAAGCTCCACGTGTTTCCCAATAAGATTGACATTCACATCGCTTGGGGCAAGCTTACCTTTTTGGACTTCTTCGGCTAATTTCTGGCACGCCTGTGCGATGTCCCATTGTCCGCCATAGCTGATGGCAATTACTAGGGTCATCTTATCAAAATGGGCAGTTTTTGCTTCTGCATCCGCCATCAAAGACTGCAAATCATCGCCAAGTTTTGACCTATCGCCAATAAATCTTAGGCGGATTTGGTGGCTGTTCATGCGAGGCAGTTGCTCATGAATGGTGCTTTTGAGCAGTTGCATGAGCAAATCCACTTCCGCCTGTGGTCTTGCCCAATTCTCGGACGAAAAAGCAAATACCGTCAAAACAGACACACCCTGTGCCACACAATGCTCCACAATAGGGTCAAGAGCAGATTTTCCCGCCAAATGCCCTGCCCCCTTAGGTAAATCATGGCGTTTGGCATAGCGGTTATTACCGTCCATGATGATGGCGATGTGCTTGGGGAAGTTATTTAGGGGAGATGTGGGTTGATTTGGCATGACGGGCTAAAACTTATGAATAAAATAACACAAACAAACACGGGGCGAACGACATTCGCCCTGCGTTTTGAGAATATTGACTGATTAAACTTCCATCAGCTCGCTTTCTTTTTTGGTCAGGCGAGCGTCAATGGCCTTGATAAAATCATCGGTCAATTTTTGGATATCGGTCTCGGCACGGCGTTCATCATCTTCGCTGACTTCTTTTTCTTTGACCAGTTTTTTAATATCAGTCAGCATATCACGGCGGATATTTCTCACCGACACACGGCTTTGTTCTGCTTCGGCACGAGCCAGTTTTTGCATATCACGGCGAGTCTCTTCGGTCAAAGCAGGCATAGGCACACGAATGACATCAGCCGTCATGGGGTTAAGCCCCAAATCCGCTTCACGAATCGCCTTATCTACCGCCTGTACCATAGAGCGGTCAAAGGGCTGAACAAGCAAAGTACGGCTATCTTCTACGTTAATGCTCGCCACTTGGTTTAGGGGCATATCAGAGCCATAATAGCTGACCATCACACCTGATAAAATACCAGGGTGAGCTCGCCCTGTACGCAGTTTGGTAAAGGCATTTTCTAGGGCTTCAACGGCTTTTTGCATACGCTCTTTGCCGTCTGTTTTAATTTGGTTAATCATGAAATTTTCCTATTACAATACAATCAATGATACACTCGTGTGCCTTCTTTTTCGCCCATCACGACATTAAGTAGGGCGTTGGGCTTGTTCATGTCAAACACGCACAAAGGCACGTTATGTTCACGGCATAAGGCAATGGCAGTCAAATCCATCACGCCTAATTTGCGTTCTAACACTTCATCAAAGGACAAACTGTCGTATTTGACAGCGTCATCATGCACGCTGGGGTCTTTGTCATACACACCATCAACCTTAGTCGCCTTTAAAATCAGCCCCGCTTCAATCTCAATGCCACGCAGACACGCTGCCGTGTCGGTGGTAAAAAACGGGTTGCCTGTACCTGCCACAAAGATACACACTTCACCATTATTTAGGTGGCGAATGGCTTCACGGCTAGAATATGGCTCGCCAACGGTAGCGATATTTAGGGCGGACATCAGACGGCATTTGATGTTACGGCGAACCAAAGCGTCTCGCATGGCAAGCCCGTTCATCACGGTGGCAAGCATACCCATCTGGTCGCCCGTAACTCGCCCGACCAAACCTGACTTTTGTAGGGTACTGCCCCGATATAAGTTACCGCCACCGACCACAATGCCCACCTGCACACCCAGCCCACGCAAATGGGCGATGGATAAGCTCATCTGGTCAAGAATGGACGCATCAATGCCCATGTCCTTGCCTCCTGCTAAGGCTTCGCCAGAGAGTTTTAAAAGAATGCGGGAGAATTTTGGATTTTTGTCGTTTGGATTGATGTCAGACATGATACACCCTATTTTTTGATAAAATCGGTTAATTTTAGCATATTTTTACAAAATTCCCTAATATTTCACCTAAGACATCAAAAAGATACTCACTCAAACAAAAACCCACCATCAGGCGGGTTTTTGTGGATAAGGACAGATTAGAATTTGTATTCTAGACCTGCACCAACACCATAAGAGTCATAGTTGCTGGCGTTAGCAGGTTTGTTTTTTAGGTAACCGCTGTACAAATGACCTGTGGTGTTTTGGTTAAAGGCGTATTTACCACCGATAACGATACGTTGCTCTTTGTCGCCTTTTACATAGTCAGCATCTTTAACATAGTCAAGCTGAGTATAGGCAGTCCAAGGCGTTTGAGGAACTTTGTAGTTACCAGAAACGGTGTAAGTTTGCTCTTTTTCTTTCTTATTGGCAGTGCTGGCACGACCTTCGGTTAATTGGTACTGACCTGCCACTGTCAAATCTTGTCCAAGAGCATAAGCACCACTCACACGTAGAGCGTGTTCAAGCAATGCTTCGTTAGTGCTACTGGCACCTGCTTTGATGTAGGTAATACCTGCTTTTAGTGGCATATCGCTAGGCTCATACTTAGCACCGATACCCCACGCATCACGAGCTAGGCTGTCGTTACCATTGTTTGCACCGCTTTTTACTTCATCCATGGCATACATACCCATGAACTGAACGCCTTGATACTCAGGTGAGAAGTAAGCAAAAGCATTGTTGGCACGAGGACCGTTGATTGATGCTAAGGTGTCATTACCACCCACAACGCCACCTTCTACTACTTTAACGTAGTTGATGTAGTCGTCAATGGCGGTTAAACGACCTGCAACCAAAGTACCATATTGTTTGTTAGAAAGACCCAAGTAGGTATCACGAGAAGTGAACTGCTGACGGTTGTCATCAATGTCCACACGGTATTCTAATTGGTAAACCAAATCAGTATCAGTGGTCAAAGCTTCAGAACCCTTGAAGCCGATACGAGAAGCAACAGAGTTAAGCTGACTGCGAGAATCCTTGGCAGGGCTTAGGTCATCGCCGTCTTGAATATCCAAAGTTAAGAACGCCTTACCATAAACGGTAGGAGCAGCTTGTACGGCTGTGATAGATAGTGTTGCAATGGCTGATGCCAAAAGTAGTTTTTTCATGGGTTTCTCCACTCATACATTTGGTGCTATAATGCACACGGTTAAAATATTACGTTTTGTTGTCAGTATGGATACCTCTGTGAATGACCCAAAGGTGTCAGCGTTACGCTCCTTAGTAATCCTTAACCTTTGTATCACAACGGATAAGACCACTTACCAAATCCATACCTTAGGTATAGAATACCAACTTTGACATATTTTGCAACACCTTTTGTCTGAAAATTTTTAAAAAAATTTCCCAAAAAACATTTTTATGTTATTTTTCAGTAAGTTATTTTAAAAAATTTTTTAAACTTTTTTGCGTATTTTTTGTAAAAAAGCCGAGTAATTTGGTCTGATTTGGCTAAAAATTGGTTAATTATCAATCATATGATAATTTTGTTACAATTTTTTTGTTGTGTTAAAATGATATTTTTGATTTAAAGAGGGTGTTTATTATGAGTGAAATTTCATCAAATGACGACTTGGCGGTCATCGCAAGCCAAGCCAAAGCCAAAACCGACATCAGCCACATTCATGCCTTTTTGGGAGCAAAAACTGGTGAAAAATGGCTCGCTGTCGCCAAAAAAAATCTCCCCCTGCTCATGCAAGACCACGCCAACTGCGAAAAAAAGGCAGCAGGAACGGCGATGAATCTGATTTTTCGTTATGAGTTTCATGCCGATTTACAAAAAAAGCTTGCTCAGCTGGTGCGTGAAGAAATGCTCCATTATGAACAAGTGATGGAGCTGATGACAGAGCGTGGCTTGGCGTGGTCGCACCTGCCAGCAGGACGCTATGCTAAGGGACTGTTTAAGCACAAACGCACCTATGAACCTGCAAGCATGATAGACGTGCTGATTATCGGGGCGTTTATTGAGGCTCGTTCGTGTGAGCGGTTCTCGGCGTTGGCGGACGTGATTGATGACGAAAAACTGTCCAAATATTACAAATACCTGCTCAAATCCGAAAGTCGCCATTATGAAGATTATCTTGCCCTTGCCCAGTCGGTGTCTGATGAGCCGATAGATGAACGGGTGGCATTTTTTCGGCAAGTGGAAGCTGAACTGATAGACAGTCCCGATGGAGAGCTTAGGTTTCATAGTGGTGTGCCTGATTGGGTGTGATATTTTTATCATTTTAGCTTTAAAAATTTTTTAATGCCCCCATCATGGGGTTGAATATTTTTTTAAAATCGGAGCAATTATGGCTTTTAAAGACATGGTCGGTCAGCGTGTGCCGAGCGTAACTTTCCCCACTCGCCAAGGTGATGCGTGGGTCAATATAAACACCGATGAGCTGTTCGGTGGCAAAAAAGTCGTGCTGTTTAGCCTACCGGGGGCATTTACCCCAACGTGTTCATCAACCCACCTGCCCCGCTACAACGAGCTGGCGGGCGAATTTAAAAAGCTCGGCGTGGACGACATCATCTGTGTGTCGGTCAATGACACCTTTGTCATGAACGCATGGAAAGCCGACCAAGAATGCACCAACATCACGGTAATCCCAGACGGTAATGGCGAATTTACAGACGGCATGGGACGACTGGTTGGCAAAGAAAACTTAGGTTTTGGCAAGCGTTCGTGGCGTTATTCCATGCTAGTAGATGATGGCGTGATTGTCAAAATCTTTGATGAACCCGAAAAAGACGGCGACCCCTTTGAAGTGTCAGACGCTGACACCATGATTAAGTTTTTAGACCCAAATTGGACGGACAAACCATCGGTGGCGATTATCTCAAAAGCAGGCTGTCCATTTTGTATCAAAGCCAAAGAAGCCTTGACCGCTCGTGGCGTGGCATACGAAGAGCTGGTGCTGGGTCGTGATATTACCACCACAGCGGTGCGTGCCATGACAGGACGTGAGACCGTGCCACAAATCTTTATCGGTGGCAAGCACATCGGTGGGTCAGATGATTTAGAGACGTATCTTGCCAGTGGCGACTGCGTGATTTAAACCAAAAAAAGAGATGAATATTCATCTCTTTTTTATTATCAATGCAGTTTTAGCACTTTGACATCAAAGCCCTGCTCTGCCATCGCCACCGCTTGTAGCCTGCTCATCACACCCTGCTGACAGTAGAGTAGATAGGTTTTGGATTTGTCCAAATCGGCGGTTTGTTTGGCCAATTTAAAAAACGGTATCGCCAAATGGGGCAAATCAAGAGGTCGCTCGTCCGTCTCCATCGGGCTTCTGATGTCTATGACCATCTCGCCATCTTTCACGTCATGCACCGTTAGTATGTCGTGGCTTGGCGTGTCTAATTTATCAAGCTGTCTGACATCTATCACCACCGCTGATTTGGCAACTTTTTGTAAAATGGCAAAATCAAATTCCCGCTCGGCATCTAACACACCATCAGGCGTGGCTTTGACGGTGGGTTTTTTTGAGATGACCCCACAGTATTCAGGCAAATCTTTGGCGATGTCATACGCCCCGATACGCTCTGCCATCTGTATGATGTCCGCCTTGTCGTGCGTGATGAGCGGTCGCAAAATCAGCGTGTCGGACGCTTGGTCTATCATGGCAAGGTTGGTTAAGGTCTGACTGGATACCTGTCCCATCGCTTCGCCCGTTACCAACGCAGGGATTTTATAATGGCGGGCAATGTCGCTTGCCACACGCACCATCATGCGTTTTAGCACCACGCCCATATAACCATCAGGAACGTGGGTCAGTATCGCTTCTACCACAGGAGCAAAATCTACGCTGATAAACTTTACCCGATGAGAACGAGAATACCGCCCCCACAGGTGCGACACCATCTGACGCACACCCGTTTCGTGAGCGACACCACCCAAATTAAAAAACACATAATGCACCCGACTGCCCCGCCTGATAAAAGCATGGCTTGCCACCGCCGAATCAAATCCCCCCGAGATGAGCGACAATACATCATCTTGGGTACTCATGGGAAATCCACCCATGCCTTCATAACGCCCCTGCACGATCATCATCTTATCATCATCTATCTCAATATGCACGGTAACATCGGGATTTTTTAGCTTGACGGTGGCAGTCGGTATGGCTTGGTTTAGTCCGCCACCGACATATCGTGCAACGTCCATGGAGCTAAAATCATGTTTACCACGCCGTTTTACCCGCACACAAAAACTCTTACCCGCTAAATCATCTGCCACCACCGCCGACACTTTATTCAAAATATCAGACAAATCATCAAAATCCATCTGCAACACATCAAGAACATGATGAATGCCTGACAAGCGTTGCAAATTATCTAAGATGACATCACGCTTGGTGTCATCACGGCTACGCACTTCTATAAAATCCCAATGCTGAAACACCGTCAGCGTCTCATCTGTCGGTTTTAGGACATGGCGAATGTTCCCTGACAGCACCTTGATAAAACGCTTGCGAACGCTTTGGCTTTTCATGATAATCTCAGGGTGGAGCTTAATGATAAATTTCATAATTTTTAACGCTAAATGAATAAAAAGGGCGTATTATACACCCTTTTTTAAAGATATTACCATCAAAACGCCGATGTGTGCTAAACTAATATCCTTATACAAACCACCACATCAGCACCATGATAAATGCACAAGACCTATTGATAATACTCGTTGCACTGGGAATTTTTGGCATCATGATTCGCCAAATGCGACCTGCCCCCAAACGATACCATCAAGGCAAAGCACTGACTGCATTTAGTTCTGCCAAAGTGTTTAGCAATCAATGGTTGTATTTTAATGACAGTCACGTCATCATCTGTCATGGGGACGAAACCACGATGGTGGCGTTTGATGACATCATTGCCCTACAAAAAAGCGGACTGCGTATCAATAACATTGATGTGTGGGATTTGGTGGTGTGTATTTTGAGCAAAAAACAAGTGTACAGCTTTCGTCCCAACCGACAATTTTGGAAGCTGTATCAAATGCTGACACAAACACACCCAACCGTCATCAAGAGCACTTGGCACAGATGGATTTAGATGAATCATAACAAAAACCGCCCGCAACACGCCTTAAACTTCTTGCCACTGCCACACAGACATGGCTGTTTGTTGGTCAGCATAACAGGCACGGTTGGGTCAAGAAAATACCACCGCCCATCTGCCTTAACAAAAGCGGACAGCTCATCATGCACCTTTTCTCCTTGCCCGTCATCAAAATAGGCATAAAAATGCACTTGGGCGTGGCGTTTGCCGACCTTGTTATGACTGATGACATCAAGACGTGTCCAGTTCATGCCATCTGCCCATGATTGCAAGGCGGATTTGTTCAGTAAATCTTGCTGATATGGCACGGTGGTGGCAATGATGTAATCCACCTTTTTAAAATAAAAAGCACTAAACCTAGCACGCATCAGACACTCGGCAGTATCAGTAACACCCCCATCATGGAGTATCTGACAACAATCACGGTAGGATTTACTCGAACCACACGGACACCCATCAATCATGACAAATCTGCCCCAGCAGTATCGCTTGTGCGTCATGAGCAGATTGTTCCTGCGGGCATGAATGCCATTCGCCCTGCCCGTCTAACTCCCACGCCTGCACATTGTCATTTAGGTAGTTAATCAGTCCGTCTGTATAAATTTGGTCAAATAACGCCTTATCTAAAATCGGGAACGCCACTTCCACACGATGTAGCAAATTTCTGTCCATCAAATCAGCACTGGAACAGTAGAGTATCTCATCGCCATCATTATAAAAATAATACACTCGGGTATGCTCCAAAAACCGCCCAACAATGGAGCGAACTTTGATGTTTTCGGACAAGTCCTTAACCTGTGGTCTAAGACAACAAATGGAGCGGATAATCAGGTCAATCTCCACCCCCGCTTGACTTGCTTCGTACAGCTTGTTAATGATGCCCCGCTCAGTGATGGCGTTACATTTTAGGATAATGCGACTCTTTTTGCCGTTTTTGGCATGGCTAATTTCTTGGTCAATCAGGCGGATTAGCCCGTCATGTAGCGTAAATGGGGCGTGTAAAATCTTGGACGATGGCACAGGCCTGCCCATGCCTGTCAGCTGAGTAAACACGCCATGCACATCGGCACACATTGCCTCATGAGCAGTAAACAGTCCATAATCGGTGTAGGCTTTGGCGTTGCCAGCGTGGTAGTTACCCGTGCCAAGATGGGCATAACGGCGGATTTTGCCATTTTCTCGGCGGACGATGAGCATGAGTTTGGCGTGCGTCTTATAGCCCACCACCCCGTACACCACCACCGCCCCTGCATCTGTCAGCATATTTGCCACAGCAATGTTACTGGCTTCATCAAATCTGGCTCGAAGCTCGATGACGGCGGTAACTTCCTTGCCGTTTCGGGCAGCCTGACACAGAGCTTGGACGATTTGAGAGTTTGTGCCAGAGCGATAGATGGTCTGCTTAATCGCCAACACATCAGGGTCAGCCCCCGCCTGCCACAACAGACTGACCACAGGGTCAAAGCTATGAAATGGGTGATGTACCAACACATCACGCTCTTTGATGACATCAAACATACTGCCCTTTAATTTGCCATTTTCCAAGCCTTTAAAGCCGTCTGGCATGGCGTGAACAAAGGGCGTAAATTTCAGCTCAGGCTTATCAAAACTGGTCAGCATTCGGGTCAAATTGACAGGCCCATTAACTTTATACAGTTGGCTTTTATCCAGTTTAAATTGACCCAGCAAAAAATCACTCATCTCATCAGGGCAGTCTGATGTAACTTCCAGACGCACCTTATGTCCAAATCGGCGGTTATCCAGCTCCCCTTCTAGGGCTTTGGCAAGGTCGTCCACGTCATCAGATAAAGCAAGGTCGGCATTACGGGTCAGCCGAAACTGATGACAGCCCGTTACATTCATGCCCAAAAACAGCTCGCCCACGTGCTCATGAATGACCGCCGACAGCATGACATGATGTTCCTTACCCTCTGTCAGCTCATCAGGCAGGCGTATCACACGGGGCAATGAGCGGGGAGCAGGCACGATGGCAAGCGACAAATCTCGCCCAAAAGCGTCTTTACCCTCTAAGCTGACGATAAAATTTAAAGACTTATTGACCACTCTGGGAAATGGGTGGGCAGGGTCAATACTGATGGGCGTCAAAACGGGCAACACTTGATTAAAAAAATACGCTCTCATCCACGCTTTTTGAGCGTCTGTCAGCTCATGGCGTTTTAGGTAGCGAATGTCGGATTTGGCAAGCTCGGGCAAAATGTCTTCATTTAAAATGCGATACTGCTCGTCCACCGCCTGATGTGCCACTTGGCTAATCTCAGCCAATAGCTCGGACGGCTTACGTCCATCTAGACTGCTGGTTTTATCGCCCTGTTTCATTTTTTGTAAAAGTCCTGCCACCCGAATTTCAAAAAATTCGTCCATATTTGATGAAAAAATCGTCAAAAAGAACATACGCTCCAACAAAGGATAACGAGGATTGGTCGCTTGGGCAAGCACCCTAAGCTGAAAACGAAGCGTGGACATATCACGGTTAATATAACACTCAGGGGTAAATCTACCATCATCATCACACACTTTATCCAGCGTATGAAAACCTGTCGGTGTCGGGGTCTGACCCATCACACTCTGGACGGCCTGGTATTCTATGATGTTTGGGGTATTTTGGTTCATAAGAATGTCCTGTAATGCTTGATATAAAGGGTGCTTGATAAATTTCATCTTGACAGCCTTGTTGATTGTCAATCTTTGGGCAACATCGCCGTATCCATGCGAGACATGATGATGCGTTGTTTATTACGCAGGCGTTTGTTTTGGCGGTGTTTTTGGTAATATTTGGGGTTTGGCAAACTACTGATAAGTAAAGCCGACTCTGCTTTGGTGAGATTTTTGGCAGATTTGCCATAATAGTGCCACGATGCCGACTCAATGCCATAAATGCCATCGCCAAACTCCACCACATTCAGATACACTTCCAGTATCCGCCGTTTTGACCACATCGTCTCCATCATGACCGTAATCACCGCTTCTTCGGCTTTACGCACATAAGAGCGGTGCGAACTTAAAAATAAGTTTTTAACAAGCTGTTGGCTGATGGTAGAACCACCCATAGACACCGCCCCTGCCCGCTCATTGGCTTTGATGGCACGCTCTATGCTGTCAAAATCAAAACCTCGATGATGGACAAATTTGGCATCTTCGCTGGCGATGACCGCTTGTTTGGCACTTTTGGCAATTTGGTCATAATTCACCCATTTTTGATTCACCTGACCGCCGTCCAAACGGTGCAAGGTCATGAACATGGAATTGGTAACAGGCACATACGCCCACACCCCAAGTAGCAGAGCGATAAGCAGATGAAAGCTGATGACCACTGTCAGCACAGGGGCGACCAACCATCGCCACCACCAAGCTCGTGGTTTTGGGGCAGGAGTGGACGGCATGGGGGTGTTTTTTTGGGCTTTTGCCACTTTTTTACTCACAAATAAACTATAATGTATTGTACCTTAATTTTTATGATTTTTTGGAAAAATTTTTATGACAGATAACGCCATGTTTATCAAATATTTACAAGATTTATCCCAAAACCGCTTTGCCCTAAACACCCTAAATGATGACACTTACCGAGCATTTTTACGGACACTGCTGGCACAGTTTGGACAACACAACTCTCAACGATGGTATCTGATTGGCACAGACGGCTGTCATTTATGTGATGACACAGCACGGCTCATGCACAGACTGGGGGTGGATTTTATCCGTCTTGAACTGACCGACACGCACGATGACATCATAGACACATTGGGCATGATGATACCCATACTGCTCACCCCCACCAAGATGTTATGTGCTCCCTTTGGTGTGATGGACATCATGGCATTGTTTGATTACAAAAAATAATAATTACCATCAAAGATAAAACATATCATTCACATAAATTAAGACAACTCCATAATTTTTCTATAAATATTTTCAAATCACCATCATGGTTTTTATGATATTTTTTGCCAAATTGTTGCAATAATTTTAACAAAGCTATTTCTTTTTTACTCATAACACAGTAAAATCGCACTTTTGATACATTTGTTTTACCATCATAAGATGAAATGCCGTCTGGCAAAGGAGTGTTTATGCTGACCTTTTTGGCGTTATTGCCGATTTTAATCGTTTTTGCATTACTTGTCGTCATGCGACTGCCCGCCAAAGTCGCCATGCCAGTGGCGTATGTGGCAACCGCCTTGTTATCACTGTTTGTCTGGCAAACCGCCGGTAATCAAGTTGCCGCCGCCACCATTCATGGGGTGCTGACCGCCATTAACGTACTGTTCATCGTTTTTACCGCCGTATTATTATTAAATACCCTAAAAGAAAGCGGAGCGATTGTCGCCATTCGTCAAGGTTTTATGGGCATCTCGCCTGACCGCCGTGTACAGATGATTATCGTGGCGTGGTTGTTCGGCTCGCTCATTGAAGGCTCAACAGGTTGGGGTACGCCGTCTGCGGTGGGAGCCCCATTATTGCTCGCACTTGGTTTTCCTGCAATGGCGTGTGTGATGGCAATCTTAATCATTCAGTCCACGCCCGTATCATACGGAGCGGTAGGCACACCCATTCTTATCGGAGTCAAATCAGGTCTTGAAAATAAAGACGATGTAACGTCTGCCATTGGCACGCAAGGCATTGATTTTATGCAGTATATCGTGCAAATCGGGGCAAATGTCGGCTTCATTCATGCGGTGGTGGGAACACTCATTCCTCTTGTGTTGTGCTGTTTTTTAACCAAGTTTTTTGGCGAAAAACGCTCATTCCGTCAAGGTTTTGAAGCCCTGCCCTTTGCCATTTTTGCAGGGGTTGCTTTTACCGTACCGTATTACCTGACCGCCAAACTGGTCGGCCCTGAATTACCATCTTTGCTCGGTTCGGTGGTGGGCTTGGCGATTGTGGTAACCGCCGCAAAAAAAGGCTTTTTAACCCCCAAAAACACCTTTGATTTTGAAAATCGTGATAAGTGGGAAGAAGAATGGAAAGGCACCCTGCCTGCCACGACCATTGACACCAACGAAAAAGCGAAGTTTTCTATGCTAAAAGCATTTTCGCCTTATCTTTTGGTCATCGGCATTTTGGTGGCAACCCGCACGATTAAGCCCTTAAAGGACTGGCTAAGTAACAACGCTGTCATCACATTTAGTAACATCTTTGACACTACCATCACCAACAAGACCCAACTTCTGTACTCACCTGCCACCGTGCTACTTTTGGTTTCCATCATCTGCATTTTCTTGTTTGGCATGAAAGGCGACACCATCAAAAAAAGCTGGAAAGACTCAGGTGTTACCATGATAGCTGCTGCCCCTGCACTGCTGTTCTCTATCCCGATGGTGCAAGTATTCATCAACTCTGGCACACCTGCCGATGTTGCCGAACCGATTCTTGCCATGCCAAAGGTGCTGGCAGAAGGAGCATCTAGCGTCTTTGCAGGAGCGTGGCCACTGTTTGCTCCGTGGATTGGGGCATTGGGAGCGTTTATCGCAGGCTCAAATACCGTCTCTAACATGATGTTTAGCCACTTTCAATGGAGTACCGCCACCCAAATCGGACTGGATGCCACCCACGCCAGCCAAGTGGTCGCCTTGCAAGCGGTGGGCGGTGCTGCCGGTAACATGATTAGCGTGCATAACGTGGTCGCCGCTTGTGCAGTCGTTGGCATGGTAAACCGTGAAGGCTTGATTATCCGTAAAACCTTGATAGCCATGACATACTATGTCATACAGGCGGGGCTTGTGGGCATGGCACTCATCTTTAACCCTGTGTGGTGGGTTGGGGCGATTGTGTGGCCTGTGGTATTTTTTGGGGTCATGGCAAGCCTTGATAAAAAAGCCTAAACCGACAAAAGGATTTGTGTTTGGCAAATCCTTTTTTGTATGACAATTACACAATTCTGACAAAGTAACATTACTGTAATATTTTAACCCACGCCAAAATATTGTAAAATACCTGTTAGTTATTTTTAAATAGAGAGCTGTTATGACAGATTTATCCAAAATGACCGAAATTGAAGATTTACGTCGTGTCGCTGAGCGTAAGGTTCCTCGTATGTTTTATGATTATGTGGACAGCGGTTCGTGGACACAGACCACTTATCGTAACAACGAAACTGACTTTGACCGCATCAAACTTCGCCAACGAGTGCTGGTGGACATGGAAGGTCGCTCACTTGCCACCAAGATGATAGGACAAGACGTAGCCATGCCTGTGGCAATCGCTCCGACAGGCTTTACGGGCATGATGTGGGCAGACGGTGAGATACACGCTGCCCGTGCCGCCGAGAAATTTGGCATTCCGTTTTCGCTGTCCACCATGAGTATCTGCTCCATTGAAGACGTGGCAGAAAATACCGCCAAGCCGTTTTGGTTTCAGTTGTATGTCATGCGTGATAAAAAATTCATGGAAAACCTCATACGCCGTGCCAAAGAAGCCAAATGCTCCGCCCTTATCTTAACGGCTGATTTACAAGTCTTAGGGCAACGCCATAAAGACATCAAAAACGGACTGTCCGCTCCGCCCAAGCCCACCCTAAAAAACATCATCAATCTGATGACAAAGCCCGAATGGTGCTTTAATATGCTCGGCACAAAACGCCACACCTTTCGCAACATTGTCGGTCATGCCGAAGGGGTGGGCGATTTGTCCAGCCTATCATCATGGACAGCCGAGCAGTTTGACCCCAGCCTAAACTGGGACGATGTCGCCCGCATCAAAGAGTTGTGGGGAGGACCTCTCATCATCAAAGGCATCATGGAACCTGAGGACGCCATCTTAGCCGCTAAATCAGGGGCAGATGCGATGGTTATCTCAAATCATGGCGGTCGTCAGTTAGACGGAGCTCCAAGCTCCATCGCCGCTCTATCCGACTGCGTACAAGCGGTGCAAGCAGAAAACTCAAACTGTGAGATTTGGCTAGATAGCGGTATCCGCTCAGGTCAAGATGTATTAAAAGCCATCGCACTGGGAGCAAAAGGGACGATGATTGGTCGCTCATTCCTATATGGTCTGGGGGCGTATGGCGAAGATGGCGTACGCCGTGCCTTAGAGATTATCTACAAAGAGTGTGATGTTACGATGGCTTTTTGTGGTCATACCAACATCAATACCGTCAATCCTGACATCTTTGTCAAAGGCACTTACGAAAACCTAAAAGTCGCTGACCCACACATCACGCCCATTCGCTGGTAACCGCCAAAACCACGTCTTAGGGCGTGGTTTTTTCCCAATTGCCCCACAATGCTTATCTTAAAAACAAAAATGCCACAACGCCGATAATGACGATTGTAATCACCCAATCAAAAATCATCGCTATTGTGTTTTTAATTTTTTTGCAAAAAGCCAATTTTTGGTTTATATTTTTTCTCATGTTCTGATTTTTTATTTTCCCAACCCCAAAAATCATAGAATGCCATAGCAGTCAAAAACCAAACCAAAGGAAATGCAAAACCAAGAACCAAAGTAATCCAAAAAAACCATTCCAAGCTCTTTGGTCTCTTCTTTATACTGCTCTTTATCAAAATAATCATAAGACATTTTTAACTACCCTAAATTCTGTTCTTGCCTTAATTTTAAAATATCTGCCCTTACTCGCTCAGCAATCGCTGACATATGCCCATGATGTGGCTCATCATAATGACACAACACACAGACTGCTTTTAAATTACTTGGGCGATTATCGTGCGTTACACCATTTTTATGATGCGTATGCAATAACCCTTTTCGGCTTGTTAAGTTTACACCACATTGCTCACAAGTATAATTTTTGCTTGCCCGATACATGGTAGAGACATTGACCCAATCGGTGGTATATCCACCCTTATCTTGTCCGACATAATCAGGCAATTCATTAAAATGGGTGGTATAAGTTTGTAAAAATTCATTAAAATCAAACTCATCACGAATTTTGTTTTGGTGCTTTTTCCTGTTGTTATAATTTTGGTAGTTTAATTGTTCCAAACAACACTTACAAACCCATAATGGTGTTATCGCTGTTTCGTTATTACCATTGACAATTTGAAATAGGGTTTCTTTATTTTGATTAACATGATATTTTTCAAAGCGACCCGTATTTTTCATTTCTTTTAATTTTGAACAAAAAGTTAAGTGAAATCTCCTACCTTTACTGAGATTTCCTGATAATACTTGTTCAAAAATATTCCAATAACTGTGGTCTGGAATATACAAAACCACATTTCGTCCTTTATAATTAAATGTCCCCATAACCGCATCTATTTTCAGCACGCTCAAATCATATATGGGAATACCCTCTGCTGTTGATAGCTGTTTATCAATACTCAATTCCAATGGAGTGCTTTGAATATTGATATCAAATGACACAAGGCTTCCTGCCATATTTAAGGCATTTTTTATCAAACCGTCAAAATGATGTTTCATGGGTTTTTACTCGCTGATAATTTTTTGGATTTGCTCATCAGAATTACTAATAATACGAAAGTTACTCGCTTAGATGCTTCTTTATTTTCTTGGTTATTAACATCTTTAATAACTTTGGCAGATGATAATCCTACCGAAGCCAAATTTTCTTTTATCCATGCTTGATGCTGACGCACGCTATCAATATGATAAACATAATGCAAAACAGCCCGTGTTCTGTCTTGGGATAATCTCATGTTTTCAAAATACGCCGTATGTTCATCTACCCCATTTGCCCATTCACTGCTGGTATGCCCTTCTATGCGAATCTCTTGAATGTGTTCTTTATGTTCGCTGATAACTCTCATGTATCTTGGGAAAAAATCTGATAAAATCGCCTGATAATTGGGTCGCAGTTTTGAACTGCCTGTTTCAAATAATAAATCAGGCGATTTAAAAGACACAGTCAGCGTCTTTTTATCCACTTGGGCTCCCCATTTTGGTAGGTCTTTTTCAAACTCTTGGATAAGAGCATAATAAATTTTATCTTGATTTTCTTGATGACTTTCGGCAATTTGACGCACTTCCAACATCAAGCTAATGGCAATAAATAAAAATAACACCATCAGTCCACTCATCAAATCCGAAATCGGTAGCCATTGACCGTCATCATCTGATTTATTTAAAAAGTCCAAACTCATAAAATATGTCCTTATCTTGGATTGTACATTCTAACCACTTTATTCATCTGAGCGACCAATCTGCCATAGTCGTCAGTAAACTTACCCGTAATCGTAGCTAGGGCTTGACCCATGCTTTGCATGACTTGCTCTAATTCTTTTTGCTGAGCTTCATCAAGAGCTTCAATTTGTTTTTTTATGCTTTCGCCTGTGGCTTTTAGGGCATTTTGGGCAGATTGATTTAAACCATCTAGTAGTTTTTTCATTTCTTTTAGTTGAGCATCATTAGTTTCTTGGACATAATTTTCAAAATTCTTGGCAATTTTATTTAATTCTATTTTAAATTGCTCACTATGGTTTTCAACACTGGCGATTTGTATTTTTATCATATCATTAGTAGTGTTCAGACTGTTTATTAAATCTTTACTGCCATCTTGAATGCCCTTAATCATCAGTTCAATATGCTGTTGTGTTTCTGGTAGAGCTTGGGTGGCTTTTGCTTGCAACTCCCCAAAAGCGTGTAGATGACGATTTAATTCATCAATTTGATGTTGATTAACCGTGATAATCTTTGACAAATCATTCATTGTGTTTGGAATGGCTTGAGTGCTATTTTCAATCGCCATTACCGCAGTTTTAGTACTTTCAATCGCCAATACACCTTGTTCATACTGCTTTACCATCGCATCTATTTGATGAGCATAATTATCTTGCCACTCCACCAATTTAAATACCGCTTGATTTAGCTCTTTAAAGTTTTCGCCAAATTGTTCAGTTAAGTTATGATTAAAATCACTGATCACTTCTTTTAGGGCGTTAATCACTTGTTCGGTGGCAGATTTTGAGATGATTTCGCTGACTTTATCTAACTGATTAAATAATTGTCCTGCAAATTCTGTTAAACGTTTGTCTTGATGATTTTGTACTTGTATGTACAATTCATCTAATTTTTCATGCAGTCTATCAAAGCATTGGTTTTGATGAGCTTGTTCTTGGTTAGACAGATGATGCAATTGAGTAAGTAGCTGTTTGCTAAATTGCTCATAAGCAGTTTTATGAAATTCCAATGATGATTTATGGTTATCGTTATTATCATTTCTTAGGCGGGTGATTTGCCCGACCAAACTATTTTCACTGTCCGAACCAATAGCACGGGTCAGACCATCTATGGCACGGGCTTGATTTTCAAATAAAGCGTGCTGTTCTTGGTTATTTTTTAATAATTCCAAAGCGGCTTTTGTTTGTTTATCAATACTCATGGTTTGGCTGTGTAAATGCTCATTTTGGATTTCAAATAAACCCACCGTATATTCCACGATATCATCATCAGAATACCCTTCTTTATTTTTATATAAAACCCACATTTTTAAGGCGATAGACGAAGCCACCCCAACCACACTGGTATAAAATGCCGTCTGCATACCTGCGATGATTTGGTTAATGTGGGCTTTGATGTTGTTATCATCAAAACCGTACAACGCCATCACAATTCCAACAAATGTCCCCAAAATGCCCAAAGAAGTTAATAAAGTTGGTGCGTCTTTGGCAAATTTGGAGCGTTGCCCACGCCCAATCGCCAATGCAGAATATCCAAAAATCACCAACATCACCACAAAAAATACGATGTTTGTATTGCTAAAAATCATCATTTGTATCAGTTTTGTAAAGATGGCACATTGTAGCAAATGCTGGGGGGGGGGGGGGGGTAAATACAAAGTTACCGAACTGGGATATTTTTCAGATAAATGGCTAAAAAACACCCGATGAGAGATGGGCGTGGTTTTTTAGACCATTTTTGCTATAATAAACGTTTTTTAGCACAAAAATAATCGCCATGCCCCACCCCACCCCACTTAGAAACACCCAAATCCCCACCACCGACCCATCGGCAGGCTTACGTTTGACCGAAATTTTTTATTCCTTGCAGGGGGAGTCCTTGACATCGGGCTTGCCGACCATTTTTATTCGTCTGACGGGTTGCCCTTTGCGTTGCACTTATTGCGACACCACCTATTCATTTACAGGTGGACAGCGGTGGGGCTTAGATGAGATTTTAGCTCATATTGCCCAATTTCCGTGCAAGCGAGTTTGTGTTACGGGGGGCGAACCGCTTGCCCAGCCCAACGCCATCGCCTTGATGAAGTTATTACTAAAAAATGGTTACGAAATCTCACTAGAAACGGCAGGAGCATTATCCATCAAAGATGTTCCGCCTGCTGTGTCAAAAGTCATGGATTTAAAAAGCCCATCATCGGGCGAGTGCGATAAAAACCTGTGGGAAAATCTACATCACTTGACCTCCCACGACCAGATTAAAATCGTCATCGCCGACCGTGCCGATTATGATTGGGCAGTGGCAAAACTTTGGGAGCATGATTTGCACAAAAAATGTGGCGTGGTGTGGTTTTCGCCGATGTTTGAAACGAATAAGCAAAAATCTGATGTGCCAAACATCGCCACTGAGCTTGCCGAATGGATACTGGCGGACGGTCTGCCTGTAAGATTTGGGTTACAACTGCACAAAATCATCTGGGCGGACGCAAGGGGCAAATGAATGTCAGACATCATCAGCCCTCAAATGATGGTCTATGTGCTAGACATGGTGGGCATTGGGGCGTGTGCCATTGCAGGGACAACTTTGGCTTTGCATAAGAAATTTGACATTTTTGGCTGTATTTTGGTGTCTATGGTAAACGCCATCGGTGGCGGAACAATTCGCGATGTCATGCTTGACCGTTATCCGCTGTTTTGGATAACCGACCTAAATTATGTGTTTTTTATCACAAGCGTGTCCATCATCTGTCAGGTATTTTTTGCCTTTTATAAAAAGGTGGATTGGACGCTTAAATTTTTTGATGCCATTGGCTTATCTGCGTTCAGTTTGATTGGTTTAAAGGTCGCCCTAAGCCTTAATACGCCTGCGGTCATTGCTGTGATGATGGCAGTTTTGACCAGTATTGCTGGCGGTATCATGCGAGACATGATTTGTAATGAGATTCCCCTTGTCCTACAAAAAGAGATTTATATCTCTGCCAGCATCATCGGCTCGTGTCTATATTTGTGCTTAACATGGCTTGGCACGCCCACCCATCTGAACGAAACCTTAACACTCATCACCATCTTTGGGGTACGCATACTTGCCATCGCCCTAGATTGGCATTTACCATCATTGCAAATCAAACATAAAAGCTAATCAATGGCACACACCGCCAACGCCTTGACAAACAGTTGGAGCTGTTGCACGCCTTGCCATTCGTTAATCTCCAAGGTATAGAGCAAATGCACCCGACTGGCTCTATAATCCCATTCGTCCACATCATAATTAAACCAAATGGCATCAACAGGATACAGCACACCATCTGCTTTTAAGGTCAGTTTTAGGTGCTTGTCCTTTAAAATTCTAAAATTAACGACATCAAACACCCCATCAAAAGCAGGAGAAGCAAAGCCATTGCCCCACACGCTCACCGTCTTTAAGGTTTTGGTAAATGCCAGACTAAAATCGCAAGGCAACAACACACCATCACTAAAACGCTCTTCTTCAAAAACATCATCACCAAACTGCTCTATGATGGCTGTAAATGCTTGACTAAACGCCCCAAAATTCTTTTTCTTAATGGTCAAGCCCCCCGCCATCGCATGACCACCAAAGTGCAAAATCAAATCAGGGTTTGCCACCGCCACCTGCTCAATGACATCACGAATATGCACCCCCAAGATGGAACGGGCTGACCCCTTAATCAGGTCATCATCACCCACTTTGTCGCCATCTGCTGGGGCAAACACCACACAAGGGCGATGAAGTTCATCCTTGATGCGTCCTGCCACGATGCCGATGACCCCTTGATGCCAATTGTCCTGATAAAGACTGACGGCTTTGGGGGGGTTGTCGCTGTTTAGATGAAGCTCTTCAATGATACGCCCCGCTTCGTCTCGCATTTGAGTCTCTACCGCTCGGCGAGAAAAATTCAGACGATTAAGCTCGGTGGCTAAGCGGTAGGCTTCATCATAATCGTCCGTCAAAAGACACTCCACACCCGTACGCATATTGTCCATGCGTCCTGCGGCGTTAATGCGAGGAGCGATGGCAAAACCAAAGTCGTCTGCCCCTATCTTATCAGGTTGTCTGCCCGCCTGCTCCAAGATTGCCAAAATTCCCACACAGCACTGTCCTTGACGCACCGCCATCAGCCCATGCGTTACCAAAATGCGGTTATTTTGGTCAAGATGACCGACATCAGCAACCGTCCCTAACGCCACCAAATCTAAGTATTTTGCCACGCTGGTGGTGGATTTACCCGCTTCTCGGCGGATTTTGGCAACACGCCCCATCACATAAAACGCCACGCCCACGCCCACGAGCGACTTACTGCCAAACTCACAGCCGAGCTGATTGGGGTTTACCACCGCATCAGCGTCAGGGCTGGGCTTGGTGGTCAAATGATGGTCAGTAATAATGACCTGCACACCAAGCTCATGAGCTTTGGCAACCCCATCATGACTGGATATGCCGTTATCCACCGTGATGATGACATCAGGAGCAAAGGTCTGAACGCCATGCTCTACGATTTGGGGGGTTAAGCCATAACCAAACTTAAAGCGGTCAGGCACCAAAAACTCCACATCTGCCCCCATCCCCCTTAAACAGCGCACCATCAATGTGGTAGATGTCGCCCCATCACAATCAAAATCGCCCACAATAAGTAGGCGTTTTTTATCATCAATGGCTTTATCAATGAGTAAACTTGCTTTTTCTATGCCAAGCAAATCTCCCGCTGGCAACAGTCTTGCCACCGACATATCCAACGCTGTCTCATCTGCCACCCCCCGTGAAGCAAACAGCCGAGCCAACGTCTGTCCATACATCTGCTCTAACACATCAGGTATGGGCATTTGGGGGGTTCTGGGAGTAAGTTTGAGCATTTTTGGTTTAAACTCACCAAATGCCTGATGAAAATTTTGCACTTGGGTGTTGGTCAGGTGCGACAGATTTAGATTGGCAAATTTTTGGGTGGGCGTAACTGGCGTGTGTCCGTTGTCTTGTGATGTTGTACTCATGTTGTTCTCTTGTTGTTTCATGGTTTTTAACTATTGTAGCACAGATTGTCAGTTAAAATGTTACCCATTCTTCGCATTTGCCATATTGACGGTCAAGTTTTACACCTGCTTACAAAATCGCCTTGCCCGCTTTCCAAAAAATCTTTACAATATTATTATTTAATCGGGGAAAACTCATGATTTTAAAACCCACCGCAAAAACCACCGACCCAAGCCTTAATATTGAACAAGCTCGCCTAGAATGCAAAGAGCTGGCAAAGGCTCGTGCCAAAATCTCCGCAGGGGTTGCCATCATTCCCATACCCTTTTTAGATGTGGCGATTGATGTGGTCATGCTGTCTAAATTGTTGCCCGAAATTTCGGCAAAATTTGGGCTAGAAGACGGCAATTTATCCGACAGCGAACGCCAAAAAAACATCACTGACCGCATCATGACCTTTGCAGGATTGGTGGCGACCCGCAGTGTGGTCAATCAAACCGTCAAGGGTTTCGGCACTCGCATCATCGGCAAACAAATCGCCAAATACGTCCCCTTAGGCGGTCAAATTGTCGCAGGAACATTGGGCTATCTGATTTTTAAAAAAATCGCCGATGAACACATTGAAAACTGCTACAAAACTGCCAAAGAAGCCCGCAAAATCTAAATCAAAAAAACCATGTTATCCGACATGGTTTTTTTTTAAATAATACACATTATCAAAGCTGATGTTCTTATGACGTTTTTTATGAAAGTTTTTTAATTTTTGCATAATAAATGCTGGTGTTAGGTTTGAGAAAATCCATCAAAACCGCTACAATATGTCTTTGCAACCAATCTTGTTGGTATGTTTATTTTTTAGCCAAATTTGAAAGGTTTTTCCTTATGTCATTTATTGTTACCGATAACTGCATTTTATGCAAATACACCGACTGCGTGGAAGTCTGCCCTGTGGACTGCTTTTATGAGGGTCCTAACTTTTTGGTCATCAATCCCGATGAATGCATTGATTGTGCCTTGTGCGAGCCTGAATGCCCTGCCAATGCCATTTTTAGCGAAGACGAGATTCCCGCAGGTCAAGAAGAATTTATCAAAATCAACGAAGAGTTGTCTGCTGTGTGGGCGAACATCACCGAGAAAAAAGACGCTCTGCCCGACCACAAAAAATGGGACGGCGTGGCAGGCAAAATCCAATACCTAGAACGCTAAGATGTTTGACACCACCAAACCCCTAACCATCGGTATCATCGCAGGCGAAGTATCAGGCGATGTGTTGGGTGGCGATTTTATGGCAAGGATGAACGCTTTGCACCCAAACATCACTTGGGTGGGGGTTGGCGGAGCAAACATGAGCCAACAAGGGTTGTCATCGGTCATTGACATGACACGCCTGTCGGTCATGGGCATTGGGGAAGTTATTACCCACTTGCCCGACCTTTTGTCCGCCAAAAAGCAAATTTTATCGGCATTTGCCCAAGCTAAGATAGACATTTTTGTTGGCATTGACGCACCCGATTTTAATCTGCGTGTCGCTCAATCCCTAAAAAACACCCTTTGTCCACCCTTTTGCGTGCAATATGTCAGCCCCAGTATCTGGGCATGGCGAGAAGGTCGCATTCACACCATCAAAAAAGCCACCGATTTGGTGTTGTGCTTATTTCCGTTTGAGCTTGATGTCTATGCACGCCATCATCACCCTGCGGTGTGCGTGGGACACCCACTTTTAGCCAAACTGAGTGTTGATGAGCGAGATTTTGATGAGATTTTTGCAGAATTTGTCGGCAGATTTGAGCTGTCCGTCCCACCAAATACCTTACCCATCTGCGTCATGGCAGGCTCTCGCACCTCAGAGATTAAGGCAATATTACCCCTATTGATTGACAGTATGGCACTCATGGATAAAGACGGCGATTATGTCTTTATCCTGCCTGTGGTCAGTGTTGCCCATGCCAACATGGTAAAAACCATGATAGCCGACCAAGCTCCCCGCCTATCGGACAAATGCCACATCATCTGTGGGGACGACCAGCACGGTCTGTCGGTCAGTCAGCACGCCATGAACGCCTGTCGGCTTATTCTGTTAGCATCAGGGACTGCCACCTTAGAAGCCTTACTGCTTCATCGCCCGATGGTGGTGGTCTATAAAGTCAATGCCATCACGTATGCCATCGCCAAGCGGTTGGTAAAAATCCCCCACATCAGCCTGCCTAACATTTTGGCACACAACCAAAGCGGTCAAAGCATCGTTCCTGAACTCATTCAAGACAACGCCACCGCCCATGCCATCAGCGACCACGCCCATCGGATTTTGGCAAATTTGCCCGACACCCACCAAAAACTTGCCAAAACCACCCAAATACTGCGTGAACAAAGCCATGCTGACCCCGCCCAAGCAGTACTGACGCATTTTTTTAAGACATAAACTGTGCTATAATGGCGAAACTTTACTTTTTAAAATGTTAGGGAAATCCATGACCGACATCAAACTTTTAAGCCGTGAACAAAAAAAACGTCAGACTCGTCAAGCCTTTTATCATGCCGTACTGGATTTGTGCATGACAGGTCAAGCATTTAGTTCCATCAGCCTACGCCAAGTTACCCGAGAAGTGGGCGTTGTGCCGACTGCTTTTTATCGTCATTTTGTGGACATGGAAGAGCTGGGTAAATCACTGGTAGAAGATGAACTTGGGGACGCTTTGGCGGTATTGCGTGAGCATATGCAGTTTGGTAAAAAACGCACCTTTGAGCGTCAGATTGCCAAAAGTGTTCAGCTGTTTTTTAAGGCGGTGGACAGTCAGCCTCGCTATTGGCAGTTTATCGCCAGCGAACGCTTTGGTGGCTCTGAGGCGGTACGATGTGCCATCAACGAACAGATTAAGACCTTTGCCCGTGTGATGAGTGAAGATTTGGGCTTACAGCCCGCCTTTGCCCACGTCAGCGATGAAGACCGCTATCTGTTGGCGGAGATTGGGGTGAATTTGAGCTTTTCTTGGATTATTGATTGGCTAGATTTAACCCACTCCCCACACAACGCCGAACCCAAAATCATACTAGACACCGCCAAAAACGCCATGCTTCACCATTGCACCCGCCAAATGCAGATGATATTGTATGGAGCATATAATTGGAAATCCAGCGAAGAGACACTGATTGATTAAACCCTAAGTCTCCATAGCAGGGTTAACCACTGTTTTTTAAAATAAGTTGCTCTAAGGTTATTAAAAAATATGAAACAAGTCTTGATGCTAATAGGTGACATCAAAGAAAACAGGGGGGGGGGGGGTAACTTCTGCCATCTTTACCCGAAGCCATCATTTTTATAATGATGGCATTGCGTGCGACATTCTTACATTTGATTACAATCCTGACTATGATAAAACAATCAGTGATTTAAAATCCAAAGGTAAAATGGATGCCAGAACCAAAATGATTAATATGTTTGATTATTTTGGCAATAAAAGTTCACAAACTCGTAATACAGCAAACACTTATAATGCTAAATATTTTTTAAATGAATTATCCATTTTACATTCAGAAAGATGCCATCTCAAAAAGACAGATACAATCCATCACTCTGAATGTATGAACCTAAAATTATTGGTAGATTCGGCTCATAATTATTATTTACCCAATGGCGAATTAAAATATTATGCTCGTTATGAAAATGATAGACTATTGCTAATTGATTGTTTCATGAAAGGGAAACGTGATAAACGTATCATTTTTAAGAATGGACTAATCAAAACCATTGAGTACTTTAATGATGAGAATAAAATTTATGGTGATGTCCTTTTTGATAAAAAAGGATATCCTTTCATTACTCGTGATATTATCATAAATGATAAAGGACAGCCTGGTATTTATAATATTACATTACTTGACAATCATACTAAATTTGAAAACAAAACATTATTTTCTCGTTATTTCTTGGATACATTAATTGCCGATAGCCACCCTCATGCTTTAATTTGCGATGGCATGGGTAATTTTTCCAAAATACTTAATTTAACACAACCCATTAAAAAATATGCCGTAATTCACAGCCATCATTGCCCTAGTGGTATACCTAACCAGAATCATGCCAGTGCATTTAAACACGCCAAAGAGCTAGACGGCATTATTATCCTTACCAATAAACAAAAGGAAAATATTCACACGGAATATGGTGTGAATAATTTAATGGTAATTCCAAATTTTATTAACATCAACCAAAATACACCTTCTCCTTTACCACAAAAGCAAACCATCGGACACATTTCAAGATTGGCTGGCTCCAAAGGGTTGGAGCGATTGGTAGACATCATAGATAAGTTACGATTACAGTTACCTGATGTGGTATTAAAGTTATTTGGCACAGGTCCGCTTGAAATGAAACTAAAAACGTTAGTTCGGGAACGAAATTTAGAGAAACACATTCTTTTTTGCGGTTATACCAATAATGCACGTCAAGAGATACAAAATTTTGACTGTGTGGTATCCACCTCTTTTTCAGAAGGATTTGGATTAAGTATTGCCGAAGCGATGGAACAAGGGCGTCCTGTTGTGGCATTTGATGTAGACTATGGACCATCTGCTTTGATTGAAAATGACGTTAGTGGCATTTTAATAAATGATGGAGATATTCAATCTTTTGCCGATGCTTTGGTTAAACTACTTACCAATGATGAACTTGCCAAGAAAATGGGAGCAAACGCAAGACAAAAAATTCATCAAGAATTACACCATAATCTTATTATGAATCTATGGAAACAAATATTAAATATCTCTTAATACCAACACTCACAGGTCAAATACTCAGTGATGTCTGATATTTTTTAATCATCTTAAACTTTATCAGATTTAAAAACTTAATCCACCGTTGCATCGTCTTTACTCTAACGCTCCCAACACAAAACATAAAGCAATAAAACACCAAACTTACCCATAGGTAGATTTGGTGTTTTTTGGAGAAATTTATTTATCCAACAACGCATTAAAATGCAATGTCGCCAATACAGGGTCGGTTTTTATCACGCCCATGTATTCTAAATGAGCCAAGCACTCTTTGGCGGTGTCTTGATTTAATAATAACCCTAAGGCAAAAAACTCATTAGTCATGTGCCAATTTTCTATATAACCCGAGTTTTTTTGTTGCCAGCGTTCAAGCGTGGCGATGAGTTTTTTATAACTGCTACTGACCTTTAATGCCCCGAAAGTCAAGTCCAAACCATTTGGCATAAAACGCAATAATTGGTTAAACTCTTCGCCTTTGACAAACTTTTTATACATATATTCTTGGCGAATGACCAATGGCAATCGTGAGCGAATAAGCGAATAAAAGTCATAACCATCATAACCTTTTTTATCAATGATTTTTAATAAAGGATTGACAATACTTATCAATTCATCATCGCTGATTATACTTACCATTCTTTCAAAAAACTCGTGATTATTATCATCATAGCCACTCTGTTTATTATTGCCATCAAAATCCCATGCCAATAAAAATTCACCCAATGACAAATCAAATTTTTGAGCAAGGGCAAATAAATTGACCTTTTGTAATTTTTCAAAACGGTTTTTACGTAGTTTGTTGTTTTTGGTAGGTTTAAAAACGATACCGCTCACGCCAATCTCTAATTCATCAAATAATTCATCGGTAAGCGTATCCTTATCATCAAATTCACCAAGCCGTGCCAAATAAGTACTGGCAAGTTGTTTAACTTTTTGGGAGCGGTCTTTTTGTAGGCTTTGTAAAAACGGTTTATCATCATCAGATAAATTAACCGACAGCACTTCTACCAAATCAAAACGCTTATCGGCAGGCTCTTTTGGGGCGAACTTAACAATCAAATCAAGGGCAGATTTTGGGTCGGTATTACGCCACTGTCTTAATATCTCACGCCTTTGGGCAGGATAAAAATCGTCCCACGTCTCATCAGTCAGCTCTGTATAGGCATTTGTGCCGTCATCACCTCCTACCCATGCACACCACGCCAGATAATCATCAGGCAGTTTACTCTCACAGTTCATCTCATCTAAATGGGCAAGCAGATTTTTGGGCGGTAACCACACCGTTGGCGGGACGACATAGCCACGCTCATGGATAAAGTCAAGCAGTCGCACCATCTGCACAGTGTCATCATAACAATGCTTAAACACTTGCTTTGCCAAATGATGTAAGGACGTGGGTAATATCGGCGTACGTAGTTTGGGCAAGTCAAACGCTCGGGTCAAAGGAGTGCTTGGAGCGGGAGCGTATCGCATTTGCTCATATTGGCTCATGAATGCAATTTGGGTCAGCGTGGGGTGTGGGCTGTTTTGAACAATCGTGGCAAGCTCGCCCCACTCGCCCCATTTGCTCATGTCGTCATGCAAGCCGTCATTAGTCATCATCAGCCGTGCATAACCATCATCTATCGTTTGTTTTAACACGTCAAAAGCCCCCATATTGTCTGCACACTCAAAAGCTCACCTACCACACCGTCCCACACGATAAAGGCGTGCTGTATGTCGCACGATTGCACCAAAGGTGGTAAGTCTGCATTGGCAAGGCGTATCGTCTCATCACCCAAATACCAAAACCGCCCTGTCTTATCTTTGGCAATGTATCCTTTACCCAGCATGTGAAACAACTCGTTCGCCCAAGGTAATTGGTTAAGCTGTTTAGCATAAGCGGTGCGTAGGTTATCCTTACTCATCTGTGGTACAACGGGTGATAAATTTGGTGTGTCGTTCTTGGTATTTGAGTCATAATAAAAAACACTTGTAATCGGTTCTTTGGTCTTGACCGTCTCAAAAAACGCCCGACACGGCACACGGCTTGGGTAATAAATGAGCCGTCCTACCATGAGTGACCCAACATGACCGCCAGTGGGTCTAAATCCTGATGTCGGATGGTAAAAATCCAGCAACACGGCAGTGTTTGGCACGTTACTGTTGATGCTGTCTGTGTCGTTCGCCATTTTGACCAAATATATGGCATGGCTAATCAGTCCGTCTTTGCGGGTATGAATCCGCTCACCCACCACTTGCCACACGCCCACCACTGCCAAAAATGGCTCTTGGATTAGGCTGTCTTTGTTCTCGGCTCGGGTAATGGCACGACGCACATCGGGGTCGTCTGGGTTTTTTTGCCACGCTTGACACAAAAGATACCACCGCCCAAACGCCCCAAATGCCACGCTTGCTCGGTCGGCTTTTGGGGTGTTAAACAGTACAGGTGGAAACTCGTCCACCATAGACGCAAGTCCACCTGCCTTAGCATCCACCAGGCGAGCACAAATCTGCCGACACCGCTTACTTGCATGATCCATAAACGCCCCCATGCCAAGTCGTATCTGGTCATCAAGCCAACCGACAAATTCATGTAGTCCTGTGCTGATTTGAGCATCGGTAGTTGCCTTGACTTTTTCGGCACGTTTTTTGGCGGATTCGGCTTTTTTGAGGTCAATGGCTTGGTCAGATTCGTCCGTATCGGTCAGAGCAAGTGATTTTTTGGGTTTGGTATCATTATTGTCAATATTGCCCGATTTGGTGGTTTTTCTGCGTCTGCCCAGCCAATTTGCCACCCAATCAGGCGTGGCGGACGGCAAAAAAGGCGATGGGTCATTGACATACCGCCACATCAGTGCCAAAGCGTGTTTACAGGGGAATTTGCGAGACGGACATGTGCATTTGTAACCCATGTCAGACACGTCCACCACGACATAGTAGGGCTTTGAGCCTGAGCCTTGACACTCACCCCAAGCAGTGTGGGTGTTCTCACAAAAACCCTGCCCTTGCCATTTACTGTCCAACAGCAACTTTTTGGCGGACGATAGGGATGCTTGGTCGGGAGCAATGCTTTCTATGCTTTGTAAGGTTAAGGTCATGGCAAAATTGGCTAAATTTTTATTATAGCATGAGCTTTGGCGTAATACATCATCATTTTATCCCTAAAAAATGACACTTTATCCCCAAACGTACCCCATTTTATGCTAAAATAGTCATGAATTTAGCACTTTTATCATGTTATCCATGACAGTCGCCCTTTGGCTTGCCGAAGCCCAATCCAGCCAGCGTGATATACTGATGTCTTTACAACGTGCCAAATCATCGCACGATTTACATCTCATCGCAAGCCATCGCCATGACCGCCCCGAAATCCTATCACTTGCTGATGAAGCCATCGTTGAACCTCATGATGATAGTCGTGTGCCGTATGTGGTACAGCGTGCCATAGACAAAGGCGTGTCGGTGCTACTGACGGGACGAAATGGCGTGGATTATGAGCCGTATCGTACACGACTTGCCCGTCATGGCGTGCGTCTTTTGACGGGGGCGACTTGTGCCGACACTTTGCACATCATTGATGACAAATACGCCTTTACCAAGCATTGTCGTGCCCATGATTTGCCTGTGGCGATGGCGTGGCGGTTTGATAATATCGATGAGCTGACCGCACTCATCGCCAAACACGGGGGGCAGAGACTGTGCGTCAAGCCCGTGCAGGGGATTTTTGCCGAAGGGTTTTGGATTTTGGACAATCATCACGGTCAAACCGACCCTTTTTATCATCTGTATCGCACCGAACACAAAAAAATCCATACCGATGAATTTTTGCACGCCTACCAAAACAGTCCCCACGCCAAACAAACACCCATGCTGTTAATGCCCTATCTGTCAGGACAAGAGCACTCCATAGATGTGGTGTGTGAACGTGGTAAGATACTCGGGGCAGTAACTCGCCACAAAGTCGGGCAGGTGCAATATGTCGGTTATGAGCCGTCTGTCATGGACGTGGTCGTTCCGCTCATTCGGGCGTTTGGGACGGACGGCATCGTCAGCGTGCAAACCCGTGCTGATGAACACGGCAACCATCAAATCCTTGAAATTAACCCCCGCCCGTCAGGAGGCATTGGCTACACCGTGCATGGCGGGCTTGATTTGACCGTGCTTGCGATGCTGTATTTTGCAGGGCTGACCGCTCGCCCAAGCCTTGATGAGAGTATCCGCCAAATCACACCTTGCAAGGTAAGACCGCTCATGACTTCGGTGAGGATTGATTAAATTTTTATCAACCTACCAAATTTTAAACCATCTTTTATTTATCAATCGCCATAACAGAACGCCGCCATGCCAAAACACCATCACATCAGCCTATCTCGGGGTGATTTAGATTTGACTTATGAAGCCGATGAGTTTGAGCTTGACGAACTGCTTGATTTTGCCGAACGCATCAACCCAAAACGGGCGTTTTTATTTGTCTCAAAAGTATTGGGTCGTCATATCCCTGTCGCCCCAAGCACCATGCGTCAAGCCTTTGCCACACTCGCCAATAAAATTCCAAATGACCTGCCCACACCCCTTGTTGTCATCGGCATGGCAGAGACGGCAGTTGGGCTGTCAGCAGGGGTGCATGAGTGCTTAAAAGCTCGCTATCCGTCTGCTTACTTGCTAAATTCCACCCGCCACACCCAAAATGCCCCACTTTTTGCCACGTTTAGCGAAGAACATAGCCACGCCAGCACGCACCTGATTTATCTGTCGGACGATGAATCGGTCAATCACGCCGTCCGATGTGCCAAAACCATCATCATGGTGGACGATGAAGCCAGCACAGGCAAAACCTGCCAAAATGTCATGGGCGCACTCATCGCATCGGGCATGACCCAGTTAGAGCAGGTTCATCTTGCCACGCTCGTGGATTGGTCGCTTGGGAAAATGGTTGATGGCACCTTTGTCATGCCTGACCGTACGGTCGGGTTTTATCGCCATCATCTATTGTCAGGTTCGTGGAGATGGACACCCACGCACGATAAAGCGGTCAATATGCCTGACGTTGCCACCACAAAAGCGGGCAATTGCCCCATTTTTCCTTTGCCATCTTGGGGGCGGACACCCACCCAAAACAGCATGGACGGACTGCCCAACTTGTACGGAGCCTTGCCTGATGATATTGGCGATTATGTCGGCAAATCGGTGCTGGTGCTTGGGGTTAATGAATTTGTGTGGTTGCCGTTTTTGCTTGCTGAACGCCTAGAAAATCAGGGCATCATCGTCAAATTCTCCGCCATTACCCGCTCGCCCATTGCACAAGGCGGGGCAATTGCCCACGTCCATCATTTTGCTGACAGCTATGGGCTTGGCATGACCAACTTTGTCTATAACGTGGATTTTGATGCGTGGGATTTGGTCATCGTCTGCGCCGAAACACCGCCTGACAGCATGGATAAGCTGTTTGACCGCCCAAATATTGCCATTGTCTCACCCTTTAATCACAAGGATAATTCATGACTTTTGATGATTTTGTCGCCACGCACACACCCATCAAGCCTTATACCTTGATGGATTTGGACGACACCTTGTTTCAAACCAAACGCAAACTGACTGACATCAATCAACCACTCATCACAGCAAGCCACAACAAACAAGACAAACCGCTTAGCTTTTTTACCCGAAAACAAGCCCATTTTTTTTATTGGTTACACGCCCACACCACGCTAATCCCCGTTACCGCACGGGACAGAGCGGAGTTTGCCCGTGTCAAATTGCCTTTTGATAACCTAAAAGTGCTGACACATGGGGCGGTGATTTTGGATAAGGAGAATAAGCCCTTACCTGCATGGGAAAAGCACATCGCCACCCCGCTATCCGCCTTACAATCTACACTATACACTACCTTATCCACCCTACAAGACTTGGGCGATGATTTTATCATCACGCCCCACAGCGATGAGTTTATGGGGACAGATTTGATGATTTATCTTGCCATCAAACACCGCCAAAAAGACCATAAGACATTATCACGCCTTGCCAATAAGCTCATGACAATGCCAAACATTGAGCAAGATTTTTATGTGCATATCAATGCCAACAACTTAGCGATTTTACCCCATTTTATCCACAAACGGCACGCTGTTGCCTTTTTAAAATCGCATTATTTGCCCAATACGACCCCCATGTTTGGTTTTGGCGACAGCTTGGCGGATTTGCCATTTTTAAGTCTGCTAGATTGGTATGGCACGCCAAATCGTGGGCAACTTCACAACCTAATCCAACAAAAGAGCCGACCATGACCACCCTACCCCCACCGCCCATACGACACGGTAGTTATCTGCCGACTGACGTGGTGTTTTTGCTCACGCACATCAACAAATCCGACATCACCAGCACTGACCCTGCCACCAAAGAGACGCTCATTCAATCGGGTGAACGCCACTATTCTGATATGCTGACCCTAGAATCACCCGTGAGCGACACCCACCAACGGCTATACCGCCAAGCCCTTGCCAAATACACCCCAAAAATGGCAACAGACATCGCACGCCTTGCAAGAACATTACAAGCATTTTTTAATGACAAAGTAAGTACAAATACACCACTGATTATCGTCAGTCTTGTGCGGGCAGGCGTGCCTGTGGGCGTACTGTTAAAGCGTACTTTTGATGAATGGCAACTGCCCACTTGTCATTATGGGGTCAGTATCATCAGAGACAGAGGGCTTGATGCGTTGGCATTAGAATGCATCGTCAATGCCCACCCAAACAGCCCGATAATTTTTGTGGACGGCTGGACGGGCAAGGGGGCGATTTTTGGCGAATTGTCAAAAAGCCTTGCCAACTTTTGTCAAGTCCACCCCCACACGCATGGGCAATTTTTTCATCAAAACACCCTACCGCTTGTTGTGCTGGCTGACCCTGCGGGCGTGGCATGGCTGTCGGCTGGCGATGATGATTGGCTCATGCCATCATCGCTACTAAACAGCACCATATCAGGACTCATCTCTCGCACATTGTGGCGGGCGGATACCTTTCACGGGGCGGTGTATTATGACGAACTGCAAGATGTTGATGAAAGTTTGGCATTCATTAACGCCATTGATGCCCAGCGAAAAACACTTGCCACGCCTGCCCCACTCCGCCCAAAACCTGCCCCCACTCACGCCACAAGAGCAGTGATTGAGCGTATCAGACACAAGTTTAATATTCAAAACCCCAATCGTATCAAGCCCACCATCGCCGAAGCCACCCGTGCGGTACTACGCCGAGACCCTGAGCGGGTGCTGGTAACAGATTTTC
The DNA here is from genome assembly GCA_030530785.1 of Moraxella sp. Classification (GTDB taxonomy): domain Bacteria; phylum Pseudomonadota; class Gammaproteobacteria; order Pseudomonadales; family Moraxellaceae; genus Moraxella. The sequence goes on along the minus strand of JAUMUJ010000001.1, from coordinate 2,844 downwards.
ATGATGACACCGCCCTACTTCGCCATCTGTGTGATGAGCGGGGCATTCGGGTGGAGCAATGCGACATTTTGCCATATCAGGCAATGACAATTATTAAAGACAAAAGCCAACCTTAGCCCACACCGATGAAACGCACCAAAAGGACAGTCATGAACTTTATCAACCCCCCAAGCCACCACTTGACCACCCTACCCCCACCCCGCCTACACCCTTATCATCTGGGAGCAAGCCTGTATATGCCTGCCACACGGGGCGACATTTGGCAAATCATCACTCGCCAAAAAATCAAGGATTTGCACAGCATCATCATCTGCCTAGAAGATGCAGTACTAGAAAAAGACCTGCCATTTGCCCTTGATAATGTCCGTACCTTGCTTGACACATGGCACGCCCATTGTGATACTGTGGGCGATTTTGACCGTCCGCTTGTCTTTATCCGCCCCCGATCGCCTGCCTTATTAAGGACATTGGCACAGTATGCACACATTGACCTGATAGACGGTTTTGTTTTGCCAAAGGTAGACATGATAAGCCTTGCCGACTGGCGATATGCTTGCCAAAATATCCGCTCCGAGCGGTTTTTAATGCCCACCTTAGAGACCGCCTTAGTCTTTGGCTCGGCTCATAATCATGAGCTGGCAGTTGCCCTTAAAGAAGGCTTTGACCAACAAATCCTTGCCATCAGAGTGGGCGGTAATGACCTACTTGCCTGCTTACGCATGAGAAGACTGCCTGATGTTACGCTGTATGACTCGCCCCTTGGCTCGCTGATTTACCGCTTGCTTGGGGTATTTGTGCCAAAGGGTTTTTATCTGTCATCGCCCGTTTTTGAATATCTAGACAAGCCCGACCTATTCTCCCAAGAGCTGTCAAAAGACGTGTCTCTTGGTTTGGTGGGCAAAACCGTCATTCACCCAAACCAAATCCCCCATGTCAATACCGCCTTTGCCGTCAGTCGCCAAGATTATACTCACGCTAAGGCAGTGCTTGCCGATGACGCAAAAGCGGTATTCAAACAAGACAACACCATGTTAGAGCCTGCCACTCATAGGGCTTGGGCAAAGCAAATCATGGCTCGGGCGGGCGTGTTTGGGGTGAGCGATTAAGCTGTGGGTCTGCGTGATGCCAAAGTCAGTGATAAAGACATATATCATGCTGGCTGATTTTTATTTTATCAACTCGTGGTAATATAACAATCCAAGCTAAGCCAAGTTTTTAATAAACTTGGCTTTGATGAATGCGTATTTATGGATAATGATATCGGTTTATCTTCATCAACAAATCAACCATAAAACTTGGTATTATTTTAATCTTGCCAAGAAGTTTTTGAATGCTACGCCAAGCTATATGATGGCTTCTTGGGGAGAGCATTTGGTTAGGTCAGTCATAAAAGGGAATTGTTCACACTTGATGGCGTTGAGCTGTTTATGCAGTTTGCCTTGTGATGGTTTGTTAAGTTTGGTGTTGTCAATGGCAATGCCCGATCTTAAACGGTCATCATGATAATTCTTGTCGGCTTCGTATTGTTTTTGCCATTCATCTAACGCCCAGTTGTAGGCAAGGCGTGCCACACCACAAGCATGAGCAAAAAAAATAAGTAGCTTGGGTGTTGTTGGGGTTAAGGGCGATGATGTGTCCACGGATAACTGTCATTCTAACACCGCCTTAACCGCTTCTAGAACTTTTTTGTTTTTCTTTTAGATTTTAATAGCAGTTAGCACCCCTAAACTCACAATCCGCCACATGGTCATTTACCATACCCACCGCCTGCATAAAAGCATAACACGTGGTCGCCCCCACAAATTTAAAACCGTCCCTTTTTAATTGTTTGGCAAGCTCTTCGCTTGCGTGTGTCCACGTTGGTGCGTCTTTTATGCTACTGATTTGATTATCCTTTGGAAAATCATCGTATTGGTTGATAATGCCATACAGATAATCATAAAAAGAGCGATGGCAAGTGATGGCTAAATATGCTTTGGCGTTATTGATGATGGCTTGGATTTTAGCCCGATGGCGGATAATGCCAGCATTTTGCATGAGTTCATTAACTTTATCATCATCATAATTAGCAATCAGTGTGGCATTAAAATCATCAAAGGCTTGATAATAATTATCCCGCTTTTTTAAAATCGTAATAAAACTTAATCCTGATTGCATACTTTCAAGACAAAGACAGGCAAATAATTTATCATCATCATAAACCACCTTGCCCCATTCATCATCATGATATGCCACATATAAAGGGTCGGATAAACACCACTCACAGCGTTTGATGGTTTTTGTCATGGTCATTTCCAAAAAATTGCCATTATATCAGATTTTTGCTAGACTAATGGATTATTTGGAGATTTTTTATGATTAAAACCTTAGCCATCAGCGAATTTAGCCCTCATGAGCGTTTGACGATTTGGGACGTAAGAGACAATCACAGCTTTAAAAATGCCCATATCCCCCATGCCATCAACGTACCGATTGACCACATCAATGCCGACACACTTGCCAACACCACAGGCGACATCTATGTGCTGTGCGGTGGTGGCACAAAGGCAGGACGTGCGTGTGAGCTTTTAGACAGCCTTGACCCCACTCGTACCTACATTCATCTGACAGGTGGCACTCGTGGGGCAAAGGCATTGGGCTGGGAGCTGGTTGGCGAAAATTAAATCATTTAAAAATCAATGTCTTATAAAAAATTTTATCATTTCTTAAAATAAATGATTGACAGCGTGTAAAATTACGCTATAATACGCACCACTAACCAACAACTTAATCATTAAGTGTTGATGAGTAAATCGGGGCGTAGCGCAGCTTGGTAGCGCATCTGCTTTGGGAGCAGAGGGTCGG
>JAUMUJ010000027.1 GCA_030530785.1 Moraxella sp. | reverse complement strand
GAGCCTGTCAAAGCCGAAACGCCCAAAGATGGTAAAGGTGAAGGCGGTAAAGGCAAAGGCGACCAAAGCAAAAACAAAAAAGATGGCGATGATAAAGGCAAAGGTCAAGGTGGTAAAGGCAAAGACGACCAAAGCAAAAACGAAAAAGATGGCGGTAAAGATGAAGGCGGTAAGGGCAAAAGTTCAGGCGGTGGCGAGATTAAAGGTCAAGACCTAAGTGGACGAGCCAACGCCAACTGGCGAAGCAAACCCAGATTTATCGGGCTGTCATCAGAGACCGTCAAGGGAGCGGTTACGGTTCAAGCCACCGTTACCATTAACGCACAAGGCAGAATCACCAATGTTACCATCACCAGTACGGGCGACAGAGCCTTAGATCAACAAATCCGAAGTGCCATCAGGCGAGCCAGTTTCCACCCCTTTAAAAATGACAAAGGTCAGGTGCTGTCGGGTACGGCAACTTTCCCCATCAATGTAAATGTTGCTAACTAAATTTATAAATTAACACCTGTTAAGGATTTATCATGGATTTTGCACATTATTGGCAATACACTGACGGTGTCAGTAAAACTTTATTTTTTATCCTAATCGCTTTATCGGTGGTGTCGTGGATAGTGGGGGTTACCCGTTTATTAAAATCCCACCAAGCCACCGATGTCATCGCAAATGACCTAAGCCAAAAAATCGCCAACGACACCAAAGGGCTGATTGAGCTTGATTTTGCTCAAAAAAAGACCGCCACCGAGCAGTTTTTATTAAAGCACATCGCTGATTATCGTTTTGAATTGGAAAAAGGCTTGCCCGTATTGGGGACAACCGCCGCCATCGCTCCATTCATCGGGCTATTTGGTACGGTGTGGGGGATTTTTCACGCCTTGCATTCCATCGCCCAAAGTGGGCAGGCGGGGCTTGCCCAAGTGGCAGGGCCGGTGGGTGAAGCCTTGATTATGACGGGTCTGGGTCTTGCGGTGGCGATTCCTGCGGTGGTGTTTTATAACATCATCACTCGCATAAACAGACGAGCCATTCATCGGGCAAATATTACCGCTCATGAATTGTTGGCAAAAGCGGTACAATAGGGGGAGTTATGGCATTTGAGCTGGGCGACAACGACAACGAGGGCATGAATGAGATTAACCTTATTCCCTTGATTGACATCATGTTGGTGCTTATGATTATCTTTTTGGTAACAGCAACGGTATTAAATCCGACCGTGCCACTTGATTTGCCAAAAACATCGGCACAGGTCAATGAAATGCCTCCCGATGTGCTACAAATCAGCATTGATGCAGATGGTCAGATTTTTTGGGACAAAACGCCCATGAGCTTAGATGAGCTGTCAGTGCGTTTTGGCGAAGAAGCACTCAAAGGGGTTGACCCCCAAGTCCATCTGCGTGCCGACAAAGAGGGTAAATACGACATGGTGGCACAGGTATTGGCGATGGCAAGTGGGGCAGGACTGACTAAAATCGCCTTTGTTAATGAATAGATTGCCACGACATCAGCCCCACCTTGTGTGGGGTTTTTAGTGTCCAAAAAACTTTTGTAAAAGGGGCATTTGTGATAAGATGATAGACCGTTTTTAATAAAGATAACAACCATGCGTATCCGTAAACTCTTTAAATTTGAAAATGCCCACATCGTCCGCAACTGCACGTCTGAACGTTGTAGTCGTTCCATTCATGGTCATAGCTATCAAGTGGAGCTTATTTTAGAAGCTCACGCCCTTGACAATGGGCAAATGGTCTATGATTTTGGGCTGTTAAAATCGCACATTAAGGACTTGATTGACAGTTTTGACCACGCCATCACCTTTTGGGATAAGGACGATGGCGATTATATCCGTGCGTGCAAGAACTTTTCGGCTCGCTGGATAAGTCTGCCTGTGTCGCCGTCCGCCGAGCAGTTTAGCCGTGTGATTTTTTATTGGGCGGATAAAGTGCTGACTAATACCATCACCCAAAATGGCGAAATGGACGTATCCGTCTATTCGGTCATCGTCCACGAGACCGCCACAGGGTACGCTCAGTGTTTTCGTGAAGACGTAGAAAATGAACGCATGGGCAAATTGTCGCTAGATGATTTTGAATTTAGTGAGCAGGTCAAAGCCGAGTGGGGCGACAGTGAGCTGTTTGACAGACTAAAACGTGGCGAGAAATTTATCAATCCAAAGCCGTTAAGACAGGTTAAAGTATGACGGATAAGGGTATTTATTTAAATGAACAAGAGTGGGAGCGAATGTTACAAATTCTACAAAATCCGCCCGAACCTAATAATAAAATAAAAGCTCTTTTTGAACGTGGCAAAACATTATTTGCCAATTTTGATGATACTGTTAGTGATGATGAATACCATTATTTTACACAATGAAACCGACACCAAGCGTCTTGCCACAGCTTTGGCTGATGCCAACCCCGTAGGCAGTCTGTGGCTATCAGGCGATTTGGGAGTGGGTAAGACGACTTTTACCCGTTATCTTTTGCGTGCGTTGGGGCATACAGGGGCGGTAAAAAGCCCAACTTATACCTTAGTTGAGCCATACAACATCAATGGCAAACCTGTGTACCATGCTGACCTTTATCGCCTAAATGACCCAGAAGAGCTGGATTTTATTGGGTTTTTTGAATATTTTGATGAGCCAAATTCGTTGGTAATTATAGAGTGGGCAAGCCGTGCCGAGCGTATGCTACCAAAGCCTGATATGATGATAAATATCACAAGACAAGCCGATGAGCGTAGGGTGGTAGAGATTGTTGGGGTGGATTTAGATTTATCATGAATTTACATTATCAATCCCTCCCTGATAACACCGTCCTATCGCTTATCGCCCCGACTGCTAGCGGTAAGACCGATTTGGCGTGCCGACTGTATGAGACAGGGCGGTTTGAGCTTGTGTCGGTGGACAGTGCTTTGATTTATCAGGACATGAACATCGGCACAGCAAAGCCGACCGATGATGAGCTTGCCCAGTTTCCACATCATCTTGTTAATATCATCACGCCCACCGAAGTTTATAATGTGGCAAGTTTCGTGGCGGACGTGGAGCGACTGATTGGCGACATTCACGTGCGGGGTAAAATCCCCCTGCTGGTAGGCGGGACGATGATGTATTATATGGCACTTTTTGACGGTCTGTCCGCCGTGCCTGACACTGACCCTGCCATTCGTAGGCAGGTTATGGCATGGCTTGTCAATGACGGCATTGGTGAGCTGTACGCCTATCTACAAACGCACGACCCTAAGATTTGTCAGCGTCTAAAAATATCCGACACCCAGCGTATCACAAGGGCGGTGGAAGTATATATGCAGACAGGCACGCCCATGAGTGTTTGGCAAGACACGCCCAAAATCGCCCCTTGTCAAAATCCTACGCAAACGTGGCTTGCTTTGTCGGTAGAGCCCAAGCGGGATTGGTTGCATGAGCGTATCGCCAAACGCCTTGATGTCATGTGGGAGCAGGGCTTGGTGGGTGAGGTGATTGATCTTTTGCAAAAATACCCCGATTTAACGCCTGATATGCCGTCCATGCGGTGTGTGGGGTATCGGCAGGTGTTAGAATTTTTGGCGGTAACAGACCATGACATCATGCAAATTTCCCCCATTTGGCAGGAATTTTGTAAAAATACACGCAAAAATTCAGTACTTTTGACACAAAATAGCATAAAACCCCAAAAAATCAGACAAAATTTGACGGATATGGCTTGCCAAGACATGAAAAATAAGGCATTATATGCCACAAGACAGCTTGCCAAACGTCAAGCCACTTGGCAACGTAGCCTTGCACGTCTTAAAATGCCAACAATAACAGATGCCAATCAGGATTTTACCATTTGCTCACCTGTCATGGTGTCATTTCACTGCATAAAAGAAGTACAAAGACACTTATTACCCTATGCCTAACTATTGTTTGGTTTTTTTATTTTCATCTTAATTTTTGGAGAAAATCATGTCAAAAGGGCAAAGTTTGCAAGACCCATTTTTGAACGCACTTCGTAAAGACCGCATTCCCGTCTCTATTTTTTTGGTAAATGGCATAAAATTACAAGGTCAGATTGAATCTTTTGACCAGTATGTGGTTTTGCTAAAAAACACGGTCAGTCAGATGGTTTACAAGCACGCCATCTCCACCGTTGTTCCGACCCGCAATCCACGCACAGACGGCACAGCCCCAAGCACGCCATATCCTGCCACAGGGTCAGCGGGTGTGATGAGTGGTAGTGGTTATCCGACAGGTACGGGCTATTCTACCCCAAACACGGGTTTTGAGCGTACAGGTTTTGGTGGTACTGGTACTCGTGCGGTGGGGGGCTTTACTCGCACACCAAACACAAGCTTTGAGCGTCAAGGGGGCTTTGACCGCTATCAGCAAGGCACAGGCTATGATGGTCGTCAAGGCTTTGACCGTTCAAGCTATGAAGAGCGGGGTTTTGATGGTAAAGGCTTAGAAAAAAGCGACAGCCGTACCTTTGACCGTACAGGCTTTGACAAAAAAGATTTTGAAAACAGGTTTAATTCAGACAGCTAAACCGTCCGTCAAAAAGACCCGCCTTGTGTGGGTTTTTTTGTTTGTGATGTGTTATCAAAATTCAAGTAAAACGCTTGGATTTGTGGTATCATAATGCCAAAATTTTATCGTGGTGAGCTATGAGTCATTTTGTGGATTTTATTGACATTGCCAAAAACGCCATCAGCACTGAACAGCACGCCCTTGAACTGTTAAAGGGCGAGCTTGATGAGCGATTTGTCAAGGCGTGTCAGATGTTGTTGGCGTGTCAAAGGCGGGTGGTTGTTACGGGCATGGGCAAATCAGGTCATATCGGACGTAAGATAGCGGCGACATTAGCAAGTACAGGCACACCTGCTTTTTTTGTGCACCCTGCCGAAGCAGGACATGGCGATTTGGGTATGTTGGTGCGTGGCGATGTTTTGGTTGCCATCTCAAATTCAGGTCAGTCTGATGAGATTAAAATGCTAATCCCCGTGGTTAAACAACTGGGCATACCGCTCATCAGTATCAGTCGTGATACTCGAGGATTTTTGCCAAAATCAGCCGACATTGCCTTGACGCTTGGCTTGTCAGAAGAAGCGTGTCCTTTGGGGCTTGCTCCGACTTCTAGCACGACTGCAACGCTGGCATTAGGGGACGCTTTGGCGGTGGCATTGTTGCACGCTCGGGGCTTTACCAGTGATGATTTTGCCATGTCGCACCCAGCGGGGGCATTGGGGCGTAAACTTTTAACCCGCGTCAAAGACATCATGCGTACCGATGAGTTACCCATGGTTAATGCCAAAGCCACACTGTATGATGCGTTGTTTATGATGACCAAAGGGCGACTTGGCTTGGTGGTGGTGGTGGGTGATGATGGTAAAGTAGTGGGGATTTTTACCGATGGCGACCTAAGACGACAGCTTGTCAAATCCGTACCGCTAAGTGCTAATATCGGCGATGTCATGACCCAAAACCCCAAAACCACCATGCCCGATGTGCGAGCTTCTGATGCTTTGACTTTAATGAACCAAAAAAGCATCGGTCAGCTGTTGGTGTTAGATGAGATGGGCAAATTACAAGGCGTGATAGCGTTGCATGACATACTGACCGCAGGTGTAAAATAGGATAAATCATGAGCAAATTAACCTTAACCCAAAAACTCCAAAAAATCAAACTGTTTGTGATGGACGTGGACGGCGTGTTGTCAGATGGTCAGATTATTTATAATTCTTATGATGTGGAGACAAAAGCCTTTTATGTGCAAGATGGCGTGGGTCTAAAAGGTCTGATGGGGGCAGGTGTTACGCTTGCTATCATCACAGGACGGACATCTCCGATGGTGGAACGCCGTGCCAAAGAGCTGGGCATTCATCATCTGATACAAGGGCAAGACGATAAATTTACCGAGCTGTCAAAACTTGCCGTTTCGCTTGGCTTTGAATTAAACGAATGTGCCTATATGGGCGATGATTTGCCCGATTTAAAAGCGGTACGTGAAGCAGGCGTGGGCATCAGCGTGCCAAATGGCTGTCAAGAGACCCAAAGCGTGGCGGATTTTGTTACCCAGCGGTCAGGTGGGCAAGGAGCGGTGCGTGAAGTGTGTGAGCTGATTTTAAAGGCACAGGGGCATTATACGGCATTTGTGGCGGAGTTTGAATGAATGAATGCCAAGATTTTTGCTCTATTGGGTATGATGGCATTGATGGTGGGGGTGTGGTTTTTTTATAAAGAAGACGTAAAGATTAAGCCTGCCACCCCCCAAGCCCCCAAGACATCGTACGAGATTACCGAGATTACAGCAAGCCAAACCAGTCCTGAGACAGGTCAGACCGAATACACGCTGACGGCAGACTCGCTCATCAAAAACACCAATGGCTCTGATGAGATGGTTAATGCCAAAATAGAATGGACACCGCCCAATGCCCAAAGCTACCACCTGACCGCCAGTCGGGCAAGTCTTGACCAAGCTACGGGGGAGCTAAACTTAGCCGAAGGTTTTGTTTTGACCCGAAAAGGCGATGACACCAAGCCTGACATGGTCATCAAAGGCAGTCTGTTGTCTGGCAACACCAAAGACCGTACGGTAAAAAGCGATGACACCGTAACCGTAGAGCAGGGCGAAGACCGCTTTGAAGCCAAAGGATTTGTGGCGGATTTGGCACAAGGCGAGTACGAGTTTCACCAAATTCAGTTACAATTTAACCCGCCTGCCCGTGAAGATAAACCCTTATTTTAAAGAGTGTATTGATTATGAATCGTTTTTTTGTTGTGGCGACCATGATGGTCATCTCATCTTTGCCCATGTTTGCCCAAGCTCTGCCGTCTGATGCCAATCAGCCCATTCGCCTACTTGCCGACAAAGCCACATACAGCGAGCGGACGGGTATTACCACTTATTCAGGTAACGTAACCATTGAGCAAGGCACATTAAAAATTGCTGCTGACAACATCACGCTTAATCTGGATAATAAGCGAAGCATTAAAACCGCCGTTGCCACAGGTCGCCCTGCCACCATGCAACAGGTCGTTACCAAAGAAAAAGGGCTTGCCAAAGGTCAGGCAAATAAGATTGACTATAATGCGGTTACGGGCATTGTTACTTTGACGGGCAACGCCAAACTTACCCAAGCGGGGGCGAGTTTTTCGGGTAATACCATTCGTTATAGTCTAAAACTTGGCGATGTGGAAGCAAATGCTGGTGGTGGTCGCCGTGTGGAGCTTATTTTTCCGCCCAGTGGTGGTGATGGTCAGGTGGGTGTTCGCTGATGGCTTTGACTTTGAGTATGCGTCATTTGGGCAAACGCTATGGACAGCGTTGGGTTGTCAAAGACGTGTCATTTGACATAGAGCAAGGTCAAGTGGTGGGCATTTTAGGACCAAATGGGGCGGGCAAAACCACCAGTTTTTATATGGTCATCGGGCTTGTGCCGATGGATAAGGGGCAGGTATTTTTTGGCGACATTGACATCTCAAAAAAAGCCATGCACGAACGAGCCAAGCACGGTATTGGTTATTTGCCCCAAGAAGCGTCTATTTTTCGTAAATTAACCATTGAGCAAAACATCTTAGCGATACTACAAACCCGCCAAGATTTGGACAAGCCTGCCCAACTTGCTGAACTTGAAAAGCTGATGGGCGAGTTTCATCTAGAACACGTTCGCCATTCTTTGGGCATGAGCGTGTCGGGGGGTGAGCGTCGCCGTTGCGAGATTGCCCGAGCTTTGGCAAGCAACCCTAAGTTTATCTTGCTTGATGAGCCATTTGCAGGCGTTGACCCCATTTCGGTGGGCGATATCAAAGAAGTGATAGTTGCTTTGCAAAGTCGTGGCATTGGCGTGCTGATTACTGACCATAATGTGCGAGAGACATTGTCCATTTGTCAAAAAGCCTACATCGTTTCCGAAGGTAACATCATCGCACAAGGTTCGCCATCACAGATTTTAGCCAATGAATTGGTACAAAAAGTGTATCTGGGTAAAGACTTTGCGGTTTAGCTCCCACGTAGACGTTTTAATAAAAATAAAACCATCAGATGACAGGGAAATCATGAAAAAATTTGTCATATTATTGCTTGGTTGGGGATTGGTTCATACCAGCTATGCCAATTTAACGACATTGCAGTTTGCCAAAGGTAGCCACTGCACCATGTTTGCAGGCAACTATGTCCATCGTGTGTTTGAGCTGTATTTATCAAAAGGTCAAGAATTTAGCATTGAGCCACTACTTGACGATAGTTTAATAGTTTAAATGCAGTACAATATGCCATTTCTGCTGAGCAATTTTTTGACGCATCTTATAAAATTGGACGTGTGATTGTCAAAAACCCAAAGAGTCAAGAGATATGTGCCGATGGTGATTATGCACAAACTTATAAAGCCGAGATGTAGATTTACCACTAAAAAACTACGATGGCTATGCTAAGATTGAGTTTTATGTTGGATAGTGTGGCTGTCAGCATTTTTAGCCAAACCGCTTGACCACATCGTCTATGATGGTGTGAGCAATCGTGCCTTTTGGGGCGACTTTTGGCAAATTGTCCAAATCAAAAAAGTGAGCGTCTGCTATCTCATCAGCTTGGGGCGTGATGTCGCCTGTTTGATAATTCGCCAAAAATCCAACCATCAGATTACTAGGATAAGGCCATGCTTGACTGCCCAGATAGATAGGCTCATCTATCAATACGCCCACTTCTTCTTTGACTTCTCTGTGTACAGTCATCTCTAAGGTTTCGCCTATTTCTACAAAACCTGCGATGAGTGTATAGATGGCAGAGTGTCTATGATGTCTGGCAAGTAGGATTTGTGGTTTTTGGGTGGTGGGGCATATTCGGGTGATGGCAACAATCACGCAAGGCGAGATGGTCGGATAGCTGTGATGATGGCAATTTGGGCAGACTTTTGGAATGCTTGGTGTGAGAGTGGGCGTGCCACAGACGGTGCAGTATTGGTGGGTTTTATGCCAATGTACAAACTGTATTGCCCCAGACAATTCTAGAGCAAGAGTCGTATCTAGCGTTCCTACCAGCGACCGATAGGTCAAAAATTCCCCTTTTGATAAATCTACACCAAGTGCTTGAGCGGTTTGGTGGTCTATGGCACGATAGGTGGGGGCAGGGTCATCGGTCGCCACCATACAACGATGGGGAAAACCGTCTTGACAAAAGACGCTTTGTCCATCAATTATCCAAAAAGAGACCATTTTAGGCAACCAACAATCTGTTTAAACTACGTTCACTGGTCAGTAACATTTGTTCGCTGGTGGGTCGGTTTTCGGTAAAGTTTTCAAGCTCCATGTCCGCCGTTACCAAAATGTCTGCCCAATGATTGGTCAGTTGGGAGACTTGCTCGGCAGGCAGTTGCTGGATTTTGTTAAGCAGTCCTGTGTCTAGTTTATGGGCAAGTTTGATAAGTTGCTTGCTGATGGCGGGCATATGCAAAAATGCCACCGCTCCTGACACTTGGCGAATGAGTTCGGGGGCTTCTTGTAGGTTAGCGTCTTGGCGATGACCCAAAAAGTCGCTCAGCATTGATGAGATATTCAGCAGATTATAACGGGCTTCTTTTACCAACGTCTCACACGCCATGTCTAAATGGTGTAAGGAAATGCCGTGGTCGTGTCTTTGGAACTTAACGGCTTTTGGGGTGTGTGATTTTGCTAAAAAGATGGCAGAATTTTCAGCAATCAGCAACTTGTCCAGCAAGGTATCTAGCTCTTCAAGTGTGGGGCGTTGCCAAGCATTGACTTGTTTGCTAGCTTCAATCAGAGCGTCCCGAGCTTCGGTCAGTTGTAACAGATGTAGTGTTTTTGCTAGTTTGTTGATGTCAGTGGCAATGCTGTTTGGTGTGATGGGTTCGCCTTCTATGACCTGACCGTCTGTGCGTACCAGTGTATCTACGTCATGCTTGATGCTTTCTATGGTTTCTTGGATAAGTGTATTGACGGTAGAAATAATCTCACGATTTGGACCAAATAAAAAGCGTTGCATGGCTTGTAGTGTATCGGCACTGGTTTGGTTTAGGGCGTACTTTTGGGTGGCAAGCAGGGCAAAATCTACATCTTTTTGGCAAGCCATGCTGACCATGTGGGCAAAACGCTTGTCATGAATGTCAAAATAGTCAGACAGTTGCTGTTCTAGATAAATTAAAATGCGTTTTTTAGCATGACTAAGTGGTAAATCACGAATGATGTCTTGGGTAAGTGCTTTGGCACTTTGCCAAAATAGGGTATCTGAATGTTGGGCGATGTTGGCACAAGCATTTGATAAACCTTGTATTTTTTGTAAGTCTGTGGGAGATGGTGTGCCAGCCTGATGGCGTAATAGCACGGACAAGCCTTGACGATATGCTCCGATGAGTGCTTTGGTGTTTAAGCCCAAACTTGATAGGGGGGCGTACTGTGATTGAGGATGGTTGATGACCACGCTATGACTGGTTTGGCGAAGTGTGCTGTCGGTGATGGCGTTTTGAGCCAAATGCTGTCTGAGCTTGTTAATGATGGGCAATAACAAACTTGGTTCTAATTGCTCTTTTAATAAGGTAAATTCCACATAACGTTCAAGCATCATTACCGCTTCGGAGATGTCAACCATAAACGCTTCTTGCTCATCATCGCCCGCACTTTGGCTAAGTTTTGTGTAAGCGTCTGCCAAAGCTGTCGCCAAAAAGTCCGCCCCATCAAAGCTAATCAGACTAAAAACTTTGGCAAGCTGACTTAGGTTTTTAGCAGAATCGGTCAGCAATGGGGCTTGGTCTGGGTCATCATAAAACTCACGCAAATGTATCTCAGCGTCCTTTAAGATGATGCCAATTTCATGATTTAGAAGGTGGAGTGATAAAAAGTCAAAATTTGTGGAGCTGTAAGCCTGTTGTTGTGCCATGAGTAACCTTTAATCAAAGTTTTTGGTTAAAAAATATACGTATCAGTACATTATAAATGGGTTTGTCATCAAACTGCAAGTACGAAAACTTTACATTATCTGCTTTTGTGTAAAATACTTACTGTTGCTGTAAAATTTTGTAACAATTTAGAAAGTAGCCTATTGTATCATTTAATGGTCATAAAAACGATACTTTTATCTGATAAAAATAGCCATTTAAGAAATTTTATGCCTGAAACATGGTTTGTCGCCATATGTCATCAGCTGTCTTATCATGAGCAGATTGAATTAAATAAGTGGCATATTGGCTCAAATCCATAAAATGCACCGCTTGGGTCTCTTGGATTTCTTGGTTGTCTTCTTCTATGGCAAGGGCAATCTGACCGCTGGTCATCGCCAAATACACTTCTGCTAAAATCTCAGAGTCCAGCAATGCTCCGTGAAAAGTACGATCTTTTTTGCCTACATCAAGACGGCGAACCAAAGCATCTAGGGTGTTTTTTTGACCAGGATAGAGTTTGCGAGCGAGCATGAGCGAATCGGTAACGTGTACCTTATCTTTAAAATCTGTCAAGCCTACCTTGTCAAACTCCATTTTTAAAAAGTTCATATCAAAGGTGGCGTTATGAGCAATAATCTCTGAACCTGCCATAAAATTGTACAAATACTTGGCAACATCGGCAAATCTGGGTTTGTCGGTCAAAAATTCATTGCTAATGCCATGAACTTTGATGACTTCTTCGTCCATCTCTTTGTCAGGATTAAGATAAACATGGAGCTGTACGCCCGTAAACTTACGTCCCACCATCTCAACAATGCCCACTTCTACAATACGGTCGCCTTTGTTGTAGTCAAAACCTGTGGTCTCTGTATCCATGATGAGTTGGCGTTCGGCTTTGCCTTGATGGACAGGGTCGGGCAGTACCGCCCAAAAGTCAGGGTTTAGCCGAGACGTATCGCCGTCATAGTCAGGATTTTGGTGGTCGTGGCGTCGTATCATGGTGATGGTCTGTTTTTTGGTTGAGTTTGTTTTTTTGGGTGGTGTCTTTGATGGAATAAACTCATCGCCCATGCCCGACACGCCTAAATTTGCCAAACGGTCGGCAGTTTCGTTACCCACATCACCTGCATGACCTTTGAGCCATTGCCAGTTGATTTGACGGTTTTGGCATAGGGTATCTAGGGTTTGCCATAAATCCAAATTTTCGGGTGGTTTTTTGTCGGACTTTTTCCAGCCGTTCTTTTTCCAGCCTGCCAACCACCCCGTCATGGCATTTTTGACGTAGCCTGAATCGGTAAAAATCGTCAGTGGCACATCAGGGGGTGTGTTTTTGATTGCAAGTATCGCTCCCAAAATTTCCATGCGGTTATTGGTGGTGTCATTTTCGCCCGCCCACAGATTGTGAACATCGCCATTGGGGTAGCAAATGTGAGCCCCGTAACCGCCTTGTCCTTCGCCCACTTTGCCGTTACCCTTACACGCCCCGTCAGTATATGCAGTGATGTGCGTCATGCGTTTTTTCCGTATAAATTGACCAAAAACCATTGCAGTGCCATGTCATAGCCCATATCGCCCAAGCCACAAATAACCCCAATGGCCTTATCAGAAAAGTAAGAATGGTGGCGAAAACTTTCTCGGGCGTGAATGTTGGACAAATGCACTTCTATAAAAGGCTTGTCGCAAGCCAGCAGAGCATCTCTTAGCACCACCGATGTGTGCGTAAACCCAGCAGGATTGATGATGACACCGTCAAATCGTTCGCTATCATCGCCCAGATGCCCCATTTGACCTAAGGTGTCCACCAGCATGCCTTCGTGATTGGACTGGATAAAACTTAGACGAATGCCGTGAGCTTGGGCGGTGGCACTTAGACGGTTTTGTATGTCAGTTAGGGTGGTTGTGCCATAGATGTGGGGTTCACGTTTGCCTAACAGATGTAGGTTTGCCCCGTTGATGATAAGTAGGTGATTTTTGGTCATGATAATATCCTTAAACTGTTGACACATTGTAGCAAATTTGGCGAGGCTTTTTAAGGGTTTTTGTAAACTGTGCCCTAAATTGTGATACAATAATCTTTTATTTGATGCGTCAAAGAGTAGTTTTATGACAAAATTTTTATGGTTAGTGAGCGCATTGTCATTAGTGGGCGTGTCCGCCCATGCTCAACAGTCAGAACCCCAAGTTGATGACACCCAAGTCGCCATGTGCATGGTGGTCAGCAGTGGTATTTATAACATTGCTAACGAACATCAAGCAGGCGTAAGTAAACAAAAAGCCCAAAGACAGTTAGACAGGGACATCAATAACCTATCAAAGCGATTTAGTGATAAAAACTTTATCGGTTTTGTGGGGGATTCTTGGAAAAATGGTCTAAGCATCATCTATGGTATGCCCGTCCAAGACAGTGCCGAAGACAAAGAAGCCTTTGTAAAAGCGGTATTGGACAGAGCGTTTGTGGCGTGTTTGGACGATTTGGGGGCATGATGGCAGACGAACAAGCATGGTTTGAAAGATTTTGTGAATTGCCTTTATCCGCCAGTACCCAAAAGGCCATCAGTGCATTGTCATTTGATAAATTAACTCCCATTCAAGCCCAAATCCTACCGCACACTTTGGCAGGTCAAGATGCCATCGGCCAAGCCCAAACAGGCACAGGCAAAACCGCCACCTTTTTAATCACTTTGATAGAAACTTTGCATAAACGCCCCTTTGCCAAAGATGAAATTCGTCACATCGGCGAGCCTAGGGCGGTGATTTTAGCACCCACTCGGGAGCTGGCTCAGCAGATTTTTGCTGATTGTCGGGAATTTATCCGTTTTAGTGAGCTTTATGCACTTTGTCTGACGGGCGGGTCGGATTTTGATAAGCAAGAGCTGGCCATCAATAAAAAACCGCTTGACATTGTCATTGCCACACCCGGTAGGCTTATTGATTGGGTCAGTCGGGGTAAGTTGTTTCTTGACCGCACCGAAGTGCTGGTGTTGGACGAAGCTGACCGTATGCTGGACATGGGCTTTATTCCTGATGTCAAGCGTATCATCAGTAAAATGCCTCCCAATACCCACCGCCAAAGTCTGCTATTTTCGGCAACTTTTAATACTGATGTCATGAATTTGGCGTATCGCTGGCTGTATCAGCCGACCTTTGTGGAGATTGCCCCCGAAAGTCGCACCAACCAAAACATTGACCAGCAGTTTTACCTTTTGACCGAAAAACAAAAACTCATCGCCCTAAGACAAATTTTGTCAAGCCCTGATGTTAAAAAGACCATCATTTTTGCCAATCGCAAAGACCAAGTTAAGCGACTGTACGACAATCTACGCCGTCATGTGGAAGTGAGTATGCTGTCAGGCGATGTCGCCCAAGCCAAAAGAGAGCGGTATTTACAGCGTTTTAAAAATTGCGATGTGAGCGTGCTTGTTGCCACAGACGTGGCAGGGCGGGGCATTCATGTGGACGATGTGTCGCACGTCATTAACTACACTTTGCCTGATTTGCCCGATGATTATGTGCATCGCATTGGGCGGACAGGGCGAGCAGGTCAGCAGGGCGTGGCAATCAGCTTGGTGGGCGAAAACGATGCCTTTAATCTGCCTGCCTTAGAAAAGCATTTGGGTGTCAAGTGCCAACTGGTGCAATTTAATGAAGCGGAAAAATAAAACATGAGCGAGTTTGGCGACCCCAGCGAACACAATCTGACCCTTGACCCTGCATTTGTGCCTTTGGCGTTATACATTCATGTGCCATGGTGTGTCAAAAAATGCCCTTATTGTGATTTTAATTCGCACGCCACGACAGACGGGGGAATAGATGACAGGCAGTTTAATGAGTATGTCAAGGCACTGTTGGCAGACGCAAGCAGTCAGCTTGAATTTGTTCAGCGTCGTCCAATCAGTTCGGTATTTATCGGTGGGGGTACACCGTCCCTGCTCCCTGTGCGACATTATCGCACGCTGTTTGATGGGCTTAGGCAGTTGTTTGATTTTGATGATGATTGTGAGATTACCTTAGAAGTTAATCCTGCCACCATAGAACACGCTCCGTTTTCTGAATATCTGACATTGGGGATAAATCGGGTCTCTATCGGGGTGCAAAGTTTTGATGATGATGCCTTGCAAACTCTGGGGCGAGTGCATGGGGCGGACGAAGCCAAAAGTGCCATTATCCAAGCCAAAACGGCAGGGTTTGAACGGATTAATGTGGATTTGATGTATGGCTTACCCAAACAAACCCCCGATTTGGCGGTGATGGATATCAAGACCGCCTTAGATTGTGGAGCGACACATCTGTCTTGGTATCAACTGACCATAGAGCCAAATACCGCCTTTTATCGTACGCCACCTGTTTTGCCCAATGAAGACACATTAGAAAAAATAGAGACGATAGGGCGGGCGTATTTGTTGCAGGCGGGTTTTAAAAACTACGAAGTATCGGCATGGGTTGGAAATACTGACACGGTCTGTCGCCATAATGTCAATTATTGGCAATTTGGTGATTATTTAGCCATTGGGGCGGGGGCTCATGGCAAGGTTACACTGCGAGACAATCGGCGTTTTGTTGATGGGGTGTATCGCTTTTATAAATCTCGTTTGCCCAAAGATTATCTTACTTATGAGCTGTATCCAAAGATGGTCGGTTTTGAGCGAGTTAAAGAAGAAAGCCTGCCTTTTGAATTTATGATGAATGCCCTAAGGCTTGCTGATGGCGTGAGTGTTGAGACTTTTGAAAAGCGAACGGGACTTTTGATTAGCACCATTGATAATGAATTATTGCCCTTGCAACATCAGGGCTTTATGGTACATCGCCCTGATGTCATTGCCCCGACCAAGATGGGTTTTCGTTATGTGAACCATCTGGTCAGTCAGTTTTTGGATTAAAGCACGGTTTTGATGGTTTTGGCTTTATCAAGGGCGGTGTATAAGCGATTAACCTCATCGGCACTTTGTAAGTGTAGACGTACCCTTAAAGAGTGAAATCGTCCCGTTTTAGATGGCTTGACCTGTATGGTGGCAGGGTCAAATTCAGGAAAAATCTCCGCCAAAATTAATGTAACTTCATGGCGTAAGCTGTCATGCTCGCCTTCGTTTCCGATGATACTCATGGGATAATCCATGGGAAACTGCCAAAGTTCAGGTTTTTGTATGTGGGTTTTGGGTATGCTCATGGTATTTTTTCCAAAAATCATCAATGGGTGTTTGTGGTCATGTTTTGGACTTTAAAAAAGGACAGTAACTGCCCTTTTTCATGGTCAGTCATTTTCTAAAAATGAACGCAAATGCTCTGAGCGTGATGGGTGGCGTAGCTTACGTAGGGCTTTGGCTTCTATTTGGCGAATGCGTTCACGGGTAACATCAAACTGCTTACCCACTTCTTCTAGGGTGTGGTCAGATGCCATGTCAATGCCAAACCGCATTTTGAGTACTTTGGCTTCTCTTTCGGTAAGATTATCTAGCACTTCTCGGGTGGCTTCTCGCAAACCTTCGGCAGTGGCACTGTCCACAGGGCTTGAAATGGTGCTGTCTTCAATAAAATCACCCAAGTGGCTGTCTTCATCATCACCGATGGGGGTCTCCATAGAGATGGGTTCTTTGGCGATTTTTAGTACCTTACGCACTTTGGAGACGTTTTCACCCAAGCGTTCTGCCAGCTCTTCGG
Source organism: Moraxella sp. (assembly GCA_030530785.1). GTDB lineage: Bacteria > Pseudomonadota > Gammaproteobacteria > Pseudomonadales > Moraxellaceae > Moraxella. Next base: position 13,910 of record JAUMUJ010000027.1, on the reverse strand, counting down.
GACTGGGTTCGCGCCCCATCTCTTGTAATAGCTGACGACTGACTCGGTTAATTTTGTTAATCGTCTCAATCATATGCACAGGAATGCGAATGGTGCGAGCTTGGTCAGCGATGGAGCGGGTGATGGCTTGGCGTATCCACCATGTGGCATAGGTAGAGAATTTATAACCACGCCGATACTCAAACTTATCCACCGCTTTCATCAGACCGATGTTGCCTTCTTGGATAAGGTCAAGAAACTGTAAGCCACGATTGGTGTATTTTTTAGCGATGGAGATGACAAGACGTAAGTTGGCTTCTACCATGTCTTTTTTGGCTCGGCGAGCTTTGGCTTCCCCGATGGCCATTTGACGGGCGACTGCTTTCATGTCTTTGATGTTCATTTGTAAGTTTTGTTCGTGAACACGAATTTTTTCTTGGAGAGCGACCACATCAGGTACGACCTTTTGTAGGGTCTCGGCAAAAGCAGGTTTGCCATCAATGCGATAAGACAGCCATTCGGTATTGGTTTCGTTGCTGGGGAAAGTTTTTTTGAATTCTTCAATGGGCATTTTGCCACGTCTGACCACCAAACGCATGATTTGGCGTTCGCTTGAACGAACATCGTCATACACTTCACGCATGCGGGTCATGATTTGGTCAGACAGACGGTTGTTAAGCTTGATACGCATAAAGCGGGTGGCAAGCTCATCATAGGCGGTTTTGGCTTCATCACTGCCTTGACCGTATTCATCTAGGGCGATTTTTGATTTTTCAAACAGATCGCTGATTTCATCAAAGCGGGCTTTTACTTCATCGGGGTCAAGACCGCTGTCATCACTGTCATCGGTGTCTACCAAGTCATCGCCGTCATCTTCTGAATCATCATCAGGTGGTATGGGGCTGTTTTTGGGTTCAAGATTTATTTTGCTGTCGTCCATGATTTCTTCGTGGTCATCGGTTAAGGGTAAAAAGCCTGTTACCACATCAGAGATTTTTTTCTCACCCGTTAAAGTCTGTTCGTATTCGCTAAGCACAAATTTGATGGTGCCAGGCCAATATGCCATGATGTATTGGACTTCTTTCATGCCTTGTTCTACTCGTTTGGCAATCTCAATCTCGCCATCACGAGTTAATAAGTCTACTGTACCCATCTCGCGCATATACATACGCACAGGGTCGGTGGTTCTGCCAGGTTCGGCTTCTACGCTGGCAAGATTGGCGGCAGCTTCATCAGCGACAATGTCGTCATCTTCGTTGTTGGCAGATGTTAAAAGCATGTCATCTTCATCGGGAGCAGTTTCATAAATGGGAATGCCAACATCGGTCAGCATTTGAATGATGTCTTCTACTTGGTCGCTGTCGGTTACTGAGTCTGGCAGTTGGTCGTTAATCTCAGCGTAGGTGAGATAGCCTTGCTCTTTGCCAAGCTCAATCAAAGCAGGTAAGGAAGTGGCGTGTTCGCTCATGATGTCTCGCTTTTGATGATGGGTGGTGGATTATAACATAAGTTGTAAAATGAGGTCTAGGGGCGGTATTTTAAAGAGTTCCCCCGAAAAATAAATAAGTTATCATGGTAAGGGCATTATTTAAAAAATGCAACAAGACAGCAAGCCCAAGCCCGTGTTTGATTCTGGCATGACAAAATAGCACACCCAATGCTAAGATAATCATCATGCCCGCCACATCGTATTGCAAATGCACCATGGCAAATAACGAACTGCTGACAGCAATGGCGAGAAGTTCGTGGGTGTTTAGTCCCAGCCATCTTGGTGGTGTTTGGTGGTTTGAGCAGATAATGCCAAAAATCAGCCCACGAAAAACAATCTCTTCATAAATGGGAGCAACCACCACAATGGTGATGATGAGCCACCAAAATGATGCAGGTGTCAGCAGGTTGTCCAAAAAAGTCATGGGCGAGCTGTCCAAAAACACCATCAATAACTCTCCAAAAGCGATGATGAATATCATGACGATGACGTACTTCGTCAGTGTTTTTACATTAAAACTGCCCAGATTAAAAAAGGCTTTGGTGCGAGTGAATGAGCGTGTTTTAAGATAAATGCTGACCCCGCAAAAAAGCAATAACACACAGGCAGTAAACATGACCGATAGGGCAGTGATTGTGCCGTTTTGACTGCCGAAAACAATCAGGGTTTGCAGGTCGCTGTTGGTCGGCAAATAAGGCAAGCTAAATAGATAAAGACCCAATGCGTTGCTAAAAAACAGTAAAAATAGTGTCAAAAAACACAACGCCATGCCAAGCGGTAAAGAAAAATATGGTCGGATCATTGTTGTACCTAAACAGCAAAAAACCCAACTGTTGCCAGTCAGGTTTTTAAAAAAACATGGTGGGGACGGAGAGACTCGAACTCTCACGGGTCGCCCCGCTGGAACCTAAATCCAGTGCGTCTACCAATTTCGCCACGTCCCCAATAGTTGAGCTATTATACAGCAAAAATTGCCATTGTCAAGCAGATTTTAACTTTATTTTTTGTGGCTTAATAGCAGGTCTGCTCGCTCATCTTTTTCGTACAATGTGCCTGCCCGTCCAACGATAAGTGGGTCAATATTACCGATTTGACGTTCGTCTTTGTCTTCGTAGCTTAGTTTATTAAGCACATAACGCATGGCATTTAGTCTGGCACGCTTTTTACAGTCAGATTTGATGACAATCCAAGGGGCTTCGGCACTGTCAGTATTAAAGAACATCGCTTCTTTGGCAAGGGTGTAATCGTCCCATTTGTCCAGTGATGCCTTATCCACAGGAGACAGTTTCCATTGTTTTAAAGGGTCATTTTCACGGCTGGCAAAACGAGCTTTTTGCTCTTCACGGGTTACAGAGAACCAAAACTTAATCAGATGAATGCCTGATTCTACCAGCATTTTTTCAAATTGGGGAACATGACGCATAAAGGTTTTGTATTCTTCTTCGGTGCAAAAGCCCATGACCTTTTCTACCACCGCACGGTTATACCATGAACGGTCAAACAGCACAATCTCACCTGCGGTAGGTAGGTGTGCGACATAACGCTGAAAATACCACTGACCTTTTTCTTGTTCGGTGGGTTTTTCTAGGGCGACTACTCTTGCACCACGGGGGTTTAAATGCTCCATAAAGCGTTTAATCGTACCACCTTTACCTGCAGCATCTCGCCCTTCAAATAAAATAACAACTTTTTGACCTGTGGTTTTGACATGATGTTGAAGTTTTAAAAGTTCAATTTGTAGTTTGTACTTTTGGGCTTCGTAGTTTTTACGGCTCAAACGATTTTTGTAAGGGTAGCCACCATCACGCCAAGTGGGCGACAGCTCGGTGTCTTTTGATTTGTCGCTTTTGACTTGGGAGATGACTTGACCGACAGGCAGATACCGATTAAGCAATAAGCTCACTTCTGCCAAATCTTCGGGGGTGGCATGATGCAACAAATCTTCAAGCTGACTCATGGTGGTTGGCATGACAGCTTTGTCCGATGTATCGTTACTGCCTTTTTTTGGGGTGGTCGCCATATATAATCTCCGCTTTTATAAAAGTTAAATCAATTATTACAAACTATGAGTTTATCATAACATGGTTTACATAAAACATCAATCAAAATGGCTATTTTTAAATAACATTGATGTCTTTATTGATATATAATAGATGAGAGATGTCATGACCATTATAATAAATGTCGTAGTTTTCATTTTCATCGGCTTTATGATAAAGACTAAACCCGCCAAGACTGGTACGACCATCAGCCCCCAAATCCACCGTATCATTGCCATTGCCTGTGATGTATAATTTTTCTGTGCCATTATGCAAGACATCAGATAGCGTGATGGTGGCAGTGTGCTCTGTGGTGGTGGTTATGATGGTGTTTGTCTTTTCATCATAAGTTTTAAAGCTGGTGCCTTCTAAACGCACATAATCCAACCCTGTGATGTTAGATAAGGACACGGTAGAGCCAGTATAATGTGGTAAAGTTTGGGTATTTGCTGTGTCTGGGTTGATGAATGACACATTGCCAGAGTATTGACCTTGTAATACCAAAAAGTCCGTACCTGACCCAAAATCTAAGGTGCTGTCTGTTAAAAGTCCCGATAAATAAAGACTGTCATTGCCATCACCTGTACTGATGGTGCTGTGGCTGATATTGCCTTTGGCGTTAATGACATCTTGGGCTTTGCCTGTGTCAATGATGGCATGACTGATGTCTTGGTCTATGACGATGGTTTCTATGCCATCACCCCCAAAGATGGTGGCGGGTTTGTCTTTTGTGCCTGTGATGGCAGATTTGATGGAAATGATGTTTCTGTCTGTGGCCATGTCATTGTTATCATCATCGGGATTTTCTTGATGGGTATTGATGTTACCAGAAAAATCTCCCAAAATGGTCAGATTATCACTGCCTTGCCCCAAATATAAATCGCCATGTACTGACCCATTGAATTTAATGACATTATCTGTTGAGTTAAAACTTAATGATTGATGGTCTTCTAAGGTGTATTGATGAAAATGCTCATGGGTCAGTTCATTATTGATGGTGTTATTTAATCCTATCAGCGAGACTTTATTGACTGTACCAATAAAGTTTTTATAGCCAGATTGGTCTTCATCAATAAACATCTGATTGTTGTTAATGATAACCGATGTTTCTTCATCTGCTCTGTTGATGATACTAAAAACAGATTTATTCATCGTGCCTGACATAGACAGTGTATTATCGGAGATGTTGATATTTTTAGCATTACCCACGATTTGAAACATCTCTGTGCCAGAGTCGGACGCTTTGGTGATATTAAAGTCATTATTGGCAATGTTAATATCGCCACGCAAATCCGCTGGGCTTTTGTCTTCTTGTAGGTTAATGGGCGTTTCATTGGCATAAGGACTTTTTAGGGTCTCAAAAATGGCGGTATTATTGGTGATATTGATATTACCAAAACCTTGACCTGCTGTCGGATTGCCATTGGTGTCTTTATTAAAATAATCCACGCCATTATTCATCACAGCAATGATGTATTTGGTTTCTGTGCCTGTGATGGTGTTATTGTCAATATTAAGCGTATATAGCGTATTTGGTTCGTGATTACGAAACTCAATGCCATAAGTATGATGTTCATCATTAAAAACATCCATGCCACTGATGGTATTGCCAGTAATGTTAAATGTGGCAGTTTCTGAGCCGATAAAATGGGTGTGTTCAGGTTGGGTATTGGTTTGTAGGTGTATGCCTGAATAGCCATAATAGGTTTGTTGGTCAATATGATAATTATCATCAACCGCCAATCTAAATGTTGCGTCTTGGCTGATGATATTGTCTGTGATGGAGACATTGTCCATATTAAATTGGCGATTATAAACCGCAATACCATATAATCTGTCGCCAATACTGGTATTATTAGTGATGATGACGTTATTGCCATCGTGGACATCTAAGCCTTTGCGGTAATTATGGTCGGTGGTGTTATTTTGGTAGGTAATATTTTCATTATAAGTGCCTGCCATAGACGCAATGCCATAACCTGTGCCACCATCTGATTCATGACCATTATAGGACATGATGTTATTTTGAGCCAAAAAGTCTTTTTGATAGGCAAACATCACACCCGCCACCCGATTATTATGCAAATGGCTGTTAATGACTTGGTTATTATTACCCAAAATCATGTCGGTTAATTCATCATTAAGATGACCTTGCTGTAAATCATATTTATACGTTTTACCCGTATCAGGATTGATGGTTAATGCTGATGATGAAGTAAACTGAATGCCTGCTCTATTTACCCCAGAGACTTCTACATTATCAATCAAGATATTGTCAGAATTATTTACCGTAATGCCAGATACTTTACCAAAATAGCTCTCAGCAGGACGATAAAAATCATCTTGGTTGGTATAATTGATGGAAAGGTTTTTGATAAATTGACCGTCTTGTCCATCAATTAAAATGCCTGCATAATTGAGCATATTGTCTTTGTCGGTGGCACGGACATCGTTGGAGTTGGGGTTGTGCGTGCCTTGTTGGGCCTTATCAAAGGAGATGGTGGTTTTGCCTTGCCCGTCGCCAAAAATGCCTTTAATGCTGGCAACATCTTGGTTGATGATGATTTGGTCGGAGATGTATAAGTTGCCACTTAGGTATAATGCCACGCCTTCATCATGAGCCACTTGCAAGGCTTGCTTGATGGCAGGTAGGCTGTCGCTTTGACCTGTGGTATCTGTCCCAAAATCGCGAGCATCTATGTAGTTACCATAAAAGTCGCTGTGATAAACCGTGTTGCCAAGTGCGGTAACAGTATGGCTATCAGCAATCACGTCAGGATTGGTAATCTTGGTGGTGCTGCTGTTAATGGTGGTAATGGTGGCAGTTTGCGTGGGTGCAGGATAATTTACATCATCTTCCACACTTAACACAAATGCTTTTTGTACTGACAATCCATCTTGGTCAGTTGCGGTGATGTTTAGAGTAATGGTGGGTTCTTTATCAAACTCTACCATTTGACCTGATTTTAGTTTTAACTGACCATCAATAATCTCAAAACGTTCATCTGATACGGTATAAGTATGAGTATCTTGTGCATTAGGATCAATGGCAGTTAATTGACCAACCACAACCCCATCTTGATATTCAGGCAACATCAAAGATGATAGAGTGATGTCGGTGGGGGCGTGGGTAGTGGTGTCGGCATTGATGATGTTGATGTCTTGGTCTATCCATAGGGTATCATCGTCTTTAACGTAGGCGTAATAAGTGATGATGTCGCTAGGATAGTTTGGGTTGGTTTTTTGTTGAGTGCGGTTTGTTTTTTGCCATTGACCGTCCAAGTCTATGCTGTCTTTTGTGTCGCCATGAATAAACATGACAAAATCTTGGCGGTTTTGTAGGGCATCTGACAGTAAAAGTTTGATGTTTTGAGCACCCAAAGCACCCACATCAAGTTCGCCATGTTGGGTTACTTGTGATAAATCCAAATACACGTCATGTTCAATCAAGCTGTAATCTTGATTTTTAAGGGCGGTTTGTTTGGCAACAAGCTCATGGGTGTCTGCATTGGGGTTGTGGGCATTGGTCATCTGTATGATGGCACTAAGCTGAGATTTGGTAAAATAGGCGATGGAGACATCATTTAAATCGCCTGCTTTTTCGCCCCAAATACTCATCGCTGACCCGATAATGCCTGTGGTGTCAGTTAGGGCGTTGTCGGTATTTTTGCCGTCCCAAACCCCCAAATCCCACTCACTAAGACGAGTGTACATCTCATAATCACTCTGGCTCATGGAGCTGATATGATGGCTTTCAGGCAGATGATAAAGTTGTGTACCATTGTAATTTAATACGCCAAAGCCTGCTTTGATTAAGGTGGGTACGTCTGCCCTGACATCATCTTCGCCTTTGGCTTTGCCTGTGTCCCAATAGGTGATTTGTACAGATTTATCCAGCATTTCTAATGAATTGTACAAGACGGCATCATTCCACATTCTAAGACCAAGCCCCTTGGAACCTAGATATTCTGCCATTTCATTGACAAAGGTGATGTATTGAGCATTGTGAGCAACAGACCCCCAAAATTCATCACCGCCAATGTGAAAATGCTGACTGCTGTCGCCAAACTGGGTGGCAATCTCGTCCACAAGATTTTTAACAAAAGCCTTAGTGGTGTCTTTGGTGATGTCAAGCTGATAAACCTGATTGCCATTGATGTCTTTATAGTCCACCATGATGTCGGTTAGGTAATCTTGCCCGTATTGGTGAGCAAGTAAATCTAGTACGCCTTTGATGTGGGCAGGCATATCAAGTTCGGGAATGAGTTCCACATTTTTGGATTTGGCATAAGCGATGACATCTGCCAGCTCTGCCGTGCTTAAAAATGGTTTTCCGGTGGCATGATTTATCCATGTGCCATCTTGGTAAGTGGCATTGGCGGTGGTCTGTCCTAACAATTTGCTTTCTATGGCGAAATTTTCATCATCAGACAAATGCAAATGTAAAAACGTACCACCAGCGTCAGCGATGTTATCAATAAAAACTTTGAGGGCTTGTACGCCATAAAATTTGCGTGCCATGTCAAGATTTAACCCTGCTTCTTTTGATGCTGGCATTGGGGTAGGGTAATTTGGGTCATCTTGTACGGTGAGCATAAAGTCTTTGGCGAATGTGCCACCATTGCCATCATTGGTGGTGATGGTTAGGTTAATTTGGTTTTCGCTAGCAAAATCTATGCTTTGACCATCTTTTAATTTTAATTCATCACTTACAATCTCAAAACGCTCATCTGATACCGTGTAGGTATGTACATCGGTGGTATCGGGGTCGGTGGTGGTCAGTCGCCCAATCACAAACCCATCTTGATTTTCGGGCAACACCAAAGATGACAAAGTGATGTCGGTGGGGGCTTGGTTGTTGGAGATTGGTGCTTGATTATGGTTAGCGATGCCAAGCGGATTTTCCCAATACCAGTGATTATCCCGATAGCCGTTTATGCTTTCTATGACATCTTTGGTGGCAGGGTCGTCCGAGATGGTGCGTACAGAGATAATTTTGTCGGTATCTCCTGCCTGAACGGTGTACTTGTCAGTGGTGGCACCATCAATGACTAAGCCATCAGCGTACCACTGGTAGCTTAGGTTGGTAGGTACGCCATTGGGGTCATTGATGATGGCACTGAGTGTGTGTCCTACCATGACATCGCCGGCAACCGTGAGTGTGGCTTTATGATTAACGATGTTTTGTAAAGCGGGTGTTGCTTTACTTTGGATTATCTCATCGTGATTACCCAAATCAGTATAGTGAGCCTCAACAGTGATGGTTTTGCCTGCTTGGTTTTCACGGGGAGTAAAGGTGCTGTGAATTGCTCCTGCAATGGGTTCGCCATCGGCATACCATTGGTAGCGGATAATGGGATCGCCATAGCGGTCAATGGGGTCGCCGTATCTGTTTACATAGTTGCCATTAGCGTCTATTTTACTGCCTTCGTATGCTTTAAACTCATCTCCTGAAGCAGTAAAGTATTTTCCATCTTTTGTGTAGATGCCATCAGGATTAAGCGATGGCAGACCATCGGGGTCATCAATGGTGGTGGTTAATTTTTGCCATTGTTTCAGGTTGCCATTAGCGTCTGTTTCGCCATGAATGCTGATGGTGGCTGTGCTGTTTGGGGTTGGATTTCCTGTAATGACACCGTCTGCCACACCAGAGATTTTTTCCACATTGGCGTGGTTGTCATAATAAACGACCGAAACGCTGATTTGTTTGCCAAGCTGTGCGGTGTTTGGTGTAAATGTCTTTCTGGTGGCATTTTCTATTGCTACGCCATCGGCATACCATTGATAATAGAAAACGGTATTGGCTAAACCATTAGCATCTTGAACTTCGGCACTGAGCGTTTGTCCGATTTGCATATTGCCAATGATATGAACTTCGCCTGATTGATTTGGTGCATAACCTGTAATATCACGAGCGTTAGCAGATATGGCATTATTACCCAAATTGATGATGCGTCCATCAACTTGGGGTAGCTCATTATCTATGATGGTATTGCCATTAGAAGTTGGTAACAGTTGCAAGGCATAAAGGCTGTTGTGGTCTATGATGTTGTTGGCGATGATGCTGTCATTTAAGCCATCGGCATTTAGTCCGCCACCTTTGTTACCAGTGATGGTATTGTGATGAAAATTAACATTGGTGATGCTTTCGCTTTTGCCTGCTTCACTGATAAATAACACGCCAGCATTGGCATTACCGCTAAATACCGAGTAGGCGATTTCTAAATCATCAACAGAATCTGTATCTTCTGGTTCAACATCTATGCCTGCACCAGGTAATGTGCCACCTGTGTTTTTAAATTGTGAATGTAGAATCTTTATTTTTTCGCCATCTATGATGGAAATCCCTTGACGGCGGTTACCATCAGCAATCACATTGTTCAAGATGATGTCTTCGGTACGAACTTTTGGCTGTGTAAAGGTGCTGTTGGCGATATAAAAACCATCACCCCAAAAATCTTTTGCGATGACATCTTCTATGATGATATGTTGTGATGATAAAATGCTAACGCCCATGCCCCATTCGCCACGGTTTGCTTCATCGCTCAGTGCATCGTCTGCCACATCGCCAGAGTGAACAATATGTTCATGGCGTTCACCAAGTAGTGTGCCACCTTTTAAGTGGGCATTTTGTACTTGCTTAAACGTAAAAATGCTGTACCCTTTAAAATCATTGGGTATCGCTTGTAATATCGTGTCAGGTTGCATGATGACAGTAACGTTATCACGCATCATCAGACCAGCAGAGTCGCCACCCCATGATGTTTTATGAGTGATGGCATTAATCATATAAGTGCCAGATGGGATAATTACCGTCCCACCACCTGCGTTGCCTGCCGTATCAATGGCTTTTTGAATGGCAATGGTATCATCTGTCAAGCCATCACCCTTAGCACCATAGACAGCATCTTTGACATTGACCAAAAAACCTGTAACGGCTGTGGAGATATAGGTATCAGGCGTGCTTGGTGGTGTGGATGCAGGCGTGATTTGTAGTTCTATGCTTGCCTCTTGTGTGTTGGTATTGCCTGCCAAGTCGGTAATGGCGTTGGCATTGATGATGACCTGTACTTCTCCTGTGTCATGACCTGCCGTGTAGATGGCGGTATAGGTGGTGTCATCTATTTTGGTAAAATGATTTAATGTGCCTGCACTGACTTGTATGTCGGAAGCTTCAAAGTCTTGTACGGCTTCACTTAATTTAAAAGTAAGCGTGGTGCTTTCGCCTGCATTTAGTGTGGTATCATCTGTATGAATGGTAAGTGTGGGTGCTGTCGTGTCTGCAATGGGTTTGATAGCCGAACTGGTGGGAGATTCAACATAACTGCTGTTGTCAGTAAATTTAGCACGCACGGTAATTTCTTTGCCGACATCGGCTTCTGTTAAGGTGTGGGTGGCTTGGGTAGCACCATCAATGGCTTTATTGTTGGCATACCATTGATAGTGAATGTCGTTAGATGGTACGCCATCTTGGTCTGCAACGTTGGCGGTGAGTGTTTGACCAACTTTGGCTTCACCACTAACAGTGATGGTGCTATTACCCAGATGTGGGCGACCAATATAGGTTAGGTCGTTTTTTAAGGAGGTGTTTAACTCTTGAATGATGACCCCGCCATCTGTATTTGGACCGATGGAGTGCATGACTTGGTTGTTACCAATGTAGATGGCTGAATGATAAACATTCATAAAATATTTGCCACCAGTGCCTACACCCTCAGGGTCTTGCTTGGAGAAAAAAAGAATGTCGCCAGCTTGGTAGTTTTCTTCGCCATTGTCTTTGCCGTTATACAGTGCCACTTGGTCTTTCCAGTAGAACCATTTTAGCTGGTTGTTAGCACCGTATGGTACATGAAAATCCCCTTGTGGGCGGTCATTAAAATCCACGCCCCAACCATATGATGAGATGTTCTCATCAGAGACATAAGTGGTGTCATCATATTTCCAGCCAGCCAACACCATGTTGATAAAGGCCGAACAGGTGATAGCGTGTACATCATGCCCATCTTTTGTTGTTACGGCAATTGGTTTTCCAGTAACATACAGTGGTGTTTGCCCTGTGTTCCAAATCAGTTTATTGCCTGCATCTACATAGGTTTGTGCTACTTGTAGCATGGCTTCAACATTGGCAGTGCTGTTTTCTATGGGCAGTGTATAATCGTTCAATTGTGGTATGGCGTATTTGCCATTGTCTAGGGGCACTGCCACTCGGTTAAGTAGCCTATCTTGTGGTAGAGTGTCGCTGACGGTGTACTGAATGTGGATATTGTCGTTGATATGATTAAAATCTACAATGGCAACCACATCATCTGCTTTTAAATCATCAGCCTGCATAAGTTCACTGATATTGGAAAAGGTGCGTATGTTGGTTTCTTGGACGGGTGTGGTGCTGTTGCTGATTGGGTTTTCTTTAAAGTTATTGTTGTCGGTATAGGTCGCCTGTACACTGATGGTTTTGGCAACGTCGTTGCTTGTTATTGTGTATGTTTGGGTGTTTGCACTACCAATGGGCTGACCGTCAGCATACCATTGGTAGCTGATGCCAGTTTGTGGCAGTCCGTTATCATCACTAAGCTGGGCTGTTAGGGTTTTGCCAACCACCACTTCGCCATCAATACTGATGGTGGCTGGAATGTTTATGTGTGGTGCAGGATAATTTACATCATCTTCCACACTTAACACAAATGCTTTTTGTACTGACAATCCATCTTGGTCAGTTGCGGTGATGTTTAGAGTAATGGTGGGTTCTTTATCAAACTCTACCATTTGACCTGATTTTAGTTTTAACTGACCATCAATAATCTCAAAACGTTCATCTGATACATCATAAGTATGAGTATCTTGTGCATTAGGGTCAATGGCAGTTAATTGACCAACCACAACCCCATCTTGATATTCAGGCAACACCAATGATGATAGGGTGATGTCGGTGGGGGGTTGATTGGTTGTGCCATCAGTATCAATAATGATGGTCTGTACTGATGCTTGACCAAGTGTGGCAACATCAGGCAGTGGCTTGGCTTGGCTTGGGGTGAGTGTTGGTATGCCCAGATTTGTGGCTGTGGTCAACTGTGCAAAATCGGTGGGCAGGTCGTTATAAGGGTTGTTGTCAGGATATTGATTGTCGTCAGTGATAAACATCCAACCTGCGTTACGTTCACGGGACAGTTCCAGTATCTGTTGGTATTGTTCAGGGCTGGCACTGTGTACGATGTGGTAGATGTGTGCAGAGTTAGCCCCATCATTTTCAAAGGCTGAACGTGGTGCTTTATAGTGATTGATGTAAGTGTCAGCACTGACCTCGCTGGTAACAAAAATATCAGCATAAGGGGCGATACTGTCAGTAATATAAGCTCCTGGGTTGGCAATCATTAAAAGCTCAGGCGAGATGGTTTTAACGTAGTGGTGGATTTGAGCCAGATAGAGTGTTTGTTGGTTGGTTTGTGTGCCAACTTCATCAAAGAAAAATCCGTGAATCTTGTCTGTACCATACATCTCAAAATAAGCATGAATCTCTGCTTTAATCTCGTCAATGGGGCGAGTGCCATAAAGTGTCTTGATGTAGGCGATGTTATCAATGCCTGCATTGATGTTGTCTTGGATAAGTTGGGCATAATTTTTATCAATACTAACGCCTGCACCACTGGCAGGATTGATAATGACAAAAGGAATATTATCGCCTCCTGCCTGATGAATGGCTTGCCAATAATCTTGATAGCCTGTGGTGCTAGGATAGCGGTAGGCGGGAATAATCATAGATTGATTGTCTACACGTGATGGCGTGCCACTTGTGTCAGGATAGACAGTGCCTGCCAGTGGTATGCCTAGCTCTATGCGATAACTTTCATTGGGTTCTGCCACCCCATCTGATATGGTTGCTATTTGAAAGGTGGTGCTGGTTTCTCCTGCTTTGATGATTGCCCGTTTTAAGTTGTGGCGAATATTGGCATCTAAAATATTGGTGGTTTCATGCACAAGATGTATGTCCACACTGATGTCAGTGATGGCGGTCTCACTAAGCTGAATGGTATAGGTTGCTAGATCTCCTTCTTGCACGGTATCATCGCCAAGCAGACTGACGGTTGGCAAGTTGGGGTTTGGTGTCCATGATAGGTCAGCAGGTTTGTCCATGATGGCAGGCAGATATTCGCTGGTAAGAATTTCTTGCTTACCTGTGTTGTCTGTATGGCTGACAACAACATGGATTTGCTTGCCCAGCTCATCGGTCGTCAGCTGGTAGGAAGCACCATCTGCACCAACAATGTGTTCATTATTGGCAAACCACTGATATTGCACACTTGATGTGTCAAAGCCGTCAGCATCTGATATTTTTATCGTCAAGACAGAGCCAACCTGTGTTTGCCCAACAATGGTCAATATGCCGTTTGGCGTTGGCGTTGGCGTTG
>JAUMUJ010000026.1 GCA_030530785.1 Moraxella sp. | reverse complement strand
ATGGCGGATTTGAAAAAGCGGTTTTTGGCGGTAGTGCCGTTGGGGAAAGTAAAGGAGGTAAATAACATAATTTATCCCAAATTAACGGTTGATTTGAATAATGATTTTTCCTTTTGCCCGTCCGCTTTCGCTGTATTCCAAGGCTTTTTGGGTATCGTCAAAGGAGAACACCTTGTCAATAACGGGTATTAACCTGCCCTGCTCCGCCCAATTTTTGACGGTTTCCAATTGTTCGCCGGAGGGACGCATAAATAAAAATTCATAACTTGCCCCATATTTTTGGGCGGTTTTGTGGATTTTCCGACTGATTAACCCTATTGCCAACTGCTTCCACCACGCCAAACCCAATTCTTCGGCAAAATCTCTGGTCGGAAGCCCTGCCACACTGACAATTTTTCCGCCCTGTTTTAAAACCTTAAAAGAATCAGACAGCGTATCCCCGCCAATCGTGTCCAATACAAAATCAAAATCACGCAATTTGTCGGCAAAGCTTTCCTGCTTATAATCAACCACCTCATCAACCCCTAGCGGTTTAACCACATCCAAGCCCCTGCCGCTGGCGGTGGTTGCGACATACAGCCCCAAAATTTTGGCAATTTGAATGGTGACACTGCCCAAGCCCCCTGCCCCTGCATGGATGAGGATTTTATCGCCTGCTTTGGCACGCATTTTTTCGGTCAGCGCCTGATAAGCGGTCAGGGCGACAAGAGGCAGCGCGGCGGATTGGTCAAAATCCAGATTGGCAGGTTTTTGGGCAAGATTAACGGCTTGGACAGCGGCAAACTCGGCGAATGCCCCCATCCGCAAGGTATCGGTACGGGCAAAGACTTCATCACCAACGGTAAACCTACGGACATTTTTGCCCACTGCCGCCACCGTACCGGCAAAATCATTGCCCAAAATAAGGGGCATCGCAAAGGACAAGCCCATCTTCAAATCACCGTTTCGGATTTTAAAATCCAAAGGATTCACGCTTGCCGAATGCACTTTGACAAGTACATCGTCATCGCCGATGCGGGGTATCGGCACAACGGTTTTTTGTACGGCGTTGTTGCCATAGCCTGACAGGGTCATTGCATTCATTTGGGTCGGGAGGGTCATTTACTCTCCTTTGTTGTTGATGAGTTTAAAAATTTAAACCTATTATAAGGGGGAAACGCAGGGGAAGTCAAGGGGACAGGCAGGCTGAAATCTTATTTCAATTTATTCGGGCAATCAGCTTTTATCGGAATAAGCCAATGCCCAAATTTCGCTTTTATCCAAAACCCCCGTTTTATTTTCGGCAACCGCCCGTATCATCGCTTTTGCCAGTACGTCGGTCGGCATGGGCTTTACTGATTTAAACAAACCGAATCGGTTTAAAAACGATAAAACCGTCCCGCCCGCCACCTCGCCCAAGCGGTTGCTGTTTTCCCGTTTTAATAACGGCGGGCGAAAAATAATCAAATGAGATAAGCCGACATTCTGCAAATCGTTTTCCAAGCGCCCTTTTAGGCGGTAATAAAACAGCCGGCTATCTGCATCCGCTCCGTCCGACGAGATGACGGCAAAGCGTTCTATACCGTTTTGTTTGGCAATCTCGGCGAACATTAAAGGATAATCATGGTCTATTTTTATTTGATTTTCTTGACTGCCTGCCTGTTTTAAGGTTGTGCCGAGACAGCAGAACAACACACCGCCTTGCACCTTATCCGTCCAAGTGTCAGGCGCTTCAAAATCAATGAGATGAACGGCTAATTTAGGGTGAGTAAATGCCAAAGGCTTTCGTGTAAAAACGGTAACGCTTTGATAATCATCATTATCTAAAAGTTGTTTGGTTAAAACTCGACCCGTCGCCCCAGTTGCACCAAGAACAATCGCTTTCATTTTTTGTTCTCCTGATTTACAGGACAATATTTCTTCATTAACTCAACCAATTCCCCCAACCGTTCTACCTCATCACGCATAGCAAGCGCATAAAAGCGTTCTTTGCCGATTTGTTCCACGCTCACGGCATTGGCCTGTAACATAATTTTCAAATGGTGCGACACCGCAGGTCGGGAAAGGTGAAGATTTTCGGTAATGTCATTGACTTTCATTTTGCCGTTTTCCAGCAATAATTTTAAAATCAAATGGCGGTTTTCGTCCGAAAGTACCGTAAAAATGGGAATGCAGTCTTTCATGACAGACATGGCACGGCCGGAGCTTTTGGTAGGCTTAGTCATGGCATTTTTAGTCTAAAAATATCAACTCATTATAAACAAAATCTCCCCAATTTTCAAAAAAAACTGCTTGATGATGTCAGCCACGACTTAGGCTTGCATGATGGGTGTTTGTTTGGTGCTATGATTTTGTGTGGTAGTATGCCTTGTGTTATCATGTCAGAGTATTTTAATTTATTGAAAAAATAAAAATCATAACTCTCAATACCTCACCCAGTCATCAGCACCTAAAACCATCATCAAAGCGGTAAGTTTAAAAAAATAAAAGTTCGGCATTTTAACCATTTCAAATCAAGGACAGCTTATGAGATCATACAGCGAATTTAGCACCTTCATTCTAGACCAATTAGCCCCACTTTCCCCCATCAGTGTTCGGCGAATGTTTGGGGCGGAATGTCTTTTTAAACATGGTAAAATGTTTGCCATCATCGCCGATGACACACTTTATCTTAAAACCAATGATGACAACCGACAAATATTTCTTGATGAAAATTGTGAAAAATTTACCTATTGGATAAGTCGGGGTGATACAAAAAAGCAAGTGGCATTAAACTACCACCAACTTCCAGAGTTTGCCCTAGATGATGGCGATGAGCTGTGCCGTTGGGCAACTTTGGGTATCAAAGCAAGCCAAAAAAGCTAACCATCATGGTTCATGCCATAATCCCCACTGATTTAAAAACAAAAAAATACCCCGATAACAGTCGGGGTAATATCTGGCGGTGATGGAGAGATTCGAACTCTCGATACGCTATTCACGTATACACACTTTCCAGGCGTGCGCTTTCAACCACTCAGCCACATCACCAATCGGGCATATTATAATTCATTTTTTTTAAATTTGCAAAAAAACTTTCTTAATTTTATCAAAATTGGCAAATTACCATTTGTCATCACCGCTAAGTTACAGTAAAATGGGGTGTTTTTAAACTAGGAATGTTATATGACCGCTTATAAATTATCCGCTTTGGCATTTTGTACCGCCCTATTATTCGGCTGTGGACAAAACACCACCCAAACCGACAAGCCCACCAACACCGCCCAAACCGAACAAAAACCACCCAAAACCATCGCCATCAGTGCCATCGTAGAACACCCATCGCTTGATGACATTCGCCGTGGCGTGGTGTACGGCTTAGGTGAGTTGGGCTATAAAGAAGGTCAAAACTTAACGGTTAATTTTCAATCAGCACAAGGCAACATGGCAACAGCAGGACAGATTGCCAAGCAATTCAGTGCTGACAATCCTGATGCCATTGTCGCCATCTCTACCCCCACTGCCCAAACGCTCGCTGCCGCCACCCAAACCATTCCGCTCATTTATACCGCCGTCTCCGACCCTGTGGCAGCCAAACTGCTTGATGATAAAGGGGTTGCCACCCAAGCCAACATCACAGGACTGTCTAGCGAGTTGCCCCTAGAACCCCAAATCGCCCTATTCGCCAAAATCAAACCTGACGCTAAGCGTATCGGCTTTGTGTACAGTGCTGGTGAGATGAATTCGGTGTCGCTCAAAGAACGCTTGGCAGTAGAGCTACCCAAACACGGCATGACTTTGGTGGACATACCTGCCAACCGCTCATCAGATGTGGCGGCCGCCACTCGAGCGTTAGACGGGCGGGCAGATTTGATTTATACTTCACTGGACAATAATGTCGCCTCTGCGATGGAGGCAATGGTGTCTGTCGCCAACGAACTCAAACTGCCCATCATCACCTCCGATGAATTTAGCGTACGGCGTGGGGCAACGGCGGGACTCGGTGTCAATGACTTTGATTTTGGTGTAACCACCGCCAAAATGGTCGCCACCACCCTAGATGGCACACCACCTGCCCAAATCAAACCCCAAGTCATGAACACCCTAACACTATACATCAGCCCAAAACACGCCAACAATCAAGGCGTACAAATTGATGAAACCTTGCTCAAAGACGCCATCAATGTGGACACCACACCTGCCAAAGCCGAACAAAAATAGACCAAATCCCCTTTTGGGGGATTTTTATAAACGATAAAATCTGTTAAGATATACTCTTTTTTGGAAAATTGATATGAAAATCAAACTGTTACTTAGTTTAAGCCTTGCTGTTAGTCTAACTGCCCTTGCTAACCCCACCGACAAATCCCTAGACGAACTGTCCAAGCATACCCCTTATGAAGGCTTTTTTTACAAAATGGTAGAAGAGTCGCTCATCGCTGACCGCATGAATTTAGAATACGCTTTGGTCAATAACCCAAAGCTAAGCGATGACGAACGCAAAAAAGCCCTAAGCCTTTATGACAGCTATGCCGAAGGCTACCTAAACAATCTCAACACGCCTGCCATCAAAGCACAGCTCAAACAGTCCTATCTGTCATCTGCCAAAAGCGTATTTAATCAAGCCGAAATTAACGCACAGTTGGCATTTTATGGCAGTAGTGATGGTCAAAATGCCCTTAAAAAACAGCCTGTGATGATGTCCACCTACCTAAAAAACGCCAGCGACAGCACCAGAGCCACCGCCAAAAGCTACACCGATAAGCACAGCAAAAAGCTCCAAGAAGAGCTGGATAAATTTTTAAAAAAATAAACAAATCCGCCTTTGGGCGGGTTTTTATTTTTAGGCTTTTAAAATGCCATTTTTGCCCCATAATGGTATAAATTTCTATGAAAAAATCGTCATGACTGCCCACACCGAACGCCATTTATCCCAACTTGCCAAACAAGACCAAAAGCCCTTTGACCTAATTAGCGACTACGAACCAGCAGGCGACCAGCCCACCGCCATTCGTGAACTGGTGGACGGTGTCAAGGCGGGTAACACAGAACAGTTATTGCTGGGTGTTACAGGTTCTGGCAAAACCTACACGATGGCAAAAGTCATCGCCACACTTGGGCGACCTGCGATTATCATGGCTCATAACAAGACCCTAGCCGCTCAGCTTTATGGCGAATTTCGTGCATTTTTTCCCAATAATGCGGTGGAATATTTTGTCAGCTATTATGACTATTATCAGCCCGAAGCGTACGTCCCTGCCTCTGATACCTTTATAGAAAAAGACAGTGCCATTAACGACCACATTGACCAAATGCGACTGTCCGCCACCCGCGCCTTGCTTGAACGCCGTGATGCGATTATCGTGGCAAGCGTCTCCGCCATTTATGGCTTGGGCGACCCTGAGAGCTATCTAAAAATGCTTCTTCATGTGGTAGTGGGCGATGTCGTGGACAGAGGTGCCCTTATCAAACGCTTGGTTGAGCTACAATACGAACGCAATGAGCTGGATTTTGGGCGGGGGACGTATCGCATTCGTGGCGAGACTTTGGACATTTACCCTGCCGAGAGCGAGAGCCTTGCCGTGCGGATTGAGATGTTTGATGACGAAGTAGAAAAAATCGTCTGGTTTGACCCTTTGACAGGAAAAAACGTCCGAACCACCCCACGCATCACCATTTATCCAAAATCGCATTACGTTACCCCACGAGAAAGACTAGAACAAGCCAGCCAAACCATTAAAGCCGAACTTGCCGAACGGCTTGACTATTTTAGGGACAATGACAAGCTCATAGAAGCCCAACGCATCAAAGAACGCACCCAATACGACTTAGAGATGATACAACAGCTAGGCTACTGCAACGGCATTGAAAACTACTCACGCCACCTATCAGGACGACCTGTTGGGGTAGCTCCGCCCACCTTGTTTGATTATGTGCCTGATGATGCACTGCTTTTTATTGACGAAAGCCACGTTACTGTACCACAGATTGGGGCGATGTATAAAGGCGACCGCTCACGCAAAGAGACACTGGTCAGCTACGGGTTTCGTTTGCCATCTGCCATGGATAACCGCCCGATGACATTTGAAGAATGGGAACGCATCAAGCCGTCCACCATTTATGTATCTGCTACGCCAGCTTTGTATGAACTTGAAAAAGCACAAAAAATCGTGGAACAGGTGGTACGCCCCACAGGACTGATTGACCCTGTGCTAGAAATTCGCCCCGTACTCACCCAAGTGGACGATGTGCTTGGCGAGATAAATTTACGCAGACCCTTAAACGAGCGAGTGCTGATTACCACGCTCACCAAACGCATGGCAGAGGATTTGACCAGTTATCTTAAAGAATACGGCATCAAAGTCGCCTACTTACACAGCGACATTGACACGGTAGAACGCATGAAGATCATTCACGAACTGCGTACGGGCGTGCATGATGTGCTGGTGGGGATTAACCTGTTGCGTGAAGGTTTGGATATGCCTGAGGTGTCGCTTGTGGCGATTTTTGATGCCGACAAAGAAGGCTTTTTACGCTCGGAGCGGTCGCTCATTCAGACCATTGGACGTTCGGCAAGACACATCAATGGTAAAGCGATTTTGTACGCTGACAGCATTACCCCGTCTATGCAAAAGGCGATAGACGAGACCGAACGCAGGCGAGCCAAACAAATCGCCTTTAATGCCGAGCATGGCATTACGCCAAAATCAGCAAGCCGTGCCATCACCGACAAGATTGACACAGGCGAAATGGCGGATATAGACACGCCCACACTGGATTTGCCATTGGCACGCCTTGATATGGACATGGAGATTTTACAAAGCCCCAAACTGCTTGCCAAAGAAATCCATCGCCTAGAAAAACAAATGAAAGCCCTATCTGGCGAGCTAAAATTTGAAGAAGCCATGAAGGTGCGTGATAAAATGCTGGCACTAAAAGATGAATTTAATAAGCTGTAAAATCAACACGACTTTTGGTAAAATTTTACCCAGTCGTCAAGAAAGCCATCAGGAGAATGCCATGCCCAAATCATCATCAACAGCTCCACCGACAGCAACTTGTCTTCATGCTACCGCTCAATGCAGACGGTAGCGTGGTGTTTCCTAAGTGGCTGATTGATGGCATGAATTTACAGGTAAATCTACCAATAGAATTCATCATCACGCCCAAACAATCCACGCCACAAAAACAATCTTTATCAGTTCAAGACATGGCAGGACGGCTACATAGAACACAAACAAGAAGTCAAACAAACCCTAATATACGCCAAAAATAATACTTTTAATTTATCTGATTTATTGATAGCGTGCAAAAGTCGCAGTTTGGAGAATTTGCCCGTTTATACGTTTGATAAAAAAGCAAGCCATGCAGACGGTTTTGAGTTATTATAATCCCATGCAAGAATCCCACCCCTTACCCCCATTTGCCCCACCCCATGCCAAAGTACTCATGCTTGGCAGTTTTCCACCGCCACCTGCTCGCTGGGCGATAAATTTTTATTATCCCAACTTTAATAATGATATGTGGCGGATTATGGGACTGGTATTTTTTAGTGATAAAGATTATTTTATTGATGGTAAATCTTTTAAAGAACAGCTCTTAAAAGACTTTTTAAACAAACAAGGCATCGCCGTTTATGACACCGCCAAAACAGTCATTCGTAAAAATAATAATGCGTCCGATAAATTTTTAACCATTATCCAAAAATCAGACATTAAAGGCTTATTAACCACCCTGCCTGATTGTCATCATATCATTACCACAGGCGAAAAAGCCACCGAGATTTTATTGTCTAATTTTAATCTTAAAACCCCCAAAGTTGGGCAATCGGTAGCATTGATATTTAACAATAAAACCGTTACCCTACACCGCCTGCCATCATCATCACGAGCTTATCCATTAGCCCTTGATAAAAAGGCAGAATATTATCGGTCAGCATTTAACAAGATGGGTTTATCATGCCCTAAGGAAATTTTATGACACTAACTAACCCCACTTTATTTCACGAACACGCCCTAATTAACAATGATTGGGTGTCCGCCACATCAGGCAACACCATAGACGTTATCAACCCCTTTAATCATCAAAAAATCGGCACAGTGCCTGATTTGTCTGCCAATGAAATAAAACAAGCCATTGATTTTTCTGACAAAGCCCAAAAGGTGTGGGCAAATAAAACAGCCCACGAGAGAGCGGACATTTTGCATGCTTGGGCGGATTTGATAGACGCTCATGCGGACGATTTGGCATACTTGATGACCACAGAACAAGGCAAGCCCCTAAAAGAAGCCAAAGGCGAGATTAGCTATGCCAACAGCTTTATCCGCTTTTTTGCCGAAGAAGGCAAGCGGGTCTATGGCGACACCATACCTGCCAAATCCGCCAACCTACGTCACGTTGTCCTAAAACAGCCCGTTGGCGTGTGTGCGTGCATTACCCCTTGGAACTTTCCGTCTGCGATGATAACCCGCAAAGTCGCTCCCGCTTTGGCGGTGGGTTGTACCATGCTGGTCAAACCCGACAGCCAAACGCCATTTTCTGCCTTAGCATTGGGTGAGCTTGCCATACAAGCAGGCATTCCAAAGGGCGTTTTACAAATCGTAACAGGGCAAGCCGAGACCATTGGTAAAGTTTTAACCACCGACACACGCATTAAAAAGCTCTCCTTTACAGGCTCAACCCGTGTTGGTAAACTGCTTATGAAGCAATGCTCTGCCACCTTAAAAAAGTTGTCATTAGAGCTGGGCGGTAATGCCCCTTTTATCGTGTTTGATGATGCTGATTTAAACAAAGCAGTGGACGGGCTTATTGCTTCAAAATACCGCAATGCAGGACAAACGTGCGTCTGTGCCAACCGTGTCTATGTACAACGCATGGTATTTGAGCCATTTTTAACAAAGCTGGCCGCCAAAGTAGAAAAACTCACGATAGGTAACGGCTTGGACAATCCCGACATCGCTTGCCTTATTAACAAAAAAGCAGTACAAAACACCCAACGTCTGCTCAAAGACGCTCTGGACAAAGGAGCGACACTCATCACAGGCGGGCGGGTACATGATGAATTTACCACGTGTTTTTTACCCACGATTATCACCGACATCACAGACGACATGGACATCGCCCATGAGGAGATTTTTGCACCGATTGCCCCGATTTTTATATTTGATGATGAAACTGAGGTCATCACACAGGCAAATAACACCCCCTATGGGCTGGCGTCCTATTTTTATAGCCAAAACCATGCCCGAGCGTGGCGAGTGAGTGAAGCCCTAGAATATGGCATGGTCGCCCAAAATACAGGACTGCTGTCCACCGAAGTTGCTCCCTTTGGCGGCATCAAGCAGTCAGGCTTTGGGCGTGAAGGCTCAAAATATGGGATTGATGAGTACTTAACGGTCAAATATTGGTGTATAGATATGGCTTAATTCATCAAATAAAAACTTTCATTTTTAGCAAAAAAACAGGTATAATAGTAAGTTTACCAAAAATATACCAAAGATGACCCACTTGAACAACAATAAGCACAATCCACCAACATTGCCCATCTTGTTTCATGCGCTGGCGTTACAGACATTAAGCGAACATGAGCAGATGTTGGTTCGTCAGATTGATGACATACTGCCCCAGACCCAATGCGGGCTGTGTGGTCATCATGATGGCTGTCTGCCTTATGCTTATGGCGTGGTGGTCAATCACGAGACTCACAACCTGTGTGTACCAGGAGGTCAGGCGGTAACTGATGAGATTTTTCATATTCTAAAACCCCATCGCCCCACATTGACCCCCAAATCCGCCACCCCCAGCAAATGGCAAACTGACCCTGCCACCAACCGACCCATCGCCGTCAAAGCCATCATCAACGAAAGCGACTGTATCGGTTGCACCAAATGTATCCCCGCCTGCCCTGTAGATGCCATCATCGGTACTGCTAAGCATATGCACACCATCATCGGTGAACTATGTACAGGCTGTGAGCTGTGTTTGCCCCCATGCCCTGTGGATTGTATCAGCCTTGTGCCACATCATGCTCCACCCGATGATGACCGTCAAAGCACCCAACAGCACCTAAAAAAACGTTATCATCAACATCTAAACCGTGTCGCCAAAAGTGTCAGCGAAGGCACAAAGCCCGTGGTCAGCACCATCGAGTCTGCTATCGCCAGTGCCACCAGCACCCAAAGCATCATGCAAATTGACAAAAACACCGCCAAAAACGCCATTGAGCTTGCCAAACTTCGCACCCAAATCAAAAAGCTCACCAAACAGCTTGCCGTGCGTGAAAATCCCACCACCCGCCAACAATTAAACGAACTAACCACCAAACTAACCGCCTTATCCCATGACTAATCACAACCAAAAACTCACCTCCCGCACCCAAAAACATCTTGAACTGGTCAGACGACTGGAAAACAGCTCACATCTGTTTGCCACCAGCCCAAAATCCGCCACCGCCACCGCCAAACAGATAGATGGCACCCCGATGGACAAGCTCATCAAGCGTGCCACACTCATAGACAGCGATGGCAAACTCAAATCCGCCTTACAAAAGAGCAAATTTTTGGTGAGTATCACCACTCAATTTTATAGCACCACTTATTTTTTGATGGGTTTTTTGGGGGTGCTTGGACTGCTTAGCACGCATTTTATCAGCTTTTTTTATGTACTGGTCGGTCTGCTGGGTTATCATACATTAACCTTGTTGGTTTGGTTGGTTGGATTACAAAGACCGCACAACTACTCGCTGATTTATGTGCTACTGGACAAATTAAAACCCAAAAAACCCGTAGAAAAAACCGCCTTTGAGATTCATGTAGAAGAGTTTAAATTAAACGACCGTTTTAAAGTAGGGGCAATCATTCATCGGGCGTGGCTGTTTGGTTTGGCGGGCAGTTTGCTGGCTTTACTCATGCTATTTTCTTTTAAAAGCTATGATTTTGTTTGGGAATCCACCTTACTCAACCAAACGCATTTTGCCCAGATTTTGGCAACATTGGGGGCATTACCCCAGTTGGCAGGTTTTGATGTACCTACCTTTGATGAATTGTCCCAAAAAACCGCCACGCCTGCCAGCCTTGCCATACTGATGATGGCAAGCGTGGTCTTTTATGGTATGTTGCCTCGTTTTTGTGCTTATGTTTATTGTGTGTTTTATGCCAGAAAAGCCTTTCGTATTGACCAAAATCTATATTATTATCAAAGTCTTTTGCGTCAATTTAACCAAGACATCATCAACAAAGACGACTACACCCCAAGCACCCCAAAAGTTGCCAAACCCATCAGCCACACGCACACCAAAGTCGTGGCAACCTTAGAGCGAATCGCCCCCAGTAACTGGTATCATCTGGACGCTGGACACACCATCAAAGAAATCGGCGTATTAGACAACAAAGACGACCTAACGCACGCCATCAACACCACCAATGAACTAAAAGCACAGCTACATTTGGGCATTGATTTAAAATCCCTACCTGACAGGGGAATGTTACGCAAATTTGACACATTATTACAAGATTGTCAGTATGGCGTGGTGGTGGAGTTTTTTGGTGAAGGGGAGCATTTGGCAGTTTGGCAAGACGCTTTAAACGCCAGAGCCGTACCCATCATTGCCCCATAAAAAATACCCAATCATCAAAATTGGGCATGGGTATGTCATGATGGCAATCCTAGCCGTTGTTATACAGACATTATACCGCCATGATTTTACCAAATCATCAGCCAAAAACGCCATCTTTTGTCAGTTTTTGCTGACAATGCACAAAAAATCACAAAAAGACTTGATTTTTTGTGCATAAAAGTGCATAGTTATCAGCTTTAACCATTGTTCAAATTGGGGTATTTTTATGGCAAATCCATTAACCGTAGGTTTGGTTGGTTGGCGTGGCATGGTCGGCTCGGTGCTGATGAATCGCATGATTGAAGAGAATGATTTTGACCACATCAATCCTGTGTTTTTTTCAACCAGTAACGCCGGTGGCAACGCCCCCACCTTTGACGGCAAAATTCAAAATGCTGGCACGCTAAAAGACGCTCACGACATCAGCGAACTTGCCAAATGCGATGTCATCATCACCTGTCAAGGGGGCGACTACACCAAAGCGGTGCATGAACCACTTCGCACAAGCGGTTGGGCAGGCTATTGGATTGATGCGGCAAGCTCACTTCGCATGGACGACAACGCCATCATTATCCTTGACCCTGTAAACCGCAACGTCATTAATGACGCATTGGCAAACGGTAAAAAAGACTTTATCGGAGGCAACTGCACCGTCTCACTCATGCTGATGGCAATCGGCGAGTTGTTCCGCCGTGATTGGGTGGAGTGGGTATCAGCGATGACCTACCAAGCAGCTTCTGGGGCAGGAGCGAACAATATGCGTGAGCTTATCTTAGGCATGGGCGTACTGCACGACAGCGTGGCAGATAAATTGACCGACCCTGCGTCTGCCATCTTAGAGATTGACCGCACCATCGCTGACACACAGCGTTCGGACAGCTTCCCAAAACAGCACTTTGGGGCGGTATTGGCAGGCAGTTTAATCCCCTACATTGACAGCGAACTGGATAATGGTCAGTCTCGTGAAGAGTGGAAAGGTCAAGCCGAAACCAACAAAATCTTAGGCAATGTAGACGATGACATCATCAACATTGACGGCACTTGTGTGCGTATTGGGGCAATGCGTTGCCACAGCCAAGCCTTAACCATCAAACTTAAAAAAGACATTCCACTTCATGAAATTGAAAAAGCACTCATTGACAGCAAAAACCCGTGGCTTGATGTCGTTCCCAACAACAAGCCCGACAGCATGGCACGCCTAACCCCTGTGGCAGTAACTGGCACATTGGGCGTGGCAGTCGGTCGTTTGCGTAAGATGAACATGGGTGGAGAATATCTGACTGCCTTTACGGTAGGCGACCAGCTACTGTGGGGGGCTGCCGAACCGCTTCGCCGTATGCTCGGCATCATTCAAGGGCGAATTTAACTCATCACGCCCAAAAACCCACCAAAAAAACCTGTCGCTGTTTGGCAGGTTTTTATTTTAAATAACAACAATTTGAAATTATTTAAACACTTTATCATGACATGGCATAGTAATTGCAGATGAACTGGCACAGCGCAAATTTTTTACCCTAAGTGCATTTTAACACCGTATCTCTACAAATCATCAAAATGTGCTAGCGTTTTAAAGTGTATTTTGCTATAAAGAACTTATAAAACCGCTCATTGCGGTGTGTTATTCACTTTTTTAACCCCAAAGGATAGTTATGTCTTGGCACAAACCTTATCGTACCACCCTAATCCGTCAAGCGGTACTTGTTTCTTTAATTGGTACGACCAGTCTGCACGCTCACGCCATCAGTCTAGGTCAAGCCAACATCACGTCAGCACAACATGAGCCATTGTCTGCAACCATTGATGTATCAGACATTGATGCCAAAAATTTTAATGCCAGTTTGGCAACTGCTGACATTTATCAGCAAATGGGGCTGACCCCTGACAGCAAAATCAATGTCCAGTTTACGCCCACGTCAGCCACATCAGGCAAAATCACACTCACGTCCAGCACACCCATTGTTGCTCCATTTGCTGATGTTGTCCTTAACCTAAACAACAACGGCGAACAGCTCATTGAGCCACAAACGCTACTCATGCCATTGCCATCAGGCAGTACATTTAGCTTGCCTGAAAATCAACCCCAAATGAGCGCTGCTGACACTTGGGAAAACCTGCCTGTTGTCAATCCCACGATGGACGACACGCCCACGTTGCCTACGATTTCTAAATCTGATAAGTCCGAAGTTGTCAAAATCGCCCCATCAAAAGCGAACGCACAACAAGACATCATCGCCGAACAAATCACGCAACACGCCCACGTTCATGCAGATACTGTGGCGGACACGCCAAACAGCACCCCCACAAAAACCAAAACAACCAAACAATCCCAAGCGGTCTATGTGGTACAAAGTGGCGACAGCTTGTGGAGCATTGCCAATGAGATTGCCAAAGCCAACAAACTAAAAATTGGCGATGTCATGAAAGCCATTCATTCGGCAAACCCCAACGCATTCAGCCATGGCAAAATGAACCACCTAAAAGCCAAAGCTAAGTTAAACTTACCTGATTATGACGTGGTGTTGTCTCAAAAAGCCATTGAAGATGCCATCTCTGCCAGACGTAAACACACTGGCGGTGGTGCGGTTCAAGCAAAAGCCAAAAAGACCACCCCGACCACTCAGCAAGCCAAAGCCAACAGCACTCGTCGTGATAGTCAAATTACCGCACGTCCTGCCAAAAAAGCCTTGCCAAAAGCTCAGGTTACCCTTGTAACCCCTACCCAGCAAGGCAAGGCCACAGGCACAAACACCAAACCATCACCCAGTGCAGTATCAGGTGGCAATGAAAATCTTGTCGGAACACTCAAAAGCACTCGTGCCAAAACCGCCACCAGTGCCAAGCACGTCAATAGCCTAAACCAAGAGCTGTCCACTGCCACCCAAAAATTACAGCTACAAAACCAAAAATTGGCTGAATTAGAAGCTCGCCTAAGAACCCTAAAAAGCCAAAAATAAACAAACGGGTCTGGTTTAAACACTTGGCAAGTCATCAAAATGTGATAAAATTTAACCATTTAACACATTGACTTGCCATCATCAAGCCATGTCGCTTGATTATCGGAGATTTTATGACTAAAACATTACTTTTTATTGCGATTGCTCTTATCGTCATTGCCGTCATCGCATGGTTTGTACTACAAAAACTACAAAATAAGCAAGGCAGGCTACCCAGACTCCCAAGCATTGATAAACAGCCCAACATCAAGATGGCTGACCCACGCCTT
Organism: Moraxella sp.; assembly: GCA_030530785.1. Lineage (GTDB taxonomy): Bacteria > Pseudomonadota > Gammaproteobacteria > Pseudomonadales > Moraxellaceae > Moraxella. The sequence goes on along the minus strand of JAUMUJ010000026.1, from coordinate 17,339 downwards.
TTGTCCGACCAAGACATCGCCAACGCCTTGTCTGCACAGCAAGCCGAGCAGGTTCAAAAACCAAAAGACGACCTTGAAGCCACAGAGATGTATGTCCAAAATCAGGATTATCCCAGTGCCATCAATGAGCTAAAACGCCTTTTGATGACCAATCCACGCCACACCAAAGCAATGCTAAAACTCTTGCAGGTTTATGGACTGACAGGACAGCACGTCGCTTTTAATCAACTTCATCAAAGAATCTGTGAAATCGCTGATGAAAAAACCGTCCAAGAAGCCAATATGCTCAAAACGCTTGTTGATGACGGAGCGACCAACACACAACCACCTGCTCCCACACCCACCCCTGCAAAACCTGTGCAAATTAACACCATAGAATTTGATAAATCCACCAATCAAACAGCATCGGTCAAACCTACTCCACAGCCTGTGCCACAAGATGTGCCTGATGAAGTTTTTGAGTTGGACTTTGATATCAATGAGCCAGTACAGCCCCAACCATCTGCCACGCCTGTTAGCACTCATCAGACCCCCGAACAGACCACACCCCAAAATGTGGTATTCGGCTCTGACATTGATGAAATATTTAAGCAAACAGCCCCCAAGCCCACCCAAGCTCCTGATGAGCTGGCAGAGCTTGACGAATTGGATTTTGGTTTTGACACACCAAGCACCGCCTTACCTAACTTACAAACCACCACTGACACTGCGGTAAATCTTGATGTGCCATCAACAGATGGCGGGCTAGACTTGGCACCCGCACCAGACATTCCCAAAGTCCAAACTGACGATGCGTTTACCGTTGATTTTGCACTGACAGACACAGACACCAAAGCCCAACCATCAGCCGATTTGGCGTTTGACTTTGATTTTGGTACTGACAGCCAAGACAGCATGACAGCCCCACAGGTTGCCAAGCAAGACGATAAACCCACCAATGAGTATGATTTCTCGCAGTTATCACTAGAAACTGACACTGCTACCCAAACTGCCTCCGAAACCACCATCAAAGCAGATGATGACGCAGGATTAGCATTTGAGCCATCTACTGATGCCACGCCAAGTTTTGACATTCAAGATACTGATAACTTAGCACAAGCAGAAGTCATACAAGACAAAGCAGATGATGTTGGCTTAGCATTTGGGTTGGATACATCGGGCACCAGCATGGCACCGAGTTTTGACCCACCAAAAGCAGAAGTTACACAAGCAGATGACTTTGGCGACTTCTCATTTGACTTGGCATCATCAGACACCACATCAGATGACAATCTTAGCACCCAAGAGCCGTTAAATGTTGCACCCGCCATTACCGTTCAGTCTGATGTTCCCAAAACTGATACCATCGGGGATTTTGACTGGGCTGACATGACAGACAGCACACCTAATGCACCCCCTGTTGCCACGCCCGCTCCTGCCAGCACGCTAGAAGCAAGCCTGACCACGCCTGCCGATGATGGCATTCAAGTAACCTTAGAGCTTGCCAAGCAGTACATAGAATTTGGCGAGTATGACAGTGCCAAGCGACTGCTCCAAGAAGTCGCCCAAGATGGTTCAACCCCCCAAAAACAAGAAGCCCAATCTCTAATAACAACCTTGGCTTAATATCACAAAACCAGACGCACACAACGTGCGTCTTTTTTTATTTACTTAGGCGTGTTATAATTACCAATTTTATGAATTTACCCATCCACCTTATCTATGCTGGCGGGACATTTGGTTGTCATGGCACGCCCCTATCTCCCTTACCTGCCACTCAGTTTTTACCTGCGTTTTTATCGCTGTTAGACCACCAAGATGATGAATTTGTGCTACTGTCAAATCACATCGTCAAAGACAGCAGTCATCTTGCTCCAAGCGATTTTGTTCATTTTTATCATCTCATCACAGACGCTTATCATCAAGGAGCTCGGCGGTTCATGCTCATCACAGGCACAGACACACTAAGTTTTTTGGGGGCGTTTTTATCAAATGCTTTGGCTTATTTAAACGATGTCAGCGTATTTATCACGGGCAGTATGCACCCCTTGTTTAACCCAACCACCACCCCTTACACCATTGATAAAACAGGGGACGCTTGGCAGAATTTATCACTTTGTCTGACCCACATGGATAAATTTGGCGTGTTTGTGGTGGTTGGTGATGTTTTTTGGGCAAATAATACCCAAAAAATCCACAGCAAAGACAATCATGCCTTTATCGGCTTGCCCATCACACACCCGCCCACACCCTTTAATATTCGTCCGCCCAAAGGCGATTTTAAAAACCCCACCGCTCCTATTAAGACCATTTATCTCACCCCCAATAGTCCCGATGTCTTAGCCGATGAGCTTAACACAGATGCCATCGCCGTGATACTCATCGCCTTTGGGGCAGGCAACGTGCCATCATCGCCCGACGTCATCTCATCACTAAACGCCCTGACAAATCGGAGTGTGCCTGTCGTCTGTACCAGTATGTGTGCCTTTGGTGGGGTGTCGGCAGACTATGGGGCAGGAGCGTGGCAGTATGAGTATGGCGTGTGGTCAGGCAAAGAGCTGACGGTGGCAGGGATTTATGGTAAACTGCTTTGGCTGTATTTGAGCGATAACTTAACCTTTGATAATTGGTAACTTTTAAACATGACCACACAAACCTACGCCATCGGTGTTGAATTTATCGGCACACACTATAAAGGCTGGCAACGTCAGCAGGAAGTAGACAGCGTCCAAGCCCGCCTTGAAACCGCCCTATCCACCATCGCCAACCACCCCATAGAAGTCATCTGTGCAGGTCGCACAGATGCTGGCGTTCACGCAGGTAACATGGTCGCTCATTTTATCACAAGTGCCAAGCGTACTGAGCATCAATGGCTCAGGGGAGCAAATACCCTACTGCCTGATGACATCGCCCTTCGGTGGATTGTCCCCATGCCTGACACCTTTCATGCCCGCTTTGGTGCGATTGCTCGGCGTTATCGCTACATCACATTAAACCAACCCTATCGCCCTGCCATCTTGCGTCATCAAGTTACCCATTTTTATGAACCGCTTGATGTAGATAAGATGGTACAAGCAACACACCATCTGACAGGCACGCAGGATTTTAGCAGTTTTCGCTCATCGCTGTGTCAATCCAAAAAACCCGTGCGAGACATTCATCACATTCGCCTATTTAGACATGGGGCGTATTTGGTGCTGGACATTCAGGCAGACGGTTTTTTACACCACATGGTACGCAACATCATGGGAACACTGTTTGCGGTAGGGACGGGAAAACTGTCTGTGGACGACTTGCCAAGCCTTATCCAAGCCAAAGACCGCTCACGCCTGCCTCCCACCGCAGATGCTGATGGTCTGTATTTTGTCAATGCCTATTATCCCGATGAATTTAGTAAACTTCTGCCATCTTTGCCACTTACCCCACTTTGGCTAGGGCTGCCCGAAATGGACTAAGTGATGTGTTTATCGCCATGAAAAATACTGGATTTTTATCAGATTTTCACTTATAATACATCTTTTATTTATCCAACCAACATTATGGCAAAAAAAGACGACATCATAGAATTTGAAGGTGAAGTGATTGACACCTTACCCAACACCCTATTTAAAGTCCGCCTAGACAACGGACACGAAATCATCGCCCATATTTCAGGTAAAATGCGTAAGCACTATATCCGCATCTTGACAGGCGACCGTGTCAAAGTTGAGATGACCCCTTATGACCTATCCAAAGGACGCATTACCTATCGTGGCAAATAAGCCCACTGTCCTACTCATTCATGGGTTACATATGCACGGGGTCTATATGCACCCCTTATCCAAAAAGCTCGCTTTGGCGGGCTTTACTACCCATGCCCCAAGCTATCACAGTCTCACCCAACCCATAGACGCTCATAGCCAAAAACTCCACAACTGGCTGACCAACCATCATGACGGCTCGCCCATTCACTTGGTAGGGCATAGCTTGGGCGGTTTGGTGATACGACATTTTTTGGCGAATTATGGACAAAACTGGAACGTGTCTTACTGTGTTACACTTGGCACACCGCATCAGGGCAGTATTTGTGCTGATTATGTCAATAAAATCCTACCCCCTCTTGTGTGCCGTGCCTACCCCAACGCCTTAGATGGTCAATGCCCTGCCCTGCCCGATGGCATCAAGATGGGGGTCATCGCAGGCACTCGCCCAATGGGCTTAGGTTTACCAATTTTAAGCCATCACAACCACCGCCAAAACTTAGACGATAAAGCTCGCCAAAATGACGGCACAGTTTATCTGTCTGAGACCCCACTCATCGGAGCAAGCGATTATCTTGTTTTGCCTGTGAGCCACACGGGATTTTTGACCGACCGCACCACTGCCAACGAAGTGATTCATTTTTTAACACATGGCAGATTTAGCCAATCAAGCCCCATACCTACTTTATTTTAGAGATGGGCTTTTGTGTTTTAGCGGTTAAATCCAAAAACTTGACCACACCTTGCCCCACCGCTTGCCCTGTGGCAAAACACGCTGTCAAAAGATAACCGCCCGTGGGTGCATCAAAGTCTAGCATTTCACCACAGACAAACACATAAGGATTGGATTTTAATTGCAACTCACGGGTCAATGCCGACCGCCGAACACCCCCACCCGTGCTAATCGCTTCGTCCATCGGACGAAACCCATCAAAGGCGATGGGCAATTTTTTAATATGGCTCGCCATACGCTCATGATTTGACCAGTCTGCCTTGTCGGTGCATTCACGGATTAGGGCGATTTTGATGTCGTCCAAGCCTGTTTTACGCAAAATGTTCGCCAAAGACTGCTTTTTATTTTTGACAAAAATCCGCCCGATGTCATCTGCCGATTTATCAGGCAATAAATCCAACCACACCGCCATGCCCTGTTCTCTTGTGGCTTTGTTATATTTATAAATCAGCCCACTTTCCATGCCATAATGTGTGATGATGATGTCGCCTTGTGATGCGGGCGTATTATCTGTGTATAGAGCCACCCTTTTTAAGGGCTGACCAAAAAATCGTTCCATATAAGGCGACCACGACCGCACCACCCCAACATTACTGGCAAAAAGCGGAGTAAGCTCATCATCAGACAGCCACGCCTGCCATGTGCCTGTCGCTCCTAATTTTTTATAAGAACCACCTCCACACGCCAAGACCATCACGTCAAACTGCTTGCTAAAAACCGCCCCATCATGGGCAAGTGTGATGCTGTTTTTGTCAAATCCCAAGCATTCATGACGACAAAAAATCTGCACACCTTTTGATGTCAGACGATGTAGCCACGCCCTTAAAAACTGGGACGCCTTCATCTGCACAGGAAAAATCCGACCGCTTGACCCGACATAAGTCTCAATGCCCAAGCCATGTAGCCAGCTGACCACCCACGCATTATCACAACGCTGTAAAAACGGTGTCAGCCAGTCAGACGGCGTGTATCGACTCACAAATTTATCCATCGGCTCGGCATGGCTGACGTTTAGCCCCGTTTTACCCGCCCATAGGATTTTACGACCCACGCTTGGCATTTGTTCATAGACAAAAATATCCACATCATATTCGGACAAATGCTCTGCCACCATCAGCCCACTTGCCCCCGCCCCGATGATGGCGACCGACCGTCTTGTCATACTGCCCTCAAATGTAGCGGTAACGTATCATCAAATCGGGTGTGATAGCCGACAGGCTTTGTGATAATCAATTCTTGGCAACTCTCGCCCCGAGCCAGATACTTTATCTCAAAATGCGTGCGGGCGGACGTGGCTTCTATTTGTCGTTTGACATAAGGCAGTCGCCACACATCATTGAGTAAGTTTTCGGCTTCATCAATGTAATTTTTGATGTTACTTGCCAAAATGATTTGCCCGCCGTCTGCCATTTTTGATAATAACAGCTCAAAAAATGGCATGTTTAAAAATCGCTGATTTTTGTTTTTAGGTTCGGGGTTGGGGTGCAAAATAAAGCAGATTTGGATTTGTTTGGGGTACAGTGCATAAGCCGTCCAAGCAATGGCATCGGCATGAATGGCGGTAAGATTATCAGGTTTGGCAAGTTTGTCAAAAGCCCCAAATTTTTCGGCAGTGCGTTCTATGGCGTACAGGTGCTTGTCGGGATTTTGAGTGGCAAACATCAAGGCGTGCTTGCCCTTACCTGCCCCAATCTCTAAACAAATGGGCGTATCATCAATGGGGGTAAACGCTCTGGGGGCGTGCAGGGCGGTAAGGTTAAACAGGCGGGTAAAATGATGGCTAATGGATACAGTCATATTCTAACCAAAATAATCATTATAGCCCAGCCATTAATTTAACACAACTTAATTATGATTGCCCCGCTTTCCGTCCCATATCGCCATTTGAACCGGAAACGTAACCACATCAAACACAATGGCGATTGGCGACAAAGCAATGTTCGCCACACGTGTCATCTTGCCTTTATTTTTGTGAAATGCGTAACGAATTATCGGCACAGGCTGTTTTAGGCGATAGGATAAATCACTGGGATTGCTTGATTGTACTGGGATAAAGGAGACTTTATGGGGGTAGTAAGAACAGACTGCCTGATTTTTATCCATCACACCACCAGAGCAGTAAAAACCCAAATTCTTTAAGTCATTTTGCTCTTTTAAAGAAATATGTGCGTTGGGTTTTTCATACCGTAAAACAATGTCCCATGCACAGCCATAAGTAGATGGGCAAGACCGCCAATCTCCAGCTTCTTTAACAGCGATATGCCCATCGGGCAGATATACGCTCAAATGATGTAAATCCACCGCCTCAAAAACACGCTTTAACTGATTTTTGCCTTCTGTAGACTCAATCAGATAATTGTGTTGCTGACCCACCAAAACCAGTGCATTTTCATAACCTTCAATGGGTTTAGCAGGTTTGCCGATGGCGATGATGATGTCTTTGGTGTCGGTAGCAACCCAACGGGATTCTTGGGATTTATCTACCGCTTCAATCAAAGCACGGTTAGCATAACAGCCCGACAACACCAAAAGCACTGACAGCATGGCACACAATATGACAGGTTTGTACATAACAATACCATTTTGATGATTGTTGTGAAAATATCAACCATCACCCCATTATAGCAATTTTACCGTTAAAAATGAAGACAATCCATGATTGGCATGAAAAAACAAGGTGCATAAACACACCTTGTCATATCATCACTCAGGCTTAAAACACTCTTTGATTGGCTTTACTAAGTTTAAAGCCATGACCTGATTGGTTTTTACACGTCATGCCCGATTTGGCACTGGTGCAAGACCAGCCATTACCTCTGATGGTCTTGCCATAAGCCAATGTCCGATGACCTGATGCGTCCAAAGATGGTGGCACATCGCCATGACAGCTTACCTCGCTACGTCCTGTACGCCCCACAAAGAAAGTATGACCCCAATCAAGGTCGCAATCTTTTGGCTTAGTGGTAGTGTACCGACTGACGGATTTAATGTGGCATTCTACCCCACCAACCACCGAAGTATCGCCCACACAGACGATGTTTCCTGTCGGGCTTTTAAAGGCGGTTGCATGAGCTGTGCCAGCACCTAAAAGCAGTGCCGACAACACCAAGATGAGTTTGTTCAAGGTTTTCTCCTATTTGTCATTTGCCAAAAATAGCCAAGTATCCAAGACCGTATCAGGGTTTAAAGACACCGAACTGATGCCCTGCTCCATCAGCCATTTGGCAAGGTCGGGGTGGTCAGATGGACCTTGCCCGCAAATGCCGATGTATTTACCCTGCTTACGGCATGCTTCTATCGCCATACCAAGCAGTTTTTTGACCGCAGGGTCTCGCTCATCAAATAAGTGCGACACGATACCACTATCACGGTCAAGCCCTAATGTCAGCTGAGTTAGGTCATTTGAGCCGATAGAAAAACCATCAAAGTACGCCAAAAATTCATCTGCCAAAAGCGCATTGGTAGGCAGTTCACACATCATGATAACTTCAAGGTCATTACTGCCACGTTTTAGCCCATTTTTATCAAGCAGTTCAATGACTTGACGAGCTTCATCGGTGGTGCGTACAAAGGGTATCATGATCTTGATGTTGGTCAGCCCCATCTCATCACGGACATATTTTAAGGCTTGGCATTCAAGCTCAAAGCAGTCACGGAAGTTTTCCGACACATAACGACTTGCCCCCCTAAATCCAAGCATGGGGTTTTCTTCGGACGGCTCGTAGAGTTTACCCCCGATAAGATTGGCGTATTCATTAGATTTAAAATCACTCATACGCACAATGACAGGCTTGTTTTTAAATGCCACTGCCAAAGTTGAGATGCCTTCAATGAGCTTATTGATATAAAAATCCACAGGCGATGGATAGCCTTTGATACGCTCGTTAATGGCTTGAACGGTCTCGCTGGGCAAGCTGTCCATGTTCAGCAGGGCTTTGGGATGCACGCCTATCATGCGGTTAATGATAAATTCAAGACGAGCCAAACCCACGCCCTGATTTGGGATTTGAGCAAATGCAAAGGCACGGTCAGGATTGCCGACATTCATCATGATTTTAAAGGGCAAATCTGGCATATTATCCACCAAATTGGTCTGCACATCAAAAGGTAAAATCCCTTCATAAATAAAGCCCGTATCCCCCTCGCTACACGACACGGTAACCTCTTGTCCGTCTGTCAGCACGTCTGTGGCATTACCACAGCCAACAATGGCAGGCACACCAAGCTCACGAGCGATGATGGCAGCATGACACGTACGCCCCCCACGATTGGTGATGATGGCGGACGCTCGCTTCATGACAGGCTCCCAATCGGGGTCGGTCATGTCAGAGACCAACACATCGCCGTCTTGGACTTTGCTCATCTCCGCCAAGTTATGCACAATGCGTACTTTACCCGCCCCGACACGCTGACCGATACTGCGACCTTCTGACAGTACTTTTGCTCCTTTTGAGTTAATAACATAACGCTCCATCATGCCTTTGTCTTGGCGAGATTTGACCGTTTCTGGGCGAGCTTGAACGATAAAAATCTCCCCCGTGTCGCCGTCTTTTGCCCACTCAATATCCATCGGGCAACCATAGTGTTTTTCAATAATCAAGGCTTGCTTGCCCAGCTTGATAAGCTCATCGCTATTTAGGGCAAATTGGTCTTGGTCGGCTTTGTCCACATCAACAATCTTGGTGGATTTGGCGGTGCTACCTTCATCACCATAGACCATCTTGATGTGTTTTGAACCCAAATTACGGCGAACCACCGCAGGACGGTTTTGGACAAGTAGCTCTTTTGACAAATAAAACTCATCAGGGTTTACCGCCCCTTGCACCACCATCTCACCAAGCCCATAACTTGCCGTTACAAATACCACGTCATCAAACCCGCTTTCGGTATCAATGCTAAACATCACCCCGCTTGTGCCAGTCTCAGAGCGTACCATCCGCTGAACGCCTGCCGACAGTGCCACGCCTGCGTGTTCAAAACCCTTATGCACCCGATAAGCGATGGCTCGGTCGTTATATAAGCTGGCAAAAACTTCCTTGATGGCGACCAGCACATTGTCAATGCCCCGAATATTTAAAAAGGTCTCTTGCTGACCTGCAAAAGACGCATCGGGCAAATCTTCGGCAGTTGCACTTGAACGTACCGCCACTGCCACATCTTTACCGCCAGTCAGCTCATCAAAGGCATGGCGTATCTCGGCTTCTAAATCGGCAGGCAGGCTTTGTTCTATCACCCATGAACGGATTTTTTTGCCTGTGCTGGCAAGGGCTTCCACATCGTCCACATCAAGCACGGCAAGCTCAGCGTTGATTTTATCTAACAGTCCCGTCTCATTTAAAAAACGATTAAAGGCTTCGGCGGTGGTGGCAAAACCGTTTGGGACATTAACCCCTAGCCCACCTAAGTGGCTAATCATCTCGCCCAATGAAGCGTTTTTGCCCCCCACGATTTCCACATCGTGCTTACCCAGTTTATCAAAAGCAATGACTTGTGCCATAAAAACACCTTTAACGTACTAAAAAATTTACTAAATTATAGCGGTAAATTTACCAATTCTCAATTATATTTCTTATAAAAATGGGTATATTTTATATATAAATATCATAATTTATCCACATCGGCGATGACCATGACACAAGCCATATTGTGTGATATAATCCGTCAAAAGCATCTAACAAAAGGAATGACCATGTACACCCACAACCCCAATCAACCACCTCCAACGCCACCTGCCCCTGTGCGTCATGCTTTTATCATCTCTGATGGCACGGCGATTACAGCAGAGACGCTCGGTCGGTCGCTACTTAGTCAGTTTGGGGCGGTGCGGTTTGATGTAACCATCATTCCCTATGTTAATACGCCAGAGCTTGCCCAAGACGCTGTTCGGCGTATCAATGAGACCCATCGCCTATCAGGACTCAAACCACTGGTCTTTGACACCATCGTCAGCGATGACATTCGCAACATCATCAATGGAGCGGATGCTTGTAATCTTGACATCTATGAAGGGCTTATCTCTCGCATTGCCGATGAGATTGGGCAAGTGCCTGACCCTCATGCAGGCATCGCTCATGGACAGGTGGATTCTGATGATTATAAGGCTCGCATTGATGCGGTGCATTTTGCCCTAGATAATGACGATGGAGCCAGAATTACCCACTATGATGGGGCAGACATTATCCTTGTGGGACTGTCTCGCTCGGGCAAAACGCCCACCAGCTTGTATTTGGCATTGCAGTTTGGTATTCGTGCCGCCAACTACCCTTTAACCGAAGACGACCTAGACACCAACCAACTGCCCAAATCCTTACAGCCTTATCGCCATAAGTTATTTGGGCTGACCATTGATACCGAACGACTCGTTCGCATTCGCCAAGAACGCAAAGCAGGCAGTCGTTATGCGTCTTTGGCTCAATGCCAAGAAGAACAACGAGCCATTCAAGCCATCTATACCACCCAAAAAATCCCCAATCTTAACGTCTCAGAGATGAGTGTAGAAGAGATTGCCACCCGCATTTTGCAGATGACGGGACTGTCTCGGCGGATTGGGTAATTTATCATCACCATCACCAGTAGGAATACTTATGTCAAAAGCAAGCGACACGCCAGCCAAAGAAATCTTAGCCAAAGAAACCAAACATGACAAAGACAAAAAACTGCCTGCTTCAAAGATGGCAAACATCAGCACCACGCATGAAGACACCCACCATCTTATCAGCCCCTTAGATGGTCAGCGTGTCGCCCTTGCCAGCACCAAACAAAAAACCAAGCACAGCTATGATTATGACGTGGTTGTGCTGGGAGCAGGGCCAGCAGGCGAAGCGGCTGCCATGAAACTTGCCAAATCTGGCAAAAAAGTCGCCGTCATTGACCCCAGAGACCAAGTCGGTGGCAACTGTGCCCATGTCGGCACTATCCCCAGCAAGGCACTACGCCAGTCGGTGTTTAACATCATCGGCATTCGCAGAGACCCTCTATTTAGCTCGGTTACAGACAGCTTTCAAGTGCCGTTAAATAAAGTGCTTAGCAAGGCTCGCAAGGTCATTTTAAGCCAAGTCAATACCCACAAGATATTTTATCAACGCAACCGCATTGATGTCATTCAAGGCTGGGGGCGATTTGTGGATACTCATGTGCTAGAAATAGAAGAGACGCACGGCGAAACCATCAAAACCATCACTTTTGAGCAAGCCGTCATTGCCGTAGGCTCTCGTCCTTATCGTCCTGATTTTTTGGATTTTGACCACCCTCGTGTGTTTGACTCGGACAAGATTTTACAGATGGATTATGTCGCCCGTAAAATCATCATCTACGGAGCAGGGGTCATCGGCTGTGAATATGCGTCCATTTTTACAGGGCTGGGCTATGTGGTGGATCTCATCAACGGTAAAGAACAATTGCTTAGCTACTTAGATAACGAAATCTCTGATGCTTTGTCTCACGACTTTCGCCAGTTTGGGGTACGCATTCGCAACAACGAAGAGATAGAACGCCTAGAAACTTTTGATGACTGCGTGGTATTGCACCTAAAAAGCGGTAAAAAAATCAAATCCGATGCCCTATTATGGTGTAACGGTCGCTCGGGCAATACCGAAAGTTTAGGATTAGAAGCGGTGGGCTTAACCGCCAATAAGCGAGGTCAGCTTGAAGTGGACAAAACCTATCGCACGTCTGCCTCACACATTTATGCGGTGGGCGATGTCATCGGTTGGCCATCTTTGGCATCGGCCGCTTACGACCAAGGACGAAATGCCGCTGCCTTTATGGTGGGCGATGAAGATGCCGAATTTGTAGAGAGTGTGCCAACAGGGATTTATACCATTCCTGAGATTTCCAGCATTGGCAAAACCGAAGAAGAACTGACCGCAGAACAAATCCCCTATGAAGTCGGACAAGCCTTCTTTAAGCATCTTGCCCGAGCCCAAATCATCGGCGAACGCTCTGGGGTATTAAAGATTTTATTCCACCGTGAAACCTTAGAAATCTTAGGCATTCACTGCTATGGCAACCATGCGTCCGAGATTATCCACATCGGGCAGGCGGTCATGAAATGCGGTCATACGCTTGAATATTTTGTCAATACCACCTTTAACTACCCCACAATGGCAGAAGCTTATCGGGTGGCAGCCTTAAATGGGCTTAATCGTATCTTTTAAGTGATGGCTATGAAAATTTATCTTGCAAGAAACAACGTCCAAGCTGGTCCTTATGGCTTGGACGAGCTTAACACCATGTTGTCATCGGGGGAAGTTGTGCTTGATGATTTGATGTGGCATAAGGGCATGGACAACTGGCAAAGTGTCGGTCAGATGACCCAAGGACAGCTGTTTTATCAGCCCAATACCCCCCAAACGCCCACGCCAACTGACCCCAACCATAAACGAGGTTTTGGCGACAATGTGGATTTTTATCCCCCAAAGGCAGACCTACCCAACCGAGTCAGTGTTGCTGAACTGTACGGTCGTAAAACAACCCAAGACACACTCAATCTGTCAAAACCCCAATCCGCCGCCTTGCAGTATGCCAGCGTCAGTTCACGGTTTGTGGCTTTTTTAATCAATTCAGGGCTGTTTTTTTTGGCATTATTGCCCTTATTTGTCGCCTTTGTTCAGCACATAGATATTAATGAGCTTGCCAAAGCCACAGACTATGCCAGTGCCTATACCTATTCTCAAAACCTTGCCAAAAAAATCCCCACAAACACCACCACCATCAGCAACATCATGCTGTCTGCCCTGATTGGTATGCAACTTTTGCTCATCATCATGCGTGGACAGTCTTTTGGTAAAATGGTCATGGGCATTCGGGTGGTTGATGAAAAAACCCAAAAAATCCCAAAACTGACCACCTTATTATTTGTCCGAACGTGCTTTTTGGTGGTGGTGTATTTTATTGCCATGACCATCATGTCAGGTTTGCCCGCCATCATCTTATTGACGCTTAATTATTTGGTCGCCAAAAAAAGCCCCACATCACAAGGCTGGCATGACCGTCTTAGCAAAACCATCGTTGTCAAAGCCCAGCCCATTCAACTGGATAAAACCAAAACCACCCATGAATAATTTTAGCCCCCAACAGCTTGCCATCTTACAAAAAGCTCAACTGCCAGATGATTGGAAAACCGCCTTATCGCATGAGCTTGTCAGCGATAACATGGCAAATCTGCGTGAATTTTTAAAAAATGAATACGCCCAAGGCAAAACCATCTATCCGCCCAAGCCTTTGATTTTTAACGCCCTAAATACCACTCCCTTATCATCGGTCAAGGTGGTCATACTCGGGCAAGACCCCTATCACGGGGCAGGTCAGGCGATGGGCTTGTCCTTTTCTGTACCAAAAATCATTCCCAAGCCACCCAGCCTACAAAATATCCTAAAAGAGCTCAGTTTTGATTTGGGCATACCCGTATCTACTCATGGCGACTTGACCCACTGGGCAAAGCAGGGGGTTTTACTGCTAAATGCCACCTTAACTGTGCAGAGCGGGCAAGCAGGTAGCCACCAAAACAAAGGCTGGGAGAGATTTACTGATGCCATCATTGACATCATCAACTGCCAAACCAAGCATACCGTCTTTATCCTGTGGGGCAGTTATGCCAAACGAAAGGGGCGATTTATTGACCCGTCTCGGCACTTAATACTGACCGCCAACCACCCGTCCCCCCTATCGGCAAATCGGGGTGGATTTTTTGGCACACGCCCGTTTTCACAGACCAATGAATACCTACAACGGCACAACAAAACACCGATTGACTGGGCATTACCCCAAACATGACCAGTTTTTGCCAAAAAATTACCCCAACATTGGTAGATTTTACCCAATGTACCTTTTGGTCGCCTTTGGATGTCGCCATGATGAAACACGCCCTAACGCTTGCCAAAGGCGGGGCAAAACGTGGCGAGATACCTGTGGGGGCAGTGGTGGTGCATGACGGGCAGATTTTGGGCGAAGGTTTTAACTGCCCGATTGGCACGCACGACCCCACGCACCATGCTGAGATTGTCGCCATTCGTCAGGCATGCCAACGAATACAAAATTACCGTCTGCCTGTCGGCAGTACACTGTATGTAACGCTAGAACCATGCACCATGTGCTTTGGCTTACTCATTCATGCCCGCATCAGCCGTGTGGTGTTCGGGGCGTACGAACCAAAGGCGGGGGCGGTGGTCAGCCAGCTTCGTCTGTCTGATGAGCCTTTTTATAATCACATCTTAGACATTCAAGGCGGACTTTTGGCAAGCGAATGTTCACACTTATTAAGCAATTTTTTTAAACAACGGCGAGCGGATAAGAAAAAGACAAAAACACAAACAGCAAAAAATTGATTTTTAAAACCCAAAAGAGAATAACCCATGACACTCTCAACAATCATCACCATAGACGGCCCATCAGGTGCAGGCAAAGGCACGGTGGCGTATCGGCTTGCTGAGCATTTTAGCTTTGAGCTGTTAGACAGCGGTGCGTTATATCGCATTGTCGGACTGATGGCATTTAAAAGTGGCTTGCTTGACAGCACAGACATTGACGAGCAAAAAGTTGCCGATTTAACCAAATCACTCAACCTGTCCTTTCGCCCCAATCCTGCCACCAAAACCGTAGAAATCCTAATAGACGGCACGCCCTTAACGGACGATATTCGTACCGAGACGGTGGGTGGATATGCGTCCCGTGTCGCCGTGTTGCCAAGCGTGCGAACTGCCCTACTTGATTTACAAAAAAACATGGCAACAGGCAAGGCAGGACTGGTGGCAGACGGGCGAGACATGGGAACGGTCATTTTTCCTGATGCACCTGTCAAAGTTTTTTTAACCGCCAGCAGTCAAGCCCGTGCCGACAGACGAGTGCGACAATTACAAATGGCAGGTCAAACGGCAGACCACAAGGCGATTTTATCAGACATCATCGCCCGAGATGAACGGGACGAAAACCGAACGGTCGCCCCAAGTCGCCCCGCACCAGATGCTCTTATCATCGACAGTTCAGATAAAAGTGCCGATGATGTTTTTGATGAAGTGTTGGCATTTGCCAAAAGTCGGATTTAGCCGATAAATAGGCGTGTATTTATAACAAAAATCTGTTATAATAATAGATTAGTTTATTTTCTCTCCAAAAACGCATAAAAACCAGACCCATGCCTTTTGGACATCAACCAACCCGTACTGACTGGACAGGCTACGGCTACTTTTAAGGTAACATAATGACAGAATCATTTGCTGAACTGTTTGCACAAAGCAACGCCAACGAAATTAAAGTTGAAATCGGAGCGGTCATCTCTGGTAAGATTGTCGCCATTGACGACAAACTTATTACCGTAGATACTGGTCTAAAATCCGAAGGCGTGATTGACCGTGATGAATTTTTAGACGAAAATGGCGAACTTGAAGTTGCCATCGGCGACAACGTTGATGTTGTGGTTGAAAAAGTTGATAACGGCATGGGTCAAACCGTTCTTTCTCGTGAAAAAGCCAAGCGTGAAGAAAGCTGGCGTGCTCTAGAACAGCTTCATGAAAATGACGAAATCGTTACAGGTGTCATCTCATCTAAGGTTAAAGGCGGATTTACCGTTGAGCTTGGTGGCTCTGTGCGTGCTTTCTTGCCAGGCTCTTTGGTGGATGTTCGTCCTGTGCGTGAAACAGCTCACCTAGAAGGCAAGGAACTTGAATTTAAAATCATCAAGATTGACAAACAACGCAACAATATCGTGGTATCTCGCCGTGCCGTGATGGAAGCTGAAAACAGTGCCGAGCGTGATGAACTGCTTGCCAAACTAGAAGAAGGCATGGAAGTTCAAGGCATCGTTAAAAACCTAACCGACTACGGTGCGTTTGTTGATTTGGGTGGCATTGACGGCTTATTGCACATCACTGACATGGCTTGGAAACGCATCAAACACCCATCAGAAGCGGTGGAAGTTGGTCAAGAGCTTAATGTTAAAGTATTGAAGTTTGACCGTGAGCGCAACCGTGTGAGCCTAGGTCTAAAACAACTTGGTGCTGACCCATGGAGCGAAGTTGAGCAAACCTATCCTGTCGGCACAATCACCAAAGCCCGTGTTACCAACCTAACCGACTATGGCTGTTTTGCTGAGATTGCCGAAGGCATTGAAGGTTTGGTGCACGTCTCCGAAATGGATCACACCAACAAAAATATCCATCCCTCAAAAGTCGTTCAAGTGGGCGATGAAGTCAATGTGATGGTGCTTGAAATTGATGGTGAACGTCGCCGTATCAGCTTAGGCATCAAACAAACCATGGCAAACCCATGGGAAGAGTTTGACAAAAAATACACCAAAGGCGACAAGATTACTGGCACTATCAAATCAATCACTGATTTTGGTCTGTTCATCGGTCTTGAAGGCGGTATTGATGGCTTGGTACACTTGTCTGACATCTCTTGGACAGAGAACGGCGAAGAAGCCATTCGTAGCTACACCAAAGGCGACACCGTTGAAGCCCAAGTGCTACAAGTGGACGCAGAAGCGAACCGCATCAGTCTAGGCATCAAACAACTAAGTTCAGATTCGTTTGGCGAATACCTGTCTGTTAATGAGCGTGGTGCTATCGTGAAAGGCACAGTAAAAGAAGTGGACGCCAAAGGTGCAGTCATTACTCTTGCTGATGACGTAGAAGGCTACCTGTCTGTGGCTGACATCTCTCGTGAGCGTACCGAAGATGCATCAAAAGTGCTGAATGTTGGCGATGAAGTGGAAGCTAAAATCGTTCGTGCTGACCGCAAATCACGCAACATCACATTGTCCATCAAGGCAAAAGATGAAGCTGATGAGCGTCAAGCCATCAAAGAGCTGTCAAACGCCACAAGCGACAACCAGCCAAAAACATTGGGCGACATCTTTGCCGACCAACTAAAAGGCTAATTTAAGGCACAAC
>JAUMUJ010000025.1 GCA_030530785.1 Moraxella sp. | reverse complement strand
AAATCGGCGGTAACTTTATCTGCGATGGCGACACCCCCAAACTCCCCAAAGACTGCCAAGGTCGGGAGATTCGTAGTGAGGCGGAATTCATCGCTTTTTGGCAAAAACATCAACTTCCTATTGGTCTAAAATACTTTGAATGTGTGAATGGTCAGCCACGCATACCAACAATACAACTAGAAACATGGAAACGAATGGAGCAAGAAAAACCCACCTGCAAAGACAGTCGTGGTCGTAAACGTCCTTGTGTGTGATGTTGCAGTATGATGTTGCTCGCCCGCTTGTCTAACCCACCTATAAAGGCTTGGGCGGTATTTTTTATGGGTCAATTTACCACCAAAACCCTATACAAAACCACTAAATTGCTTTACAATCAAAACAAACCCACCACCAAATCTTGCCCATGACCGACTTACTTTTATACACCTTTGTTTACCTGTCTTTTGCGGTCATCGCTGTCATGATAAGCCAAAGAGCAGGCTTTGGGTCGGTGCTTGGCTATCTTTTGGCAGGGATTGCCATCGGTCCTGTGCTGGGTTTTGTCGGTAAAGAAACCCAAAGCATTCAACACGTTGCCGAATTTGGCGTGGTGATGATGTTGTTTGTGGTGGGGTTGGAGCTTGCCCCAAAAATGCTTTGGCAAATGCGACATAAACTCATCGGGCTTGGCGGATTACAAGTGGGGCTAAGCCTGTTTGCCATACTGATGATTGCCCTGTGGTTGGGGTTTTCTTGGCAAATTGGTGTGGCACTTGGGTGCATTTTATCTTTATCGTCCACCGCCATCGTTCTACAAACCCTTGCCGAAAAAAAGCAGTTAAACACACAAGGCGGGAGGGCAGGTTTTGCCGTACTCTTATTTCAAGACGTGTCCGCCATTCCCATGCTCACCCTACTGCCCCTACTGGGCGTGGCAAGCGTACAATCTGAACAAACCACCTTATTATCTGGCATGGACGGCTGGGTCATCGCTTTGGTGGGAGTGGGGGCGATTGCACTTATCGTCATGCTCATGCGGTATGCCGTGCCATTTTCGTTGCGTACGATAAGCCGTTATCGCATTCATGAGATGTTTTTGGTATTTACGCTGACGGTGGTGGTGGGCATTGCCACGCTCATGTCTTTGGTGGGTCTGTCGCCTGCATTGGGGGCATTTATTGCAGGGGTCGCCCTTGCCAACAGTCCCTATCGGCACGAAATGGAAAGTCAGCTTAACCCCTTTAAGAGCCTGTTTTTGGGGTTGTTTTTTATCACGGTGGGAGCAAGCATGAACTTTGCCCTGCTCAAATCCGATTTTAGCACCATCATCGTCATTACCTTAGCACTCATGACACTAAAAGGGGCGATACTATTTGGGCTGGGTAAACTGTTTCGCCTTAGTCCACTGGCAAATAAGCTGTTTGCTCTATCGCTGGCAGGGGCAGGGGAGTTTGGCTTTGTGCTGATTTCAGTTGCCAATCACAGCCGTGTTTTGCCAAAAGAGCTGAGCGATAAAATGCTACTGGTGGTCGCTTTGTCCATGATTTTAACACCTCTTTGCTTTGTGGCTTATGAAAAAATCTTTGCCAAAAAAGCCCTAAAAGACGAACAACCCGTCCGAACCAATGACGACATCGCCCACACAGGACAAGTGGTAATTTTGGGGCATGGTCGCTTTGGGCAACAGGTCAACAGTCTGCTGATGGCGTGTGGATTTAGCACCACCGTGATTGATAACCATGTGGAGATGATAGAAGGACTCGCCAAATTTGGCATACAGACCTACTACGGGGACGCTACCCGCCCTGAGATGTTAAATAGTATCGGTCTAAAACACGCCAAAATGCTCATCATCTGCCTTGCCAGCAAACAAGCGTCCACTGACATCATCGGCTTTGTTCGCCGCCATTATCCGCATTTGACGATTTTGGCACGAGCCTATGATGGGTTGCACGCTTTTGATTTGCACCACGCTGGGGCAAATTACATCATCAGAGAGACCGCCGACTCTGCCATACGAAGCGGACGGATTGCTCTTGAACAGCTCGGACTGTCCAAAGAAAAAGCCCGTCAGCTGTCTAAGTTTTATGAAGCCCGAGAACGCCATCATCTTGGGTGTGCGTCTTTTTTGCATGACCCAAACATCTTAGTCTATGATAACAAAGCGATGACCGATCTCATCAAACAGCTAAGAGATGAGACCCATGAAATGATGGGGGCAATCTTGCGTGATGAGCGTGTGGATTGGCAAGAAGACCCCGAATGCTGGACCAGAACAAAAAAGGGAATCAGTTAGATGAGTGTACAATCACGGCGCTTTTTGTTTGGGTCAAACCCATGTAACCACCCACCAACAATATATGGGGCGATGACGACACGCCTGCGTTCACACTTCTAACAAAAAGTTAATCGGACCATCATTGATGCTACCGACCACCATATTTGCCCCAAATTTCCCCGTCTGCACCAGATGGTGCTTGGTTTTGGCATAATCCACCAACCTATCAAATAACGCCTGTGCGTCCTGTGGGGGCATGGCAGGAGCAAAATCAGGACGGCGACCCTTATCAGTGTTTGCCATCAGCGTAAACTGCGACACCAACAACACGCCACCACCGACATCGCTCACGCTTTTATCCATTTTGCCCAATTTGTCAGGGTCAGTGGTGTTCTCAAAAATGCGATAGCTTAATATCTTATCCACCAGCCGACACGCTTTGGCAAAATCATCGTCTCGACCGACACCCACATACGCCAGCACACCACCATCTATCTGACCGACCACCGCCCCATCTACCACCACTTGGGCGGATTTAACTCGCTGAATGAGTGCTTTCATTAAAATTGCCCCACTTCATCCGCCGTCAAAAAGCGACACTCGCCCACATCAAGCCCATCTAGCGTAATCGTGCCAATGCTTGCTCGGTGCAATTCTATCACTTTGTTGCCAAAATACGCCATCATGCGTTTGACCTGATGATATTTGCCTTCGGTCAAAACAAGCGTGGCGTGGGTCTCGTCCGTAAATGACAACTCGGCAGGGCGGGTTTTTTCGGCATCGCCATCAAGCAAGATACCATTTGCCACTTGTTTGATGGCATGTGCTTGCTCATCTTGGGTCATGGGGTCAGCAAGCGTGATTTCATAGCATTTGGGCTGGTGGCGTTTGGGGCTGGTAACTCGGTGTAGCCACGCCCCATCATCAGATAATAGCAATGCCCCTGTGGTGTCCACATCAAGCCGTCCTGCGATACGCAAATTTGCCACCTCTGGCACGGCAATCAGCTCGGTAACGATGGGGTACTCTTTGGCTTTTAGGGTGCACTCAAAACCATCGGGCTTATAGAGCAAAATATAGCGATGACCGTCCGCCACCGACAACGGCTCGCCCGCCCACAGCACGTCATCATCGGCACTGACATGAACACTGCCATCTTTAATGACTTCATTATTGACGGTAATTTCGCCACGATGTAGAATTTTTTTGCATTCACTGCGGGACAGCTCTGTGGCTTTGCTTAAAAATTTATCCAGTCTCATATTTTTACCTAAAATTTTGTATAAAAATGACGGTAAATAGTGTAACATAGTTTTGTTTTTAAATTTCAACAATCACCGAACATTTAGGGTTTAGCATGACGTTTTTTAAATTTGGCACACTCTTTGCCACACTGTCAGCAGGGATATTTTTTGTATCAAATGTTCATTCTGCCACCATCTCAACTGCTTGCGTTTATGACAATTATCGAGGTCGCTGGATGTGCGACAGCAAGACTTATTATAGCCAAGCTGAAATGAATGCCATACAAGCACAAATTACTCAGTACAAAAAAGAAAACCCACAAGGTTGCAATGCCCCCAAAGATGGTTTACAACTGTGTTGGTCTTATACCAAACTTAATAACTCTCTACTCTTTTACCATGAGCTTTATGACCCCAAACGAACCGCTCAAAGCAAACATGGCTTTTCTTATGGTTACAACAACGGCAAACTGCTGTATGTGTCCATTTATGACCGTGATATTATCCTAAAAGGCGAAAATCATTACGTATTTAATGATGATGACACAGTTACGGTATTTGATTATAAAAGCAACAACAGCACCAAGACACGCAAAGTCTATCACATCAGCACCGATGAAGCCTTACGTCGCCTTAAACTGCCCCGCTCAGTACTGACCGCCCATGTCGCCCCCACACCCCAAGCAATCAGCCAAATTCGCCTGCCGTCTGGCTGTTCTGGCACGGTCAAGATGAAAATCGGTCGCCCAGCCTGCCACATCGGTCTTTTACAATAACAGTTATATAGCCAATCGCCAACATGACCTACCATACCTTATCCGTCCCCTGCCAAGCGGTTTATGAGATTAAAAAAAGCCAGTTTCTCACCTTTGCCTATCCCATCAGCCAAAAAGACGAAGTGATGTTTCACGTGGAACAGTTGCGTGAGAGATACCCTGACGCTCGCCATCATTGTATTGCCTATATCTTAGGCGACCCACACAACACCACGCACGCAGGTTTTGATGATGACGGCGAACCCAACGGCACGGCAGGCAGACCGATTTTAAATGTCTTACAACATAAAACCATCGGCAACGTGCTGGTGGTGGTGGTGCGATATTTTGGCGGTATCAAACTGGGAGCAGGCGGGCTGACACGAGCCTACGCCACCGCCACACAGATGGTGGTGGACGAGATGACCCTTGTGCCATTTGTGCCAAAATCACTGATTAAGGTCATAACCACCTTCGCCCACGAAGCCCAAATCCGCTATTTGGTCGGGCAAATTGGGGGCGAAATTTTGGAGACAGACTATGCCCATAATGTCATCATCAGCGTACAACTAGACAGCGAAAAAGTGGACGAATTTGGGGGTAATTTGGGGGTATTCGGCAAGCTTTTGGACGACAAAAAATCCATGTAAGCACTACACGGATTTTATGGATTAAATGTCTAGCGGTTGCCATGATTTGTCTTTTAAGGGTGGCAAATAAGGCAGTCCCATGAGTTGTTGTTGCCATAGGGCAGATGATAGGCGATAGATGTTACCAAGACTTGGGTCTATGTGCGTGGCGATTTTGTCGGTGTCGCCTGTTTTTAGGAGCGTGGCAAAATTAGGATTGGTCAGCACCGCCTTGCCCACAGCGACAAACTCCGCCCAGCCTGTACCATACGCACGCACCACGTCATCAGCAGAGAGCAGACAACCCACACCAATAAGTGGCAACTTTCCACCAATGCGGGTATGGAGCTGTTCTATGCGGGTTAAATTGGTATCTGCCCCACGTCTTGCTTTTTTATAAAAATCCCACAACGAAACGTGCAAATATTGCAACGACTCATCAACCAAAGCATCAATCAAATCAAACGCATCTGCCATTGTCAAGCCATCATCGCCCGCTTCTTCTGGCGAAAAACGATACCCAACGATAAAATCCGCTTTATTGTGTTTAATTTTGATGTCATTGACCGTCTTGATGACTGCTCTGACAAAACGCAAACGATTTTGTAAACTTCCACCCCACTCATCGTCTCGTTTGTTGGCTTGGGGCGAGAAAAACTGCTGAATGAGATAATTATTCGCCCCATGAATCTCCACACCATCAAACCCTGCTCGTATCGCCAAATCGGTCGCCACACCAAAGCCTGTGATGACCGCCTGTATCTCGTCCACGCTCATGGCACGAGCTTTGTGCTGACCGTTGTCTATGTCAGATGGGGCGATGACCTCGCCAAACTCAGCAAGCGACTGATAACCGCCGTGATGGATTTGCAAAATTGCCTTTGCACCGCCTTGTTTGATGATGTTGGCGGTTTCGGTCAGGCTGACCAAATGGCTTTCATCATAGGCAGACGGTTGCCCGACAAAGGCTTTACCGCTTGGGTGCACCAAAGTCGCCGCCGTGATAAATAAGCCAAAATCATCTGCCCGCCCCGTCAAAAACGCCCGCTCTTCGTCAGACAATGTGCCGTCAGGGTTGGACGCATAGTGGGTCATCGGAGCAACGACAAGACGGTTTTTAATCTCTACGCCATTATTTAGGGTAAAAGGGGTAAAAAGTGGGGTGGTATTTGTCATGGGTTTTCTCTTTAAAATTAAATGTTAAATTAAGATGTTTTTAAAATTGGACATATGGAGGCAAATCAGTTGCCCAAAAAATTTGTCATAAAGAGAGCGATGCACCCCATAAGTCCATTACAATCATCATCAATCAAATCTTACACGCACCTCCTTCACAGCCATCATCGTTTTCACCGTCAAATCCGCCAGACACACTCACGTCCGCCAAGTCGCCAAGCATGGCATCAAAATCCAGCTCATCAAGATTTAAATCATCAAGGGTTGGGGTGGGTTGGATGGTCATGTTTACTCCTTATCAATCATAAAGTTTTGACAATATCGGCAAGTAGTTCATATGAGCGAGCCTGTTTGTCTTTGTCATAAATATAGCTGACCGCCATCAGCTCATCGGCACTCACTTGGTGTTGCAATTGCTCCAACTGAAACTTAACCGTCTTTGGCGAACCAATCACGCTACACGCCGTCATGCTCTTTGCCATAGACAGAATATGTGGCGGGATACGGCTTTCAATGTCTGCCACAGGGGGTTTCATGCCTGACGACTCGCCCGTTACCACATTTAAAAAAAACTGCAAACTGGTGGTGGCAAGTAGCTGGGCTTCACTGTCAGTGTCAGCGACAATGGCATTTAGCCCAACGATGACCTTGGGCTTGTCAAGCACATCAGACGGTCTAAACTCTCGGCGATAAATCTCCACCGCCTGTGTCAAAAAACGTGGGGCAAAATGAGACGCAAAGGCATAAGGCAGACCCAGCTCTCCCGCCAAATAAGCACTCTCGGTGCTAGAACCCAAGACATAAAGTGGCACGCTTAGTCCTTTGGCAGGATAGGCTCGCACTTTATCACTGTTGTCATTACCAAAATAAAACTGCAACTCTTTGATATCACTTGGAAAACTTGTCGCAAAATCGTCCTGATGACGGCGAATGGCTCGGGCGGTGGCAGGGTCAGTACCAGGGGCTCGCCCAAGCCCCAAATCCACACGCTTAGGGTATAGGCTTGCCAGCGTACCATACTGCTCGGCAACGACAAAGGGCGAATGGTTGGGGAGCATGACACCGCCTGAGCCGACTCGGATTGTGCTTGTCTTATCAAGCACCCGCTGGATAAGCAGACTTGTGGCAGAGCTTGCCAGATAAGGCATATTGTGATGTTCGGCAACCCAGTAGCGAGCATAGCCAAGCCGTTCGGCAAGCTGGGCAAGCTCCACCAAATTATCCACCGCTTGATTAAAGGTCTCACCGTCTCGCAAGGGGGCAAGGTTTAACACGGACACATCGGTCATGATTGTTCTCACTTTTACATTTATAAAAATTTAGATATGTTTTGGCAAAATTTTTTTAATTTGGCGTGCTTGTGTGGGGCAAATTGTCATTTACCTTGTTTTAATCGCCAATCTCATCACGCACTTGGCAGATAAAATGCTCCACCCCGCTCGGACAATAACGATAATACGTCCATTTGCCGATGCGTTTACTTTCTATCAGCCCCGTTTGTTGTAAACTGGTCAGATAGCTGGAAATCACCGACTGAGCAAGCCCTGATTTTTCGGTAATCACACCCACACAAATCCCACCATCAAAGCCCGTCTCAGCACAACGCAGAGTGTCTGCCCCAAAATGCACGGCGGGGTCTTTAAGCCACAGCAAAATCTGGTAGCGGACATCGTTGGCAAGCACTTTAAAAATATCGGTGGATTTCATGAATGTAGATAATCTTACAAATAATACATCATTATATCTATAAATTTAGATATGTCAAGCCCAAAAAAAACGATAAGACCACAAACGGGGGATTTGCGGTCTATCGTAGGAGGCTTTTGCTTCTTGCAATGTCCATACCATCATTCCTTAGTAACAGCGTTCGTCCTTGTGGCATTCCCACCTAAAAACTGCTTAGGATTTTTTGCCTATCCTGTGCTGTTGGGTGTATTATGCCAAAATAATGACCATCAGAAAATACGCCAAAAACGCAAAGTTTTGTAAGTAAATGCTGACAAAGATTTTTACAATCATGCTACAATGGTCTTTTGACCACGATGATACCATGAAATCCTTATCCGACTTTTTGGCGCAAATCCCCGCAAGTGGTGCGTTAAACTTAACCATCATCAGCACCGACAAGGACGTAACATTGCAACTGCCCTACAACGGCAACACCAACCATCACGGCACGGTGTTTGGGGGCAGTCTGTCGCTTGGGGCGACTTTGGCAGGCTGGGCGGTGGTGCATGAGCATTTTCCCCAAGCCTGTGGCGACATCGTCATCAAGCACAGCGAAATCCGCTATCTTGCCCCCGCCACATCGGACGTGCTTATCCACGCCACCTTGACAGACGACTCCCATCGGGTCAAGACGATGTTGGCACGTTTTGGCAAGGCTTCTGTTCACACCCAATGCACCCTAAGCGTCGGCGAGACGGTGGTAGCAAAGTTTAAGGGGGTATTTGTGATAAAAACACACGCCTAACACAACAAAACCACAAGCGGTTGCCTGTGGTCTTATTGCATAAGGAGTATTGCTCCGATGTATCCCTAAGGTCTGTCCATAACATCAGCATTCGTCCATGTTGGCTTATCCGTTTGCCATCTCCTTGCTGATGTGTGTATTATGCCAAAAGTTGGCTTATCAGAAAATACGCCAAAATCGCAAAATTTTGTCAGCATTTGCTTACAAATTAAAATAACCCAAAATCAGTCATCGCCCCTTGCCCGAACCTTAGTTATCGTGCTGTGTCCATCATTGCTTATCATCAGATACACTTCGCAGTTTTTGGGGCGAACGGCAAGCTCAAACTCCCGAAATTTTGCCATCTGAAATAAGCGTGGACACGCACCCCCATGATAACCAAGCATCATCTGCCACATCAGCATACCTAGCCACATACCATGAGTAAAGACGATGTAATTACCATCTGGCAACTCATCAAACATCTCACGCACCGCCACCACACGCTCCACCAGATTGACAAAACTGTCGGTGGTAGAGCTGTCGGTGTGGTCTTTATCCGCCGTTGCCCAAAATTCATCTGCCACTTTGATGAGCGTGGCAAAATCCAAGTCCTTCACCCGCTCATAATCTAAGTAATTAAACTCCCGCAAATCATCAATGACCACAGGATAAAAGCCCATTTTTTCCAAATAAGGCTGGGCGGTCTGGTGCGTACGAATGTATGGCGACACAAAAATCTGATTGGGCGTGGGAACGTGGGCGATTAGCCAATCGGACAGCTCGCACGCTTGGGCATTACCAAGCTCGGTTAAGGCGATGGCATGATTGGGGCGAATGGCAACTCCTGCGTTGGATTCGGATTGGGCGTGGCGGATTAGATAGAATTTTTTCATGGGTTATTTATCAGCATTTTTAAAAACTTCAGAATGAGTGCCCAAATAATGTAGCTCCAACACATTATCATCGTCCGATATTTTATAAAGTAGCACCAAATCATTTTTGACATGGCAATCCCGATATGCTTTTAGATTGCCTGTTAGCGTGGTCTTTATATTTGGGCAGTAGGGGCGTGCGATGAATGAGACAATTTATCACTTCTGCCCATTCACCACTGATAAGATGTAGATAATGCTTTTGGCACACCGTTTAAATGATGAGAAAATCTCAATCTCTCGTGGTTTTTGATGATTATCACTCATTTGCCAAGTCCGTCTCATCTCATCAAAATCGGCATAACGCACCGATTTGCCCGCCTGTTTTTCTTATTCGTTGGCATTTAGGGCAACCAGCACCCGCTCGTGAAGTTCATCATTTGCTTGCCAATCAAAGGATAAAGGCCGGTTTTGGTTTTGATGACTTGATTGGCAAAGAGTTTAAAGGCTTGGGGGACGTCAAGCCATAGCCTGATAACACATCGGCAAATTCTTGTCTTACCTTAGGGTCAAAACTCATGTTAAAATTACCGCTCATGACAGCTCCTTTTTCATGGGTTTTTCTTTATTTTATCGTGATTATTTGAAAAATGCAATGAATGGGACGTATTTGAGCGGTGTGTGGCATGAACCCTATGGCACTATTAGTTAATGAAAATTAAGCCGTAATTATCATTATCCAATATATTCATAATAAAGATGAAAGAAAATAGTCATAATAACCCACTTCTCCTTCAAAAAAGTTAGTTAGACTTTCACCTTATATATTCATCTCCCCCTTTTATTTCCAAAATACCATCAGTAATCTTAAACGTTGGTTTTTGAGATGATTGTTTGCTCAATTCTAATATTAAATTTTTATTGGTTTAGGACAGTATTGATTTACAGTCATATTCACTTAAATTAACATACAACATTTAATAATCACCTTTATCTAATCGTGCCGTAGGGTACGTATCACGCACCATTTACCCATCAAATTTAAAAGTGTGTGATACGCACTCCACAAAATGCTTAATTCTCCACTCCTATTCCCACCACGCTCAAAAACCCCTTTGGTAATGCTCCGCCACGCCCTGCACGCTTGCCTTGATAATTTGCCCAGTCGGCAGGTTTTAAGGTGAGCGTACGCTTGGCAGTATGAATGACAAGATTGTCAGTGTCGGCTAAGGCACACACCGCCACCAGCGTTTCTTTGTCCTTTAAACTCATGAGCTTATTGCCTTTGCCCTTAGCCAGTACAGGCAATTCATCACGGTTAAAGATGAGCAGATGACCGCCACTACTCACCACCGCCACATAAGTGCCATGAGCGGGGCTAAACGGGAGCAAAGTGGCATTTTCGTCCAAATTGACGATGACTTTGCCTGATTTTTGGGCGGTGTCAAATCCTGCCACATCGCTGATAAAACCATAGCCTTTTGAGCTGGCAATGACAACAGGCAGGGATTTGGCAAAAAAGGCTTGCTCAATTTTTACGCCATTGACCAAATTTATCATGCTACTCATCGGCTCACCTTGCCCACGAGCAGACGGCAGTTTGGCAGTGTCAAGCCCATAGCTACGCCCTGTGTTGTCAATGACAATAAGTCGCTCATTGGTCTTGCCAAGAGCGTGCGTGGCGTACTCATCGCCCGTGCGAAAGTTTAGAGTCATGGGGTCAATCTCATGCCCTTTTGCCATGCGAATCCAGCCTGCTTTTGAGATGATGACGGTTACGCTCTCACTGGGTATCAGCTCGGATATCTTAACCGCCACCGCTTCATCACGCTCTATGACGGGCGATTTTCGTTTGTCGCCATGCGTTTTTGTGTCGGCAGTCAGCTCGTCTATCAACAGGTTCGTTAGGCTGTCAGGATTGCTCATTTGCTCGGTAATGACGGCTCGCTCTTTTTGTAGCTCATCTCGCTCAGCATTCAGTTCAATCTCTTGTAATTTGGCTAATTGGCGAAGTTTGATGTCTAAAATGGCATCCGCCTGAACATCAGACAGTCCATAACGGCTCATCAAGACCGCCTTGGGGTCGTCTTCGGTACGAATAATGGTAATGACTTCATCAATGTGTAAATAGGCAATGAGCAAGCCTGCCAAGACGTGCAAACGTTTGTCAATCTTATCTAGGCGATTTTGTAAGCGTCTTAGCACCACCATACGACGTGATGAGAGCCACTCAGATAGGATTTGTTTTAAGTTTTTGACCTCAGGCTTGCCATTTAGCCCAATCATGTTCATATTGACCCGATAGGAGGTTTCTAGGTCAGTATGAGCGAACAGATGATTCATGATTTTGGTCAGGTTATCATCGCCCTTTTTTAGCTCGCCTCGCTTTAATTCTAACACCAAACGACAAGGATTTTCGTGGTCGGACTCATCGGTAATGTCAGTTACCCACGGGAGCTTTTTGTCGCTCATCAGGCGGGCGATTTGCTCAATGATTTTTGAGCCTGACACTTGATAAGGCAGAGCATCTATAATCACGCTGTCCTTGTCTTTGGGGTCAGTATGGTAAGTCGCTCGCATTTTATAGCTGCCACGCCCTGTCTCGTACATCTTGATAAGCTCGCTCTTTGGCGTGATAATCTCGGCAGACGTCGGCAAGTCGGGAGCAGGCAAGGTTTTGCACAGCTCGGCAGTGGTGATGTTGGGGTTTTTTAGAAGTTTAATGCACGCCTTGACGGTCTCGGTGAGATTGTGGGGCGGAATGTCAGTTGCCATGCCCACCGCGATGCCTGTCGTGCCGTTAAGTAGGATATTTGGCAGGCGGGCAGGGAGCGTGGCAGGTTCGCTCATCGTGCCATCAAAATTGGGGATAAAATCCACCGTGCCATCGTGCAATTCTGCCAAAAGCGTCAAGGCATAAGGCGACATTTTGGCTTCGGTGTATCGCATGGCGGCAAAGGATTTGGGGTCGTCAGCAGAACCCCAGTTGCCCTGCCCCATGACCAACGGATAACGATAGCTGAACGGCTGAGCCATGAGTACCATCGCTTCATAGCACGCAGTATCGCCATGCGGGTGATATTTACCCAACACATCACCCACCGTGCGAGCAGATTTTTTGGGTTTGGCAGTATGACGAAGCCCCAGCTCATTCATGGCATAGATAATACGGCGTTGGACAGGCTTTAAACCATCAGCGATGTGCGGTAAGGCTCTGTCCATGATGACGTACATGGCATAGTTTAGATAGGCTTGTTCTGTAAAATCGGCAATGGAGCGGGTATCAAAATCTAGATTGGTTGTCATGATGTCTGTTTTTGGGCAAAAAGCGTATGATAACAGCTAAAAGACACCAAAACAACTCCTCCCAATTTAGGCAGGCAAATTTAGGCTTTTTTGACCACGCTGGATTTTAATTTCATCGCCCCAAAACCATCTATCTTACAATCAATGTCATGGTCATCGGGTGCGTCATGGATTAGGCGAATGGATTTGACTTTTGTGCCGACTTTGATGGGTGTGGACGAACCTTTGACCTTTAAATCCTTAATCACCGTAACGCTGTCGCCATCGGCTAGGACATTGCCCACCGCATCTTTGATGATGGGTGTGTCGTCTGTGTCCACGCCATCTTGCCACTCGTGGGCACACATGGGGCAGACGTACATTTGACCGTCTTGATAGGTTAAGTTTTCGTCACAAGCAGGGCAAGCAGGTAAGGTCATCGGTTTTCTCCAAAAATTAGCTATTATACTGAATTTTTATCAAAATATCATTGAAAAAGTCCCATCATCGCCCATAAAGACAGTATCTTTTTTTACAGAGAATGACCATGAGTGTGTTTTGTGCCATCACCTTGACAGGCAAAGATGCCCAAAAATTTTTGCAAGGACAGCTGACCATCAACACCGCCAAGCTCACCGACACTCCCACAGCGTGTGCCATCTGCAACCTAAAAGGTCGGGTACAGTTTGGGCTTTGGGTAAGCCAGTTAAGCCCCGACAGTTTTTGGCTCATCATATGGGCAGAATGCGTAGATGAGCTTGTTGCTCACATCAAAAAATACGGGGCGTTTTCTAAGTTTGAGCTGTCCACTCCCAGTCCCGTGTTTGCCACCTTGACGGACGGTGTGCCAACGTTTAGTCCAAACAATGACAGCACACCCTTTGACAAATGGGCACTGGCAAGTCTGGCTGTCGGCAACTACTGGATAACCCCGCCCACCCAAAACGCCTTTCAACCCCAAGAGTTACGCTTACATCAACGTGGGGGCGTGGATTATGATAAGGGGTGCTATCTGGGGCAGGAGATTGTGGCACGGCTGTACTTTAAGGCAAGCCCAAAAGCCTACTTACACCGTGTCCGCCTAAATGCCCCTGCCCAAGCAGGTGATAAAATTGGCAAAGTTAGCGTACTAAACGCCATCGGACAAGATGCCTTGGTGGTCGGTACGCCCGATGAAGTGGTACAAATTGGACAAGTGTTGGCGTTTGGCGATGACACTTTAAACCAAAGTGTCGCTCGTGGCTAATCGTCAGCCCACCGTTACCGTCATGGGGGCAGGCGTTACGGGGGTGGCGACAGCGTGGTATCTGTCTCGGGCAGGTTTTGATGTTACCGTCATAGACCGTCAGCCCGCCCCTGCCTTAGAGACCTCTTTTGCCAATGGCGGACAAATCTCCGTCTGCCACGCCACCCCATGGGCAAACCCCGCCACCCCGATGAAGGCATTTTTTTGGCTGTTTAAAAAAGACGCACCGCTACTGTACCGTTTAAATTGTCATGGCGAACAATGGCGGTTTTTGTGGCGATTTTTACAAGAATGCACTGCCAAACGAGCCGATGACAACCTAGTACAACTTGTCAAACTTGGGCTATATTCTCGCCAAGCCATCAAAACACTCAGTGATGAGCTGGATTTGCATTTTGAACAACGCCATCAGGGAATTTTGCATTTTTATACCAATCAGTACGAATACCAATCCGCCATCGCCCCCACCTTGCGTATGCAGGACTTGGGTACTCATCGCACGCTCATGACCGCCAAAGATGCCACCGATACCGAACCTGCCTTATCTGCGTTGGGCGATAAGCTCGTTGGGGCGACCTTTACGCCTGATGATTTGTCAGGCAATGCCCGTCTGTTTACCTGTGAGCTTGCCAAGCATTGCAAACGTCAAGGGGTTAAATTTTTGTACAACACCACCATCAATGCCATACATCAGCAAAACCACGCCATCAGTCAGCTTATCCTTGACCATAACGGACAACAGACCACCCACCAAAGTGAGCATTATGTCGTGTGCTTGGCAAGCTACGGCAAGCGACTGCTTGATAAAATTGGGATGCATTTGCCCGTTTTTCCCGCCAAAGGCTACTCTGCCACCTACGCCATCAAAGACCCTGCTCGTGTGCCACAGGTAAGCCTAATTGATGATGAATACAAACTGGTCATGAGCCGACTGACATCAGACACCGACTACCTAAGAGTGGCAGGCACGGCAGAATTTAACGGCTACAACACCCAGCTTGACCCCATACGTTGTCAAGCCATTACCCATCGGGTCAAGGCATTGTTTGGCGATGCGTTGGACTATGATGAGCCAAATTATTGGAGTGGACAACGACCGATGACCCCATCAAACGTCCCACTCATCGGCAAGGCTCATCTGGGAAACATCAGACACGGCTCACATGGGCAAGTGCTGGATAACCTGTGGCTTAACACAGGACATGGCACACTTGGATTTACGCACGCTTGCGGTTCGGCATTGGCACTTAGCCTACTCATGAGCGGTCAAACCCCGCCTTTGGCATTTGACTTTGTTGGCATAAAAAATGCCAACCGCTAAGCTGGCATTTGGACTTATAAATCTGATGGTGGCAGCAGCAAATCGCCCATGCTCAGCGGATATTCTGCATCCAATACATAAGCATAGCTGATTTTATTAAAGACTTTAAACACCATGACCTGTCCGATTTTTTCGCTGGGCAGACGCACCACATCATTATTGCCATGCACGTCTTTAATCAATGCCCCCTTGCGATAAACATCCAACACATGACCTGCCCTTGCTCCTTGGGTTGCCCCAAGATTGATGGCAACCACACCATCTCTGCCCCCAACCGTAGTGCCACTTCTGACCACAGAGCGATTAGGAGACGTGGGTATGCTTAGGGCTTGTTGATCCACCCCGCCCATCACTCGCACAATCATGCCACCACGAGTTACTTCGGCAGGCACAGGGTGAAATGCCGATGGCAAAGCAGAGCTAATCTCAGAAAACACTCTGTCGCCTTCTTTGATTTCTGCTTCATAGGTGTGCGTGATTTTTAGGCTAGACACACCATTGGCTGCCACGTCTGTTACCAGACCACGAGCCACCTGAATGACTTCTGCTCCCACCACTTGACCTGTTTGGGTGTCCACATAAGGCTCAGCTTGACGGTACACGCCATAGGTCTCGCCCAAGTTTAACACCGTGCCACGCACATAGATTTTATCGCCAACCGCTGTTAATAATTTGCCTTGTTTGGCAGCGATGACTCGGGGGGTCGCCCCCAAATCTAGGGGATTGACAATCTCCGCTCGGCTAAGCCAATGACGAATGTTTGCCAAAGGAATGATGGAGATGCTCTCACTGCTGGTATTGACCTGAATGGGCGTGCCTTTGGCGGGAGCTTGCATGGCTTTTTCAATACCTGCACAACCTTCGCCTGTGTCCACCCCCACCAAAGTTTTACCTTTAATGATACACAAAATCAGCACATCGCCAGGGTAGATAAGATGGGGGTTTTTCAGCTGTTTGTTGGTCGCCCAAATCTCACGCCATCTGTGCGGAGCGTTTAGGTATTTGCCTGAAATGCCCCACAAAGTATCGCCTTTTTTGACGGTGTAGCGGTTGGGGGCATCGGCTTTGATGGTGGGTGGCGGATTGTTTTTGGCATACGCCACAGGAAGCGTGGCAACACCCAACAAGCACGCCATCATAAGGCTTTTAAGTGGACTGATTTTCATAAAAATATCCATTGTTATGCTAAAAAAATGGGACAAACCCATGACTGTTCCTAGCATAACAAAACCCACCCCACCATCAAAGCATTTATCGCTATTTGGCGGTAACTTTCCGACAAAAACACAACTTCTGAAAATTTTTAGCCAATCTGACCGCAAATCTGCCCCCAAATAGACCCCAACAGTCCAAACTGGCACGGCTTTATAGACCAACCGCACCTTACCAAGACATCTTCAACTACAATTTTTACGCCAAACAGTAAACGTTATGATATTTAATGGTTTTAAATTTCGCATGATTTCACCTCAAACACCAAAACAAATATCGTCATCAACCCACATTTGTTTAAGCTATCATTTGGCTGATGAGTTTATTTATATTCAATATAAAAAGCCACTTTATCTCTAAAATAGCTTTGCAATTTAACATCAGCTCTTATAGAAAAAATCAAGAAATTGCTCAATCAACCACTCTGTTCTTTCATCAATTTCTTTGGCTGTCCAATCATTTGTATTATCGCTTGGTGTTGGCAAGGTTTGATTGATTTTAATGTCGCCATTTATCAAACCAACTGGTTTACCATCGTCAGTAACTTGGCATTTTTCGGCATATTTTTTGTTAGAATATGAGCCATTATAGCAAGTCAGGGTTAAATTACCCAAACTGTGTAATTTTTGTTTTAACCGTGCATTTTGCTCATCATCTCCCCAATCTTTCTCATCATGCGGATTTTGTGGATAGATATGCTCAATCGTCCACACGGGTTGTTTATTTGTTTTTTTCCAAAAGTCTACGGCTGTCTGTTTGTTTCGCAAGTTTTGTTCTAAGCGGATTAAAATATTGCGAACCAAATTAGGATAATCATAAATATCGGCATTACTCAATGATTTTTTGATTCTGTCTTTGTCTAAGCATCCAAACAGTGTAGATTTTATCAATTCAAAATCATAATCTTGTTTTTGAGTATGGGTAAGTTCGGCAAAAATCTTATCTAATTGGTGGGTGGGTGGCTCATTTGTGGCATGGCGACAAATAAACCAAAATTCCAAAAATTCCAACAAATCGGTAAAATCTTGCTCTTTATGCTTTTCAAAAACAAAGGCTAATAACATATAAGCCTGACTGATGCCTAAATAATGCAGATTTATCAATTTTTCTTGATATTTTTTGGCGACATTAGTGTCATCAGTGATTTGATTTGGGTTGGTAAGCAATCCATAAATTTCTGATTTTTTAATTAAATTATCAAAAACAAATTGAACATCTTTGTCAATTTGTTTGTTATAAAAATCAATCAAATTGCTTTTGGTTACTTTTGGTATGGTCAGATTACCCTCTTTGTCTTTTGGTGGTTCGGGCAAAATATCGGCATAGGTCATATAAAAATGCCTTAAAAAACGCTCTTGCAAATTGGCTTTTTCGCCGATATTTTTCAAAATTTTTTGCCAATTTTCGTTATTTTTTTCAATATCCCCATTCATTTTCTCTAAGATTTTATTTTTAATCAAATCAATGGGAGATAATGGCAAACCACGATTATTTAAACTTTCAAATAATAAAAAGGCAGACTGCTCATTATCAGTTTCTATTCTAATCAGCATGGCTGATTTAACTTTTTCCAAAAATTCAAACAACACTCTAAACGTCTGTTTTTTCGCTTCTTTGGTGCAATTTTCATCATCAAGTTTTATAATTTGATTATTGATAAGTACATTAAAATATTCATAAGCCTTTGATATTCGGCGATTGCCGAAATTGCTAGGTTTATCTATTTGTGCTTTATTGTCTAATGTAAATTTTGCCAAATAAAGTCAATCGTCTTTATTTTCATTTTGAATAGAAAGCGTCAAGCGACAATCATGATTTGTGATAATGGCTCTTTTTAACCACAAATAATCAGCCATATTTTCATCACTCATGTTAGCCGAAAAATCTTTTTTTAACTTTTCAATTTGCTGATAAACGCTGAGTAATAAAACACTAAGCGTCGTTAAACGTTGTTGCCCGTCAATCACTTTATACTCATTTGGATTGCCGATACAAATCAATGAACCCAAAAAATAACCTTTGTCATTGATTAGCAAATCATTAAATAGCTCTTCCCATTCAGACTTTCCCCAAGCATATGCTCTTTGATAGGGCGGAATAACATACAAACATTCATCATTATCTTTTTTGGAAAGAATGTCTGTCAGGGTATAGGGACTGGCATTTTTAATCATCACAAACTCTTAAATTAAATAAAATTAAACCGTCCTATTTTCCAACAGAACGGCTTTTATCATCACAGCTTCACAAACTTCTCAATCTGCTCTTTAACAAGTTCTGCCTTATTTTCCAAAACAATCACTTTTTGTGGCAGGCTTTCTATGTCTTTGGTATGCTCAGGTCTGGGAATGTCAATTTGCCCAACCGCCTCTACAATCGTCTCGGCAAATTTGGCGGGCAATGCTGTCTCCGCCACGATAATGGTCTCATCGCTCAGACGCACTTCACGAGCGACTTTTACGCCGTCTGCGGTGTGCGGGTCCAACAAATCCTTATCGCTCTCCCACACCGCCTTAATCGTGGCAATGCGGTCAGCGTGCGTGGATTTGCCCGACACAAAACCGTATTTATGATTGACATCATGTAATAAATGCGACAAATCAAATCCTTTACCGTCATTCACATCTTGCCACAGCTGATTTAATTCATCGCCATCTTTACCAATGAGCAAATAAATAAACCGCTCAAAATTAGATGCTTTTGAAATGTCCATAGACGGACTTGATGTTACATAAGTCTCGCTTGCTTTTCTTGGAATGTATTTGCCTGTTTTAAAAAATTCATTTAATACATCATTTTCATTGGTCGCCACAATCAAACGATGAATCGGCAATCCCATTTCACGGGCGATATGACCTGCACAAACATTACCAAAATTACCAGACGGCACACAAAAACTCACCTTTTCATCATTATTATTGGTGGCATTAAAATAGCCCTTAAAGTAATAAACAATTTGAGCCAAAATGCGACCCCAGTTAATAGAATTGACCGTGCCGATGTGGTATTTATCTTTAAAGGTTTTATCTTGCTGAATGGCTTTTACGATGTCTTGGCAATCATCAAACATACCGTCAATGGCGATGTTATGAATGTTATCGTCCATGAGACTGTACATTTGAGCCCGTTGAAATTCGCTCATTTTGCCGTGTGGCGACATCATAAAGACATCAATATTATCCTTACCACGCAAGGCATATTCGGCGGCACTGCCTGTATCGCCAGAGGTTGCCCCGATGATGGTCAGACGTTTGTTTTTTTGTTTTAGAACATATTCAAAAGCATTACCCAAAAACTGCATTGCCATGTCTTTAAAGGCAAGCGTTACGCCATTGGACAACTCCAAAATTTTAATGCCATCTGTCAGCGTACGAACAGGAGTAATCTCATCTGTACCAAAGGCGGTTTTGGTGTAAGTTTTGTCAATCAAAGCCTTTAAATCATCTTTGGCAATGTCGGTGGCAAACAGCGACATAATCTCAAAAGCAAGCTCGGTATAAGACAGCATTCGCCATTTATCCAAAGTCGCACGGTCAATCTGCGGGTAGGTTTCAGGGAGCATTAAGCCACCGTCAGGGGCAAGCCCCATAAGCAAAACATCGCTAAATGGCATGGGAGCGGTATGACCACGAGTGCTGATATAGTTCATAAAAGTACCTTTTAAATTAAAAAAATTATATTAAATTCAAACCAAGCTTTTGATATTCATTGCATTTATCATCAATAGAAACCAATGTTAATTTATGATAAATACAATAATAAATCATAATTCTATCAAATGGGTCTTTGTGTTTTTCTACTTTTGGTAATTGATAAAAATTTGCCATAATATCATAATTAACTTGTATAATTTCAATACCCATTTTTACCGCAATATTAGGCAATTCTTTGTGCGATACGCCATTTAAATCCAATTTGCCTAGATTGTACTTAATGGAAATTTCCCAAAAACTGGTATTGCAGATAAAAACTTGATTGTTTTTATCTTCCAATAATTGTCTGATTTTAGCAGTAATTTTATCAGGATTAAAAACCAATCATAGAAAAATATGTGTATCTATAACATACTGATTTTTCATGTTATAATCCCAGCAATTCTTCTTCGCCCATTTCCCAATCATCAGACAATTTAAAACCACCTTTGCCTTGATATAACCCAAATTGGCGTTTTTCTTGATTTATTTTTGACCTGCTTTGATAATCAATCATATCAGCATACAAATATTCAAAAATACTTTGCTGTCTTTGGATTGGAATTGACTGTATGTATTGAACAGCTTGTTCAATGGTTTGTATTGGCTTAATATCCATCACAACTCCTATTATTTATCAATCATAATACATCTGATATTTTTCTTTAAATGCCTATCTATCCAAATTGATACAATCTTGACAAATGATTTTGGTGGTTGGTTATCGATTTCATCAAACAATAATGTTCATATTATCATTTATTTTGCCTTTAATCCACTTTTTGTAGCAAAGCATAATAAAACCCATCACCATCATCATCATTTAACGGCAAACACTGATAACCCACCGTTTGCTTGATGTGATTAGGCAAGGTCAATTCAAAATCCACCGTTTTGGCGTTTGGCGTACTGGCAAGGAAATTCACGATTTGGCGTTCGTTTTCTGCCTTTAACAGTGAGCAGGTAATGTACAACAAATGTCCGCCCACCGCCAGATTTT
The DNA here is from genome assembly GCA_030530785.1 of Moraxella sp. Taxonomy (GTDB): domain Bacteria; phylum Pseudomonadota; class Gammaproteobacteria; order Pseudomonadales; family Moraxellaceae; genus Moraxella. Next base: position 12,139 of record JAUMUJ010000025.1, on the reverse strand, counting down.
GCCACAGATTTTGCAAGATGTCCGCCTGCAATGCGACTGTTTGGGCGACATCTTGCTCAGTACGAAGCAGAACAATGTCAGGGTGTCGCCTGATAACCCCTGTGGCACTGCACGGTGCGTCAAGCACGATGACATCAAAGGGCGTGTCCGTACGATAGCTCGTGCCGTCCGCACAAATCACGTCCACCTTGTCTGACAAGCGAAGTCTTGATAGGTTGTCATACACACGATTTAGGCGTTTTTCGTCATTATCTAATGCCGTGATGTGTTCCACGTGAAACACATCGTTTGACAGTTCCAGCAGTTGGGCAAGTTTCCCCCCAGGTGCGGTGCAAGCGTCCAGCAGTCTTAGGTTTTTGGGCAGATTTAACGCCTTTAAAATATATCCGCAAAGCTGAGCATGACGGTCTTGCACACTCACAAAGCCGTCTTGAAAATATGGTAAAGACTGCACCTTTTGCGATGTGGTCAGCCCAATCACACGCTCGTGTGCCACGCCAAGCGGTAGGATTTCATGAGCGATATTGGCAGAATTTAACAAATTGGCGTAATTATCCAACGTGCTAAATTTGCCATTGACACGCAAAAATATCGGAGCAGGCTTTCGCAAATTTTGCCCCAACATTTCATAATGCTCGCCCCAATCTTGCTTTAATTCTTTGGCAAGCCAATTGGGTAGGCTGTGATTTTTTTGCGTTTTTTTGGCGAATTTTTCTTTTTTATCTGCCACTTTTCGCAATATGGCGTTAATCAGTCCCACGCCATAATTTTTATTTAAAGATTTTACCGCATTTAATGTTTCGTTGATAATCGCATAATCGGGCGTGTTCATATATAAAAGCTCGTACAAGCCCATATTTAACGCACAAGTAATGCTAATATCAGTTGGGGGCTGTTTTATTAAACTCTCGCCAATGCGACTGATGGCATACCAGTGGCGAAGCGTGCCCAATAATAATTCGTGGGTAAAACCTTTTTCGTTATCTTTGACGGTGTTTAATAAATCGTCCAACAGTAATGATAAGGATTGCCCTTGATGGATTTTTTCAAGGGTTAAAATAATATTGGCTCGGACGGGTAAATTTTTATTCATCATTTTTATTTAATCACAACATCATCTAATACAACTAAAAAACCACTTTCTGCCATTTTATCAGACATAAATTCTTTGGCTTGTGAGATTGGGGTTTTATGATAACCGATAGGATATAATACGCCATTTTCTCTTTTTTCGTATTGACACTCTATCCCATAAATTTCAGCCACCTTACCCATAATCACCACATCGCTATCATCATGAGCTTCATAATAATAATCCGCTTGAATTAAAAAATCATCATTAGATTTTACGCAGTCCCATTGAACCGTATCGCCTATTTTAAACGATTCACCACAACAGTCCATTTGCCAATTTTCATAATACACACTGATGGCATTCATCATCATTGCCTAGTCAAAAACCTGTCCGTCTTTTAATTTATCGCCCACCGCAATTTGTTCAGCGGTCAAAGGTTTACCCCCTGCCCATTGCATTTTGGTAATGTTAATTAAATGCTGGTCGCCATTTTCATCAGCACCGCACGCCACCAGTATCGCCTTTCGCCCCACACTGACAACCTTACCTGCCATCTCGGTCGTGGTTTGGTCGGATTTTATGGGTGTACACTCTAACAGTTTAATGCGTTCGCCATTTAAAAAGACATAAGCATTTAAAGCACGGATTTGGCGGTTAATTTGCCAAGCATTATTATTCCAATCAATTTGTCCTTCATTGTTGGTAATTTTTTCGGCATAATTTGCCAAACTGTCGTCTTGAGGCTTGGCATTGGCTTGATAAATCGCCAAGTCTTTTAATACTGTTATCATCGCCTGTCCGCCAAGCTCGGCTAACTTATCGTGTAGGGTTTGTGTGGTGTCGGTGTCATTGATTGGGCAGGCGATTTTATAGAGCATATCACCCGTATCCAGACCCTGTGCCATTTGCATAATGGTAATGCCCGTCTCGTCATCACCCGCCAAAATCGCCCGATGAATGGGGGCTGCCCCACGCCAACGGGGGAGTAGTGAGCCGTGAATGTTTAGGCAACCATAGGTCGGGGTATTTAGCACGCCAAGCGGTAAAATCAAACCGTACGCACAGACAATCATCACATCAGGGCGATAATTATCAAGTGTTTCACGTGAAACCTGCCCGCTCTCACTCTTTAAGCTAAAACTTATCGGCTGTTCCACAGGGATATGATGGGCAAGGGCAAGCTCTTTGACAGGGCTTGCCGTCAATTTTTGTCCACGTCCTGCCTTGCGGTCGGGCTGAGTATAGACCGCCACGATGTCAATACTTAGCTCACCTTGGTGGTCAATCAAGGCTTGTAAGGCGACTTTGGCAAAGTCTGGTGTGCCTGCAAAGATTAGGCGTAGTTTTTTGGTCATTGTTTTACCTTATATTTTTTTTACTGCGTTGGTTTATGTAAATGATTTTATTGATATTAGTGCGTAGTACACCACTTTTTAAAAAAAAGCACATTTTACAGATAATAAATTCATTAAATCCAACGCCGTACTTTTTGTTTATAATTCAAATAAGTTTTACCAAAATTTTTTGTTAAAATCTCTTCTTCTGGCATGATTTGAAAATAAGTCATATAAATCAAAAATCCCCCCACAAAAAACCATAATAAAATACCGCCAAAATAAAAAGCCACGCCCACCAATATTAACGCCATCCCCAAATACATTGGATTTCTAGTGTATTGATAAATACCTGCACTAACAATATTTTGGCTTTGCTCGGGGTCTAGCGGATTGAGAGTAACTTTGGCTTTTTTAAATTCTAACACTCCTAAAATAATTACCAAAACCCCCAGTAAAATACTTAAAATAGCCAACGAAAATGACTTAAAACCAAACATTAAATCAATATTGGAAACAGCCCACATTAAAAGAGCAAAAACCATCGTAACAACCACAGGTGGAATTTTTAGTTTCATAAATACTACTTTTTAATTAAACAAGATTGTTGTGGTTAAATTGCAATTTAACTTCACTCAATTCGCTTTGTTTATTTATTTTCTATGATTTTAAAAATAACTGAAAATCATTTTGGTTTATTTGGCGTGTGGCACGCACCTACTTTTCGCTCATTTAATCATACAAAGCCATTATCCGCCAAAAACTCCATTGTCAAATTATTTTTTGGTGCGTCTTTTTGTCCCAACAATAATCTTTCCAAATAGCGAGCCACCAAATCCACTTCAATATTGACCGCTCGCCCCACCGACCAATGACGGGCGATGTTAGTCATCTCCGCTGTATGGGGAATGATGTTGAGACAAACAATGTTATCGGACGGTTTTATGCGGTTGGTCGTCAGACTAATGCCGTCCACCGTGATTGAGCCTTTGTCAGCGGTGTATTTCATCAGCTCTGGCGGTATGGCGACTTCTATATAGACCGAGCGGGCGTCTTTGGCGATTTTGGCGATTTTGCCCACACCGTCCACATGACCTGCCACGATATGCCCACCAAAGCGAGTGGTGGGGAGCATGGCCTTTTCTAGATTAAGTGTGTCGCCCACTTTCCACGCATTCAATGCCGAAATGGACAATGTTTCACGTGAAACATCAACCGCATAACTGTCGCCATCAATCGCCACCACCGTGAGACAAATGCCATTAGATGCAATAGAATCCCCCAATTTGACATCGCCAAAATCCATCTTGGGAGCGTGTATCGTCAGCCGAACATCGCCCCCTGTGGGCGTCATGGCGGTCAGTGTGCCTGTCGTTTCTATGATACCTGTAAACATCAACTTTCCCATTCTAATTCATGCAAAATCATCAATCAATAAATTGTGGATAACTTAAAGACACAGCCCAAACCAACCACTCAAACCACAACTTATCCACAGCCCCGATATGTTTCATGCAAAACCTTTTATCCAAAAATAAGTTTCACGTGAAACATAGTCATATCAAGGGTTTCATGTGGAACAATTAAGTTATCCACAACTCAATTTAACATACTTTTAAAAGTTTTCCACAGTTTCACGTGGAACATTATGTGATAAAATTTTGCTCAAACACAAAAGCAATCAAGCTGTGGATAAGTTTTTTGGGCGAAAAATCATCTTAACATCATCACCAAGTCTTTCTACGTCCACCAACACAAAATTAAGTTTGTCCTGCAAGTGCTGAATGTCCACCCCAAACATCGGACGAGCAGTCGCCCCAAGCAAGCAAGGAGCTTGATAAATAATCAGCTCATCCACCAAATTTTGGTTCAAAAAACCAGTGGCAAGCGTTGCTCCTGCTTCCACAAGCACGTCATGGCATTGATGCTCCGCCACGAGCGTTTTTAACAGGGCAGACAAATCATCTCGCCAAATTAGCGTATCAGGGTTTTTAAATGCCGTAAAATCATCATCAAGTGATAACTTGCCACTTCTGTCCACCACCACGATTTTAGGCTGGGGTATGGCGGTTGTACCGACATTGTCAAGCTCCATATCGGGCAATCGCACGTTTAGGGCGGGGTTGTCCGCTAAAATCGTGCCAGAGCCTGTGATAATCGCCCCGCTTTTGGCACGCAAGTTTTGCACGTCCCTGCGAGATAATTCGCCCGTTATCCACTTAGACTGCCCATTTTGCATGGCAATGCGACCATCTAGACTGATGCCCATTTTTAAGCGAACAAATGGCAGACCTGTCGCCATCGCCTTTAAAAACCCTTTGTTTAGGTCTTTGGCTTGGTGTTCGCACACGCCCACCACCACATCAATGCCAGCACCTTTAAGCATTGCCACGCCTTTGCCCGCCACTTTGGGGTTAGGGTCAAGCGTGGCGATAACCACACGGCTAATGCCTGCATCCATCAAAGCATTAGCACACGGGGGTGTACGTCCAAAATGACCACACGGTTCAAGCGTTACATAAGCGGTTGCCCCCTGTGTGTCTTGACCGTTATTTTTGACATCATCTAAGGCAAATACTTCGGCATGAGAACAGCCTACTTTGGGGTGAAAGCCCTTACCGATGATTAAGCCATTTTTAGCAATCACACAGCCCACCGCAGGATTGGGACGAGTGGTAAACTCGCCTTTTTTGGCCTCAATCAATGCCATGAGCATGAATGTTTCATCATCGGGCAAGGCGGTTGGGCAAGATTTGATGTCATCAGACAAAATATCAGTCATGATTTCGTCCTTGTAAATTGTCGTGGCACACTTTGGGGGCAAAACCTTCAAGCTCAGCCTTAAAGGCTTCTATGTCCTGAAAATCCCGATACACGCTGGCAAAACGCACATACGCCACATCATCAATCGCCTTTAACTCCGCCATGACAATCTCGCCAAGCACCTTGCTTGATACCTCACGTTCGCCTGTTTGGCGTAGGCGTTGTTCTATTCGGTGTACGATTGTATCAATCTCATCAATGCTCACGGGGCGTTTTTGTAAGGGCAGTGCCATAGAACGGCGAAGTTTGTTATAATCATAAGGCTCACGCAAACCGTTGCTTTTAATGATACGAGGCATGACCACTTCCATCACTTCAAAGGTGGTAAAACGCTCGCCACACTCGGTGCATTGGCGACGACGGCGAACCTGCGACCCTTCGGCAGCTAAACGACTGTCAATCACTTTGGTGTCAGTTGCACCACAAAACGGACAATGCACATCGCTCTCCTATTTTCCGATACAAAAACTTGAAAAAATCCGCCCAAGTAGCTCATCTGCCGTCATCTGCCCCGTAATCTCGCCCAATGCCACCTGCGACAGTCGTAGGCTCTCTGCCACCAGCTCTCCTGCCTGATAGACGATAAGCTGAGTATGTGCGTCCATAGCGTGCGACTTGGCACGTTTTAGGGCATCAATGTGGCGAGTGCGAGCGATTAGGCTGTTCTCTGGCGGGTGAAAGCCCACTTTATCTTTTAATAAACGCACCAATTCATCAAGCCCGTATCCTGTGGTACAGGAGACTTGTATTTGACTGATTGTTTCACGTGGAACATTGGAAGTATTTTGATTTGGTTCATGTGGAACATTTTCGCCATCATGGTTATCATTACTATTAAAATCAGTCATTGTTTCACGTGAAACATCACCCAATAAATCAGCTTTATTGGCAACCATCACAAGTTTACGCTCAAAATTCTCCACACCAATCTCATCAATGATATCAGCAAACAGTTCTTTGGCAAGGGCAAATGGCTTATTTTCACTACTGGCATCATAGACAAACAGCAAAATATCGGCTTGCTTAACGGCTGATTTGGCACGGTCAATACCGATTTTTTCCACCTTATCAGACGTGTCTCTAAGCCCTGCGGTGTCAGTCAAATGCACGGTCAAGCCGTCCAAAGTCAGCGTTTCAGACAGCGTGTCTCGTGTTGTCCCTGCAATGTCAGTAACAATGGCACGCTCCGCCCCCGCTAGGCGGTTTAACAGGCTGGATTTGCCCGCATTTGGTTTACCTGCCAATACCACCTGCACCCCGTCTCGTAAGAGCTGACCTTGCTTGGCGGTCGCCAAAATGTCATCAATGTGAGCCAAAATCTCATCAATCTTAGACTTAATCACCCCGTCTGACAAAAATTCCACATCGTCTTCATCAGGAAAGTCAATGCTTGCTTCCACATACAGGCGGATATTGGCAATTTTTTCAGATAACTCATTGATTTTATTGGAAAATTCTCCCGATAGTGAGCGAATGGCACTCGTTGCCTGAGCGACACTGGTGGCAGAGATGGCGTCCGCTATCGCTTCGGCTTGCACCAGGTCAATTTTATCATTTTCAAAGGCACGCAAGGAAAACTCGCCCGCAACTGCTTGTCTTGCCCCAAGCTCAAAACAGCGAGCAAGGAGCAGGTTTTGGAGCACCATACCGCCATGACCTTGAAGTTCCACCACGTCTTCTCCTGTGAACGAATGGGGAGTATTAAAGTAGATGATGACCCCTTCGTCAATGACTGCCCCCTGTGCGTCCTTAAATTTGGCAAAATGGGCGTGGCGTGGCGTAAGAGTGGATTTGCCCGAGATGGCACAACCAACGGCATAAGCGGTGCGACCTGATAGGCGAATCACACCCACCCCGCCTTGCCCTATGGGACTGGCGATGGCGACAATGGTTGGATTGGTTTTGGTATTAAGGGTCATGTTGTGAAAAAGCAAAATAAATGGATTATCTTAGCATATTTTACAAGGCTTAGCCAATAAAATTGCAACTGCCAAACCACACAAACAACCCTAAACCCAAATATTTTAACCATGATTTGGGCAAAAAAGACATTTTAAAGCAAAGGTGATAAATCACTTTACTTAAAAAACAATCAGAAAAATAACGATGAGTAAAATAATTTTCTTCATGACAATTTCTCAATGGAAACTTTTTTGGATACAACCAAAATCAAAAGGCTTTATAATCAATACCTTAACAAAAATTTTCAGTATTAAAAATATTTTACCAACAAAAAATAAAAGGCGTATACTTAATACGCCTTTATCCACTTATGTTAAAGATTTTAGGTATTTAATATCATTAATTTGTGTGGCTTTATTACCAATTCTATAAATATGGTATTTCATACCCAATTTTTTGGCGTATAATCTACCTTTTGAGCCAAAGCCATACTCCAAAAAATCAGTGCTTTCAATCTTACATCTTAGGTGTGCTTTATCTGGCGAATTATTTAGATGACCAATCAGCTTTTCAACCAAGAAGTTATCATTTTCATTCAATAACAAAAATTCATCAAGAGAATTTTTATCAAAAATAATATTGGGATACAATTTTATTCTTTTTTGATAAAACTCACGCTTAGATTCACGGTTTTCTAAGGCTTGTATCTTTAAGTCATCATACTGTTTTTTGATAACAATAAACTCTTGTAGCAATAATTTATTCTCTTCGCTTAATTCTTCATTTTTAAGCATTATTTCCAACTGCTCATCTTCCAAAGACTGATAATCCTCCTTTAATCCCAATAATTTACTTTCGTATTCTGTTTGCTTTTTAATAAATTCTTGTTCCAACTCTTTATTTGCTTTAATTTGACTCTCTAAGCGTGCCTTTTCTTTTTCATAATCATAAAACTGTTCCGCTTGTTTTTTGGCATTTGCCACAAAGTCTTTTAACTCCCCAAGTGATTGCTTGTTTTTCTTAGCATCCCTTTTGGCTTGTTCCGCCACTCTTCCAAACTCTTGCCTTTGCTGTGGCGTTAGATTGTTAGGGTCAAAATCTTTATATTTTGCCTTTCTTTCAAGCATTTTGACCGCCATATAGCCAATCGCAGAAGTTGCCCCATAAACCAACGGAATGGTTGTAAATCCACCCATAAAAGGCAATACCGTCTTATAAAGTCCCAATATCGTTTGTTGTGCTACTAGCCCCCAGCCCGCCACCGCCGCCAATGTGGTTAAAAGCGAACCTGCATCAATATCCGCATCCGCATCATCAGAAATAATTCTGTTCAAATAATAAATCATCACCATTTGTACGGGGGTTAAAATAAAAATATCTGCAAATGGGATAGGCTGAACAGCGATGATTGCACAACTTGCCGAACCTAAGGCAATGACACTATTGATTTTAGCATGATAAGGAATGGAAGGGTCATTAACAATCGCCTTCAAAATATAGGCAAGAGCATTCTTTTCTTTTTCGCCTTCGGCTTCGGCTTTGGCTTTTTGTTCTTGTGAGATATTAGCGATATTGTTTGATGCTCTACTAGCTTTCATTCTTTCAAACAGCCCCGCAGAATTAGCCTCTTTTGTTTTTATTTCCCCATTTTTATTCATTAACCTATCTATTACTATCTTCTGAATGGTTTCTCTTGTTTCACTTTCAAAATACACAACATCAGATGTCTCAATTGTAACATTATCCTTATACCTCCACTGTGAAATGGTGAGATCAACACCTAAATTTCCAACATAGGTTGCCACTGCATACTTATCAAGAAAATCACGCAGAATTTTTTCTTCTGACTGTGAAAGTCCACCTCTATTAAATTCACCAATTAACAAATTTAATTTCTTATCTAAATTACCATTCATATCATCAACTCCAAAAAAAGACATAATCCTATTTTATTATAAATCAAAAAATAAAAACAATTCCACTTTTTTATCACAAGTAAAACAACTGTTTAATTTTGGTTATCAAAGCAATTTTTAGCAATAAAAAAAGAGCGTATTTTAAATACACTCTTTTTTTAATTTTAACCATTAAGCTGTTTTGGCTTGATATTCTTTTTCCACTTTTTTGTTAATGTACTGCTGATGAGCCATACTAAACAAGTTATTGACTGTCCAATACAGCACCAAACCTGCGGGGAAAAACAGCATAAATACCCCAAAAATCAAGGGCATGATTTTCATCATCTTCGCTTGCATGGGGTCAGTAGGCTGTGGGTTTAGTAGCTGTTGAAAATACATGGTCGCCATCATGATAATCGGCAAAATAAACCACGGATCCATCGCTGATAAGTCTTTAATCCACAAAATCCACGGGGCATGGCGTAACTCCACACTCTCTACCAAGCACCAATAAAGCCCCAAGAAAATCGGCATTTGCAGTAAAATCGGTAAACAGCCTGCCATCGGATTGACCTTTTCTTCACGATACAAGCTCATCATCGCCTGACTCATCGCCATGCGGTCATCGCCGTGTTTTTCTCTTAGGGCTTCTAACTTAGGAGCGATGGCACGCATTTTTGCCATAGAAACGTAGCTTTTGTTGGACAGCCAAAACAGGGCAATTTTTACCAAAATGGTCAAACCAATAATCGCCCAGCCCCAGTTACCCAACACTTTATGCAAGGCTTCTAACACCATAAATAAGGTCTTGGAGATGGGCCAAAAAATGCCATAATCCACCGTTTTATCCAAACCCTCTGCCACACCATAAAGTTCTTTTTGCACCTTAGGACCGACATACAAGGTGGCATCTAAGGTCATTTGTTTGCCCGCAGGCACGTTCACCGCAGGGCTGTTAAACCCGATAAAATGCTCATTATTTTGGGTACGACTATAAAACTGACCATCAAAATTACCCGATGGTGTCCATGCCGACACAAAATAATGCTGAATCATTGCCACCCAACCATCTTTGTTGGTGGCATTTAAACCATTGCCATTAAAATCTTTAAATTTAAGTTTATTATATGGGCTGTCAGGTGTGCCCCACGCTCCACCCAAATAGGTCGCCATGCCCATCATGCCTTTATCATCAAGACCAGGGTCGGCACTGTTATCACGTTTTAGCTGGGCATACATTTGACCTTGCCACGGCTTATCGGTGGCGTTATTGATGTTATAGCTGACCGTAATGGGGTATTCTCCCGCCTTAAAGGTATAAGTTTTGGTGATGGTCAAACCATCTTTTTGATACACCAAAGGCACCTGCAAGATGCCCGATGTTGGATTGAGTGTATAACTGGTCTGCGGACTGCTATACACCGCCCGTCCTGCTTGGGTGTCAATACCATCTTGCCCAATCAAACCCGATTGAGCAACATAGGTTCGTCCTTGACCACTCTCCAACAGCACCAGCCTATCAACACTGCCTAGCACATCATCGTACTGTTTAAGACCTGCATAAACCACATCACCGCCCACAGGGTCTATTTTAATCTCATGGCGGTCCGTTGTAACACTGATGAGCTGACCTGCTTGCACAGGGCTGGACGCTGTCTGCACGTCCACCACAGGCACATCACCACCTGATACTGCCACAGGCACGTCATTGGTTGTGGTGGCAACAGGTGTGGTGGCGGTTGTTTTTGTGGTGGCATAATCATCACGCCATGCCAAAATAAGCAAATACGATGTGATGAGCATGGCAATGATGATTAAGGTTCGCAGAATTTTTTGCATAAAACTATCCTAAGTGGGCAAGCAAACTTGCCACCAAAAACCAATAAAATAGACTATTTTACTAAACTTTTACCAAAAAACCTAGCCTTTCATCAGGTGATTTTGCAAAGCGGTATAGCCAAACTTATCTTTATACACAAAACTTATTTGCCCATCACTTGCCACAAAGTGAAACTTTTTAAAAAAAATGGGCACAAAATCCACCCCAGAGCCACCCCATGGCTGACAACGCAAAATACGACAAACCACAAGCGGTATGCCACGCACACCATGCCATCTTAGAGCATATCTGCCATAAGCTGAGCAAGTGGGATAAAAACGACAACGGGCGGGTAATAGGGGGCTGATGGCTTTTTGGTAAAAGCCCAACAAAAACAACAAAAATCTAACAATCATCATGCACAGCAGGGAACAATGTGGCTAATTTTTGAAAAATCAAAGCAAGCTCACCATGCAAATCCGTGTCTTTTGGGTAGCTTTTTTTGACAATCAATACCACATCCACCGCTCCGATTCGGTCGGCATTTAGGCGAAAATGCTCTCGGGCTAATCGCTTCAAACGATTACGCATGACCGCCAATTTAAGCTTTTTTTTGGTAATGGCAAGCCCCAGACGAGCATGGGTTTGTCCTGTTTGTGCAAACAATAACAAATGCTCAGAATGGATTTTTTTTATGGGATTATCAAACACTTGCCTAAATTCATCAGGTTTAAGCAATCGTCTGTTTTTGCAAAATGTCGTGTCAGTCATGATGGTAAAATTATCCAAACCTATGTCATGCTAAGATTTTTGTTTTTGCCAAACACAAAAACAAAAAGCACCCAAAGGTGCTTTGTTCATCTGATGAGATTATACAGTCAAACGATGGCGACCTTTGGCACGGCGACGAGCCAAGACTTGACGACCATTTTTGGTTGCCATACGGGCACGAAAACCGTGGGTACGTTTGCGTTTTAGGACGCTGGGTTGGAATGTACGTTTCATAACTTTCACCTTAAGGAATTAACAACACCGCTTGGTTCTGCAGAAACCGTGATAACGATGATAAAGTTTAGCAAGTTGCCAATTCTACCTGATTTTGACAACAGGGTCAAGGTCTTTGCTAATTTTTTATGAATTTTTTTAAAATTTTAAAGTTATCCACAATTTTATCGTTGCCTTATTATTAATATATATATTTATATAATAATAATAAGAGGAGCAAAAACCTGTGGATAACCCATGAAAATAAAGTAATATCAATAAGTTAGACTGTGGAAAACCATGT
>JAUMUJ010000024.1:16528-33426 GCA_030530785.1 Moraxella sp. | reverse complement strand
CCTACACCACCCAAAACCTAGAAGTCCTAGAAGGGCTAGAACCCGTCCGCCGTCGCCCTGGTATGTACACCGACACCACCCGCCCCAACCACCTTGCCCAAGAAGTTATTGATAACTCGGTGGACGAAGCACTGGCAGGACACGCCAAACACATCACGGTAACGCTACACGCTGACGGCTCGCTGTCGGTGCTTGATGATGGGCGGGGTATGCCCACCGACATTCACCCAGAGTTTAATCAGTCGGGCGTGGAGCTGATTTTGACACGCCTACACGCAGGGGGCAAATTTTCCACCGACAACTATGCCATCAGTGGCGGTCTGCATGGCGTGGGCATCAGCGTGGTTAATGCCTTGTCCAAGCGTGTGGAAGTTGTTGTTTGGCGAGATGGTGTGCAGTATCAGATGGATTTTGAGCATGGTGTGCCGACAACACCCCTGACAAGCGAACCGTTTGCCACTAAGAAAAAACGTGGCACGCAGGTGCGATTTTGGGTAGATGAGCGGTATTTTGACAGTCCCAAATTTTCTATAAAAACCTTAAAGCACAACCTAAAAGCCAAAGCCGTACTATCAGCAGGGTTAAAAATTGACTTTATCAGCCAGCTTGAACCGTCCGACAGCGAAAGCTGGCAATACACAGACGGCGTGGTGCAGTATCTGACCGAACAGCTTGGCGAGCTTGCCATCATTCCTGATGTGCCATTTTATTTTAGCCAAGAGCCGACAGGAGGCGAGCGTGGCGGGGCAACTTTTGCGATAGCGTGGCTACCTGAATCGGGCACACCCATTTGTGAAAGTTATGTCAATCTTATCCCCACCGCACAAGGCGGTACGCACGTTAATGGGCTTCGCACAGGGATTACGGACGCACTGCGTGAGTTTTGTGAAATTCACAATCTGCTTCCCAGAAACGTTCGCTTAACCGCCGATGATGTGTGGGACGGGGTTAATTTTATTTTGTCCTTAAAATTTGCCGAACCTCAGTTTAGTGGTCAAACCAAAGAGCGTCTGTCAAGCCGAGAAGCGTCGCCACTGGTGCAGACCCTTGCCAAAGACGCATTCAGCTTGTGGCTACACGCCCACCCAGACACCGCCAAAGCCATCGCTGAGCTTGCCATCAGCAAGGCGGGTAAACGACTCAAATCTGCCCAAAAAGTCGCCCGCAAAAAAATCACCCAAGGTCCTGCCTTACCAGGTAAATTAGCCGATTGTAAGGGCGAATTTAAAGACGGAGCAGAGCTTTTTTTGGTGGAGGGCGACAGTGCAGGTGGGTCGGCCAAACAAGCCCGAGACCGTCATTTTCAGGCGATATTGCCCTTGCGCGGCAAAATCCTAAACGCATGGGAGGTTTCACACGACACGGTATTGTCCAGCCAAGAGATACACGACATCGCCATCGCCATCGGTGTAGACCCAGCTTCTGATGACCTATCCGAATTACGCTATGATAAAATCTGCATTTTGGCAGATGCTGACAGTGATGGGTTGCACATTGCCACGCTTATTTGTGCGTTATTTGTTAAGCATTTTCGTGCATTGGTGGAAGCGGGGCATTTGTTTGTCGCCATGCCTCCGCTTTATCGCATTGACATTGGCAAAGACGTGCATTACGCCTTAGATGATGATGAGCTAAACGTCATTTTAAAAAAAACCAAATCCAAAGGCAAACCACAAATCACCCGCTTTAAGGGTTTGGGCGAGATGAATCCTGACCATTTGCGTGAGACGACCATGAATCCTGATACTCGCCGTTTGGTGCAGCTTGACATTGATGATTTTGCCAGCACCAGTGGCGTGATGGATATGTTACTTGCCAAAAAACGCTCGTCCGACCGTAAGGCGTGGTTAGAGAAAAAGGGCGATTTGGCAGATTTGGCGGTGTAGTTGTGTTGATAAATGGTGTATCAGCAAGCAAAATCTGCCTGCCAACACTTGCCAATCCGCCTAAGACGGTGTTTGAGTTTTTGTGTGGGCGTTTTGCTCATATTGACAAAAACACATGGCAACAACGCTTTGCTGACGGCTTGGTATTAAGCGGTGAGCTAAGACTGTCCGTGCATTCTCCCTATGTGGCAGGGCAGGTGGTGTGGTATTATCGGCACGTTACCGATGAGACGGTGGTGCCATTTTATCATCAGGTGGTTTTTGAAAATGATGACATTTTGGTGGTGGACAAACCGCATTTTTTGACGGTGTCGCCCGCTGGTCGTTATGTGGAGCAAACCTTGCTTACCCGCCTAAAACAAGAGACCAATAATGCCCATCTGTCGCCTCTGCACCGTCTGGATAAAGACACCGCAGGACTGATACTCATCAGCAAAAACCCCGCCACTCGCCATCTGTATCATGAGCTGTTTGCCCGCTGTCGCATTCGTAAAGTATATCACGCCATCGCTCCTGCGTGTGATATGCCTGAGCCGATAGAGCTGAGTTTACACCTAGAACGGGGCGAACCGTTTTATGTCATGCGTGTCAATCCTGACAAGCCTGCCAACACGCACACCACCATCAGTTTGCTTGAAACTCGGGGAGACTGGGCAAAATATGAACTCATTCCCACCACAGGCAAGCTCCATCAGCTAAGAGTGCATTTAAATCATATAGGCTTGCCCATCTGCCACGACCCGTTTTATCCTGTGGTGCGTCATCGTCAAGCAGATGATTTTAGTCCACCCTTGCAACTGCTTGCCAAAGAGCTGTCGTTTACTGACCCCATAACAGGTAAGGTGTGTCATTTTTGTTCGTCATTGTCGCTGTTATGGTAGCGGGTATGAGCCACCGCCCCTGCCAGCCCTACTTGTCCGCCATCAGTCAAGCCTTGCACTACGCCGTCAAAATCGCCTTGTTCTTGGTTTTGGCTGAGTTTAAATTTACCAACCATCTCACCGACATCTACCGCCAAGCCCAAAATGCCCTGTATCTCCTCCGCCAGATAGTCGGCAGGAGCGTCTTTCATTTTCCAAGGAGTATCCTGCGTGCTTTCGTGGATAGCGGTCAAGGTGCCAACCGCACGCATGAGTCCCTTAACATCATCAAAGGTGCTGGCACGCCCACGCACCTGCACCACTTCATAATTCCACGTTGGCACATGGCGGTGGTGGACGTGTTTGGACGGATACCAGTTGGGCGTGATATAGCCCTCTTCGCCATAAAACAGTATCATCACGTCCGCCCCATTGACATACTCGGCAAGCGGATTGGCTTTGGCAAAATGGGCGATGAGCGTGAGCGTGTCATCTTTTTGCACCACATAAAAGGGCAATAAATCCGCTTGGGGCGTGCCGTCCTTGATATTGATAAGCGTGCCTAATGGGTGAGCTTTGATAAAGTCGCTAAGGACAGTGCGGTCAGTTTCGCTAAAAAGTGGGGGTAGGTGCATGGTTTTCCTATATCAATCAAACGGTTACACTAACAACAGCAAGAAGAGCTATCATACCAAACAAACTTGGCAATCCAAAAAGCAATAAAAAGAATATACCAATACCGATTTTTGCCCAAAGATTTTTAAATCCACAAAAATCAAACAGCATTAAGGCAGTCAAGGTGTAAATCAGTATGTCAATAATGATAAGGGCAAATATTTGTGGGTCTCTTAGGTCAATAAATTTTGATAAAATTATCAATGCAATGATATTGACAATCACACATATCAAAAATACCAACGCCCAAACCGCCTTTTGTGCCTTTACCATGATAAGTATCAGATAGGATAACATCATGCCAAAGAACAACCCAAACACCACACCGCCTATCATAAGACCAACATATAGCCCAAGCCACACTAACAGCACTGAGCCAACGGCGGTTGATGCCAATGCACCGACATTGTTGTCAGGCGTGGTGTTGTTAGGATTTTGCAACTTGCCCAATTCTCTGCCCCATCACCACCGTCTTACCATGCACAAAGTCATCGCCCCATATGGCATTTGCCGACTTTGGTAGCACGATAATGGCGGTAGAACCCAGATAAAACCGCCCAAGCTCATCGCCTTTTTTGAGTGTCATGTCATGTGTGCGGTGCTGAATGTATGGCGTGCGTTTAATTGCCCCTGTCGCCACGCACTCAATCCCTGCCACAATCATCGCCCCAACCAATATCACGCACGCACGCCCAAAGGTGGTGTCAAATTCGCACACCAACCGCTCGTTACGGGCGAACAGGTCAGGTACGTTCTCGGCGGTGGTGTTATTGACCGAAAACAGCGTCCCTGGCACATAGCGTGTGGCAACCAGCGTGCCATCAAAAGGCATATGCACACGGTGGTAATTGGTGGGGGCAAGATAAATCGTGGCAAATGAACCGTCCATAAATGCCCTGCCCAGCTCAAAATCCGCTAAAAGTTGCCCCACGTCATAATCTTTTCCTTTGGCTTGGAGAAGTTGCCCGCCCCTGATTGCTCCGATTTGGCTGATTTTGCCATCGGCAGGGCAAGCAATGCCGTCCGCTGTGTCGTCAATCGGACGCACACCATCTTTTAATTCACGGGTAAAAAAGTCGTTGAAACTGGCATAATCGTCCAAATTGCCACGCTCATATTCAGTTAAATCAATGTTGTAGGCTTTGGAGAAGGTGTGGATAAAGGCTTTTTTGATGTAGGGATTTTGGCTTTTGGCAAGAGCCCCTGCCATTTCTGATAGGGTTTGTTGTGGGGCAAGATTTTGGGCTAGGGTAAATAGGTTCATGATTTTTCCAAATGACAAAAGGGGTATTGTAACCGATATTGACCATCGTGGGAAATTTTTAAAATTTTAGCCCAATAAAAAACCCACCAAAAGGCGGGTTTGTCATCAGTAGGGATTAACTTGTACGCTTTGGTCGGTGTTAATGATAATTTCTGATGGTCTGTCCACCACAAAACGCACTTCGTTGGGACTGATGTATTGGTTTTTGATGTGGGTGTCGTAGGCATCGCTATAACCTGTGCCACGGCGAAGTTTGTCCCATGGCTGTCTGACCAGCACTTCATAAGAGCTGTCCACGCTGTCAGATGCTGCCGAAAATGGCAAGCCCACCACGTGCAACGCTGTGCCTGCAACCGCCCCTGCCAACTGCAAAGGCTTGGCAATCAATAAGTCAGCGGTGGCACTGCCATAGGTAGGGCCGAAGTATTGTTCGTTAATTTCGGTGGCGCTGTGGGCGTTTATGCTGATACTTGCCAACAGAGCAAGAGATAGATATTTGATTTTCATGATTTTTCCTTATTGGGGCGAGATTGCCCAAGACATAAGACTATTAAACCAAGTTTGCTAAGGTTTGGCAAGTCAAAACCTGCCCAAATTGCTTGGGCGGTAAGTTTTTCCGATAAGGCGTAAGCTATTGTACAAAAGACTGACAGTTTGGGCAGTACACGCTCGCTCGTCCGCCGATTTTGATGTTTTCTAGTATCTCTTGGCACACCGTGCACGGCTCGCCATCTCGCCCATAGACCAGCAAGACTTGCTGAAAATAGCCCGTTTTGCCCGCTCCGACTGTAAAATCTTTGAGTGTTGAACCGCCTTTTTTTATGGAGTGAGCCAGTATCATTTTGATATTATCGGTTAGGGTGTGGATTTTATCCTTATCTATCTGACAAGCGGGCGTGGCAGGGTGAATGCCTGTCAAAAACAAGCTCTCCACCGCATAGATGTTGCCCACGCCCACCACGACAGACTGCTCCATGATGAGTGTTTTAATGGGGCGGGTGGTTTTTTGGGCAAAACGGTACAGGTATTCGGCATGAAACTCATCGGATAATGGCTCAACGCCTAACTTATCCAAATACCGCCCAGCATCATCTGCCCACATCACCATGCCAAAGCGTCTGGGGTCATGATAATGCAGGCGAACATTACCAAAGCCAAATATCACATGGTCGTGCTTTCGTGGGGCAAGTGCCGTGTGCTGTTGTAGGCTTCCCGACATACCCAGATGAATGAGCAGTTTTAGGGTTTGATTTTCTTTTTTAAATAATAAAATCAAATACTTAGCACGGCGGATAACTTGCCATAGGCTTGCTCCGACCAGCTCGTCTAGGTCGGCAGGTATCACTTCACGCAAGCGATGACCTGATGTGTAAATGTCATCAACGGTTTTGCCGATGAGTGGATTAAGACTTAATTTGGTGGTTTCAACTTCGGGTAATTCGGGCATGGGACGATGTTATCCTAAATGTACCATGCTAAAATAATCTTGGCAGAATGTAAAGATAAAATTTTTAAACATGGTAATCATGCACTCCGTCTGGCATAGACCACGCTCGGCTGTTGTTCTATTTTGGCAAGCAGGCGTGATAGATGAGCAATGCCTGCCACTTCCACAAAAAATTTCATGTGGCACGCCGTATCATCGGCAAAGACGGTTTCGGCACGGTGAATGTTGATTTTTTCACGGTCAATGACATTGACCAAATCCCGAAGCAGTCCATCTCGTGGTAGGGCTTGCACCGTGATGGTGGTGGGTTGATAGCGTCCAAAGTCCGCCTGCCAGCTTGCTTTGACGACACGCTCGGGGTCTTTTTGGATAAGGCGTTGATACTCAGGACAGTCTTGGCGGTGGATACTGACCCCTTGCGACTGTGTGATAAAACCCGCTATCAGTTCGCCATGCACAGGGTTACAGCACTTGGCAAGATGAATCTCTACGTTGTCTAGTCCGTCTAGGTCTATTTTGTATTTGTTGGGGCGGGCGTTTGATTTGACATGAATGGTGGTCTCATCAGGCACAGAAGCAGGTGGGGTAATGGAACCCATGACCCGAGTGGCGATGGCACTTGCCCCAATCTCGCCCATAAATACCGCCAAACACAGCTCGTTTTCGTTTTGGCGGTCAAATTCACGGCAAATCTGCCCCAAATCTGTCTGCGATGTCGGCACGGACAGCCGTTCAAATTCTTTAAAGATTAACGCCCGTCCTGTTTCTATGTTTTTGTTTTTATCTTGTTTATTAAACCACGCTCGCAGTTTGGCTTTGGCTCGGTTGGTATAAATATAACCCAAAGACGGCATGAGCCAATCACGGTTCGGCTCACGGCTGGGCTTGGTGATAATCTCCACTTGGTCGCCTGTTTTAGGTTGGTGGGTCAGTGGCACATAGCGACCATTTACCCTTGCCCCTTGTGCGGTGTTGCCCACGCCTGTATGCACATGATACGCAAAATCCAGTACAGTCGCCCCTTTGGGCAGTTCTATGA
Organism: Moraxella sp.; assembly: GCA_030530785.1. Lineage (GTDB taxonomy): Bacteria > Pseudomonadota > Gammaproteobacteria > Pseudomonadales > Moraxellaceae > Moraxella. Next base: position 26,255 of record JAUMUJ010000024.1, on the reverse strand, counting down.
TGTCGCCATCTCTGCTAAATACATAAATACGCTCTAAGTTTTCCAGTTCAAGGTCTTCATCACTGGCGGGTGTGTCACTCCCCAAAAGCTGACGCAGTGAGCTGATTTTTGCGGTCAGGTATTCGTCTGTTTTGCCTTTTAAGCCTTCTTTATAGTTGACGTGGGACGCTTTGCCAAGTTCGGCTTCAAAGTGCATATCAAAGGTGCGAATCTGTACTTCTAGGGTGCGATTTTGGGCAATGACCACCGTATGTAGCGACTTATAGCCGTTGGGCTTGGGGTTGGTGATGTAGTCGTCAAACTGCTCGGGGACGTGTCGCCACAACCCATGCACAATCCCAAGCGTGTGATAACATTCGGCGTTGGTATTTACCAAAACTCGCAAGGCTCTGATGTCATACAGCTGGTCAAAGGATAGGTTTTTTTTGACCATTTTACGGTAAATAGAATAGATGTGCTTAACCCGCCCCGACACTTCATGGGCGATACCGACTCGGGTCAGCTCATCTGTCAGTGTCTGTTTGACTTCTTGGATATACTGTTCACGCTCGCTACGTTTTTGGGCAAGTAAACTGGCAATTTCTTTGTAGGTCTCGGGGGCAAGGTAGCGAAATGCTAGGTCTTCTAATTCCCATTTAAGCTGAGCGATGGATAGACGATGAGCAAGTGGGGCATAAATCGTCATCACTTCACGAGCGACCCGTTTTTGGCGGTCGGGACTGGCAAAGGACAGCTCTCGCATGGCAAAGGTGCGCTCGGCAAGTTTAATCAGCACTGCCCGCACGTCATTGGTGGTGCTAATGAGCATACTATAAATGGTGGACAGTTGTTCTTTGTTGTTACTATTAAAATAATCTTCTAGGCGTTTGTTTTCTTCTATGGTTTCAGACAGTTTGCCCATAGCGAGTGTGTCAGCGACCAGCTGGGCAATCTCTTTGCCAAAATGTTTTTCTACCGTGTCAAGACCGACTATCTCACGGCGGACGGTGCGATAGAGCATGGCGGCAACCAAAGCACTCTCATCTTGGAACAAATATGCCAAAATGTCGGTCATGCCAATGCCCGTAATGTATGCCCCCGAGCGGGTAACGTGGGGTTTGTTGGCTTGGGTTTTGACAAAATCGCAGGCTTTTTTGAGTAAAAGTAGCTCGTCTTTGCCAATGCGTTTTGCCACGCCTGACAGCCATGTGTCCACATCAATGTCGTCTTCGGACAAAGCGGACGGCACATCTTTGGTATCAGAGTGGTCATAGGTGGTGGCAAGTTTGTGGTTACTAAGCTGGGATTTGATGTCGGGGTTTAAATGTTTGGCGACCAAACTTGCCGCCATGCTGGCACTGTCGGTGTCTTTGGTGTTGCCATTTAGTAGGGGCAAGCTGTCTCTGATTTGTACCACAAGGTATCCTTAATCGTCTTTAAGCGTTACACGGTCATTGGGTTATTATGGCATTTTTGGGGGTATTTTAAAAGCAAAAACGGATAACTTTGCCCAAAAGACAGTCAAATTACTACTTTATGAAAATTTTAGCAAAAATTAAGAAAGCATGATATAATACGTCCCCTTTTTTCGCTTTGATGACATCGCTTTTTTGGTTTGGTTTTGCCAAAGCCACACACGACACTTAACCTGCTTGGTTATCACTTGGTTTGTTGCGATGATTTTGGTGTTTGATTTTGTTTTAAAATGGCAAACACGCAGCGACAACACACGCCCTTTTCAAAATACGCATTTTAATTTTCGCCCAGTTGTGGGGCGGAGATTGGATTTTGCTTTCATCAAGGGGCATTTTAAGATGATACCATGACTGACCAAATCTCCCAAACCACCGACACTCCTACCTTTGATGGCTTAGGATTGCACCCTTTGATTTTAAAGGCTCTTGCCAAATCAGGCTACACCACCCCCACCCCCATTCAACAGGGGGCAATCCCCCACGCCATGAACGGACGGGATTTGCTACTATCTGCTCAGACAGGCTCGGGCAAGACGGCAAGTTTTGTGTTGCCGATTTTGGACAAACTTGCCAAAACCCCCAAATCTAAGCCCGCTGATGGCGACAATTTTAGCCAAAAATCGCATCGCCGTCATGCCAAAACCCCCATCAAAGCCCTGATACTGACCCCCACTCGTGAGCTTGCCATACAAGTCCAAGACAGCGTGCGTAAGTACAGCAGTGCCATGCGTGGTATATTTAGCGTGCCACTGGTTGGTGGAGCTCCCTATGGCGGTCAAATTAGGGCTTTGCATAAAGGCGTACAAATCGTCATCGCCACACCTGGTCGGCTCATTGACCACATGAATGATGGGCGGGTGGATTTGTCTGAGCTTGACGTGCTGGTGCTGGACGAAGCTGACCGTATGCTGGACATGGGATTTAGTGATGCCATTGACACCATTTTAGCCCAAGTGCCTACCACTCGCCAAACCGTGATGTCGTCTGCTACGTGGGACGGAGCGGTTGGTAAAATTGCCGAGAGCTTTACCACCAATCCTGAGCGTATTTCCATCAAAGTGCAATCGGCTCACATTGATGAAAGTGTGTATTTTTGTGATGATTTTTATCATAAAAATCAGATTTTATTAGAATTATTAAAAACAGACGACATGGGGCAGGCGATTATTTTTACCGCTACCAAACGCAGTACCGAACAGCTTGCTAAGACCTTGACCGAACATGGGCTGTCCGCTCGCTATTTGCATGGCGATTTGCCACAGGGCAAACGCAACCGCATCATCAAAGACGTAAAATCGGGTGAGTGTGGCTTTCTGATTGCCACCGACGTGGTGGCTCGGGGCATTGACATCGCCACCATCAGCCATGTGGTGAACTATGATTTGCCCCGCCAAGTGGAGGACTATGTCCATCGCATTGGGCGGTCAGGTCGGGCAGGGCGGACGGGCGTTGCCATGAATTTGTGCAGTCGTGATGACCAAAGACAGCTTGGTCTGATTAACCGCTACCTAAATCGTGAAATGAAAACGTGCGTGGTGGCAGGCTTGGAGCCGAAATTTACCCCCAAAAAAACCCCAGAAAAAAACAATCGTAAAGACCGTGTTGGTAAAGGTAAATTTGAGCGAAAAAATGGCACTGAGCGTCATCACGGTCGTTTTGGCAAGCGTCCGCCAAGCGATAAATCGGACGATTTTTATCAAAAATCTCATCAAAGAGCTTTTGAGATGCCCATAAAACGTGGTGGTTTATCCAAGCGAGGTGATGAATTTTTTGATGCACCAAAACGCCCCAGACGTGATGTCAGACAGCTTGAACGTGAATATCGTGCCAAATATCAAGCGTATGATGAGACAAATTGGGCTGACGGCAGGCGATTTGGCATGGATAAGGGTAAGCCAAAGACCGACCGCAAAGGCACACGTTTTGGTGATAAACCCCACACACGCCATCATCGCCCAAAAAAGACAGCGATGGAGGAAGTGGTTTTTTATAAACGCCCTAAAAAGTTCGGAAACTTATAAAGATAAAAAATCCGCCCCACTGGGCGGATTTTTTGTCAGAGCTTGATTTCGCTCCTAAGTTTTTGTCCTGCCTTGAATGTTACGACACGGCGAGCCTTGACAGGGATTTCTTCGCCTGTTTTTGGGTTGCGACCAGGTCGGGATTTTTTGTCTTTTAGTTCAAAATTACCAAAGCCTGATAACTTGACTTCTTTGCCAGAGGCCAGACTTTGGCTGATTTCGTTAAAAAAAGTGTCCACGATAAGGCGAGCGTCTTGGCGGGGCAAACGCAAACGAATGGTGAGATGGTCTATCATGTCGGCTTTGGTCAGAGTACTCATGGGGTTTCCTTAACAAAGAGTCAGCTATCACGAAGTTGGGCGTTAAATTGGGTGCTTAATGCGTTAATGACACGCTCCATCAGTTCTTTGATGGTGTCGTCAGATAAGGTGGTTTGGCGGTCTTCTAAGGTCATGGTGAAGGCCAGTGATTTTTTGCCATCGGGTAATCTGTCGCCTTGATACACGTCAAATAAAGCAACATCTGCTAAATGCTCGCCCACCACATCACGCACGACATCTGCCATGTCTTGCCATGCCAACGCCTTATCCACAAAGAATGCCAAATCACGGCGAACGCTTGGGAATTTGCTTGGCAGGGCGACATCGGGGGTGGTGCGGTGCAAACTGATGAGTTTGTCCAGTTCAAATTGAGCCACCCACACGGTCGGCAAGTCTAAGGTGGTGCTGATGCTTGGGTGTAATTGCCCAAAATAGCCAATCTGCTTACCCTCAACCGACACATAAGCACTTTGACCTGAATGTAAAAATGCCAAATCCGCTCGCTCATAATGGGGTGTGGCATGGTGTGGCAGTAGACTTTCTATGTCCGCTTTTAGGTCAAAAAAGTCCATCGCACGCACACCATGAATGCTGTCGGTCGCATATCCTGTGGCGATGATGGCAAGGCTACCGATTTGCTCTAAATTTGCCACGTCTTTGCCGACAAAGGACAAACCTGTCTCAAACAGTCGCACGTTTGTTTGTTGGCGGTTTAGGTTGTGGATAACGATGGGTAGCAGGCTAGACAGTAGCGTGCGTCTCATGACGGCAAGCTCTGATGAGATGGGGTTGGCAAGGGGCAGTATCTCTCCTAATTTGTCATCATGGAGCAGTTTTTCTAATTTGTCATCACAAAAACTAAAACTCACCGCTTCAAAATAGCCTTGTTTGGCAAGGGTCAATTTAAGTACATGAGTCAAATCTGCCGTATCATCATAATTCATGTCCACCGCAAACTGTGGCAGGCGTGGGACGATGTTGTCATAGCCGTGCACACGGGCAATCTCTTCAATGATGTCTTCACAGATGGCAATGTCAAAACGATGACTTGGGGGCTGGCAGACAAATGCCTTGCCATCAAACGTGGTGCCAATCTCTAAGCGGTTTAGTAGGTCGGTGATGTCATCGGCAGACAATGCCACGCCCAGCAGTTTTTCTACCTTGTCAAATGGCACACGCACAGGCTCACGTTTTGGTAAATCCGCCACGCTCTCAGCGGTTGTGATTTGTCCGACTTGACCGTTTGTAATCGTTGCTATCAAGGTCGTGGCACGGTCAAGGGCGATTTTTGGTAGGTTAAAATCCACCCCACGCTCAAATCTGGCACTGGCATCGGTGTGCAAACCAAAACGTCTGGCACGCCCTGCAATATTCAGTGGATTAAAAAATGCACTTTCTAATATGATGTTGGTCGTCTCATCGGACACCGCCGAGCGAGAGCCACCCATAATCCCTGCCAGAGCAAGCGCACCCACATCATCAGCAATGACCAGCTCATCGCCTGTTAGGGTAATGGTTTGTTCGTTTAATAGCTCCAACGTTTCGCCTTGATTGGCAAGGCGTACCGTGATGGTTCCCACGATTTTATCGGCATCAAATGCGTGCAGGGGCTGACCGAGTTCTAGCAGTATAAAGTTGGTTACGTCCACCAAAAAATTATGAGTACGCAGACCGCTTGCCATCAGATTGTCTTTGAGCCATTTTGGGGTTTTTATCGTGCGGTCAATGTTGCCGACATATTGGGTCAGATAGCGTGGGCAAGCGGTCGTGTCCGCCACTTTGACATTTGCCACTTTATCCAATGTGGGGGCGGTGGTGTTTATTTGTGGGCGGTTTAGCGGTAGGCGGTTTGCCACACTTATTTCACGAGCCAAGCCAAGCACGCTTAGGCAGTCGCCACGGTTGGGCGTGATTGCCACATCAAAAACCTGACCGTCAAGTCCCAAATAATCTCGCACATTTTCGCCAATCGGAGCATCATCATCTAATTCCAAAAGTCCGTCCAGCTCATCAATAAGACCCAGCTCAGACGCACCGCAGAGCATACCTTGGCTTTCTACGCCACGCAGTTTGCCTTTTTTGATTTTAAAGGGTTTGCCATCAATGGGCGGTAATTCTGCCCCGACTGTGGCGACTGCAACTTTCAATCCTACCCGCACATTGCTTGCCCCACAGACGATTTGTAGAGGGGTGTCTGTGCCGACATTGACGGTGGTTACGCTGAGTTTGTCGGCATCGGGGTGTTTGTCGCAGGTGATGACCTGCCCTACGACCACGCCACCAAACATAGGAGCGATGGGTGTCATGCCGTCTAATTCTAAGCCAAGCATGGTAAGTTGTTGTCCAAGTTCGGCAGATGAGTTGGTGGGATTGACCCATTGTCTAAGCCAGTTTTCGCTGATTTTCATGATTTTCTCAAATTATTTTAAAATAGTTTTAAATTAGGGTATTGGGGAATGATTGTGTCTTCTGTGATTAAGGTAAAATTCTCACTCATGGCTTGGGCAATTATCAGTCTATCAAAAGGGTCTTTATGATATAAAGGCAAGTCTTGCACCAATAGGCAATGCCTTGATAATACTGGTAATTCTAAATACTGATTTTCAATCAAATGCTGATAAAGTAATTTGACATCAACATCAAAACCTGCCTTACCTAACGCCTTTTTAATGGCAACTTCCCACAAATTGACCGCACTAAAATACACTTTGACATTTTTATTTAAAAGCAGAGCCTTTAATCTTTCATCTAGCTTTTGGGGTTCTTGGGCAAGCCAAATGACGATATGAGTGTCTAATAAATACATCAGTCCACACCAAACAATTTTGCCACTTCATCATCGCCCCAATGAATGTCATCAGGAACAGCTCCTTGCCCTTGCATAAAGCCAAAACGCTTTTCGCCTTTTTTGTTTAGGTCATAAGTTTGCGACTCATCAAATGCCAAATCATCAGGCAATAGCGTTACAATTAGGCGAGCATTTTGTACCTGTGGGGGGGTGTCTAGCCATTTTAATTGACCGTGTTCAATGACGGCTTGATAACTTTGTAACATGATTGCACTCCTTGTTGATTAAGCAAACTGCCCCAAAAATCTTATGTTATTTTGGAAAAACACCCTTAAATCATCAATGCCATAATACAGCATGGCAAAGCGTTCAATGCCCAGCCCAAAAGCAAAACCTGTGTATTCATCAGGGTCAATGCCACAGTTACGAAGCACTTGGGGGTGTACCATGCCACAGCCCAACACTTCTAGCCATTTGCCATTGTCGGACAAAATGTCCACTTCGGCGGACGGCTCGGTAAAGGGGAAAAAGCTCGGACGAAATCTGACGGTCATCTGCCGACCAAAAAACGCATTCAAAAACTCATGAATCACGCCCTTTAACTCAGCAAAGTTAGACGACTTAGAAATCATCAACCCTTCCATTTGATGAAACATGGGCGAGTGTGTCTGGTCTGAATCACAGCGATACACCCGACCGGGGCAGATGATACGCAGGGGCGGTTCGCTTTTTTCCATCGTGCGAATTTGCACACCGCTTGTGTGCGTGCGTAACAGATAATGAGCATCAAAATAAAACGTGTCGTGCATGGCACGAGCGGGGTGGTGGTCAGGGATATTTAACGCTTCAAAGTTATAATAATCACTCTCAACCTCAGGGCCCATCGCCACACTAAATCCTGCTTGCACAAAGAATTTTTTCATGCGTTCGGTGGTCAGCGTGATGGGGTGCAGACCGCCTGTGGGCTTGTGGCGAGCAGGGAGCGTGATGTCTATCTGCTCAGCAAGCAGTTTGGCGTTTAATGCCTGTGCTGACAGTACCGCCCCACGCTCATCAAAGGCGGTGGCAATACGGGTGCGAAGTTCGTGTAGGTATGCCCCATAGGTTTTTTTGCTTTCGCTGTCAAGTTTGCCCATTTGTTTGGATAGGGCGGTAATGGGGGATTTTTTGCCTGTCAGAGAGACTCTTAGGGCTTGCAGGGCAGACTCATCATCGGCAGAGTTGATGACGGCGACCGTCTGTTCGCCAAACGTGGCTAAGTCTTGCTCGCTAAGTTCGCTTAATTGTTCGCTCGGTAGGGTAGGTATGGTTATTGTATTCATCTGTTTACTGAAAATTTACAAAAGTTCACGATATTTTAAAGAATTATCAACGTATTAGCAATGTTTTATCGGAAAATTTTTACATTTTGTCGCCTTTTTGGGCAAAAAGTGTGATTTAGATGACTTTTGAGAAGCGTTTGGCGTGTTTTTTAGCTAAATACTCATCAAATACACTGGCGATGTTTCGCCCCAAAATGCGACCTTTGGGTAAAATTTGTACTCCCCAGTCAGTCAGTACCAACAACCCATCGTCTGCCATGCCCTGTAATCTGTCTAACTCTTTGGCAAAATGGGTGCGAGCGTCTATGGCAAAACGTTCAGAGACTTCTTGAAAATCCAAGCAGTCATGACATAATAGGCTCATGATGATGTGATTTCTGATGGTATCATTGTCTGATTTGGTCAGATGTTTGACGGCGGGGAGTTTGCCATCGGTGATTTTGGCTTGATAATCGGTAAGAGTGGTGGGATTTTGAGTGATGTGTCGTCCGATTTGACTGATGGACGATACACCAAAGCCCAACAAGTCGCACTCACCCAAGATGGTGTAGCCCTGAAAGTTGCGGTGCAGTTTGCCGTCTCGCTGAGCCTTAGCCAGCTCATCATCAGGACGGGCAAAGTGGTCAATGCCGATATATTGGTAGCCTGCGTCCATTAGGGCATTGATGGTGTTTTTAAACATGGTCAATTTGTCAGCAGGGCTGGGCAAATCATCATTGTTAATGCGTCTTTGGGGGGCGAAGCGTTCGGGTAGGTGGGCATAATTAAACACCGACAAGCGGTCAGGAGACAGTGCGATGATGGTCTGTACCGTACGTGCCATGCTGTCAATGCTTTGATGGGGTAAACCATAAATCAAGTCAATATTGACCGAACCAAACCCCAGTCGCCGAGATTCTGCCATGACTTGCTCTATCAGGTGGGTGGGCTGTACCCGATTGACGGCAATTTGTACTGTTTCGTCTAGGTCTTGTACACCAAAGGACAGCCGATTAACCCCTAACTTGTGCAGTACCGACAGTGTGTCTGCCCGCAGTTCTCTGGGGTCTATCTCCACCGAATAATCGCCATCAGGGGCAAAATTAAATTCATGTTGTAAAAATTGCCACAATTTGACCAGTTCATCATCGCTTAAAAATGTGGGCGTACCCCCACCCAGATGGACTTGTTTGACGATGGGCGTGCCTTTGAGCTGTGATTTTTTGTGCAAAATTTCTTTAAAAAGATAATCCAAATAATCGCCCGCATCACTGTTTTTTTTGGTGATGATTTTGTTACACCCGCAGTAATAGCACAAATGCCGACAAAAAGGAATGTGAATGTACAGCGATAGGGGGACATTGGGGTCTTTTTGGGTTAAAATTTGTTGTTCTGTGTCATCAGCAATGGGACTAAGTTCAAGGGCGGTCGGATAAGATGTGTAGCGAGGAGCGGACAGGTTGTACTTATTGATGAGTGTGTCATCAAAGGTGGCAGACATAAAATGGGTATTGTTCATGGCTAATCAAACATGGCTGTGGTTTTATGTGTATATTATGACAAAAAGCCATGATTTTTCAATAGCCTAAACCAAAAAAACCCGCCCAAAGGCAGGTTTTATCAGTCATGCATGACTTCTTAGACTAATGCAGACTTTGCTTTTTCGCAGATGGCAGTAAATGCAGGAGCATCATGCATGGCGATGTCTGCTAGAATACGGCGGTCAATCTCAATGCTTGCTTTTTTAAGACCATTGATAAGACGGCTGTATGACAGACCATTCAGTCTGGCACCTGCATTGATACGAGCAATCCACAGACGGCGGAAAGAGCGTTTTTTGTTA
>JAUMUJ010000024.1:0-16484 GCA_030530785.1 Moraxella sp. | reverse complement strand
CTCCTAAAATTATAGATAAGGGCACATACGGCGGATTGACGGAACGTCAGCGACATGAACCATGACGCAACCACGTAGCTGGCGGATACGCTTAGGAGATTTTTTGGTAAGAATGTGGCGTTTGTAGGCTTGCTTACGCTTAAAACCGTTGGCGGTTTTTTTGAAACGTTTTGCCGCACCACGTTTGGTTTTTAGTTTCATGATGACCTCTTAAAATGACCATAGTCAATAAAACCCGTTTGCCGACATCAAGTCGTCTTGGGGTGGGAGAGCGTATTATAGCAGATTTTTTAATAATTGCAATGCATTGTTGTCAGCTTGGCTTTGCAATTGTTTAAAAATTTTGTAAAATATCAACGTTTGTCTTAATGATAGGAGTCAGCGATGAAAAAGTCATTGTTCGCCATATTGATGGTAATGGGTTTGTTAGGAGGCTGTGTTGCCAGCAATGAAACTGCCAACCCACAAGAGACCCAAGCCCAAGCCCAAAAATCAGTAGCACAAGGCATTTGGATTGATGTGCGTGGGGCAGATGAATTTGCCACAGGGCATTTGGTCGGAGCCAGTAACATCACGCCAGATAACATTGCCACCCAAATCACCACATTGACCGCTGATAAAAACACACCAATCAATCTATACTGTCGCTCAGGTCGCCGTGCTGAGGCGGTACGCAGTACGTTGCTTGAATTGGGCTATCAAAACGTCATCAATCACGGTGGATTTGATGACATTAAAGATAAGTATTTGACCAGCTTAGATAAATAAACCAGCCTGATTATTGGGCTACTTGCCACCTGTTGGACAATGACACTGCCGTTTTAGAACACCGTCTGTGATGGCATTGCCCAACTTATCATAAAATAGGAAATCCACCATGACTGCTTGGCTCGATGCCTTAGTATTTAATAAAGATGGGTTAATTCCCGCCATCGCTCAGGATGATGCAACAGGACAGATACTGATGATGGCATGGCAAAACCGTGAAGCCTTAGCGATGACAGCAACCACAGGGCAGGCGGTGTATTTTAGTCGCAGTCGTGGTAAGCTGTGGCACAAGGGCGAGACGAGTGGGCATACCCAAATCGTTCATGAAATTCGCACCGATTGCGACAGGGACGTGATTGTGTTGATGGTTACACAAGTTGGTAAGATTGCCTGCCATACAGGGCGAACCAGCTGTTTTTTTGAAAAGCTAGACACAGACAGTCTTGATTGGGTGGTGGTGGATAAGGTCATCAAAGACCCGAGTGAGATTTATGGTGATGTGGTAAAAACAGACACGCTGCACACGCTTGTCAAGCCCGATAATGGCAAGGTCATCAGTGAGCTTGATGGCATTTTAGATGAGCGAAAAACCGCCGACAAAGACAGCTCTTATGTGGCAAGTCTATATCACAAAGGGCTCAACAAAATCCTAGAAAAAGTGGGCGAAGAGACCACCGAAGCCATCATCTCCGCCAAAGAGTTACAGCTTGTGCGTGCCACAGGCGAAGATGACGAGCAAGCCTTAGCGGACGTGGTCTATGAGGTGGCGGATATGTGGTTTCATAGCCTTGTCGCCTTACATCAGCTGGGATTGTCGGGCGATGATGTTTTGACCGAGCTGGCAAGACGCTTTGGGTTGTCGGGCATTGATGAGAAAAATGCACGCACACGCTGATTTGTGTTAAAATAAGTTTTCTTTACCAAAAAAGGGGTATTTATGGGCGGTTTTTCTATCACGCATTGGCTGATTTTGTTGGTGGTGGTTGTGGTGATTTTTGGTACAAGCAAACTAAAAAACGCAGGCAAAGACTTAGGTCAAGCGGTCAAGGGTTTTAAAGACGCTGTCAAAGACGAAGAAAAACCCAAACAACTTAGTCAAACAAGCGAAACCAAAGTAGAAGAAGTAAAAATCAACAAAGACCAAAACACCTGATTTTTTGTCATGTTTAATCTTGGGCTGTTTGAACTTGGGCTGTTTGGGGTTATTGCACTGATTGTCTTAGGTCCTGAAAAACTCATCATCACCGCACGCACGCTCGGCAGATGGTACGGCAATTTTCGCCGTCTGTCGGCACGCCTACAAAGCGAGCTGGTCAGTGAGCTAGAACTTGCCGAAGTACAAAACGAACTCAAAGCACAGATTGATGAGATTCGTGCGTCCGAAGCCAAGATGAAAGCCCAAATGCAAGCATTGCAAGCCAAAATCCACCAAACCGACCAAATGGCACGCACCAGCCAAAGTGCGATTTTAGACGACTGGCAACACACCGATAAGAGCGACACCGAGCATATCTCCCAAGCTCCCCAGTTTGATAACTCACCTATGACTTATCGCTTTTTTTTGCTGGGTGATTATGACAAAAAACGCCGTCTGCCCCCTGCTCCATTTTTGCCCAACCATCAAGCCGATAAACTGCTAAATCAGGGGGGCGTGTGAGCGATTTGGACAAACAGACCGCAGATGGCGATATGCCACTCATGGCACATTTTGCCGAGCTAAGAACCCGTATCATTCGGATTTTGGTGGGTGTTTTGGTGGTGTTTATCCCGCTCATCAGTGTCAGCCGTCCGCTTTATGACATCATCTCAAACCCACTGGTGGCACTGCTACCAGATAATGCCAGTATCATCGCCACCCAAGTGGCATCGGGCTTTTTAACGCCGATTAAACTTGCTTTTTTTGTGGCAATATTCATCACCATACCATTTATCATCGGTCAGATTTGGGGCTTTGTCTCGCCTGCGTTGTACAAACACGAAAAACGGGCGGTCGTGCCACTACTGCTGTCCGCCATCGTGCTGTTTTATGTGGGCATGGCGTTTGCGTATTTTGTGGTACTTGTCCCTGCCCTAAAATTTCTTGTCCTGTTCGCTCCCGACAATGTCTTGCCGATGACCGACATTGAGAGTTATTTGGATTTTGTCATTAAGCTGTTTTTGGCGTTTGGGCTGATGTTTGAGATACCTGTGGCGACCATGCTACTTGTGCTCATGCGTGTCGTAACACCCGAACAGCTTGCCGACAAACGCCGATACATCATCGTGGGCTGTTTTTTTGTGTCCGCCATCATCACGCCACCTGATGGGGCAAGTATGCTCATGCTTGCCATTCCCATGTGTGTTTTGTTTGAAATTGGGCTTATGGTGGCAAAAATGCTTGTCAAACCCAATTCGCTCACCAACATGACTAAGGAAAATGTATGACCCTAAAAAAGACACTTAACCCATCGGCGTTCGGTACGAGACTACCTGCCCAAAGCCATAGAACCCCAAATCATCAAAGACTGCCTGTCGCTTGCTACGCTTGCCCCAACCAGCTCAACCGTATGAGCTTTGTATCACATCACCGATAAGGCGGTGTTATCACAGCTACGGCGTGCCTGTCGCAAAATTTGGCAAAAACCGCCGATAAAATGGTGGTATTTGTCGTGCGGCCTGATTTGTATCGGGAGCGTGCTGATGCGGTGCTTGCCTTTAACAACAAACATTCCCAATTACAGTCCTGCCCACAAAGTCGCTGACCGCCTAAAACAAAGCAAATATTACTACCGTCATCTCATGCCACTTACTTACAGCCAAAGTCTGCTATTGTCTAAGGTTCGCATGGCTTTGATGTGTGTCATGCAAAAGGTGTGTCCCATGCAAACCAATCTGTCGTATGATGACATGAGAGTGGTTGTCCACAAAAGCTGTGGCTTGGTGGCGATGACGTTTATGATGGCGATGGCGGAGCGTGGGCTTGATACCTGTCTGCTTGAAGGATTTGATGAGAGTCGGGTTAAGCAGATTTTGTCCTTGCCACGCTTTGCTGAGATTAACATGGTGGTGGCGTGTGGATACCGAAGTGATGAAGGCGTGTGGGGCGAGCGGTTTTGTGTGCCGTTTGATGGCGTGTATCGGAATCTGTGAGAGAAAAACACCGCCTTTGAGCGGTGTTTTTTTGGGGGGGGTTATTTGCGTTTTTTACCGCCTTGTACGGCCTTAAAGCGGGGATTGGTTTTACAAATCACAAAAGTGCGACCACGACGACGGACGACTTGACAGTCTTCGTGGCGGTTTTTGGCGGATTTTAAGGACGATAAAACTTGCATGAACAGCTCCTGATAAATAAAAGGTTATAATATTACATTTTATAAAAAATGACAATCATTTTTGCCAAAAATTTTTGTAAAAATCACCGTTTTTACCGACACACCCAAAAGATTTAAAAAATTTTCTTGGTAAGTGCATGGTATCTGGGTGATTTTTTTGTTATTATAAGATGTTATTTTTTTACCCATTGAGAAAGTTATGAAATATCGTACTCTTTTTGTAAGCATTTTAACCGCTTCCATGCTTGCCATCACAGGTTGTAATTCTGCCAACCAAAAAGCTGTAACCATCACTGACCAAAGCCCCGAGATTGAGCAGGTGAGTTACAGTTTGGGCTATCTGATTGCAAATGGTAACAAAGAAGACATTCCTGATTTAAACTTAAAAGCCTTTGAAAAAGGGTTTGCCGATGGCTATGGTGGCGATGAGAGCAAACGTGCCTTGACCGAAGAGCAAATGCAAAAAGTGATAGAAGCCTACCAAACCAAACGCCAAGAAGAACTCATCAAAGAGATGGAGACCAAAGCTAAGACCAACAAAGAAGCGGGCGAAAAATGGCTGGCTGACAACGCCAAAAAAGAGGGCGTACAATCCACCGCTTCTGGTTTGCAATATAAAGTCATCACCGAAGGCAGTGGCAAAAAACCCAAAGCTACCGACACTGTTACGGTGCATTATGAGGGCAAAACCATTGACGGTAAGGTCTTTGACAGCTCTTATGAGCGTGGCGAACCTGTACAATTCCCCCTTAACCAAGTCATTAAAGGTTGGACAGAGGGCGTACAGCTCATGAGTGAGGGTGGTAAATACGAGCTGTATATCCCATCAGAGCTTGCTTATGGTGAAGCGGGCAATCCATCAATTGAACCTAACAGTGTGCTGATTTTTACGGTGGAACTGCTTGATGAAGAGGCTGCCAAAAAAGCCAGCGAAGAGGCCCAAGCTAAGATGAATGCCCAATTAGAAGAATTACAAAAAATGGCGGGTCAATCTGCCACACCTGCTCAGTAATGTTAAGATGGCACCAGTCAAGTGCCAATCTTATCTTGCACTTGGTTTTTGGTGTCGTGATGAGCGGGCAGGTTTGTTCGGATTTGACATAGAATTATTGCCATGACTGTATCCAAAGCGACTTTGACGCACGACAGTGTGTTGTTGCATGAAACGGTTGCCCGCTTATTGGGGGTGGCTGAGTTGTCGCTGTTGTCATCGCCAAAGTCGGGCGTGTATGTGGACGCAACCTTTGGGCGGGGTGGACACAGTCGGCTACTTTTAGAGCATCTGACAGATGATAGCACGCTCATCGTCTTTGATAAAGACACACAAGCGATAGCTGTGGCAGATGAGCTTGCCAAATCCGACAGTCGGGTTAAAGTGGTGCATGACAGTTTTGCCACATTGACCGAAAATTTGGCAAAATTGGGCATATCGCAAGTTGATGGGATTATGGCGGATTTGGGGGTGTCCAGTCCACAACTTGATGATGGTGCTCGGGGTTTTAGTTTTATGAAAGATGGGGTGGTGGACATGAGAATGGATACCACTCGGGGACAAAGCGTGGGAGAGTGGCTGACTGTGGTGGACGAGGATACCCTTGCTGATGTGCTGTATGAGTATGGCGAAGAGCGACACAGTCGGCGGATTGCCCGTGCCATCAAGGCGATGGAGAGTTATCATTCTACCTTAGAGCTTGCTGACGTAATCAAGCAAGCTCACCCTGCTTGGCAAAAAGGCAAACACCCTGCCACACAAAGTTTTCAAGCCATGCGGATTTTTATTAACAATGAGCTTGGTGATGTCAAGGATTTTTTAAATCAGACCATTGATGTATTAAAGTCAAATGGTCAGCTTGCTGTGATTAGTTTTCATTCACTAGAAGACCGTATCATTAAGCAGTTTTTAAACAATCATAGCAAAGGTCGTCATGATGGCGATGATAAGTTGCCCATACCGCCCAAACGACCCAAGTACTTTGACAAACCCTATCGTATCGCCCCAAGCCGTGATGAGATAGCACAAAACATAAGAGCCAGAAGTGCCTATTTGCGTGGGGCAACACGGCGTGATGAACCGAGATTGACCGATGAATAAGCCCAAGTTGCCCACCTTTGATGTAGAGAGTTTTGCCAATCACCGCAATTCTACGGGAGTGTATTGGTTGATACTTGGCGTGCTGACGGTGCTGATTTTGGTAACAGGTGCGTCCATCGCTCTGCAATCTCAGGAGCGTCATCGTACTTATCGTACCTTGCAAACCCTAAAAAAGGATTACACCACCTTAAAAAGTGAAGAACAAAGACTGCTCATAGAACAACAAACATTCAGTGCCACATCGCAGGTGGTCAGACGGTCAGTAGATGAGCTGGGTATGTTTTTTCCCACCAAACAGCATCGCCAAGTCATCACGCCGACCGCAGAAGTTTTGACCGACCAAGGGGAATGATGCCCATGAAAAAACCCACATCGTCCAAACCCAAAAAAAACCAAACCGAATCTGCTTTGATAGACAAGTTGGGTAAAATCGGCAGTCTGGGCAAAAAAACCGACAAAAGCAGTCAAAAAAAACTTGCCAAACAAGACAAAGCTCATCAAGGCGTGGTGCTGATTGGTGGCTTGCAGGACGTTCAGCGTTTTTGGATAATATGGGTGGTGATGGCAATCTTTTTTGTGGTGCTGTTTGCCAGAGCTTTTTGGATACAAGTGGTTAATGCACAGTTTTATATCAACAAAGCCAACGAGTTCATCACGTTCAGACAAAATATGCCCGTTCAGCGTGGCATGATTTTGGATACCAATGGCATACCGCTTGCTGGCAATGCCCCGCTTGTTACGGTGGTGTTTAGCCCCCACAGCTATGCTGAGACTTACTATATCAACAAGCGTGAACTGCAAAAAGCCCAAAGCGAAAAAAGCAAACAACGATACCGTGAAGCCCTAGAAAAGATGGATTTGACCCGTTTGGCAAGCGTGAGCAATATCCCCAAAAAAACCCTTGAAGAAGCGGTAAAAATTGACGAAAGCATTGATGTTAGCGACAAAGAAGCCATCAAAAAAGCCCTACCAAAAGGACATGGCTCAAAACGCATGGTGATTTTTAATAAAACCACCCCAGAGATAGCCGAGACGGTTACGGCATTAAAGTTTGCAGGGATTAGCACCGAAAAGCACGAAAAGCGTTTTTATCTGCAACCTGAGCCAAATGCTCAAATTTTAGGCTATATGTCCGATGTGGTTAAGGATAACAAAAAAACCGTCTATGAAGGACGAACGGGCATTGAGCTGACTTATAATGAACGCTTGGCGGGTAAGGCGGGGCAGATGCTCATGCTCAAAGGTAACCGCACGTCCATTGAAGAAGTTAAAGAGACACGCCCAAAGACAGATGGCGAGACCATCAGTTTGACACTGGATTCACGTTTGCAGTATATTTTATACAAAGAGCTGGTGGAGTTAGGTCGCACGCAGTCGGCACGTTCTAGTGCGGGCATGGTGGTGGATGTTTTGACGGGAGATGTGATTGCCATGAGTTCTTGGCCGTCTTATAATTCTAATAACCTGTCTGAACTTAACGGCACAAACGAGCGAAACCGCCCCGTGATGGACACCATAGAGCCTGGTTCGGTGATGAAGCCGTTTACGGTGGCAGCAGCGTTAGATTCTGGCAAATATAACGTCAATACGCTCATTCACACGTCTCCTGGCTCTATGGCGGTTGCAGGACACACCATTAAAGATGCGGGCAATTATGGCTCTATCACGATGGCAAAACTTATCCAAAAATCATCAAATATCGGTTCTGCAAAAATCGCCCTAAATTTGCCACCGAGTGCCATCGCTGATATCCAGACACGTTTTGGTTTTGGAAAAAAGACCAACCTAAACTTAGCAGGCGAAAAAGCAGGCGTGGTCAGAACACCCAAAGCGAGCGAGAAGGCTCTTAGAGCCACGATGGCGTATGGATATGGTCAAGAAGTTACGCTTGCCCAAATCGCCCAAGCCTATGCTACGCTTGGCAATCACGGGGTCATGCGACCACTTCGCCTTATCAAAAACGACCCTGCCCCCGAACCTGTGCGTGTCATCAGCGAAGCTCATGCCCAAAGCATTGTTGCCATGATGCAAAGTGTTACCGAAGAAGGTGGTACAGGCACGACAGCTCGCATCAATGGCTATCATGTGGCGGGCAAAACAGGCACATCACGCCGAGCACACCCTACCAAAAAAGGCTATGCCGAAGGACAGTATCGTAATATCTTTGCAGGGGTTGCTCCTGCCACCAATCCCAGATTTGCGGTGGTCATTTTGGTAGAAGACCCCCAAAAAGCAAAATATGCAGGGCAGACAGTCGCCCCCGTCTTTGCTAATGTCATGAAAGAGACGTTGCGTCTGTATAATGTGCCGTTTGATAAACCGCTTGATGATGCTTTATGATAAAGCCCATAGGAATTTGCGATGATTTTTAATGACCTTGCCCATATTTTAAAAACCCATGTGTCTGATGATGATTGGGAGCGTATCAAGGATTTGCCCATCACAGGATTTGTGTCAGACAGTCGCAAGGTTGCTCATGGCGAGATTTTTGTGTTGTTGTCGGTTAATCCTGACATCACATCTAAGGCAAAAGGCTACATTGACAGCATAGACAGCCCAGCGGTGTTGTCGGAGATTTCTGCGTCTGACATGGGCGTGGATAATGCCAAAATGCCGATTGTGCATATTGCCGATTTACGCCTGATTTTGGGCGATTTGGTCGGGGCGTATCTGCAAAAAACAGAGACGGTAAATCTGCCAAAGGTCATGGCAGTTACAGGCACGAATGGTAAAACGACCATCAGTCAGCTTACCGCCCAGCTTTTATCCCTTGCCAATCACAAAACCGCCGTCATGGGTACAGCAGGTAACGGCATTTTGCCCAACCTAACCCCAAGCACGCACACCACGCTAGAAGTACTCGCTCTGCAACACGCTCTTTATGATTATGCCAAAGCGGACGTGGCATATGTCGCCCTAGAAGCAAGCTCACATGGACTTCATCAGCACCGCTTACAAGGCGTGCCGATTAGTGTGGCGGTGTATTCTAATTTGTCCCGAGACCATCTGGATTATCATGCCGACATGGACGACTATGCAGAGGCAAAAGCACGGCTGTTTGATAAGACACTGTTTCCCACGCTGACCCACGCCATTATCAATTTGGACGATGAATTTAGCGAGATTTTTATCCGTCAAGCCAAAGCGTCAGGGCTAACTGTTTGGACATACAGTACCCAAAATCCCAACGCCACTTTTTTTGCCAAAGACATCAGTCCTAGCCTAAATGGGGTGGATTTGGTTATTCAAACCCCACAAGGTGAGATGACGGTAAAAAGCCCATTGTTAGGATTATTTAACGTCTCAAACCTATTGGCAAGCATTGGAGCAAGCCTTGCGATGGGGGTAAGTTTTAATGAAATTAACAATAATATCAAACACTTAAAAGGAGCAAGGGGGCGCATGGAGCAAGTGCCGTCCGAGCGTGGTTCGTTTATCGTGGACTATGCTCACACCCCTGACGCACTGACCCAAGTTTTAACGAGTTTAAAGGCTCATTGCACAGGCAAGCTCATTGCCGTGTTTGGCTGTGGGGGCGACAGAGACAAGGGTAAACGCCCGCTCATGGCACAGGCAGGGCTGGCTTTGGCGGACAAAGTCATCTTAACCAGCGATAACCCCCGAAGCGAAAACCCCAACGCCATACTCTCCGATATGCAGGTCGGCATGACGTGTGATGAGCATTATCGCACCGTGATAGAGCCTGACCGCAAGCGTGCCATTGAGCTTGCGATAAAAGAAGCAGGCGAGCGGGACATTGTCGTGATAGCAGGCAAGGGGCATGAGACCTACCAAGAGATAAATGGCGTACGGCATGAGTTTGATGATGTGGCGGTGGTAAAAGAGTTGTTAAGCCATGCTTGATTGTTTGGAAAAGATTAAAACACTGTATGGCATTGATACATTAAATGGCGTAAGCCAAGCGGACATAGATAGGACAGAAAGTCGTGTTGGCGTATTGCCCAAAGTGTTCAAAGATTATTATCAGACATTGGGACTAGATGATAATATCAATCGCAGTTTTAATAAAATATTATCGCTTGATGAGATGGATTTTGCCGATGATTATTTGGTGATAGCCAAAGAAAATCAAGCAGTTTGCCATTGGGGGATTTATCAAGGTGATTTACATCAAGATAACCCCAAAGTTTATGTTTGCTATGACATAGATGATGATAACCCAACATGGCACATTGAAAATAACAGTGTCTGTGGCTTTTTTATGATGATGGGCTTTTTTAATGCCACGATGGGCGGTATAAAATATCACGCCAATTATATGGGCGATAAAGGCAATATTAAAAGGTCTGTCATTGATGACATTAAAGAGCATTGGCAAGAAATACCCAATATTCAAATCAATGACCGTACTTGCTATTTTACCAAAGATTTTAAAGAGATATTGATATTGTGCTTTGATGACAATGATGAATGCAACGGAGTGTTTTTGGCAAGTGGCGAGCGGTCATTATTTGATGAATATTTGGCTATGGATATTGATTGGTCTTATGTGTGTGATGAAGATTTTGATGAAGAATAATGCTATTAAATATTAAATAGGGAGCAAAAAATGATTATCAACATACCCCCTTATGTAGAACAAATGATTGTCAATGAAGCCGAGCAAAAAGGCATTACCATTGATGAGCTGATTGTCCAAATCTTTTATAAACAGCCTTATCCAAAAGGGGATATTCGCCGTTTAAAAGGCATTGGTCAATCAGAACATTCGGTAAGCATTGATGAGATGAATACCGCCATTAAAAACGGGGCAGTTTATGGCGAATAAAATCGGCATTGATACCAATGTGCTGGTGCGATATATTGCCCAAGATGATGTTATTCAATCCAAAATTGCCAGCGATTTTTTGGAGAGTTTAACCACTCACAATCAAGGATTTATCAATAATACAGTTGTGGTAGAATTGATTTGAGTATTAAGTCGCAGTTATAAAAAGACCAGAGAGCAGATTATTGTTATTTTAGATGAATTATTTTCCATGCACGTTTTTGAATTTGAAAATCGTGAATTATTATTAGACGTATTGCAAATTTATCAATCCACAAAAGCGGATTTTTCAGATTTATTGATTTGTAAAATTAACCAATTATCACATTGTCCAAGAACAATGACCTTTGACAAAACTGCTTTTAATGAAGCAGGCATGATGGCTTTAACTGATGGTTTTAAAATCATTTAATTATTCAAAAAATAAGAGAACCCCCATGACCCCATATATTTGGCAAACTGATAATTTAACACAGGCATTAAATCGCCTAAATCCCACATGGCATAATGCCAACAGCTTCACCCAAAGCACCAAAATCACAACCGACACTCGCAAAATTGAGCGGGGCGATGTGTTTTTGGCGTTAAAGGGAGAAAACTTTGATGGTCATGACTATGTCGCCACCGCTTTTGATAAGGGGGCAAGCCTTGCCATTACCAGCCGTGTTGTGGGCGATTTTGCTCAGATTGTCGTTGATGATACCCGTTTGGCACTCGGACAGCTTGGCAAACATCGCCGTGATGTCCACCCTAATTTGACCGTGATTGCCCTGACAGGCTCATCGGGCAAGACCACCACCAAAGAAATGCTTGGAGCGATTTTTGGGCAATTTGCTCCCACACTGACCACTCGTGGCAACCTAAACAATGATTTGGGCGTGCCGATGATGCTCTTGGAGCTTACCGATGAGCATGAATTTGCTGTCATGGAGCTTGGGGCGAACCATGTGGGCGAGATTGCCTACACCGCAGGGTTGGTGTCGCCTGATGTGGCGTGTGTGCTGAACATCGGCACGGCTCATTTGGGTGAATTTGGTGGGCGTGAGAACATCGCTCGCACCAAAGCGGAGATTTTTTCGGCATTGACAGCGGACGGCGTGGCAGTGCTACCGTTTGGTGATGAGTTTTTTGACTTTCTGCAAGCCCAGAGTGCTAAATTTACCGAGCGGTACATCACCTTTGGTGAGCGAGCCGAACGTCCTGATAAGGCGTTGGATTTTAGTAAACTCTCCCAAACCGAGATAGACGAGCTGTCTGCCCTTGACAGTGTGCTGGTGATGGGTGATGTGTTTGCTGATGATGTGGTGTGTGCCAGTACGCACAGTGATTTTGAGCTGACGGTCAATCTGGCGATGGATGAGCTTGACAGCACCGATGTGTGCTTGCCATTTGTGGGTGAGCATAATGTGATAAATGCCTTAGCCAGCAGTGCCATCGCCACCGCTTTGGGTGTGCCACTTGACAAGATAAAATCAGGCTTACAGCGTGCCACCCCACCCAAAGGACGGCTGACCCGCATTGCCTTTGGTGAGCATACTTTGATAGATGACACTTATAATGCCAACCCCAACTCCATCTATATGGCGGGCAAGGTGCTGGCAAATGAGTGTGGACAAAAAATCTTGGTGCTTGGCGACATTGGTGAGCTTGGCGATGAAGCGATGTCGGAGCATACCAAGCTGGGTAACATTCTTGCCACGCTTGACATTGACCATGTTTTGACGGTAGGTACACTGATGAAATACTGTACCGACAGTTTGAACGACATTCGGGGTAACAGCGAGCATTTTGCCAGCAAAGCCGATTTATTAAAAAAACTAAAAATCCTATTAGATGAGCCATCTGTCGTGCTGTTTAAAGGTTCACGCACCGCCACGATGGAAACGCTAATCTGTGATTTAACCCAACCTATAAGCGAGTAAACGATGTTATATTGGCTCATTGATGTTCTTGGCATTTTAAAAAGCGACACCATCGCTTCTTTGGCACTTAGAAGCCTGTTGGCGGTGATGAGCAGTTTTGTGATTGTGCTGATGGCAGGTAAGCCTGTCATTGCCTACCTTAGAGGCCTAAAATATGGACAGGCGGTGCGTGATGATGGCCCAAAAACGCATTTGGTCAAACAAGGCACGCCAACGATGGGCGGGGTGCTGATTTTGTTCGCCATCGGGGTTTCTGTGCTATTTTGGGCAAATCTTGCCAATCCTTATGTGTGGATTTTGATGGCGGTGATGGTCATCTTTGGGGCGGTCGGTTGGCGTGATGACTGGCTAAAAATCAAACACAAAAACCCACAAGGTCTCATCGCTCGTAAAAAATATTTTTGGCTGTCGGTGGGGGCATTGCTTGCTGGTGGTTCGCTGTATTATATTGCTTTACAGCAAGATGTGCAGACCATGCGTGCCATGCAAGATTTGCTGTTTCCTATTTTTAAAAATTGGGTCATTCCCTTGTCTGCCATTCCTTTTGGGCTTGGGTTTATCACGCTGACCTATTTTGCCATTAACGGCACGTCCAATGCGGTCAATTTAACCGATGGGCTAGATGGCTTGGTCGCCTTACCTGTGGTACTGGTGTCAGCGGGGCTTGGGGTGTTTGCCTATGTGTCAGGTCATGTAGAATGGGCAAATTATCTGTCCATACCATACATCGCCTATAATGGCGAAGTGGTGGTGGTGTGTGCGTCCATGATTGGGGCGTGTTTGGGTTTTTTGTGGTATAACGCTGCCCCCGCTGAGGTGTTTATGGGTGATGTTGGAGCACTCTCGTTGGGTGGTATGCTGGGCACGATGGCGGTGATGGTGCGCCAAGAGATGGTGTTTATCTTGATGGGTGGGATATTTGTTGCCGAAGCGATGTCGGTCATTTTACAAGTCGGCTCATATAAACTGCGTAAAAAACGCATTTTTTTGATGGCGCCGTTGCACCATCATTTTGAAGAAAAAGGACTCAAAGAAACCAAAGTCGTCATACGTTTTTGGATTGTGTGTATCATTTTGGTGGTACTAAGTTTGATGACCTTAAAATTACGCTAGCTTTACTTGGGGGTGTATGTCTGTTATGATAAAAGCCCTAACAAAATAAGGAGAGTATCATGTTTGGCAAGCAAGCGTCCGTCATGGTCATTTTGGCGATAATGCCATTATTGTCGGGCTGTTTTGCCACCATGATGCTTCATGACTCTGCCAAAAAGACCACCACCGACACCAAAGTCCACCTGTCTGACACCATCACACACATTGGTGCGCCAAAAACGCCCCTAAGCGACCACCCGCACGCCCTTGTGATGGTCGGTAACAGACAAAGCTATCTTTTGACATCGCCGAGCGCACATCGCCCCAGTTTGTTAAAGGACATTTTTACCCAAATAGACACCACCCATCTGTACATCAGACCCAAATCACAGGTCAGTGATGACAAACAAAATCTTTATCAAATATCGGTGAGTGATAACCACTGCTATGCCCAAAACAAACTGTGCGATACGGTGTGGCTACATTATCAAAAGCCCGTATCGGCACTTAAAAAAGGGGAAAAAGCCCAACTACAAAATCTAGGCTTTACCTGCAACAACACCCCATCAACCCTAGAATGCACCCAAAAAGTTGGCGTTCATATTCATTTGGTTAATAAAATCACCAATCATCATTTGCCTCACCGCCTAAAACAGCCCATAGAGCTTCGGGTTGTAGAAGAGCTTTACCACCATAAAACCAATAAAGGACTGATGTTATTAACTCCTGTGGCGGTCGGGGTGGACGTGGTTACGTTTCCGGTACAGTTTTTGATGGTGTCGTATTGGCTCAGAAATAAATAACCCACCCAAAAGAGAAATCCCATGTTTAAAAACTTTGCATCAGACGCACTGGGCTTGTCAGACATCGGCAAAATCATACCGCCTGCCCAATTTAACCAAACGGACGTTGATGATTATGTCTTTCACGAAGACAGTGAGCGGATTTATTTTGTCATCAAATCCAAATCCGATGAATACTGTTTTACCAATGTGGCGTTTTTGCACTTAGATGGGCAGTCCGCTGTCAGCAAAAAACGTACCTTAAAACGCTACCCATATCGTTATTTTGCACCCAGTCAAGTCATGATTGAGACGGCAGGGACGATGGATTTGGACGTGGAGTTAAAGTTTGTGTTAAGCTCCCAAAACATGATGTCTGGCAAATCTGCGGGCAATCTTGCGTTTAGCATTGACATTGATAAATCACAAATTGAAAGCGTGCGAGATATTTATAAGGCACTGACCGCCATCGCTGAGCGTTGTTCGTCCATTGCTCATCACGAAGAGATTTTAAACAAATCCTTTGATAAAATCACCAATATGTTTCAGCTAAGAGACATACCAGAGACGGTCATCTTAAACCTACCTGACATCATCAATCAAACCGTGCAACAGGTGGAGATGGGCTATCATGACCGTTTAAATGAGATTCGCCAGTATGATTTTGGGGTGGTGTTTGAGCATTATTTGCGTGGTTAATGACAAAAACCGCCCCAGTTTTGGAGCGGTTTTTTTGTGGTAAGATGGCAAGGATAAAAAGTCATAAAGCAGGAAATTATCATCTTGGTTTTTTATGTTGGGGTATGCCGTGATGCCCACAGCCAACGCCAAAATATTTGTATTGCTTGGCTTTTTTCGCCACATTTCCATAGGTATCAGTTTAGCATAAGATTTCCAACAGTCAGAACAAAACAGCTTGATGTTGTTTGGGTTTAGCTTCTTGCATAGTTGTTTAAAAGTGTTGGTGTCTCGTCTACCACACACGAAGCCTAAGACTTGCTTTGTGTATCGGTCAATGGCAATCCAAACCCAGCAGTGGTTTTTTTGTATTTGGTGTAACTGTGAATTTCATCAAGTTCTACAAGGTCAATCACTTAATTTATATTGGTGGTAACTTGATGTTCTTCTCCAAGCTGTTTAACCCATTTATAAACCGTTTGATGAGAGATGCCAAGCAATCTACCGATGGCACGAAACCCTAAGCCTTCAAGACACATTTTGATTGCCATTTGCTTGGTCTCATCGCTTTTATGACGAACAGACTTTTGTACAGAAAAGTAATGATTGCACAATTTACATTTGTAGCGTTGTCTACCGTTATTAAAGCCTGCTTTAACGAAATGTTGAGATTGGCACTTAGGACAAAGGGTGAATATTTGGTTCATTGTTAATCTGATTTATGGTGAAGTTGGGATATTATAGGTTATGTATTATGGGTTTATAATACCGCCCAAAGAAAATGACAATCTTGGACCGCTAGGCATGATTTGCCCCATAGACCCACAAACAGGACACCAGACATTATCGCCAATACAGCTTTGTTTTTTACCATAGACTTTAAAGGATAGGGAATGTGAGGTTTTTTGGACAACGCCCCCTGCGGTGGTGGTGTCGTTTTCTAGGATGTAGTAACGGGTTAGGGGCATTTTATTTTCTTGGAGTGAGATTATTTGTTATTTACCAAATCTTGTGCATGATATTTTTCAACACGTTCAAGAAACGCCTGCC
>JAUMUJ010000023.1 GCA_030530785.1 Moraxella sp. | reverse complement strand
TTTACCTTATATTTTTTCTCCTGTTTTGTTGTTAAATAAGCATGGATTTTTTTAACACCCCACCCCGCAATCTTTAAAGTTTTTTTAAGATTTAGATACAAAATAAGAACATTTATACAATGTTCTTTTTAATATTGCTTGAAATTTATTCAGGCTATTGCTTTTGCATGACATCAAACACAGGTGGTAGGTTTTTGGCTTGGCTTTCATAAGCGGTAAGACGGTCAGGGGCAAGACCCTTGATGATGGACAGCTCTTTGATGTTTTTGCGATTTTTACGAAATAGACCCACAGGTATCATGCGAGCAAATTCAAACAGATGTAGGTAGGCTTCTTCATCGCCGTCAAATTCATCGTTTTCGTCAGGTCGGATACTGGCGATTTTGGCAAGGTCAGCGATTTGTTCACGTTCATCATCAGACAATACCACTTCTGCCACCCCAAGCCCTGTAATAAAGCCCCCTGCCCAATCTTTTAATGCCAAAAACCGCTCCGACAGCTCGTGTTCATCATCAGGCACAAGCGGTTCATAGCCATAGGCGTCATCATTGTCTTTTAGCATAAAGCTGACATCTTCGGCGTATTCGGTCAGTAATTCCAAAGCGTCTTGGTTAGGTATGTGAAAACTGAGTTCTTGTAAAATCATCGCCCAGCCTTCAGCGTCTGTGGGTTGGCAGGCGGTCATGATGGCACTCATCAGCCCGTGAAGTTCGCTGATGGATACATCTGTCCACTCACTAAAAGCACTTTGCCAGTCGTGAAAGCCTGATAGATAGTCGCTCATGGTTCGCCCTTTTATTGATACAAAATTTTGTAAATGATTGCATTTGTTCAAAAATCAAGAGATTTTTTTGGGTTTTGTTTAAAAAAATTGACAGAAAAAGACAAAAATCCATGCTATGATAGCGACTTTGTGAGAATTAACCGTTTGGTGGGGCATTTGTCTTGACCAAATTGTGCCATTTGTTATAGGGAGACGGTATGATTACCCAACTAAAACTGCTTGAGCAAGCCGTTAGCGAGCTCAAAGAGCGTTATCACATCACCGCCACAGAGCTGGTCAATCTAAAAAATAAAATGTCGCATGATAACACCCCCCATCAGCTTGCCACATTACAGTCAGATCTAAAAAGTGCCAAAGACACCATCACCGCCTTGACGCAGACAAATGCCGATTTGGAAGCTCAACTTGCCGAGCTGTGCAAGCAAAACCAAGCCTTAATTGCTCAAAACCAAGAGCTGACCGAAAAAAATGCCCTTGCCATCAGCCGTGCCGAAGCCATTCAAAACTGGCTTGCTAAGATTGACCATGTTGATTAAATCAGGATAAATTATGGACATCAATGAAATTTTTGCCATGAGTAAAAAAAATCCCATCAAGATGAAACCTCGCCAAGCTCTGCAAACGGACAATCTTTCCCAAGCAGACCACGAAACACCGACAGATAACACTCCGCCAGAGCCAAAAGTCGTCCCCACGCCTACTGCCCCAGAACCAAAACCATCACCACAAGATGACACTCCCAGCGACAGTGCGACAACACCCACCACAGCCCCAGCGACAGCGTCTCACAGTGAGTTTGTGGAGAAAGCCAAGCCTGCCGTTAAATCTGATGTTACCCCTGTGGATATCAGTATTGCAGGCACACATCATCGCATTGTTTGCCCGACCAGCGAGATTAGCCACTTGGAAACGGCGGTGTCTTATATTAACAATACCGTGCGAAGTATCCGCCAAGACATCAAAGGCAAAAGCCCAACCAACGAAGAGCTATTGGTTTTGACGTGTCTTGAAATGTACGACCAATTAAAAGCCTTACAAGACAGCGAAGATTATTACACCACCGAAAGAGATGAGGCGTTGGTGTTGATTGAAAAACTTCTAAAAAACGCCAAAGCGACCGCATAACCACTTTTATGGGTGGGAGACGGGATAGTCTCTTTGTCCAAAGATGGCTGTCCCCACCCGCACCATCGTGCTACCGTGTGCCACAGCATCTGCCATGTCGCCACTCATGCCCATAGACAGCGTGTCAAAGTGGGGCAGGTCGTATTTTTCTTTCATTTTATCAAAAATGTCTGCCGTACGGGCAAAAGCGTCCGAGCCTTCTTTGGCAGGGATAATCATCAGCCCTCGCAAAGTAAGGCGGGGCAGGGCGATGATGGTGTTTATAAGTTCATTTAGTTCGTGGGTTTGACAGCCTGATTTGTTGGTTTCATCATCAATATTTAGCTGGATCAGGACGTTTAATGGTGGCAAATCGTCAGGTCGTTGGTCGTTTAGGCGTTTGGCGATGATGTCTCGTTCCACCGTTTGCACCCAGTCAAAATGCGTGGCGATGTCACGGGTTTTGTTTCTTTGGATATGCCCAATGTAGTGCCACGTTAATCCCAAGTCTTTTAGGGCGTGGATTTTTGGTAGGGATTCTTGCAGGTAGTTTTCACCAAAATCACGTTGACCAAGTGTGGCAAGCTGACCGATGGCGGACGCAGAGTGCGTTTTTGAGACGGCGATAAGCGTGGCATGAGCGTGATGGGTGTGATTTAACTGGTCAAGATGGGATTTGACCGCATGGTAACGGCTGATGAGTGGGTTATCAATGGTCATGGTATTTGCCTTTAATTATCTAAAATGCTTTATTTTAACAAAAAATACCATCAATGGCAGAAACTTTGGCACAAAATGGCTTGTCTGATTTGATGGAGCATGGTTTAATAGTCTGTATCTAAAAAAATTTAAGGTATCACCATGTCAAATCCCAGCATTGAAGATTTACTGCGTTTTGTGGTCAAAAATAAAGCATCTGACCTGCATTTGTCCGCAGGGTTGCCCCCCATCATTCGGGTAGATGGCGAAGTGGTGCGGATTAACACGCCTGAGATGGATCACTCCACCGTCCATAAGCTCATCTATGACATCATGAATGATAAGCAACGTGCTGATTATGAAGAGTTTTTAGAAACGGACTTTTCGTTTGAAATTCCCAATCTTGCCCGTTTTCGTGTGAACGCCTTTAACCAAAACCGTGGGGCAGGGGCGGTATTTCGTACCATTCCGTCTAAGGTTTTGACGATGGACGATTTGGGCATGGGGCCTGTCTTTAAAAAAGTGTCGGACTTTAAGCGGGGCGTGGTGCTTGTTACAGGTCCGACAGGTTCGGGTAAATCCACCACGCTTGCTGCCATGATTAACTACATCAATGAGACCCGTAAAGAGCACATTTTGACCATTGAAGACCCCATTGAATTTGTCCACGAATCCAAAAAATCACTCATTAACCAGCGTGAAGTTCATCGGGATACCTTAGGTTTTGACGCTGCCTTGCGTTCGGCACTGCGTGAAGACCCTGACGTGATTTTGGTCGGTGAGATGCGAGACCTTGAAACCATTCGTCTTGCCTTGACTGCCGCCGAGACGGGGCATTTGGTGTTTGGCACACTGCACACCAACTCTGCTGCTAAGACCATTGACCGTGTGATTGACGTATTTCCCGCCGCCGAAAAAGACATGATACGAGCGATGTTATCAGAGTCTTTACAGGCGGTCATCTCGCAGGCACTATTAAAGCGTGTCGGAGGTGGTCGTGTGGCGGCTCATGAGATTATGATTGGCACGCCCGCCATTCGTAACCTTATCCGTGAAAACAAAGTCGCCCAGATGTACTCTGCCATTCAGACGGGGGCAGGCGAAGGTATGATTACGCTTGACCAAACCTTAAAGAACTTGGTAACTTCTCGTACCATCACCAAAGAGACCGCTCGTATTTACGCCAAGCAACCTGAGAGCTTTTTTTAAGATTAACAATAAGGGTATCTTATGGATTTTGATAAATTATTACAGGTGATGATTGCCAAAAATGGCTCTGACCTTTTTATTACCGAAGGTGTGCCACCGTCTTTAAAGGTAAATGGCACGATTTTTCCGATGGGTAAAAATGCCCTGACAGCAGAACAAACGATGGCGTTGGTTACGGGTGTGATGACCGACAAACAAAAAGATGAGTTTTTAAGCACGCACGAATGCCAATTTGCCATCACTGACAGAGCCGAAACCGCCCGTTTTCGTGTCAGTGCATTCATTCAGCGTGATAAAGCAGGCATGGTTTTGCGTAAGATTGAGACCAAAATCCCCACCACCGATGATTTAAAGTTACCGTCCATCTTAAATGAGCTTGCCATGAAAAAACGTGGCATTATCCTATTGGTGGGGGCGACAGGTACGGGTAAATCCACCACGCTGGCGGCGATGATGGGTTATCGTAACGAGCATTCACGGGGGCATATCATTACCATTGAAGACCCGATTGAATACGTTCACGAGCATAAGGGTTGTATCGTAACTCAGCGTGAGGTGGGCATTGATACCTTGTCTTTTGAAGAGGGCTTAAAAAACACCCTGCGTCAAGCCCCAGATGTCATCTTGATTGGGGAGATTCGTAATCGTGAGGTGATGAGCTATGCCATTCAGTATGCCGAGACGGGGCATCTGGTGTTTGCCACCTTGCACGCCAACAACGCCAACCAAGCCTTAGACCGTATCATTCACTTCTTTGAAGCTGACCGCCACAGCCAGCTGTACATGGATTTGTCGTTAAACTTGCGTGCCATCATCGCCCAGATGCTTATCCCCACGCTGGGCGGTAAGGGTCGCTGTGCTGCCATTGAGATTTTGCTTGGCACACAGCTGATTGCTGACTATATTCGTAAAGGCGAGATTCATGAGATTAAGCCTGTCATGAAACGCTCACGAGACATCGGTATGCAGACCTTTGACCAAGCCTTGTTTGATTTGTACGAAAGCGACCAAATCAGCTACTCCGATGCCATCAAGCACGCTGACAGTCCCAATGACTTACGCCTAAAAATCAAATTGGAGAGCAAGCACGCCAAAAGTGGCAATCTGGACGAAGGGGCGGATAAGCTGTCCATTGACATGGCGGATTATAACTGAACCAAAAAAAGACTGGCATTTAACCAGTCTTTTGTTTTTATTGGGGTTTTTGGTTTTTGTCCTTGTCTAGGGTCTTTTGACATTCTTCATTGCTACATACGCCATACAAGACCAAAGAATGACCCGACAGCTTAAAGCCATATTCGTCAGCGACCTTGTGCTGTTCGTCCTCAATGGTTTTGTTATGAAATTCTTCAATCTTGCCACAGACATCACACACCAGATGGTCATGATGTTCGTCTTGGACAATCTCAAACACCGATAGGTTGTTTTCAAAGTTATGGCGTTCCACGATGCCCGCTTGTTCAAACTGTGTCAAAACACGATAAACGGTGGCAAGTCCGACATCCTCGCCTTGATTGGCAAGGGCTTTATAGACATCTTCGGCACTCATGTGATGATGTTCGGCGTTTTCTAGCAGTTCTAAAATCTTAATGCGGGGCAAGGTTACTTTTAGACCGACTTTACGCAAATCTTTATTGGTAAATGACATGATTCTCACCTGTTAATCATTTAAAAAGAAAATTCTCTCTAATTTACCACAATTTCATCAATTTTACACCCTTTATCATCAAAAAAGCTAAATTTTAAATACAGATACTCAAAAAGACGCTTGCATATTTGACCACTTGTGTTTTAATATGGAAAAAATTTTTTTGGAACATTGTTATGAACTTATTTGCTAAATTTTTGCCCATCACATTGGGGACGGTGTTGTTATTGAGTGGTTGCTCGGTCTTTCGGGTTTATACCATTGACCTGCCACAAGGCACGCCCATCACTCGCACCCAAGCCAACCAAATCCAAGTGGGCATGACCCAAGACCAAGTGTTGTATCTGCTTGGTTCGCCTGCCTTGCGTGATACTCTAAATCCCAACCGTTTTGATTACCTGTATGACTACAAAGCAGGGACGGACGGCAAAAAGATGAAAAAAAGCGACATCAAAAACGCCAGTCAGTATCTGTCTATTTATTTTGAAAATGGGCGTGTGGTGCGTATCGCAGGGCGAGAGAGCTTGCCACGCACTGCCGTTGGGCTAATTTCCCAATAAAATCGTCAAAACGGGGACATCTTCGTCATCATCGTTGATGACCCCAACCTTATAAAATCCTTCAAAAAACACCCGCTCTCCGATTTGTTTGTTAGCAAGACTGTTATGCACTTTGTGTAACAGCTCTAACGCCCCCATGCCCATCGGATTATCACTGCTGATTTTGCTGACGACATTGACCGCTTGGGGGTGGTCATCATATTTGTTGGTTAAAATGTGCGGGTTTTGTAAAAACTCATGTTCGTGCAAATCATCGGTAAATTCTAAATACGCTTCATAGATGATGTAGGCACAGGAGCTTTCAAACAAAACCTGCAAAGGGTCAAATTGAAGCAGTGGGTTATCCAGCTCGTTATTATGGTCATAGATGGCTTCATAAAAATCGCTAAGCTCAGGATAAACCGTGTGGTCAAATGTCCAAAACACCCCGTCAAACACCCTGAGTGTCTCATCTTTTGGATGGTAGTCGCCACAGACATTTTGGCGATGGCTGTCCACCACAGGCGGATAAGGTATGCCCGCTTGTTCTAGGCGTTGCATGAGTGCCATCAGTCCCACGTCCAGTTTATAATGTAGCTCTTGGCGATATAAGGGGACAAGCTGATAAAAAAAGAT
This sequence comes from Moraxella sp., assembly GCA_030530785.1. Classification (GTDB taxonomy): domain Bacteria; phylum Pseudomonadota; class Gammaproteobacteria; order Pseudomonadales; family Moraxellaceae; genus Moraxella. The sequence continues at coordinate 27,699 of JAUMUJ010000023.1, read as the reverse complement.
GGTTTTGTCGCTGGGCAGTTTCACACAGGCGATGTGGTCGCCATCATCAACTTCCAAAAGTAGCAAGCCCTCAAAATCGGTATCTGCCAGCGTGTAGGTGGTCAAAGTATGACCACTGGCAAGGTGGTTGTTTTGGTGCAGTGGCTGGCGAGCCAGATTTTTGAGCCAACGAATGGGCCAGTAGTTTTTTTCTTTGTTGCTGGTCAAATCCCAGTCGGCTGGCACTCTGATGAGCAGTTCGGCGTGTTTGGGGATTTCAAGGCTTGGGACATTCATTGCGTATGCTCCCATGCCTCCTGTGATGAGCGTGTGATAGGGATAATCTTCGGTGGCTTTGATGACGTAGATGCGACATTCAATGTCCAGCGAGATAATCTCATGAAAAACATCATCTATCTTACCAAAGGTGGCTTCAATGTACCGTTCTAAGGCGTCCCTTTCTTTTGGCTGATAAAAATGGGTATTTTGAGCGGTGTCATCATCTGGGGTGATGTCTGTCAGACAGCGAGTGTCTTCGTCATAGATGAGCGTGCCGTTTTGGAGTTTTTCGGTCAAATCATAAAACAGATGTTGTGGTTGGTCATGGCTTGATAATACTTGATAAAAATCGGGCAGTTCATCAAAATATACCCTGATAAGCTGACCGACCATGCCATCTGTGTTGGGGTCTAAGTCCAAACAAAGCAGGCTCATCTCATCAAAATTATCTGCATTTTCTTCGCTCATGGCAATCGGTAGCCATGCAGAATGATATAGACGGTTTTTGATTTTATCGCCAAAAATAACGTTGTGGTTAGGCAAGATGACGTCTTGCCAATCATCGCCATAAGCCTGACATAGCTTGGCGATGTACTGCTGTTTGACCATGTCAATTTCTTCTAGGCTTAAAAAGCGGTGCAAGGTCTCATCGTTTGAAAAAAGCACGCCGAATTTTTGTCCATTAAAAGTGCGATACAGCACCTGAAAGCTCTCAGGCAGGGGCAAGCCAAGTTTTTTTTCAAAATCTGCCAGCTCATCATCGCCAGCAGGTGGATTTAGGGTTGCTAGGATTTTTGGGGCATGAACTTCTAGGGCGTGGATAAAATCTTCTAAGGCATAAGCCAACCCGCCTTGACCGCCTTGCATGGCAGAGTGTGTGCTGATGTTTTTGTTAAGGGCGTGGTTGATGTAAGCAAGCAGACGGTATTCGTCTGCATAATCTTGGGAGTCGCTTAGGTGTTTTTGGGCGTTGATGGGGTCGTTTAGGTAAAAATATACACAGCCGACATGATAATGCCAAGACTGCTTGTCCGTCATAAACATTTCAATGTCGTGATAAATACTGAGCGATTTGTGCAAGTAGTCAGGATTTTGGTTGGTGTGGTAGATGTTTAGGCAGGCTTTGGCTTGTTCGTCCAGCAGTTCAGGACTGCGATAATAGATGGGCAGTTCATCCACCAGTTCAATGATGGGCAGATAATTGCCGTCATCGTTCCATGCTTCTATGGCGGTAAAAAGCTCGTCTTCATTTATCTCGTCTAGGGGTTTTTGGTAGATGGCTTCTAGTTGGGCGATTGGGTCGGTCATGGTTACTCGCTTGGTAAATGATTTTGGTTGAAAAAACCGCCAAAATAGCGGTTTTTATGCGTTACTCCATCAAAAAATGCTCAATGTCCATCTCGGTCAAGGTCTCACTCGGGGTGGTCATGCTCTCGGCAAGCCCTTGTGTGCGAGGTAGGATTTTTTCAAAATAGAACTTGGCGGTTTGGGTTTTGGCAAGATAAAACTCGTAGGTGTCGTTGCCGCCGTGTTTCATCTTGTCGTATGCCACGCTTGCCATTCTTGCCCAATGGTATGCCATCATGATGTAGCCTGTGTACATTAGGTAGTCATCACACGCCGATGAGATGATGTCTTTGTTTTTACGGCGGGCGGTGATGCCAAGACGTAGGGTTAGGGCGTTCCATTCGGCACACAGCTTGGTTAATGCCCAGACGTATTTACGCATGTCCTTATCCAAGGCATAATCACTGCACCATTTCATAATGTTGGCGGTGTAGTCTCTGACCACTTTGCCACCACCTTGCAATAAAATTTTGCGACCCAATAAGTCTAAGGCTTGTACGCCTGTCGTGCCTTCATATAAAGTGCTGATACGAGCGTCTCGGGCGATTTGTTCTAGCCCCCATTCTTTGATGTAGCCATGTCCACCATAGATTTGTTGGGCGTGCTTGACCGATTCAATGGACAGCTCGGTTAAAAAACCTTTTAATACAGGGGTAAAAAAGCCCATTTTGTCTTCCCAGTGCCTAATCTGCACATCATCGCCTTTTGCCACCGCTTCGCCCAAATGGTCGGCATAGCGTGCCACATGATAGACCATAGACCGTGCCCCCTCCACAAAGGCTTTTTGGGTCAGTAGCAAACGGCGAACATCGGCATGATGATGAATGGCATCGGCGGGTTCATTGGGTTCTTTGGTGCCTGATAAGGCTCGCATGGAGCGTCTTTCTTTGGCGTAGGGGACACAGTTTTGATAAGCCAAATCCATGTGGGATAAGCCTTGCATACCTGTGCCGATACGGGCGGTGTTCATGTAGGTAAACATCGCTTTTAGTCCTTTGTTTGGCTCACCGATAAGATAGCCTGTGGCATTGTCAAAATTTAGCACACACGTGGCGGATGCATTGATGCCCATTTTGTGTTCAATAGAACCACACGTTACGCCATTACGCTTGCCAATCTTGCCATCGGCATTGGGCAGAAATTTTGGCACGATAAACAGTGAGATTCCCTTTGTGCCAAGAGGTGCGTCAGGCAGGCGGGCTAGGACGATATGCACGATGTTGTCAGTCAGGTCGTGTTCGCCTGCACTGATAAAAATCTTAGTGCCGTTAATGGTGTAACTGCCATCATCGTTGGGTGTGGCGGACGTTTTCATCTGATTTAGGTCAGTACCGCACCCCGCTTCGGTCAGACACATCGTCCCTGACCACTCGCCACTGATGAGCTTGGGCAGATATAGTGATTTTTGTTCGGGTGTGCCATATTGCAAGATGGTATTGACCGAGCCGATGGTCAGTCCCGAATACATTGCCCATGCCCAGTTGGCAGACCCCATCATCTCGGATTTGACCAGATTTAGGGACATGGGCAAACCCATGCCACCATACTCATCGGAATAAGAAATGCCTTGCCAGCCCCCATCTACAAACTGACGGTAGGCTTCTTTAAAGCCTGTGGGTGTGGTTACGTTGCCGTCTTTAAAGGTACAGCCCTCATTGTCGCCTGACTGATATAGGGGCAAAAGCACGCTTTGGGCAAAGTCGGCAAAACTTTCTAGTATCATGTTCACCGTCTCTGGGTCGGCATTTTTGCCACAGTTTAGAGATTGATAATGCTTTGGATAGTCAAATACTTCGTTAAATAAGAAACGTAAGTCTCTTAGGGGGGCTTTATAGGTCAGCATAACATCTCCTTATGGGTTTTTGGGCCATCTGTTCACTATACCCTAAATTGGCTAAAAATTCATTAAGACCATCTATCCATAAATAAATTTCATGGTTAAATCAATATATCAAAAAAATAAGCTATAAATCCAACACCACGTTTGACAAATCCACCATCTGCTCCGTCCACAGCTCAAATGACAGTTTGGCTTGGTTGATGAGCATGCCTGTGCCGTCTATCTGTTTGGCGGTTTTAAAATGCGTTAAAAACTCAGACGATTTGCCATACATCATGTCATAGGCGACATCAGCCGATACGCCTTGCAAATCAAGATGTTGTCCTGTGGTGGTGGCGGAAGTGGCGTTTATTATTATGTCAAAATGTCCTGTCAGCTCATCTAGGGCGTGGGCAGATACGTCAAAATCTTGGGCAAGGGCTTGGGCTTTGGTGAGTGTGCGATTATAGACCGACACCACCGCCCCTGCTTCTAATAGTGGCAAGATTGCCCCCCGAGTTGCTCCGCCTGCTCCAAGTATGGCGACTTTTTTGCCTTGTAAATCCACGCCTTTATCGGTCAAATCTGCCACCAACCCCCGACCGTCTGTGTTATCACCGTAGAGCTTGTCATCTTTGATGGCAAGGGTGTTTACTGCTCCTGCTTTTTTGGCATGGTTGCTTAATGTGCCGACATTTTGGCAAAGCTCAAACGCCATTTCTTTAAAGGGCAAAGTTACGTTCGCTCCTGTGCCACCACCATTAAAAAAGGCTTCCACCACCGCTGTAAAGCTGTCCATGTCATCAGGACAAAACTGGCGATGATAGCGAATGTCAAGCCCTACCGCACGAGCAAAGGCGGTATGAATGGCAGGGCTTTTTGAGTGGTTGATGGGGTTGCCAATGACGATAAAATGATACATGAGATTTTCCTGTTTTAAGTTTTGATGATACAATGATGATTTTTTTGGGGTGATGATGAAAATGGTTGGACGTTGGTTGGTTTTGCTTGTGGTGCTTGGGCTTGGTGGGTTGATGTTTTGGCAAACAAAGCCAACACCCAAAAGCAAGCCGACCACCCCTACAGACACCGCTCCGCCCAGTCATGATGATGTGGTCTATGATGTCAAGGCGTGGGCGATTGAGCCCAAAAACCGCCAATTAGACGCACTTATTGCCCATCTAGGCACGCCTGTAAGTAACGATGAGACGTTGGATTTTTATGGCAATCTTGCCATTCGTCATCATTTTAGCCATCATCACGAACCGCCTTTATATTTGGTGGTGGGGTCAGGAGTGTTAGAGCTTGTGTGGTATCATGCCAATGCCAAAGACGACGATGATTTTAAAAATGCCAGTCAAGCCCACGCCAAAAAAGCCCACGCCCTAGCCACTGCCGTCTATGGCAAAAACGGTAATAGACTCATGCAAGCCATCTTAGTAGGTAAGTCTGCTCCCACGCTCGTTGGGCTGACATATGCCACTTGTCAGGCGTACCAATGTCGGCTTGTCATGAACACCAAAATACTGGGCATTACCACCACCAAGGTCTAAACCAAGGGTGATACCAGCCACCATAACCGTAGTTTAGGCGGTTAATGCGTTCGTTCATCTCGTACTGTTGCAGTCCCATGATGTTGGCACGGTGTAGCTCGTCTAAATTATGCTCGCACACTCCTGTTAGTGTGCGTCCTGTGCGTCCCAGATTATAGGCATTGGTGGGTGTGCAATATTCGGTCAATCCCTGTTGGCGACCCGTCTCCCACAGTTTGCGGTCGGGGGTGGCTTGACCTTGGCAGGTGTCTGTGTGGCGAAGTATCATCTGGGAGCTTGCCCCACGAATGCCGTCTTGGTAGCCGATCTCTTGCCAGTTGGCGACCGTGCAATCTTTGGCTTTTAGGGTGCTGGTGGTGGCACAGCCTGACATGATAAGACAAACGATGGATAAGGATAGCAGGCGTTTCATGATATGCCCCTAATGCGGTAAATGATTCATTTTACCCCAGATAAGGACAGCTTGCAAATTTATGCCATTTGACATAAAAATCTCCACAAAAAAACGCACCTAATGTGCGTTTTTGTTTAGGTTGCCATTATTGGGCATTGTCCGCAGGTTTGGGAGCATCTTTTTTAGGTGGCATACGTTGGGGCATGGGGAGGTCGTCTTGGCAGGTGATGGTATGGGTGGCGTTCGGGGTGGTAACGCTAAGTGTGGCATCTTTGCCAGAAGTTTTCCAGTGATATTTGGCGTTGGCGTTGGTTTCGTTGATGAATTCAAAGCCACGTTCCTTAGGATTTGGGCGAGCTTGGTCGTCTTTTTTGATGACTTTATCCAGTGATGGTTTGTCTTTTTTGACGTGTGTTAAGGTAACGTCTTGGGCATTTAGTCCCAGTGTGGGAGCGGTGATGTTTAAAACGGTGTTTTTGTTCTTAAAGCTGTAATTTGCTTTGATGGTGGCGTTGCTGTCGCAAGTATAGCTTTTTGTCATGTTGTCAGGTTTTTTGGCGAATTTTTTGTGGTGTTCGCCTTTATGTTTGTGTTCAAGAGTGGGTTTGTCAGTAGGTGCTTGGTCTTTATTGGTGGCACAACCTGTCATGACTAGGGCGGACAGTACGCCTGTTGCAATAAGTAGGGATTTCATAAAATACTCCAACAAAAAAGATAAAACTATTATACCAAAAAAACCACGCCAAAACATCACGCCAGATTTTTAAATCGTACAAATAATGTCAATAAACTTTCTTGATGATAATTGGGCGAAATGTTGATGATGCTTTGCTTTTGATAAAAAGATACGTTATGATATGATGAAATTTTATCGGTAGGAGACGATGATGAGTTTGCAAGCACGTCTGGGCTTGTCTGTCCCCATGATGCAAGCTCCGATGGCAGGGGCAAGCCATGCGGATTTTGTCATACAAGCCTGTGAGTTGGGTGTTTTGGGGTCGCTTGGGGCGGGCATGATGTCGCCTGCCCAAATCTGTGATGAGATTGCAAAGATAAAAGCAGGCACGGATAGGGCGTTCACTGTCAATCTGATGATTTTGGATAAAAGTTTGACCGCAACATACAGTAAGCCTATGCCTGATTGGCTTGCTGATTTTTATCAAGAGCTTGGCATCACGCCCACGCTTGATGAGCGACCTGCTCATGATTTTGCCGAGCAATTTGCTGTACTGCTTGACAACCCTGTGCCTGTGGCGAGCTTTACTTTTGGGATTTTGGATAAAGCCCAAGTGGACAGCTTGCACGCTGTGGGTAGTTTGGTCATTGGCACGGCAAATGGCACGGCAGAAGTGATGGCGTGGGCGGACGTGGGAGCGGATGCTGTGGTCGTGCAAGGCGTGGGAGCGGGCGGTCATCAAGGGGGCTGGCTTGACGAAAGTGGAGAAAAATTATCCACATTAGAATTATTAACCCTTGCCAAAAATGCCACCAACATCCCCCTGATATCAGCAGGAGGCATTGCCAATCGTGAGCAGGTTAAACTCATGTTGGATTATGGGGCGGACATGGTGGCGGTAGGGACGGCGTTTTTGACCACGTATGAATGCCCCATCAGCCCCCTTTGGAAACAGCGTCTGTTAAGTGCCAAAGCGGACGATACCCGCCTAACACGGCTGTACTCTGGCAAGTGGGCAAGGGGTGTTATTACCGATTATATGAAAAGATTTGGTAAGTTTGATGGTGCTGATGAGTTGCCGATGTATCCGACATTAAATGCCATGACCAAGCCCCTAAGAGCCTATGGAGCGACCAGCCAAAACAGCGAGCTGATGAGCCTATGGGCGGGCGTGGGCGTGGCAGACTGTCGTGATGAGTCCATGAGTGAGCTCATCGCTCGGCTTAGTCTGTCAGATAGATGACTTTTTCGCCGTCAAGACTGATGGCTTTGCGTTGTTGGAGTTCTGTGATGATGTCTTTGATGTCGGTGGTGGTGCTACCTTTAAAACTTAATATGGCTTCTAGATAATTTTCTAGGGCAGGCAGGCGAGCAGGACGGCTTTTGCGGATACGTTCAAGACAGTAGCGGTAATCATCGGAGGCTTGGGGTTCATTGCCTTTGGTGGTGCTTTGGCTGTCGGTGAGTGCCATCTGAATGAGCAAAGAAGCCAGACGCAGTTTGTCATCACGGTTTAGCTGACTTGCCATATCTTTGACGGTGTTTAGGTTCATAAGTGCTCCAAAAATATCATGTCCACGCATGGGGGTGGCTAATCATTGCCATAATCATGCCAAAAAATCCCACTCATGATGATAAAAACCAATGTCTGCCATTGTTATTTTAAATCCCATCACGCTTTATTTGGGTTGATTAAGAGTCTCCAAACCGACAAAGCATTAACATCACCATCATGATGGCACGGTGGATAACATAAGGTGTGGCGTGAAAAACGCTTGCAATCAATGATTTGGTAGGTGGTGTTTTTTTGCCATCAAATGGGGTGGCATTTTGACAAAAATTATCATTAAACCCAAATTCACAATGAAAATAATGGGTTTTTAAATTAACAAAACTTTCGTGCGATAACGTAAGGTTTTTGTAATTGGACATCAGGAGAAATGGCGTGCTTGGTTATGCTTTTTTTTGACCGACCCACTGGGCACGCCTTGCACGCCGTAAAACCACTCACGCCCTTGTTGGGTGGGGTAAGCCCCACCGTATTTGTGATGAGTGGCACGATGATGTGCTTTGCCCAAAAGTTAGGCAAAGCAAGTATCAGTCCACGTTACCTGTACCCAGATACATCTCATCGTTTTTGATGAGTACAGGGTGGTCGGCATCTTTGATGTTGGCACGTAAGATAAGGTAGCCGACAATGCCTGAGATGAGCGAACCTAAAATGATGCCCAGACGTGGGTCATGGCCATCAGGAATGCCACCAAAGGCAAGCCCTGAGATAAACAGCGACATGGTAAAACCAATCCCGCATAATAGCGACACACCGTAGATTTGCATAAAGTTGGTGTCTTTTGGCAGTTTGGCAAGCCCTAATTTGACCACCAAAACCACAGGTATCATCACGCCAAGCTGTTTGCCGATAAACAATCCTAACGCAATGCCAAGTGGCACGCCATGTACTAAGCTGTCCATGCTGGTGCCTGCCAAAGAAATGCCTGCATTGGCAAAAGCAAATAAAGGCAAAATCCCGAACGCCACCGTGTTGTGCAAGTCGTGTTCTAGCTCTTCTAGGGGGGAGTGTTCAGGGTCGTTGTTGTCTCTTAGGGGGATAAAAAATGCCAACAGCACGCCTGCTAAGGTGGCATGAACGCCTGATTTTAACATGGCGGACCACAAAATCAGTCCGATGAGCAAGTAGGGGGTTAAACGCACGACGTTTAAGCGGTTAAGCAAGAATAAAAATGGCAAGCATACCCCTGCCACACCAAGCGACACCAGTGATAACTCTGATGTGTAAAATAAAGCGATGATGATAATCGCCCCCAAATCATCAAAAATGGCGATGGATACCAAAAAGACTTTTAGGGCATTGGGGACTTTATTGCCCAAAAGACTAAGCACCCCAATGGCAAAGGCGATGTCGGTGGCGGTGGGGATTGCCCAGCCTTGCATGGCTTCTGTGTTGTCGTGATTTAAGCCAAAATACACAAGTGCAGGGACAATCATACCCCCAACGGCACACAAGGCGGGCAGGACGATTTGTTTGATGTCGGACAATTCGCCGATTAGGGCTTCACGTTTTAATTCTAGCCCCACCAAAAAGAAAAACACCGCCATCAAACCGTCATTTATCCAATGATGAGCGTCTTTGGCAATCTCAAACTGCCCAATCTGCACCACCACAGGAGCATGAATAAAGGCGTTATATAAGTCATATAGTGGCGAGTTGGCAACTATCATGGCAAGCACGGCGGATAAGGCAAGAATAATGCCCCCCGCAGCTTCAAGCTCAAAAAAGGACTTTATGCGACTCATTGGCATGGTTGTTTTTTCCTTTTAAAATAACCAATCAAATATAAAGATAAAAATAATGATGAAACTCTGTGAATATATCATAAAAAGTGATGTAGTCAAAGGGTTTTGTTATTTTTTTATGTAAAAAGGTTTCGTGGTGAGATTTGGGCATTCAAAGCACTAATGAGTCTCCCCACGATGGATAAGATTTGTGCGTTTTTTAGGGTGTGGCGAGCTGGCGTTTTTCATGTTTGGTTTTATCGTGTATAATGCTTTATTTTTGTGATTTTGTCATGACCCATTCCCCTAAAATCCTGCTTGCCATCACAGGTGGTATCTCTGCCTACAAATCTGCCGTGCTTGCCCGCTTGCTTATCAAGGCAGGTTGCACCGTGCGCGTGATGATGACGGACGGTGCGTGTGAGTTTATCACGCCTTTGACCCTGCAAGCCTTGACAGGTAACGAAGTTTACACCAAGCTGCTTGACGAACAAGCCGAGCGTGGCATGGGACATATTGAGCTTGCCAAATGGGCAGACATGGTTGTTATCGCCCCAGCAAGTGCCAACACGATTGGCAAATTGGCAGGTGGTTTGGCAGATAATCTTGTAACCACCGTAGCTCTTGCCACGACTGCCCCCATCATCATCGTCCCTGCCATGAATCAGGCGATGTACGCTCACGCCATCGTGCAGGACAACCTTGCCAAACTTGCCCGTTTTGGTCACACCGTGTTGACCCCTGACAGCGGTGAGCAGGCGTGTGGCGATGTGGGGGCAGGGCGACTGCCTGAGCCTGATGATTTGTGCCAGCGGATTTTGACACTCATTGCCAAACACCAAACCCCCCAATCCTTACATGGTAAAAAAGTCATCATCACCGCAGGAGCGACCGTTGAACCGATTGACCCTGTGCGATTTTTATCTAATCATTCCACAGGAAAAATGGGCTTTGCCATTGCTCGGGCGTGCGTGAATGCGGGGGCGGACGTTACTTTGGTCGCAGGGCGGACGGTGCATTTGCCAACCCCCTTTGGGGCAACACGGCTCACGGTCGGTACGGCTGATGAAATGCTCAATGCGTGCCAGTCGGTCATGACGGACGATGGCGACACCATTTTTATCGCCACCGCTGCCGTAGCAGATTATAAAGTTGCCAACATCGCCACCCAAAAAATCAAAAAAACGTCCGACCAAGACGGCTTAACCTTAGAGCTTGTTAAAAACCCCGACATCTTGGCAACGATGAGCCATACTTTCCCAAATGCTGTCATGGTGGGCTTTGCTGCTGAGACGCAAGACACTGAAAATTACGCTCGCACCAAACTTGTTGCCAAAAACCTAGACATGATAGCTGTCAATGACGTGTCGGATAAAAGCATCGGCTTTGGTTCGGATAACAATGCCATCACGGTGTTTTTTGCCGAGCGGTACGGCAAGGATAAAGTGGTGCTGGATAAGGCAAGTAAAGACAGTATCGCCCAAAGTTTGGTGAATTGTGTGGCGGGGGTGATTCATGGCAACTGAACTGTTTGGCAAAAAACAAGATTATCTGCTTGCTCCGCTGTATTACCTACAAGCCAAAAAAGTCGCCAAAACTGCCCTAAGATTGCCAGAGCCTGACGGTGTTCGGATTGCCAATTTTAATCAAGACTGTGATTGTCATGACTTAAATATCGCCATTTTTGGCGACAGTTCGGCGGCAGGCGTGGGCGTGGATAGCCAAGATGACGCACCGTTTGGGCGAATCGGCTCGCTACTTGCCAAACGGTTACAAAAGCCCATTCATGTACAGTTGCACGCCACGAGCGGACACACCAGTTTTGATTTATTGCACCGCTTATACGCCATGCCTGTGCGGTCTTTTGATGTGGCGATTGTGAGCATTGGGGTTAATGACGTGGTCAAACGCACGTCCGATAAGGTGTGGGCGGATAATTTGCAGGGCGTGATTGACCTATTGGCACGCAAATTTGGCGTATCTGATATCATCTTTTTGAGCTTACCACCCATGCACCTAGCCCCAAGCCTACCAACGCCGTTAAACGGATTGATTGGGCGTAGGGCGGTCGCATTAAGTAAGATATTAGAGCAAATTTGTCAGCAACAAGGTGTGCATTATGTGCCTGATGAGTTTGCCAAAAGCTCACTAAATCGCCAAACCATGTTCGCCAAAGACGGTTTTCACCCAAGCCGTGCCACTTATGATGTGTGGGCAAATACGTTGGCAAATTATGTGACTAGGATTGTCAGTAAATAAATCATCACCAAAATAAACAACATCAGACAGTCGTTATGAATACCCATAAGAACGCCACATTTTTTGATGATGAATTATTTGAAAGTTCGTTATTGACAGTTAATATGACACATTACCCAAAGATTTGCCATTGTTTCTTTTTGGGTAATTGGGAGATTATTGATACACATCGGTATGCCAATTATACCCTAAAAAAACTGACCTTTTTTGATGTGATAAAATGCCATATGGACAGTCCAAGTGTTGCCAATCATCTATTGGGGCTAGAAAGCGGTCATCTGATTTGGCAAAAACCCAAAACGGGCGAAAAGGGATATTATCATGGTGCATTGCAATTTGGTTTAAACAGCAAGATAGAAATTATTTGTCAAGATTATGATTTTGGCGATATTAACGAGCAAGACAAATGATGGCTTATCATGTCGGGCTTTGGTCGGTATCTTGGCATGGCGTGCGAATAAGTTTTAGCAAAATGTTGGTGCCTGATTTGGTAAAAATCCATGAGTTTATTAAAATTTTTTATTGGCATTTTTTTAAAAAATGGTGTATTTTATGATACACTTGTGCTTTTTTCTAAGGAAAACTTATGACCACCACCCATGACCGTCTTTGGCTAAAAACGTACGCCGATTACGACTTATCCCCCCACGTATCTTTGCCAAACGGGGTGAACTCACTGCTTGACAGTTTTGATGATATTTTCGCCAAACACGGCAATAAAATCGCCCTGACAGGCATGGATAAATCCATCACCTATGCTGAGCTTGATGTTTATAGTCGTCAGATTGCAGGCTATTTGCAGTCCATTGGACTACAAAAGGGCGATAAGGTGGCGGTCATGATGCCAAACATCTTGCAATACCCCATCACGGTCATGGGGATTATCCGAGCAGGCATGGTGCTGGTAAACATCAACCCCCTATATACCCCCCATGAGCTGGAACATCAGCTGGGCGATAGTGAAGCTAAGGCGTTGTTTATCGTAGAAAACTTTGCTCACACCTTTGAAAAAGTACAAAATAAGGGGCAAGTTAAGCACATCATCGTAGCAAGTATTGGCGACATGATGGGGATAAAGGGCTTTTTGGTAAATATGGTTGTGCGTTACATCAAAAAAATGGTGCCAACGTGGAACATTCCTAACCATACCACTTTTAAAGACGCTCTAAATGCTGTCCCTATCAATCGCTATGTCCGACCCGAAGCGGATCTTGATGATGTGGCGGTGTTACAGTACACAGGCGGGACAACGGGCGTGGCAAAAGGAGCAATGCTTACCCACAAAAATTTGCTCATTAACGTGGAGCAGTGCGACATCTTTTTACAAAAAGTGTTCCCCTCCAACGAAGATTTGACGGGCAAATATCTGGCGACCGCCTTACCGCTGTATCATATTTTTTCGTTTACGGTATCCATGCTTGGCTTTAAGCGGGGATTTAGCTTGCTTTTGATTGTCAATGCCAAAGATTTTAATGCCTTGACCAAAGATTTTGCCAAATACCGCCCTGTATTTTTCCCTGCGGTGAACACCTTATTTAACGCACTGGCGCATCATGATGGTTTTAAGGCACTTGACCATTCTAATTTGCGTCTGTCGTTAGGTGGTGGTATGTCGGTGCTGCCCAGCACGGCTAAGGTGTGGGAGAGTTTGACAGGGACTTGTATCATTGAAGGCTATGGCTTGTCTGAAACTTCGCCTGTCGTCATCTTAAACCCACCGGGTAAATACACAGGCAAAATCGGCATTCCGTTTCCTGATACGGACGTGATTTTGATTGATGATGATGGACATGAAGTGGCATTTGGTGAAGCAGGTGAGATTGCTGTTAAGGGTCCGCAAGTCATGAAGGGCTACTGGAAGCGAGACGATGAAACTGCCAAAGCGATGACAGCAGATGGTTACTTTAAAACAGGTGATGTCGGCGTGATGGATGAGCAGGGTTTTGTAAAAATCGTTGACCGCAAAAAAGACATGATTTTGGTGTCAGGCTTTAATGTCTATCCCAATGAAGTAGAAGAAGTCATCACCGCTCACCCCAAAGTGTTAGAATGTGGCGTGATTGGTGTGCCTGATGAGCACAGTGGCGAGCTGGTTAAGGTCTTTATTGTCAAAAAAGACGACAGCCTGACCGAAGCAGAAGTTAAGGCGTGGGCAAAAGAAGACCTGACGGGTTATAAACGCCCGAAATTCGTAGAATTTGTTGATGAATTACCAAAATCTAATGTCGGTAAGATTTTGCGTAAAGAATTAAGAGAACTTGAAAAAAATAAAAAATCCTGACATTTTTTACCAAACCGCTCATAAAACTGGGCGGTTTTGTTTTTTATGTAAAGGTGGTAGAATAGTTTAAATGTTTTAAAAAAAGGCAACCCATGCGACACAACAACCGTTCCATCTCCGAGATGCGTCCCATCAGTTTTACCCGCCACTACACCAAGCACGCCGAAGGGTCGGTGCTTGTCTGCTATGGCGACACCAAAGTGCTTTGTAACGTCAGCATAGAGCAAGGCGTACCACGCTGGCTAAAAGGTCAAGGTCAAGGCTGGCTTACTGCCGAATACGGTATGCTCCCACGAGCCACAGGCACACGCACTGCTCGTGAAGCTACTCGGGGCAAGCAATCAGGACGCACCCAAGAGATACAGCGTCTTATTGGGCGGTCGCTCCGTGCCATGTTGGATTTGTCAAAATTGGGCGAAAACACCATTTATGTGGACTGTGATGTCATTCAAGCAGACGGTGGCACACGCACCGCAAGCATCACAGGCTCGGCGGTGGCACTCATTGATGCTCTACAAAGCCTACAACGGGACAAAAAACTCATCACTGACCCACTCATCGGACTGGTAGGGGCGGTGTCGGTCGGCATGAAGGACGGTCGGGCGTATTTGGATTTGGATTATGATGAAGACTCCACCTGCGATACCGATTTGAATGTCGTGATGACCCAAGCGGGCGGATTTATTGAGATTCAAGGCACAGCAGAAGCTCAGCAGTTTAGTCGTGATGAGATGAATGCCATGCTAGACCTTGCCGAAGCGGGTATTGGGCAGATTTTTGAATTACAAAAACACGCATTGGGTCTGCCATGCTAAGGGTGGTTGATGGGGGCGTGTCCATCACACTAAATGGCAAGGATGCCAACCCTTTGTTTGTCATGGCTGGGGTGTTGGTGGCGTTGGCTGTGTGTGTGGCGGTGGTTGCCATGATTGCCCCTACGGAAGTTACCATCGGTGTGATGACACTGCTTGCGGTGCTGATTTTTGTGTTTAATGTTTACAAAAACCGCCTACAAACCCAAAGCCACATCAACAGCGGTCAAATCACCATCAAAAATCGTGCGTTCATCGCAGGCGGACAAACCGTCAGACTGACACCTAACGCCACGATTGAGCTGGTGGGTAAGACGTTGCTCATCAAAGATTTGGGCAGAAGTTGGCACATTGGTGGCTTTGATGATGACAAAGAACGTCATGTTGCCAAATCTGTCCTAGAAGGCAAGGCACTAGAAAAACGAGAGCAAGCCATCAGGCTAATGTAAGCAAGCAATATGAATTTTCCAACAGTCATCAGTGGCGGGCAGACGGGCGTGGATAGGGGAGCGTTGGATGGGGCGTTGGCAAAAGGCGTGCCGTGTGGTGGTCATTGTCCAGAAGATAGACGAGCCGAAGACGGCAAAATTGATGACAAATACCCCCTAACGCCATTGGTGGGGGCAGGTTATCGCAGACGCACCCGCCAAAATGTCATGGACAGTGATGCTACTGTCATCATTTATCATGCCCAAATTACGCCCAAAAGTGGCACGGAGCTGACCTTAAAGACGTGTATCAGTCAGCATAAGCCGTATCTGTTAATTGACATGAATGTCTTTGATGTGGCGGTTGCATCTATGTATGTTATTGATTTTATTAAAAAATATCAAATCAGCACCTTAAATTTTGGAGGGTCTCGTGGCTCACTAATGCCTACCATTCATGCTTATACTCAAAAAGTCGTAGAGCAAGCGATAGAGCGGTTTGATGATTAGATGGTGCTGTTGAGAAAAAATAGCCTAACGAGATGTTAGGCTATTTTATTTTGACTTACTGCTGTGGGGCAGGTGTCGGAGCGGGTTGTTCGCTGGGGGTGGGGGTTGCCACATTGGCTTTTTGTTTTTCTAGTTCAGCGATTTGCTGTTCTAGTAGGGCGATTTGTTCTGCCTTAGCGGTGGTCAAATCTTCCATGATGGTCAGTTGCTCTTCAATGATTTTGCCTTGTTCGTCCAGCCTTGCCCCTGTGTCATTTAGGCGATCAATCTCTTCTTTGACTAATGCAGGGTCAGATGGGATTTCGGCATTTAAAATCTCATCAGGATTGATGGTGGGGGTGGTATTAGGCAGAATATTTTCGTTGGCAGGAGCAGGAGCAGGAGCCGGAGCCGGTGTCGCCACAGGAGTAGGAGTGGGGGCGGGCGTATTGATTAAGCTGGTGTTATTTAAGAATAAATACGCAACCAACGCAAGCAGTGCCAAGCATACCAACGCACCAATTAAAAGCTGATTTTTCTTTTTGGTATCAGGACTGGTGGCTTTTGGGGTTTTTGGGGCTTTGGTTTTTGGGGCGGTGGCAGTTTTTTTGCCAAAGCCACCAAAGGGGGATTTTTTGTCCTGTTTGGCTTTGGTGAGCGTGGCTGTGGGGGCAGAAGTTGCATCCGTTGGGGTGGGTTGTTCTTTTTTATTTAGGCGACTAAATAGCCCTTTTTTGGTGTTTTTATTTGCCAATAAGGTCTCAGTAAAGCTGTCTTTTTTGTCGGTGCTTTGGGCGGGTGCTGGCTTTTGTTTTTTGCCAAAACGCCCGCTAAAAAATCCTTTGCCTTTTTTGGCGGTGTCTTTGGCGGTGTCAGCGACAGCATTTGTTACTGCTCCTACGCCCGCTCCAATGGTGGCCACACCTGCAATGTCGGTAAGACTGGGCGTGTTGTCTTGGGTGTTGGTTTGGTTTAAAAAGTCTAAATTATCATCACCTTTTGGGGTTTGTACATCTTGGGTGGGGGAGCTTAGACTGTCAAGACTGAATTCATCAGCGGGTGTGTTGGGGGCTGATTTTTGGGTGTCAGTTTCAACACCTAACTGATTTAAAAAGTCCAGATCAAGCCCTTGCTCCATCTTATTGTCCGATGGGGCGTTGTTATCTTCTATATTGATGTTTAAAAGGTAGTCATCAATATTTGGGGTGTCGGTGGTGTTTTTTTGGTCTGACATAATAAACCTTGTAGTCTGATTCAGGTTAAAGCTGTGTTGCTTGTCGTGCTACTATAACAAAATAAGAGCAAAAATAAAATACAGCTTATCCATAAAGATATGCTGTATTGTAGCAAAAAATATGCCCAAATGTTATTTGGGGATAAATCTTACCACGCTGATGTCATGATTGGGGTTATCTGATTGAATTTTGGATAAATCATCGGCACTTGGACGGCGTTCAGTGTGATTACATTGTATACACTCAATATATTCATCAGGCATGGGTTCAAAAATTTGCACCTGTACGGTGGTGTCTGTCGCTCCACATTGGGTGCATTTGACCCCAGCGAGAAATTGGCGTTTTGGGCGGGTGGACTGGTATCTCATGGCGTTTTGTTAATAAAAATGGGGGTAAATTTTACCCCCATTTGTCCATTTGTGCAATGGCTGATTATCATGGTTTCATGAGACTTCCCACAATTTTCCATTCGCTCTAGGCTCATCTGTGAGTAGGAAAGCCATCATGGGTAGGCATGGCTCACCACGAACAAAAACCGTAGTACTTTTTCATTTTGTAGAATGTATTTTTCATTGCAACCATCAAAGGCGGAAATACTCTCATGTGTTTTAAGGTTTTTGATATTAAAAAACTCTATTTCACAGCGATTTCATCAGAATGTCCCATAGTACTTTTTAAGATCTTCTGGTGTGGATTTTAATTTTGAAAAATGAACATTGACGATGTAGGCATAGTCAATATCATATCTAAGGATACCATTTGGCTTATCCTGTTTATTAATAACCATGCCAAACATAACAATTTCCATGCCTTGATAATGATATGTTGCCTCCACAGTGCATCTTAAACACTCCTTTTTTTCTTGATAATTTTTTAGATAGTCTTGATAAAGTTTATCAAATATCTCTCTTGCCTTATCTTTATCATCAATACCAATGGCGATGATGGTAATGGCTTCTTCTTTTTCTTTGTCAGAGATATAATTAAACAAGGCTGGATTATTGACCATTTCTTCTCTTTCTGAAAAAGGGTAACCCAATTGAATAATACCTCTTTCATCACTGAAAAAATAATCTTTAAAATAGTAAGTAGATTTGTTTTCGTCAATCTTTACCTCTCGGTATTGAATAAACTTATTTTGGTCATATTTTTGTACACGTCTAAATAATTCCTCTCTGCCAAAATACGGTTTAATAGATAAATCAGGGCTTGTATAACCAATGGTGGGTAAGCTTAATAAAACGACCAAAAAGAATAGAGTGATAAGTTTCATTAGAATGCCCCATAGTATTTGATAAGATGGTTGTCTTTGTGGATGATGTCCCATTGCCATTTGAATAATGCCCATTGCTTACCTAAATATGGGCTATCATTGCCAAATTCGTCTTTGGTGTAATCCAACAAATTGTCGGTAAGTCCTTGTCTTAAAAGAAATAAACTTGCGTCATTAAATGTATGTTCCAATCCTAAGGTATGTCCTAACTCATGTACGGTTGTGCGTAACCCTTCATCATTATTAGGGCGGTCATAGGTTAGGCAAAAATTACCCCAATAAGTACAACCTCCCAAGGTACAGTCCATTGGGTTTTTTCCTATGGGTTCTGCCTCCCCATGGGTTGTCATAATTGTATTGCCTTCTTGATATTTTTTTGGGTAGTCTGTAAATACAATATGGGTTGTTTGATGAAACTTTTGCTTTTTGTCGGACAGTTCAGGTATGTTGCTTATGATGTTATGATAGAGATTTCTTGTATCCATCAAGATACTCTGGTCGCTGACATTGGCTTGGGATGGATATTGGGTTAGATAGTTGCTAATCTCTTGGTCTAGGGAGTGCGGTATGTCCAAAACTGCCCCTTTTGCACCAATGTATACTTTTTTGTCTGGTAGATTGATGGCAAGATAATCATTGATTTGTGCTTTGATGAGTGCCTGATTAAACAAAGCGGTTTGGATTTTACCATAAGGAATAAAAGCTCTACCCACACTAAGAATGCTTTGAGGATGGCTTATCATTGTCAGATTGTGAGTGGTTATCCACACCACAGGCTGAATGACCGCAGTGGGAATGTCGTTATTAGGATAGACGCAGAGTAGTCCCACTTGTTTTTTCTTGCCATTGGGTTTTTGAGCAAATATTTTGACATAGCCCAACTCATCAATGGGTTGGGTACATGTGATATTGATGCTAAATGTTGTATTGGTGTAGCGATATATTTTTTTACTTGACATCGCAAGACTGCTTGCCACCAACTCAATTTTTTGTCGTTTGGCATTTTTTAGATAGTCAGCAAGTGTTAGGGTGCTTTGTGCTTCAAGCCCTTGACTGCATTCAAACAAAATCATCGTGCCATCATCTGTTAATGGTGTACTGCCATGCGTTTCATCTTGCTCTATTTGCAAATGCAGATTGACATTTGATAGATAAACATCGTCTATCTGACCTTTGGCAAAAATAGATAGCCAAGCTGGTACATAATCTGATTGATTGAAGATAAAGTCGTCTATAAATGATACGGGATTATTCTGGTAGGTTATATATTCATTCATAATGGGCTGTATAAGATTGGTTCTATGCAGAGAAACACCTACTATATTCCCCTGCACGCTACCGTCTGCCAAGCTGACATTATACACATATTCATCTCTTAGCCAATCAAACTCATACTCTCCTTGATAATCATCAGGACGTCTAAAATGCACGGTAAAGTTTGGCAGTTCATCATCGTCTGTTTGGGCGGTGTTGGTTATGCTGTTTTGTTTTGATTGCAGATATTGCTCTTTGGCTTGTTGGTATTTGGTAAGTGTGTTATCGTCAATGATTTCTTTAAAACTGGTTTGGGAGTTGATAAGTTTGGGTGGTGGACTGCATTTACACAGACATAGGTCATCATTAAGAGCGGGCATACGACCACCGACTGATGTATTTAGTCTAGGACCAGCAGGGGCTATTTTCCCCATAGACCCACAAGCAGGACACCAAACGTCATCACCGACATGGCTTTGTTCTTTGCCATAGACTTTAAAAGAGAGCGGATTGGTGGTTTTTTGGACGATGCCCCCTGCTGTGGTTGTGTCGCTTTCTAAAATATAGTAACGAGCAACAGACATTTATTTGCCCTAAAATGATGAGAAAAAACATGATTATAGGTGATTATGGCAAATAAATCAATCAGACGCACCATTATTGGCATAATAGCCACACGCATTTTTGGTGGGCGTGGCTACTGATTTTGCAGTTATTGTGCCATGATTATTTGACAAACCCACTATGACGCAGTAATGCCCCCATGTCAGCATCGCGCCCCATAAAGGTGACAAAGCTGTCTTTGGCAGGGCGAGAACCGCCCATTTGTAGGATTTCGCTTTTAAACAGTTCGCCTATGGCGGGGTCAAACACGCCATGCTCATCGCTGACATTGCTTTCAAATTTACCAAAAGCGTCCGCCGACAACAGTTCTGCCCATTTATACGAATAATACCCTGACGCATAGCCCCCTGCAAAGATGTGGCTAAACGTGTTGGCAAAGCGGTTATTGGCAGGGGGTTTGATGACGGCAACTTCATCACGCACGTTGTCTGCCACCGCCAAAATCTCATCATAATCTGCCAAATCTTTGCCATGAATGTACAAATCAAACAGTCCAAATTCTATTTGGCGTAGGGTTTGTAATCCGCTTTGGAAGTTTTTGGCGTTGAGTAGGGCGGTCAGTTTTTCTTGGGGCAGTGCTTCACCCGTTTCTACATGACGGCTGATGAGTACAATGCCGTCTTTGTCGGTGGCAAAATTTTCCATAAATTGACTGGGCAACTCCACAGCGTCCCACTCCACGCCACTGATGCCCGCCACATCGCTTAGGGTAATTTTGGTAAGCAGATGGTGTAAGCCGTGCCCAAATTCGTGAAAGAGCGTGGTAACTTCATCAAAGGTCAAAAGGCTTGGCAAATCGCCCACCGCAGGCGAAAAATTACCCACGATAAAGCCCACAGGGAGTTGCTCAATCTTGCTGTCTTGGTGTTTTTCTTGAAAGCTTGATAGCCACGCTCCGCCACGCTTGCCCGTGCGAGCAAATAAGTCAAGATATAGCCCACCAATTAAGCCATCTTTGTCATGAAGTTCAAAAAATTGTACGTCATCATGCCAGCGTGGAACTTCGCTTGTGCGGTCTTTAAAACTGACATCAAACAATTTACCGATGATGGTAAATAAGCCGTCAAGCACCACAGGTAGTGGAAAATAAGGGCGAAGCTCATCGCTGTTTAGGTTGTATTTTTCAAGGCGGATTTTTTCTGCCAAGTAGGGCGTATCCCACGGCTCAACCTTATCAAGCCCAAGTGTTTTACCTAAAATTTCCATGTCCGCCAAATCTGACTTGGCAAAAGGCGTGGCGTGATGAGCGAGCGTTTTTAAAAAGGTTTTAATCTCATCTTTGTCGTTTGCCATTTTGCCAGCGAGTGATACTTGGGTGTAATCGTCAAAGCCAAGCAATTTGGCTTTTTCTTGGCGTAGGGCGAGTATTTGGCTCATGATGTCGCCATTATCAAATTCGGTATGTCCATAACTGCATACGCCACTGGCACGAGTGTTGTAGGCGTGGTAGAGTGTCTCACGGAGCGTGCGGTCATCGGCATATTGCATGACCGCCAAGTACATCGGCACATCAAGCGTGGCGACATAATCGGTAGCAAGCACGGTGTTGGGGTGTTTGACCTTATAGATGTCGCCTGCTGATTTTAACAGGGCAAGACCACTTGGGGGAATGCCTTGGATTTGCTCGGCAGTTAGGGGCAGGGCGAAGGCTTGGGTGGCGTCTAGGGTATTGTCTGAAAATTTGGCGGACAAAACCGATAAGCGAGCAGAAATCTCACCAAAGCGTGCTTTTTTGTCATCATCTAAGGCAACCCCCGACAGCGTAAAGCCTTGTAAGGCAAGCTCCACCGCTCGTCTTAGGGCATTGTCCGCCCCAAGTTTATCCAAATTGTCATTGATGAGTTTATACAGCTGATACAGCCCGACCGATTGCCCTGTTTTGGTGGAAAATGCTGACAGGGCGGGCAGTACGTCATGATGGGCGGTGCGAATCTCTGGGCCAGACACCACGCTGTTTAGGTGCGACAGTATGCCAAAACTGCGGTTGAGCATTAAATTTAAACGGTTAAATTGACCAATGATATCAAGGGCGACTGTCGGGTCGTCTGTGGCTGGCAGGTTGTTCAAAAACTCATCGGCAACCTTTAAATTTTGCTCAACCAAGTTTTTGAGTGTGCTTGCATCTGTTTTGCCAAAGTCCACAAGATGTAGGCGGTCGTCAAGGGTGGGGTGTTGATAAAGAATGGGGTCTGTCATGAGTAAATCCGTATAAAATTTTTGCCATAAATGGGGGTTTTGTGATGATTTACAAGCCAAAACTGTCTTATCTTACTAACAAAAACAGTATTGTTACATAAAGTGATAAAAAACCGTCATAATACCCATAGAGACATCAAGGTTATATTGTATAATAAAACTGATTGGTTTTGTTTTACCAAATGGAGTAATCATGAGCATCTCTTTAAAATCTACCCTAAAATCCTTGCGTGATGTAACCGCCGACCCTGCGGTGTCGGTACTTGTAAAAACTCATCGCACCCACCCTGCCAACGAGCAAGACCCCATCGCCCTAAAAAATGCCTTATCAGAATTGGCACAGCGTGTCAGTCATGAATACAACAAACGCCTAAGCGACACCATCATCGGTCATATACAAAACGCCATCAGCAACCATGACCACCAGCATAATCTGGACACACTGGCAGTGTTTGCCACGCCTGATGAAGCTCGGGTGCTGACTTTGCCGATTGATGTAACGCCCCGTGTGGTGGTTGCCAAGCAGTTCGCCACCCGAGAGCTGGTACGTGAGCTTAGCCACAGTGTGCATTATTATGCGGTGGTGGTAACTCGCACGCACGCTCGCTTGATAGAAGCCACAGGCGATAGGGTGGTCAAAGAATTTACCCACAACAGCTCAGAACAAGCCCAACCTGATTTTCAAAATCAGCCTTTCCCTATTGAAAATAACACCTTATATACCACCAGTGGGGCGGAGCGTTCAGGAGCGTCTAACGAAGACAATTACCTAAAAGAGTTCTTAAATCGTGTGGATAAAAGCGTCCAAGAACTTATTGGTAAAACGGGCGAAAAAATCCCACTTTTTGTCATCGGTGATGCTCGTAATGTGAGCTTTTATAAAGACGTGTGCGACCGTCCTGAACTGATTGTAGGTTCAGCAGATAACGTAACTGACCTTGAAACAGGCTCGCCTGAGCATCTGATTAAGGGATTACAACCTGCCGTCAAAGCCTACCATGAGTTACGCCAAACCCAGGCCAAAGGCAAAATTGACATCGCCAAAAGCCAAAACAAACTTGCCGAAGATGTACAAAACATCTATCGCTTGGCACATCAGGGCGTGGGCGAGACTTTGTTTGTGCGTATCGGTTATCTGCAACCTGCGGTGGTTGATGAAGCGAGTCAAACCCTAACCTTGGCAGACGACCCATCGGCTGATGGCGTAACCGATGATGTGGTCAGCGACATCATACAGGCGGTGTCATCACACGGTGGCGATGTGGTGTTTTTGCCCAAAGAGCTGATGGAAACGGACATCGCTCTCATCACTCGTTATTGATGGATTAAGGCACGTTTGGGGTGGTCTGTGTTATTATGCTAAGATGGTAATTTTTAAAATACGTCATGACCCACCCCATTCATGTTGTTTCTTATAATGTTCATAAAGGCATGTCGCCTTTAAACCGTAAAGTTGTGCTACCATATATGGGGCAGGCGTTGGCGGATTTGCCCATTGACGTTTTGTGCCTACAAGAAGTACAAGGGCAAAACCTAAAACGAGCCGTCTCCTTTAATGAATACCCCGACCAGTCGCATCATGAGTGGTTTGGTGAGTATTTGTCCTTATCAAACAGCTATGGGAAAAACGCCAGTTATGAGCATGGTCATCATGGCAATGCCACGCTTTCACGCCACCGCCTAGACCCCAAACACAACGTTAATATCACCGTTTCACGTCTAGAAAAACGGGGCGTATTGCACAGCGAGATAATCCCTGATGGGTGGGGCGTGCCTGCGGTTGTGCTAAACGCCCATCTAAACCTGCTAGAAAAAGACCGCACCAAACAATACCAAGCCATCAGCGACTATATCAATAGTGAGATTGATAAGGACAAACCGCTCATCTTGGCGGGGGATTTTAATGATTGGACAAAAAAGTCTCATCATTTTATGTCAGATTTGGGGTTAAAAGAAGTCTTTTTAAGCAAACATGGCAAACACCCTGCGACATTCCCTGCCAAATTTCCCATGATAAGCCTTGACCGCATTTATGTACGGCATTTGACCGTCCTATCCGCCCAAGTCTATGGCGGTGTGCCGTGGTCTGATTTGTCCGACCATTTGCCGATAGGGGCGAGATTGATACTTGATAAAACTACTGGGATTTGAGCTAGCTTAGATTGGCTAGAATGATATTGGTTACAAATATCCGCCAGTTAGGTTTCAAAGTCAAGACTAAACTGCTTTTTTGTTTTTTCTTTTAAAGATTGATGGTCTTTACTGCGTTTTTTATTGTAGTGGTAATTATTGTCATTGGATATTTGCTTAACTTCCTCAACAGCATAATTTTGGCTTTTTACGTTTCCAAGCTCGTCATACTTGATAGTTTTTCTTAATACAGCATATATGAAAGAACCGTTGCTAAAATTAATAGTTCCATTGGTAACATCTTCTTTAAATTCCTTATCAAGCATTGAAAAATTAATTGCTTTTTCTTCGAGTGTATAGAAACCACTCCAATGTCTTTTTCCTTTAACCAGCACAGGTGAGTGTATATAAATTTTTGCGTCAGTATCAATCTGCTCATCTTCGGAAGTTGTTATGATAAAGCTTTCAAATTGTTCTCGATAAACAACTCTTGTTTTGGTTATGGGTTGTTGGTGCTGATCATAGGGCGTGTACTCCATATGCTCTATTTTTTCATAATCCAATACATGCTTGTAAAAATTTGAAATATGACGAGAGATAATAGGGTTGTAAGCTAGATTATCATAATTTAATCTAACCAATTCTTCTATTTTTGAAATCAAATCTTCTTCTTTTTTCGATTTGGCGGTCATTTCTTGTATTTCTAATGTTTTTTTAATAATATCCAAATTAATGCTTTCTATCTGTTTGTTTTTTAGCTCTGTATCTAGTTTTGTTTCCCTTGATATAGACATGAGTCCTGCTATAACGGCTAGTCCAGCCAAGAGTATTTCTGGAAATTTAGTATGGTTAACTAAAAATATAAAGAAATCAACATAAGAACCTTTTCTAGATGGTGTTATTTCGATAGTGAGTTTTTTATCTAAGCCCATTACTTTAAATACCTCTTGTGCAATCGCTAGAATTTCTTTTTCGCACTGATTTCTAACAAAAGCATTGATTGTATGGCTATCATTATCATAAAAAGAATATCTGGTTTCTAAGAAGCCTATTTTCTTGGTATTCATTGTGTGTTGCCCTGTTGCCTGACTTAAATAAAAATTGATTATACCAATCTAATAAACCAATCTCAATATCTAAAATTTAGCTCAAAGGGATTGCCATATTGTTTGCTCCTGATTGAATCGGTCTATGTCTCTCATATTTATCATTTAAAGTTAAGAAATAGTAAGGTATAATACTAGAAATTTTCACCGAGAAATCCCATGACAAATCCAACCAAACCCATTCGTACCCGTATCGCTCCGTCTCCAACAGGCTTTCCTCACGTTGGCACGGCTTATATTGCCTTGTTTAATATGGTATTTGCCAAATCACAAGGGGGCGAGTTTATCCTACGTATTGAAGACACTGACCAAGCCCGCTCCACCGCCCAATCTGAGCAGATGATTTTAAACGCCCTAAAATGGGCAGGTCTGACTTGGAGCGAGGGTCCTGATGTGGGTGGGCCGTTTGCTCCCTATCGTCAGTCCGAGCGTTCCGAGATTTATAAAAAATACGCCAATGAGCTGTTGGACAAGGGTCATGCCTTTCGCTGTTTTTGCACCACAGACGAGCTAGATCAAATGCGTAAAGAGCAAGAAGCACAAGGCTTGCCAGTACGTTATGATGGTCGTTATGCCAATTTATCCCGTGAAGAGAGCGATAAACTTGCCGAAAGTGGTAAGCCCTTTGTCATTCGCATGAAAGTACCAACCGAAGGCGAGTGCGTGTTTCATGACCTGCTTCGTGGTGAGATTAGCATTCCTTGGGAGACGGTGGATATGCAAGTTTTGTTAAAAACGGACGGCTTGCCCACTTATCATCTTGCCAACGTGGTGGACGACCATCTTATGCAAATCAGCCACGTCATTCGTGGCGAAGAGTGGATTAACTCTGCCCCCAAGCACAAACTTCTGTACGAGTATTTTGGCTGGGAGATGCCCGTCCTGTGTCATATGCCTCTCTTGCGTAACCCTGACAAGTCTAAATTATCAAAACGCAAAAACCCCACGTCCATCACCTACTATCGGGACGCAGGCGTGTTGCCCGAAGCCTTGATTAACTATCTGGGGCGTATGGGATACAGTCTGCCTAATGAAGCGGAGAAGTTTGGTCTGGACGAGATGATGGCGAGCTTTGACATTCAGCGTGTGTCGCTTGGCGGACCTGTGTTTGACATTGAAAAACTCTACTGGCTAAACGGCGAATATCTGCGTGCGATGAGTGCGGACGAATTGAAGAACAAGATTTTGGCGTGGGCAAGCGATGATGATAAGCTCACCGCCATTGCCAAAGCCATTCAGCCACGCATTAACATCTTGTCCGATGCGGTGAATTGGGCAGGGTTTTATTTTCAAAATTTGCCAAAGGTGTCGGCAGATGATTTTGCCCATAAGTCGCTGGATAATGACACGCTCTTAGAAATTCTCTACCTTGCCACATGGCAACTAGAAGCCTTGCCCGAGTGGAGCGAAAGTAACATTTACGCCACACTAAAAGGTTTGGCGGGGCATTTTGAGATTAAATTAAAAGACTTTATGCAACCGTTTTTTGTGGCGATTGCAGGTTCTACCAGCTCCACCCCCGTCATGAATTCAATGTATGTCATTGGGGCAGACATGACCTTATCACGCTTACGTCATGCGTGCGAAGTGCTTGGCGGACTGGGTAAAAAGAAATTAAAAAAACTAGAAGAGACGAATAAGTCCTTACCAAATTTTTTAAATTAAGCACAATGTCAAAAAACCGATGATGTTTATTATCGGTTTTTTATGGTTGTATTTTTGAT
Organism: Moraxella sp.; assembly: GCA_030530785.1. Taxonomy (GTDB): domain Bacteria; phylum Pseudomonadota; class Gammaproteobacteria; order Pseudomonadales; family Moraxellaceae; genus Moraxella. The sequence goes on along the minus strand of JAUMUJ010000023.1, from coordinate 547 downwards.
AAAAATGCTTTTATAAACAACAGGAAAGCCCATGTTGAGCAAAGATGATCTAAGTAACGACACCCTAAAACACCATGATTTTTTGGTGGATATGTATGAAGATGATTACTATCCTAAGCACTTGGTGGCAAAAATTGAGCAGATTTTATTACAAATGTGCGTGCAGATAGAAACCAACAAGCCTGCCACCATTGATGAACTTTGTCAATACACGCACCCTGCGGTAGAGCAAATCAATGAGTTGCAAGATGAGTTTTATGAAAACGACAGCGAGCTTGAAACGGTGGCTCGTGAGAGCATGGGTGGTGATTTTGACGTGATTGCTCAGGCGTACGGCTTTGAGCTGACGGGTGATGACCTAGAAGAAATCATCGCCCCAAGAGATTGGTGATTTTTTCTTATTTTTAAAAATACAATAAAATCAAGTAATTATAGAATTTATTGCAAAAATTGAAAAATTTTTTAATAAATTTCTTGACACCTTGCCAATCTCTTTATATAATACGCCCACCTTAACAAAGGGGCTATAGCTCAGTTGGTAGAGCAC
>JAUMUJ010000022.1 GCA_030530785.1 Moraxella sp. | reverse complement strand
GCCAAAAGGTGTTGCATTTTACCGATAGGGGGCGAGCCTTTGCCGAGCCTATCATCACCGATTTGCTTGCCCAAGAAAACAAGGCAATCGCTGAATTTGGCGTACAGAGGGTGGAATTTTTGTTAAATGAATTTAAGGCATTACAAGACGTACTTGCCAAGCATTTGGAGTAAAAAATGGCAAATGTGATTCATACTTTAACGCACATTGCACGTACGCACCGCCACAAACTTATGGCGACTTTTGCCCTTGTGGCGACCGAAAACCTTTTGTTTGTACTGTATCCTTTGGTGGGCAGTTTTGCTGTCAATGCGGTGTTGGCGGGTGAGACAATTAAGGCGTTGGCATATGCACTTATGGTTTTTGTGATATGGGCGGTGGGTTCGGCACGGCGAGCGGTGGACACACGAGCATTTGTGCGGATTTATGCCAGTCTTGCTGTCCCTGCAATTTTAAACCAAAAACAAAAAGGCACAACTTCTACTGCCACCGCCCACGCCAATCTGGCACGACAATTTGTGGATTTTTTTGAAGAGCATTTACCAATGCTTATCACCGCAGGGTTTAATATTGTTGGCTCAGTGGTGATGCTTATCATCATTGAGTTTTGGGCTGGGTTGATTACTTTGTTGATTTTATTGATGTTTATGGCTATTTTGCCAACATATACCAAAATGAACGACCGCCTTTATTTTAAATTAAACAACCGTATTGAAAATGAGGTGAATGTGATTGAGCACGGGCAAGCAGGCGAGCTGGTTCTTGGCTAAAATCCGTATCGGTATTTCTAACCGTGAAGCGATGAGCTTTTTTGTGATTGGTATGACATTGGCGGTGCTGTTTGGGACGACGTTGGTGATTTTGGCAAACAAAACGGTGCAAGCGGGGCATATTTATGCCGTGATGACGTATTTATGGGGCTTTGCGATGAGCATTGATGATATGCCAAGATTGGTAGAAAAATTTTCAGAACTCAAAGACATTGGGGGTAGGGTGGAGATTTAGGGCTGATGTGTGTCGCTTGGGCTGACCCCAAACTGCCTTTTGTATTCACGACTAAACTGGCTCATACTTTCATAGCCCACATTATAGGCGATTTGGCTGATGGATAAATCTCCCTTTAAAATCATCTCTTTGGCGTAATTAAGTCGCAATGATTTTTGGTATTGTAGAGGGCTAAAACCTGTGATGGCTTTAAAATGACTAAAAAAAGATGACTCACCCATGCCAACAAGATGTGCCAAATCTGCCATGACCAATTTGTCCGCCCAATGTTTTTGTAGGTGGTCGCTGACTCGTTTAATTTTTTGTAGTTGGCTGTTTTGGTTGGTAAAGGCAATGAGATGTTCCCCCAGCGGTGTGCCAAGTAGATGGATGACGAGTTCTTGTTTATAAAGCTCCGACAGAGCGGGGTTGGGGTTGTCTAATAGTTCAATTAGTCGCACAAGGCAGTTTTTTGTGGCTTGGTTCATGGCGCTGACCGCCACACCTGATGGTGGCGTGGCGTGATGTTTGTTGGGGGTGTTTAGGTGGTACTTTTGGATAATCTGACTAAGCCATGTTTCTTGTAAAATCATGCTAATGCTTAAAAATTTGGGCTGATTTTGGTTTTTAAATTGGACGGTGATGGGCATCTCAAACGGTACAAAATATGCATGACCTGCCTGTATCAAATAGGACTGACCCCCTAAGATGACCCGATGGTCATCCCCTGACAGCACAAATGAAATTACGGTATATTCAATCAGTTTGTTCAAGTAAATCGGTGGTTTGACAGCATTGATGATGATGCCATCAATATTGGTGGGACAAGGTTTGTTATATCGAGTGGTGTGGTGTAGAACGATGTCAAGAGTGTTTAGGTTCATGGATTTTCCTTTTTATGTATTTTAGCATATTTGGAGTTTTGGGCAAATTTTTTGGACGATTTGGCAAGTGTATTTTGTCTAAAAATTTATAATAAGCATATCTTTTAACCAATCGGAGTAACCTGATGAAACAAAATATCATTGCTACTTTGTTTAATAATCAGCCCCAAGCCTTTCAAGCATTTAGTGAGCTAAAAGCCTATCGCCAAACTGCTGATACCATTATCGCCCAAGCCGTATTGCTTAAAAAAGAAAACGGAGTTATCACATCGTTGGATAATTATGATTTTTCTAACGAATATGGCAACAAGCTCATTGCAGGCGGTCTCATTGGTTCTTTATTGGGTGTGTTTGGCGGACCTTTTGGAGTTTTGTTAGGTGGTTCAATGGGTGCGTTATTTGGTGGCAGTCTGGGTGCAAGAGAGACATTGGGCGAGATAGGATTGCTTTATAACACGGTGGACAGAATGCAAGATGGCGACACGGTCATTTTGGTGCTTACCAAAGAAAAGGACGAAAATACGTTAGATGCGTTTTTTGGGCAATACGATACGGTGGTGGTTCGGCGCGATGTCAAGGCGGTGCAAGCGGTTATAGAAGACAGGTTAAATGCCCAAATCAGTGAACATCATGCTGAACAATCTGCCGAAAAAGCCCAAAAAGCCAAAGAGCGAAAAGCAAAATTTGATGAATTAAGAGCTGAAATACAGACAAAATTGGACGATTTGACAAACAAATTTAACAAATCATAAATCAAGCCTAAGCAGTCTTACAAGAGAACTATTTTTTAAGAGTGTTACCATGTTATTTGTAACTTTACCGATAGATAATATCACCCTGCCAGAAGCTAAAATAAAAGCCCAACGTATCTTAGATTATGACAAAAAGTACGGTTTTTTAAATGATGTCCAAAAAGAGCAACTGACCCACATCACCAAACCCACCTTAAATGTCAGTCAGCACACTGATGAGATTATCGTTTTGTGGCGTGAATTGGTGCAGACCTTAGTGATGTATAATGATAAGGGGGTTGAGCTTAGGTTTTTTGTTGATGAAGTGCAAAGAGTGCTGTATTTTGGTGATGAAGAGGGGCTGATGAATGCCCAAAAATTTTACGATGACGACCGTCCGTTAAATAGATAATCTCAAAAAAAGCAAGTTGCCACCTAAAATGTTAGGTGGCTTTTCGTTGTTCTGTGTTGTTTAAGTGTATTTGTATGCATCTGCCGTGCCGACTGTCGTAGTCTTTGCTCCATTGGCACAGCATTCTAAGAGCAGGTTCTAGCAATGCTCCATCATTGGTCAAGCGGTATTCCACTCGTGGTGGCACTTCGGCGTAGATGTGCCGTTCAATGAGACCATCAGCTTCAAGTTGGCGTAGTTGTTCGGTGAGTACCTTTTGGCTGATGCCTGCGATAAGTCGCAATAAATCACGGGGGCGTTTATCTCCCGTATGCAAATGATATAAAATCAAACACTTATATTTACCGCCGATAAGCTTCATTGCCAAATCAATGGCTGACATTTTTTTCATGCTTAACCTGATGTTTTTATTAAAAAATTACCTAAGTGTACCCATCAGACTTTTGGGTAACGTATTTTTTGTGGGAATTTTTTGTATTATACTGATTTTGTTTTTATCATCTAGGAGATTTTTGTGAAAAAATTGATTTTAATCACAAGCCTTGTTGGCTGTGCGTTGTTTCATCAGGCTCATGCCCGCACCAGTCAGGTGCAAACCAATCAAGCACCAACGCCCGCATCTGTTTTTAACACAGCTCCAAACCGCCTAGCTTCCCAAGCTCCCACCCAAGTAACCATCGGTCAAGAAAGATTGGGGGCATTTGCACCACAATTTGCTGACATTAACGATAATTTGGTGTATGGTCAAATTTGGTCTCGCCAGCAAGAGTTACCCCTAAGAGAGCGTTCCATGATTACCATTTCGGCAATGATGGCACATGGGGACTTTGAGCAGTTAAAATTTCAAATGGAGCGTGCCAAAGAATATGGCGTAACCAAACAAGAGATGTCAGAGCTGATTACGCATTTGGCGTTTTATGTGGGTGGTCCAAGAGCGTGGTCGGCCTTTCAAAGAGCGATGGAAGTGTACGACTGACGGTCAGTGATGAACCGTGCTCATAATGTGGTAAGACTACGTCTGTTAAGGTTGTGTCAGACATAAAATGGAAACCTGGCTATTTATCATAAGGGTTTTACCGAGTGTGAATTTTGGGTGTTAAATGCTATAATGGTATTTTTAATGTGAGAGTGGCATTGATGAAAACATTGGGAGTAATTGGCGGTATGTCGCCTGCAAGCACCGCAACTTATTATAATGAGATTAATCAAGCTGTCAATCAGGCAAAGGGAGCGAACACGACCGCTCCTTTGATTGTGTATAGTGTGGATTTTGAGCCAATTGTCCAATGCCAACGCCAAAACGACTGGCAGACCGCAGGCGAGTTGCTTACAAACATCGCTCAAAGGTTGGAGCAGATTGGGGCAGACGGGATTTTGCTGGCGACCAACACCATGCACAAGGTTGCTCCCGTCATTAAAGCGGGCATTTGTGTGCCGTTTTTGCACATTGTGGACGCCACCGCCCATGCCATTATCGCCCAAAATATCCATAAAGTGGCATTGCTTGGCACTAAGTTTGTGATGAGCGAGAGTTTTTATCAGGACGGCTTGGCAAAATACGGCATTCAAAGCCTTGTCCCCAACGCCAAAGACCAAGACGACATTCATCGCATTATCTTTGATGAGCTGTGTGTGGGTAAGGTTTGTGAAGCATCAAAGCGGATTTACCTTAATGTCATCAATGACTTAAAATCACAAGGGGTGGATGCTGTGATATTGGGCTGTACTGAGATTGGGCTTCTTGTCAATCAAAACGACTTGGATATTTTGATGTTTGATACCGCCAAACTTCATGCCCAAATGGCGGTGGATTTTATTTTAAAAGATTGATAACCTTTTGAAAATCAATCAATAAAGTATTAAATAAATTTATCAAATTTTTAAAAATATATTGAACACAATTTAATTTTACACTGTAATATGATAAATTAAGACAAATCGGTCTGTGTGTGGGGTCATTTTGGTTGTGTGTCATGTAATTTTGTGCTATTATCTGCCCAAATTTTTTTGGAAAATCAATCATGTATGACCAACTAAAACTGGGCAATCAGCTGTGTTTTCCGCTGTATGCCATCTCCAAAGAAATCACGCGCCGTTATACGCCGTTGTTACGAGAGCTTGATTTGACCTATCCGCAATACTTGGTAATGCTGGTGCTGTGGGAGTTTGGTTCTCAAAGCGTGGGCGAGATTGGCGATAAATTGCACCTTGATAGCGGTACTTTAACCCCGCTTTTAAAACGCTTACAAAGTAAAGAGTTAATCGCCCGCACTAGAAGTCAAACGGACGAACGCACCGTCATCATTACGCTCACCGAACAGGGGCAAGCGTTAAAAAACCAAGCAGTGGACATTCCCAAAAAAATGGCAGAGTGTCTCAATCTGTCCGATGATGAAGTGGTAAGTTTGCAAAAAATTGTTTTAAAATTAAATGGTTAGCATTTATTTTTGGTATTTTAGATAAATTTTACAAAAATATATTGTACACAATTTAATTTTATACTATAATAATCCCAACAACACAACTTAACCCAATTGGAGTAAGTCATGAACAAAATCCATGCGTTATTAAACGAGATGTTGGCGATTTATTGGTCGGCAAGCATTCAGCATCGTAGCCATGTTGCCATCATCGCAAGTGAAGGGGCGAACCTGCTTGCCAGCGAAATGGAAGACAAAATCGCCGATGAGCCAGAGACGATTATCAAATTACAAAATCGCCTGCTGGATTTGGGCGGGGAGATTCGCTTCACAGTCAAACAGCCCAACATCGGCACAAATTTGCGTGAAGCCTTGCAAAACGATTATGAGCTACAAAAGAATGCTCGCACCGGCATTAACCAATGGGTGGAGATTGCCACAGCTGAGCATGATGCAACCACCCGCATTTTGATTGAAGAAATTTTAGCAGATGAAGAAGAGCATTTGGCGTGGCTAGAACAAGAGCTAAATTTGCTAGAAAAATTAGGCGAACCCTTGTATTTATCAAAAAGAATGTGATTACTTGATAAAAACGCATTTATCCATCAACGAAGAGAGTATAGCAATGAAAAATGTATTAGTCATCTCAGGTCATGGTAACTTATCTTACTCAAACGCCAATGCCCGCATTTTAAAGCGCTTAGAGAGCGAAATTGGCAATGTGCAAATTCGTGATTTGGCGGGGCTTTATGGCAACCAAGCGATTGATGTTGCCACCGAACAGTCGGCGTTGGAGCAGGCGGACGTGATTGTTTTTCAATACCCGATGTACTGGTACAGCATTCCTGCCATTTTAAAACGCTATTTTGATGATGTGTTCGCCTATGGTTTTGCCTATGGCGCAGGTGGTGATAAACTGCACGGTAAAAAAGTGATTTTTTCGTACACCGTGGGTGGTGCAGAAGACGGTTACAATGGTGAGCTGTTTCATCATCTTGATGATTTGTTGGCCCCGCTCAAAGACACGGCAAAATTTGCAGGCTTGGTGTGGCAAACCCCCGTGCATAGCAGTGGCATGATTTATATTCCAAATGTAAGCTCGGCAGACGATTTAGTTCAAGTGCAAGCCAAAGCCGATGACCATGCCGACCGCTTAATCAAACAGATTCAAAGTTTGTAAATTGACTTTTAACAAATATAAATTCCAAGCCACTAGGAGTACACATGACCGCCCCAATCTTAGATTTTGAAACAACCGTCCGCACTCGTCAGTCTATTCGCAAATTTTTACCGACACCGATGAGTGAAGTTGAAATCAAGCAAATCCTTGCTGATGCCCAAAATGCCCCATCGGCTTGCAACACCCAGCCGTGGCTGGTTCATGTGGCATCAGGTGAGACATTGGCACGCCTAAAAGCACGCTTTAAAAAGACGTTTAGCGAAGGTCGTAATACTGCTGATTTTGAATTTAACCAAGAAAAATACAAAGGCGATTATGAGCCACGCTGGCGTAACCAATATGCCCATGTTTTTACCACAAGTTATGGTATTGCTCGTGAAGATAAGGCGGGTCGTCAAGTGGTGTATGATGACAATATTGATGGTTACGGAGCACCGCACATGGCATTTTTGTTCATGCCAAGCATTGATAATCATGATGTTAATATTGCCTCTGATGTCGGTATGTATTCACAGACCTTTTTGTTGTCCTTGACCGCTCGTGGCTTTGGTGGCATTCCACAGCTTGCCCTTGCCATGTTTGCCGATGACATTCGTGAAGAGCTTGGCATTTCAAAAGAATATAAGCTATTACACGGCATCTCATTTGGACACCCTGATTGGGGTGCCATGCAAAACAAACATCATCTGGGGCGTGTGCCTGTGGGGGAGAGTGCTGTGTTGCATTGGTAAGTGTGAGTCAGTGCTGAATGTTTATTTTAAGGGAGAAATGTCATGATTACTTTGCATTATCTAAATAACTCATGTTCACATCGTATTGTTTGGCTACTAGAAGCGTTGGGGTTGGATTATGAGTTGAAGATTTATCATCGTGAAGAGACAGGCTTTGCCCCAAGTGCATTAAAAGCCCAACACCCTTTGGGTAAAGCTCCTGTGCTACAAGATGGTGATGTACTACTTGCCGAAGGTAATGCCATCATTTTGCATTTGCTTGACCGCTATGGGCAAGGCAGATTTGAGCCTGCTCGCCAAACTGATGAGTATAGTATGTATCAATATTGGCTTGCGGTGTCAGCGTCCATGTTTTCGGCAAATTTGCTTGGTATGTTGGCTGGTCGCTCTGATTTGGGGGTGTTTGGCGATTATGCAAAAACACAAACCCCGCTTTATTTTGACCATGTAGAACAAACACTGTCTGACAAAACGTGGATTGTGGGCGATGAGCTGACAGGGGCGGATTTTGCCTTGTGCTTTCCTTTGCAGTGGGGTCAAAATTTTGTGGACATGGTAAACTACCCAAACATCGCTCGCTATCTTGTGCAAGTGGACAATCACCCTGCCTACCAAAAAGCCAACGAAAAAGCGTTGGTGTTGGATATGGGTAAATTTTAATTAATCATTATTTTTTAAACTGCTTTTAAGGAGCAATTTTATGAAAATTTTTTATCACACCTCAGCCACCGCCACAGGTGGGAGAGATGGTCGCACCCAAGTAGATGACGGCTCTATCGGCTTTGATTTGGTTGGCTTTCAAAATGACAGCGGTAAAGTTGGCACAAACCCAGAACAGCTTTTTGCGATGGGCTATGCCGCTTGCTTTGACAGTGCGATGAACCACGTTGCTCCAAGTTTGGGTATTAAGCCTGAGCAGTCTAGCACCACAGTGGCGGTCGGTATCGGTCAAAAGCCAGACGGTGCATTTGGCTTGGATTTGGATATTACTATTACTGTCAAAGGCTTAACCCAAGACGAAGCCAAAACCTTGATTGAAAAGGCTCACGCTGTGTGTCCGTATTCTAATGCTGTGCGTGGCAATGTGGACGTACGTTTGCACGTGAATGTTATTCAAACCTTTGATTTATAATAAAAAAACACCGCTTATCTCACAGGTGGGCGGGTGTTTTTTAGCGAAGTAAAAAATACAAAAATACCAATCCTGCAATCAAGGCGACAGCTTTGATGAGCCAGCCAAATGCGATGACTGCACCAACGATGCCCGCGCCTTTGATGATGTTTTTTGTGCCGTGCCAAATAGGGTGTCCACACCAAGGGCAACTGACAGCGTCTTTTGAGATTTGCCGATGACAGGCAGGACAGTCAAATAAAGTCATGAGTTATTCTCCATTTTATGATAAATATCAATCGCCAAAACCCATTTTATGCATAAAATACCCAATGATGGTTGTGTGAGCGACATGACCTTCAATTTGTATTTGTGATTATATGGATAACATGGCGGATTTGATGTCTTTCATCACTTCATATTCTTGGCACTTACTTAGGGTGTTGTCTGATGATTTGGGGGCTTTGTCAGATTTTTGGCTCTCACGGCAAGCCATTTCATAAGGTTCTAGTTCTATCATGCCATACACGCCAAAATAATCCGCCACATCACAGCCACGCTCTATGCCGTTGGTGCAGGCTCGTTTTGCCCATTTGTGGCTTTGGACAATGCCAAGCGGACGCACGCTTTTATCAAAGCTCATCACGCCATTCATTTGATAATAATCAGACAAGGCAAGCTGAGCAGGAGCAAAGCCCATGTTGGCAGATTGGGTAAGATATTCTAGGCGTTTGGTATGGATTTGTTCATCGGTTTTGTGATTTGGATTGACATCACCATAAAATAAATACAAATGATAATCAGCAGGAGCAAAGCCCATTTTGCTTGCTTTATAAAGCAGTTCCATGCCTTTATCATGGGCTTGGGTGTTATTGACGGGGTCTTGTTTGTACTGCATGAAATGATGTTGGGCAAGGTTGGTCATGGCGTGGGGCAGATTGTTGGCGGACGCTTGCTCTAAGAGTGCTAGGGCTTGTTCATGGTCGCCGTCTGTCGCATCGTCCATCAGCAGTATGCTAAGATTATTCATGGCATACAGATGACCGTTGTTTGCCGATTTTTGATACCACGATTTGGCAAGATTGATGTCGGTGTCGGTGTGAATGCCCATCTGATACATCTTACCAAGATAAAACTGGGCGGTCGCATTGCCGTTATTCGCTTGGGTGCGAACGGTATCAAAATCCATGCGTTGAAGGCTTTTTTTGGTGCTACCCAGTGGTACGCCAAAAGCATCAAGCTCACCCATGTCGGTGCGGATAATGTCAGGCTTGGCACTTGTGGAGTGGTCTGTCAGCTCGGCATGAGCGGTAGAACCAATCAGGACTAGGGCGAAAACAGAGAGTGATTTTTTCATGGCATTTGCTGGTTTAAAATCTAAAAAGACAAGGTATTTTAGCAGTTTTTAAAAAATAATAAAAGACAAAATGACTAATATATCAAAGAGTTATGTTTAGTGAGCGGTGATTTTTGCTTTTTATGTGGTCATGCCATTTAAAATAACGGTCTTGATGCGTGTGGCAAGGGTGGTGGGCAGTTGTGCGTGCTGGTCATAAGACAATTCAAGGCTGTTGCTTTGCCCTAAGTGATGAGCAAGGCTGGGCAAAGACGAACATGTCGGATGTGTGAGCGGTCGGGTGGGTTTAAAGAGATGTATGATTTTTGAGGGTGGTTAGTTTGTGAGCGATGGGGCGACTTTTTCGCCTTTGGGATTGATGTGATACAGCTCGTCTTTGGTAATGACCATTGCTGTGCCACCAACGAACCCAAAAGCTCTGTCATAGGCTAGGGGCAGTATTGTGTTGCCGTTTGTGTCTATGTAGCCAAATTTTAGCGTGTCGTTATTGTATTGGGCGACCACCGCCAGATTTTCACTAAAATCATCAGCCACATTGTAGATAAAGGGGATTATTGGTATGCCTTGATGGTTTATATATCCCCATTTGTCGCCTTGTTTGGCAGGAACAAGACCGCTTTCAAACCATTGTCCCGTTTTATCATACATCGCTTTGATGACCATGTTGCCCGTTTTGTCAATAAAGCCGTATTTGCCGTTTATCACGACATTTGCCCGCCCATCTAAAAATCCCCATGCTTCATCGTACACCGCCTTGACGATGATTTTACCTGTGTTGTCAATAAAGCCGTATTTGCCGTTTTGCTTGATGAGTGCCAAGCCCTCATCAAAGCCATACGCCATCTCAAAGGCAGGTTTGATGACGATGTCGCCTTTGGTGTTGGCGTAGCCATAACGGTTGGCGTGCTTGATGGGAATTAGGTTTTCGTTGTGGTTGCAATCGGTGGTAAATTCTACAAACTCATAACCTTGTGGCAGATGAATGCCATGCTCGCAGGTGGCTTGGTCGCTGTCGTGAGCATGGGCGGTCAGGCTAAATAGGATAAAAAGGCGGATAAGATATTTCATGGCAAATCTGACTGATGAAAGGGCGTATTTTAAAAGATTTAACCCAAAACTGCAATCAAGCTCGCCCTTAGCTCATCAAGCACGCCATCATCAAGGGCGGTGTCTGAGCTGATATAAAAAATGTCTTCGGCTCGCTCGCCAAGCGTGGTAATCCTAGCCCCATGCACCTTGATATTATGCCGACAAAACACCTGTCCGACTTTGGCAAGCAGGGCGGGACGGTCTTTGGTGATGAGATGCATCAGATGATGACCGATGTGGGCGTGCGTGGTGGCGGGGCTAAATTCTATCTTGGTCGGTACGCTAAAATGCTTTAAGGCAGGGTCGGACAGGGTGCTTGCTACTTGGCAATGCCCTTGCCAAAATGCGTCCATGAGTGTGCGTCTGAGTTCATCTTGGCGGTGGCGGTCGGTCAAAAAATCGCTGTTCAGCCTGCCCTTGTCATCTCGTTTGGCAAAGCGGTCAATGACGATGTAGCTGTCTAGGGCGTAGGATTTACCATCAATGTCGGCGGTCAAAATATTAGCGTCTAGCACCGACAGCCCCAGCTTGTCCAGTACGCAGACACTGGTGGCGAATAAATTGGCTTGGTCGGGCGTACAAATGAACACCAATACAGCGTCCAGTGCCAAATCACTGTGTGGTTTTAGGCTGATGATGGGGGTGTGATTTAGGCGATGTTTATGGGTGATAATCTCGCTTGTTTGCCAAGCGATGTCCGATGATTTTTGGGTTAAAAAATACTCATCGCCAAAACCTGCCCACAGTTTGTCAATCTCATCAGACGGGACGTTTAGCAGTCCTTTGGCACGTTCTTTTCGCTCTTTGATGGCTCTGGTGGGGTCGGTTTCGCCCTGCGTTAGGGCTTTGTGGGTGCTAAGATAAAGCTGTTTTAGTAGGCTGGCTCGCCATGTGTTCCAAAGCTGGCTGTTGGTGGCGTTCATGTCAGCAACGGTCAGGACGTACAGATGATTTAGGCGACTGACACTGCCGACCAAGCGGGCAAATTCGCCAATAACATCAGGGTCGTAGATGTCCTTTTTTTGGGCGGTCAAAGACATGGTCAGATGGTGGCGAACCAGCCATGAGATAAAGGCGGTATCGTCATCGCTCATGCCGTGTGATGCACAAAACTCATGAGCGTCCACCGCCCCAAGCTCGCTATGGTCGCCCCCACGCCCTTTGGCGATGTCGTGGAATAAAGCGGTGATGGCTAAGATGTCTTTTCGGTGTATGTGCTGATAAATCTGGCTGACTAGGTCAAATTTTTGTTGGTACTCATCATGACAGCTGTCGCCAAAGCGGTGCAAAATGCGAATGAGATATAAGGTGTGAGCATCCACCGTATAGCGATGAAATAAATCAAATTGCATAAGCCCCATGATTTGCCCAAAGGCGGGCAGATACGCTCCCAGTACGCCCGTACGTTTCATCAGACGCAAACGATGAAACAGGTAGTTATTTTCTTGTAAGTTTGCTAAAAATAGGGCTTTGTGGGTAAGGTTAGCTCGGTAGGTGTCGTCAATCTGTCTCACCGCTGAGGATAAGGCAGTAAGCGTGGTGGCTTGGATTTTTTTAATGCCGTATTTGCCCATTTTTAAAAATAAAGTGAGCATGGCAGACGGTTTGTTAATAAATAAATCAGTATCTTGTATGGCGATAAACGCATCATTTTGACAGATAAGCTGACAAAAATCATCATCTAAATCTGTCCGTTGATGTGGCACGCCTAAATAACGTTCGGCAAAATCATCACTCAAAAGCTCCGATAGGCTTGCTGTGGTCATGGCGTGATGATAGTATTGTCGCATGAGTGCTTCGGCTTGGGCGTTGGGGCTGTGATTGTCCAAAAATCCCAACCGTTCGGCGATGGGTTTTTGGGTGTCAAAGGCAAGTTTGTCCATTTCACGCACCGCCAACGTGTGCAGATGATGGCGCACTAACCAAAAAAATCGCTTGGCATGGGTCAAGGTGGGTGCGTGGTGGGCGATGTTGGGATCGGGGGTGGGTGGGTGATGAATGCCATAAAATCGGTGTAGCCAGCCGATGATGTGAATGTCTCGAAGTCCGCCCACGCCGTTTTTAATGTTGGGTTCTAGGGTGTATTCGGTGGCGTGATGGGCAAGGTGTCGTTGTTTGGCTTCGTTGATTTTGGTGTGATAAAATTGCCCAAGTGTCCACGCTCTTTTAACGGTAAGGCTTGGTATGTCCATCAGCGTGCGACTGCCCACCAAAAAACGAGCGTCTAATAAGGCGGTGGCGACTGTTTGCTCTTTGGCGTGTCGGGACAAATCCGCCACGCTTTGTACACTGATGGCAGGCGTGATGCCGATGTCCCATAGGCTTGCCACAAACTGTTCTATCTTATCTTTGTGGCTGTCTGCATCATCGCCCAGTATCAGTATGTCTACATCTGAACGGGGGAACAGTTCACCCCGTCCATAACCACCGATGGCAAATAAGCCAAGTTCACTGTCTGCCCCGAACCGCTCATGAAACATACCAATGAGCATATTATCTACCGCCTGTGTTCTTTTGGCGACTTGGCTTTCTATCATGTCTGTGGCGTGTATGCCTGCCTTGCAAATCTGGTCATCAATGTCGGCATTTAGTTTAGCCAAATAAGATTTGTAAGCGGTGGGGGAGTGGGGGGGTAGGGTCATGACGTGAATGATGTTTGTGATGATGTGATTATTTTAATAAAAATCACGCTTGATTTCATCTAAAATTAGTGCTTACTTAAAAAGCCAAGCGATATCACTTGGCTTTTTGGGTTGATTAGTTAATGAGCAATATCTCTCGGTCGTTTTGTGGTTGCACAGGGCGATTATTGCCATTATACAGTTTGGATAAAGTGTTCAATTGGGTTTTGTCGGCTTGGATAGGCTCTGATTTTAATAGCCATTGCACTTTTTCTGAGCAAGGTGGGGTGGTCAGTGAGCCATCATAAGTATATACGCCACCGCCTTTTGGCATGAGTGAGCCGATATTAAAGTTTGTTAAAGTGGTATTGTCTTTTTTCTTATTCGGCAGATTGGTGATGATTTGTTGCAATGAAGCATTGTACTTACCCAAGTTTGCCAACACACCAACCACCGCCAAATCGTCTGTGTTGCTTTTATAGACAAAATGAATTTCCAAAGGATAATTTGTGTTCATCACAGTGTGTTCGCTGGGAATGTGGTAGTGAAATTGTAATAAATGATAATTTATACCATTGACGGATATGGAGCTTTGGTTTTGGTCTTTGACATCAAATATGATGGTGTGTCCATTATTTTTAACGCTAAAATCTTGGGCTTGATGGTTTTCGTCAAGTTTGATGATTTTATTGCTGTCGGGTAAAGGTCTGGTTACTTTTTTAACGTCAATCGGTGATTGTTTTTGACCTGCTGTACAAAGTTTATTAACTTCTTGGTCGCCCCATTTTTCTGGGTGTTCATAATCCCAGCCATGACTGTGGTCGTGATGATGGTTGTGTGTTTGTGTGTGAGATTTTGGGATAATGGTACAACCTGACATCATAAGACTAAACGCCAAAACGCTAATACTGAGCCTTTTCATAACGTCTCCGATAAAAAGTACATTAAAGTACACCAAATAAATTTTGGTGTATTATACAATAAGACTTATTTGGAATGTATATGATTAACTAAAAAGAATAAATAGACGGTTTTTATTGATATAAAAGAATGGATTATTGGAGGGGGTGAATAATAAGTTAAAAAATAAATGTCATTAAAATTCTGCCAATAAAAACAAGCCAAATTAAAAGGGCGTAATATACGCCCTAACGCCAAATCAGCTTTTTACCCAGCTTAAATCTTCATCAGGTCTTCCTGTGGTAATAATACAGCCGTTATCGGTTACGATGAGTGTATGTTCCCATTGGGCGGAGAGTTTGCGGTCTTTGGTGATGGCTGTCCAGCCGTCTTTTAGGATTTTGGTTTGCCATACGCCTTGATTTATCATGGGTTCTATGGTCAAAGCCATACCTGTTTTTAGCTCTACGCCTGTTCCTGCTTTGCCGTAATGTAGCACTTGGGGTTCACAATGAAACTGTGTACCAATGCCATGACCACAAAACTCACGCACGATAGAAAACCGTTCGGGCAGGACGACCTTTTCAATCTCTGCTCCGATATCGCCTAGTTTTGCTCCGTTTTTGACCACGCTGATGCCTGCATACAGAGCGTCTTTGGCGACTTTACATAGGCGGTTTGCCATGATAGAGCCTTTGCCGATAATCCACATGGCGGACGTGTCGCCATAATAGCCGTCTTTGATGACAGTTACGTCAATGTTGATGATGTCGCCGTCTTTTAAAACACGCTCGTGGTCGGGCATACCATGACAGACGACATGGTTGATAGATGTGCATAGGGTGTAGGGGTAGCCGTGATAATTTAGGCAGGCAGGGATGGCGTTTTGTACTTCGGTGATGTGCTTATACGCCAAATCGTCCAAAAATCCCGTGCTGACCCCTGCCTTGACGTGGGGGTCTAGCATTTGCAAGACTTCGGAGGCAAGCTGACCTGCCACTTTCATTTTTTCTATGCCGTCTTGGTTTAATATGGGAATGACTTTGCTCATAAGTTTCTCTTTTTTGGATTTAAAATCAATGGGTTAATAATCATTGGGGTCGTCATCTGCCACAGGGCTGATGTCAGTGGTGTGGACGGTGGTGGGTTTTTCTGGCAGGTATAATGCCCCTTTTTGTCCACACGCTGTCAGTATCAGTATCAGGCTAAATAAAATTGCTGTTTTCATGATATGGCTTTATTAAAGATAAATGTATTATTCTAACATAATTTTGCCAAAATCGCTTGATTTACCGACAGCTTGATGTGATAACTTTTATCTTATCTAAGAATAATAATTTGTCATGACAAAGCACCATATTTTCAAGTAAAATATTTATCTTTTAATGTCTTGCCATGCCATGACCACTGATTATTGTTTGAAAACCACTGCCAAATACGCTTTTATCCAGAGTTTGCCCATTTTGTCGGGCTTTTTGTTTTTGGGTATGGCGTACGGTATGTATATGCACTCGCTCGGTTTTTCGGTGTGGTATCCTGCCATCATGGCGATGCTGATTTTTGCAGGGTCGGTGGAATTTATCTTAGCGGGTATGCTCATCATGGCGTTTAATCCGTCATCAGTGTTTTTGCTGGTGATGATGATTAGTGCCAGACAGATTTTTTATGCCATTTCCATGCTGGATAAATTTCAGGGTATTACAGGGTGGAAACGTTGGTATCTTATTGCAGGCATGGTGGACGAAAGTTTTGCCATTAACCATACCGCCGACACGGACAAAGCGGGCGTGGATAAGGCGTGGTTTATGGTGCTGGTTACGCTGTTTTTGCACATTTACTGGGTGGCAGGGTCGGCACTTGGGGCACTCATGGGGGCGACATTGCCCTTTGATTTAAAGGGGGCGGAATTTGCGATGACGGCACTGTTTTTGGTGATTTTTGTGGAGCAATGGCGTAGAGAAGCCACCCACGAAAGCTCACTTTTGGGTATTGGCATGACGATGGTTGCACTTATGGTGTTTGGTAAAAGTAATTTTTTAATCCCTGCCATGCTTGGGATTTTGGGGTATTTGACCATCAGACGCTCGGCACTGCATGACAAACTGACCCATCGGGTGGCAAAATGACCCTAACAGAACAAGTATTGACCATTTTGACCGCCATCGTTGCCGTTCAGCTGTGCCGTTGGGTGGCGTTTTGGGTGTTTCCTGCTCATAAAAAAGTCCCTGATTTTGTGCAATATTTGGGTAAAGCCTTGCCATCTGCAGTGTTTGGTTTGCTTGTGGTGTATTGTTATAAAAACGTGGATATTTTGGGGCAATATCACGGCATGGCAGAGTTTATCGCAGGGGCGGTGGTGGTGGGACTGCACCTGTGGCGAAAAAATATGTTTATCTCCATTGGGGCGGGGACGGTGCTGTATATGATATTGGTGCAAAAGGTGTTTGTGTAAAAAAAACACCGTCCAAAGGGGTGGTGTTAAAGTGTCAGATGGGGGGCTTTGTTGATGTGGGATAATTCGGCATTGACCCAAAAATTTTACCATTGATTTGTTCAATACCAAAGCCTTGCAGTCGTGTGGTATGCTTGTCAAGATAGTGTTTGGCATCTTGTTCGTTGTCAAAATAATAAATGCCCCCTGCTTGCTGGGCGGTCTCATTGACTGTCCAAATTTTTCAAATCAAGCCTTGTTCGGTGGCGATGTCGTGTGCCAAATCTTGCATGGCTTGGGCCATTTCATCGCCAAACGGACCGTGATAGGCAAAATCTACTTGTAAGATAAACATGATAATCTCTTTTTGATGATAAAGTGAGTTATTGTAGTCAAAACATTTTGTAAAAACAATCTTGTTTATTTTTTAAAAGTGTGTACAAAAACCCAAATCAGTGATGTTTTTGATGGGTTGATTGGATTTATTTTTTATCATCACTTTCTGCTGTGCCACAACTTTATTCATCATTTGGATAAACGCTACTTGCTCATCGTCCGTCAGTACTGACAGGGCGGTTTGGTTGATTTTTTGGGCAATGGCGGTGGCTTGCTCTTGCAGGGCTTTGGCGTGGTCGGTCAGCATAATCAGGCGAATACGTGCGTCCGTTGGGTGCGGTTCTCGCACAATCAAGCCGTCCCTTTCCATGCGGGAAAGCGTGTTGGCAATGGTCGCTTGCTTTAAATCGGCAATTTCTACCAGCTCGTTTTGGCTCAATCCGTCTTTTTCCCACAGGGTAAGCAAAATGGGGAATTGGGCGGGCGACACCCCCAAGGGGCTTAACCCTTCGTTTAACAAAATGGCGAATTGACGAGCAATGTGGTTCATCAGGTAGCCTGCAGATGCAGTTCTTTGCATAAAATTTCCTTGTAAAACAATCAATCATAAAATTTTTGTCATTATAACATAAAAATAGCTTGCTATATAAATGCATAGCGTGCTATGCTGTCTTTAATTTAATAGCTTGCTATATTTTTTGGAGACCAAGATGACACGAGACACCCTTCGTACCCTACACAAAATCACGGCGATGACCGCCACGTTATTGATTGGCACTTTTTGGACAAGCACTTTAATCAGCGAGATTTTTTTGTCAGAAGGGGCGGTGATTTGGGTCAAAAATGCGATTGCTTATGGCGTGTTTTCGCTGATGTTGGCAATGGCGATGACTGGGGCAAGCGGTATGAAAATGGGGGCAAAGTCCAAACACCCCAAAATCCTTGCCAAGAAAAAACGCATACCAATGATTGCCATCAATGGGCTGTTGATTTTATTGCCTTGTGCGTTTTATCTGTGCCACAAGGCGAACGCTGGCGAATTTGACACCGTTTTTTATGCTGTGCAAGGTGTGGAGCTGTTGGCAGGGGCGGTTAATTTACGGCTGATGTTTTTGTCAATGAAAGACGGTTTTGGCATTAAAAATCCAAAGAGTTAAAAAATCACAGCCAAATAGTACCATCCCTTGATGGCGACTGCGTGGGGTTATTTGGCATTGTCGGATAAATTTCTGATGGCTCGGACGTGTCCTTGCTCAGCGGACTTTTTGTAATATTCTTGGGCTTTGGCGATGTCTTTGTTTACGCCAATGCCTTGCTCGTACATCTCGCCCAGATAATATTGAGCGTCCGCTTGACCTTGCTCGGCGGATTTTGACAGCCATTTAAAGGCTTGTTTGGGGTCTTTGTCCACACCAATGCCACGCAAATACATGATGCCAAGATTATTTTGGGCGAAACTGTCGCCTTGATTGGCGGATTTTAAGAACAGTTCAACGGTCTTTTTGTCGTCTTTTTCTACGCCATGACCATAAAAATACAGGGTCGCTAGGCTGTTTTGGGCTTGGGCGTTGCCTTGATTGGCGGATTTGGTATACCACTCGGACGCTTTTTTGTGGTCTTTGTCCACGCCACGACCGTTGGCATACATCGCCCCTAAGTTATTTTGTGCGACAGCGTATCCTTGATTGGCGGATTTGGTGTACCAAAAAAATGCCTGTTTGTCATCTTGGGCTGTGCCTTGACCGTATTCGTACAGCGTGCCTAAGTTATTTTGGGCGGTGGGATCGCCCATGTCGGCAAGTTTTTGGTAGATGGCTAGGGCTTGTTGGTAGTTTTGGGCTTTGTGGTGTGTGAGTGCCACATCAAGTTCGCTGTTGTGATTTGCCCATACCAAAGATGACATGATAATGCCTAAGCAAGCCATGATGATGTGTGATGTTTTCATTTTTTTGAGTCAATGTTTATTTTTTTAAAAATCATACATCATGTTTTGGGACTTTTCAATCACATTCAATATAAAAATGCGTTTTGTCAAGGTGGGTTTAGGTATGCTATAATGCTGATGTCTTAACGCTTTAAGGCAATATGAGTAATTAACGCCTAAACAAGGAAATTTCATGACTTTAACCAACCCAACCTTAGTCCTAAACTGTGGCTCATCGTCTCTTAAATACGCTCTCATTAGCGAAGATGGTAATACCCGTATTGAGGGTCTTGCCGAAGCATTGGGCAATAACGATGCCCGCATTAAACATAAAAACTTAGATGGCTCAAAAGTAGAAATCAATATCCCCAATTCAGGGGCTCACACCGAAGCGTTACAGATTATTTTAGGCGAGCTCATCGCTGAGCATCAGCCTGTGGCGGTGGGTCATCGTGTGGTGCATGGGGGGGATAAATTTAAATCCGCCACCATCATTACGCCAGAGGTTTTGGCAACCATTGAGGAGCTGGCAAGCCTAGCCCCACTTCATAACCCTGCAAACGCATCGGGCATCAAAGCAATCAATGCCATTTATCCTGATTTGCCCCAAGTGGCGATTTTTGATACGGCATTTCATCAAAGTATGCCCGATGTGGCGTATCGTTATGCCACCCCAAAAGAGCTGTACGAAAACGACCGCATTCGCCGTTATGGTTTTCACGGTTCATCACACGCTTATGTGTCCAATCGTGCCAGCGAGCTAACCGCCCAAGACGGTAAACATGGTTGGCTGGTGGCTCACTTGGGTAATGGCTGTTCGGCAACGGCAGTCTATGATGGTAAAAGCCTAGATACCAGCATGGGATTAACCCCGCTTGAAGGCTTGATGATGGGAACACGCTCTGGCGATGTGGATCCAAGTTTACACGTTCATCTGCATCGTACATTGGGGTTGTCTATAGAAGAGATTGACACATTATTAAACAAAAAAAGCGGTCTTTTGGGTGTGTCAGGCATTTCTAATGACATGAGAACAGTAGAGCAGGTCGCCAAAGAAGGCAACAAAGATGCCATTCTTGCCCTTGATATGTTCGCTTATCGGGTTGCCAAATATTTAGCCAGTCTAAGCTGTGCTTTGCCGACTTTAACAGGGATTGCCTTTACAGGCGGTGTGGGCGAAAATGCCGTAGAAATGCGTGCTAAGATTTTATCGCATTTGCGTCATTTTGGTGTTAAGGTGGACGAAACCAAAAACACCACGCTGTCTCGTGGGGCAGAAGGCAGTTTTCATGCCGATGATTCGGCATTAGAGCTTTGGGTAATCCCAACGGACGAAGAGTTCCAAATCATGAGCGAAACTCGCACCGTTTTGGGTCTATAATCATCAAAAAGTTGGGTGCATATCGCCCAGCTTTTTATTATTTTTAGGAAACATATCATGAAAACATTATTGGTTATCCCAACCACCAGCCAGATTAACATGGAAACTTTGGCTCAAAATGTCGCAAAACTGGTCGGTGGTGAGATTGTTGCCATTCCAAGCCATGATGAGCTTTGTGTGGCCATCAGCGACAACAATCTTGATGATTTATTAGAAAAAGTCATTGCCAAGCAGTCTGCTTCTGTAAGTGTGGTGGTCGGGGTGCTTGCTGACGAAAGCCGTCCTTACGCCAACCGAGTAAACCGTGAGCTTGCCACAGGTTTTGACGCTGATGTGCTGTTGGTGGGCGACAGCGAGGCACGCTTGCCTGTGTTTGCATCTTTGTTTGGTGGATTAAAGGGCAAACGCATTTGGGGTGTGATTGGTACGGCTGAATTGTCGGGTAAAGTACAAGTGGTGGCACGCACCGATAAAGGCGGTCATCTGTCCGAGATTGATGGTGGGGCATTTGACAGTTACAAAACTGCCGAACGCACCCAAAAACTCTCTCCGTATGCGTTTCGCAACCAAGTGGTTCGCCTTGCCCAAAATGCCAAAAAACGCATTGTCCTGCCCGAAGGTGATGAGCCACGTACCATTGAGGCGGCGGTGATTTGCCAAAGTCGTGGTATTGCCCAATGCGTTCTGCTTGGCGACCCTGCTAAAATCCGCACGGTGGCAGATGAGCGTGGCATTACTTTGCCTGATGGCATTGAGATTATTGAGCCATCTGATGTCATTGAAAAATATGTTGTCCCAATGGTAGAACGCCGTAAGGGTAAACTGGACGAAGATGGAGCAAGAGTTGCCCTACAAGACACCGTGTATCTTGGTACGATGATGTTACAGGTGGGTGATGTGGACGGCTTGGTATCGGGTGCGGTACACACCACCGCTGACACCATTCGCCCAGCGTTCCAGCTTATCAAAACCGCCCCACAGTACAGCTTGGTATCTAGCGTGTTCTTTATGCTACTGCCCGAGCAGGTGGTGGTGTATGGCGACTGTGCGGTGAACCCCAACCCCACCGCCGAACAGCTTGCTGAGATTGCCATTCAGTCGGCACAGTCTGCTAAGGCTTTTGGTATTGACCCCAAAGTTGCCCTGATTAGCTACTCCACCATGAATTCGGGTTCAGGTCCTGATGTGGATACGGTCAAATCTGCCTTAGAGATTGTTCGTGAAAAAGCTCCTGAATTAAAGGTTGATGGTCCGTTGCAATTTGACGCAGCCAGCGTGCCAAGCGTGGGCAAACAAAAAGCCCCAAATTCAGCGGTGGCAGGTGAAGCCAACGTGTTTATTTTCCCTGATTTGAACACAGGCAACACCACTTATAAAGCAGTGCAACGTACCGCAGGCGTGATTAGTGTCGGTCCCATGCTACAAGGCTTAAACAAGCCTGTTAATGACCTATCTCGTGGCTGTTTGGTGGACGACATCGTTTATACCATTGCTCTGACTGCCATTCAAGCGGTTGGTGATGAAGCCTAAGCACCACTCACCCAAAAAACAGACCCTAAGCGGTCTGTTTTTTATTAAAATACAACAAACTTTAACAAAGCTGTTGAGTAATGCCCTTGATTTTAAGGCATAATAACTTCATGATCTTATCAAAATATTTATCAAATGGGGGACAATATGCAAAGAAAATTGGTCAAACTTCACCGCTCAAAAAACGACCGTATGCTTGCTGGGGTGTTTGGGGGCATTGGGGAGTATTTGGGGTGGTCGCCAAATATGCTAAGACTGCTTTTTGTGTTATCCATTCCGCTTACCGTAACAGTCAGCCTGTGGGTGGCGATGGTGGCATATGCTGTGATGTGGGTGATGATGCCCGAAGCCACGCCATCATCATACATTGAGCATGACCCTAACGCCCCAAGACGCATTAACTGATTTTTATCACAAAAAACCATACAAAACTTGTGTGGTTTTTTGTTTTGTGGGGGGTGTTTGTGTTAAAATAGCCGTTTTTTAGCAGATGACATTATCATGAAAAAAACACTCACTTTCCAAGACATTATTCTGACTTTACAAAACTACTGGGCTTCTCGTGGCTGTGTGGTCTTACAACCTTATGATATGGAGATGGGGGCAGGGACGTTTCATACCGCCACATTTTTGCGTGCTTTAACGCCCGAAAAATGGAATTCCGCTTATGTTCAGCCGTCTCGCCGTCCCACGGATGGTCGTTATGGCGACAACCCCAACCGCTTACAACACTATTATCAGTTTCAAGTGGTGTTAAAACCAAATCCTGCCAATATTCAAGAGTTGTATTTGGGTTCTTTGCAGGCTCTGGGCATTGATACTCTAACCCATGACGTGCGTTTTGTGGAGGATAACTGGGAGAGTCCAACGCTTGGGGCGTGGGGGCTTGGCTGGGAAGTGTGGCTAAACGGCATGGAAGTTACCCAGTTTACCTATTTTCAGCAGGTGGGCGGGATTGAGTGTTTCCCCGTTACAGGCGAGATTACTTATGGGCTTGAACGCCTTGCCATGTATATTCAGGGTGTGGACAGTGTCTATGACCTTGTGTGGGCAGATGGGCAGTTTGGCTGTGTTACTTATGGCGATGTGTTTCATCAAAATGAAGTGGAGCAGTCTGCCTATAATTTTGAATATGCAGATGTTGCCAAGCTCTTTGAATTATTTGACTTTTATGAGCATGAAGCCGACCGATTGGTGGGGGTGGATTTGCCACTGCCTGCCTATGAAATGGTGCTAAAAGCCAGCCATACCTTTAACCTATTAGATGCTCGTGGGGCGATTTCGGTTACCGAACGCCAACGCTTTATCTTGCGTGTGCGGACATTGGCTCGCAAAGTGGCGGTCAGCTATGTGCAAGCTCGTGCCAAATTGGGCTTTCCGCTTGCCGATGATGAGCATAAGGTGCAAGCGTTGGAGAAGTGGCTACCCAAAGAAGATTAAGTTAAACGACAAAGATTAAAAATATTAAGGTAAACAATGAGCACAATCCTATTTGAACTTGGCACCGAAGAGTTGCCTCCAAAATCCCTAAAAACCCTACAAAACGCCCTATGCGACCACGTCAAAACGGCATTGGGTGAGCAAAACATCGCTTTTGATGACATCAAGGCATTTTCTGCTCCACGCCGTTTGGCACTACTCATCACGGGTGTGGGTGAGTATCAGCCCGACCGCACCGAAACCAAAAAAGGCCCTAATGTTAAGGCAAGTTTTGATGCTGACGGCAATCTGTCTCGTGCAGGGCAGGGCTTTTTGCAGGGGTTAAATGCAAATGGTTTAACGCTTACCAAAGATGATTTAATCACCATCAGCGACAAAAAAGGCGAGTACATCGCCTATACGCTTACCATCAAAGGCAAAAAAGTTACCGAACTGATGCCCAGCCTTATCCAAAAGGCGTTGGACGATTTGCCGATTGCCAAACGTATGCGTTCTGGGGCGAGCAAGGACGAGTTTGTCCGCCCTGTGCAATGGGTGGTGCTGATGGCAGACGATGCCATCATTCCTGCACGCATTTTGGGGCATGACACAGGCAATCAGTCTCGTGGTCATCGCTATCACGCTCCTGACTTTTTTGTGATTGACCACGCCAAGCATTATGAAAGCCTGCTTGAAAAGCGGTTTGTGGTGGCAGACTTCGCCAAACGTCAAGCGAACATCATCGCTCAAGTCCAAAAACTCTCTGATGAGATTGGTGCAACCGCCATTGTGCCTGATGATTTGCTTGATGAAGTTACCGCCCTTGTGGATTATCCTGTTGCCCTAAGAGCGAGTTTCCCCGAGCGGTTTTTAGCCGTTCCCCAAGAAGCCCTTATCAGCACCATGCAGTCCGACCAAAAATATTTTTGTCTGACGGACGACAACGGCAAACTAAAACCCAACTTTATCTTTATCAGCAATATTGATAGCCTTGATAAATCTGCGGTGATTTTGGGTAATGAAAAAGTGGTACGTCCGCGCTTATCAGACGCTGAATTTTTCTTTTTGCAAGACCAAAAACGCCCGCTTGCCGACTTTGCCGAAACCCTAAAAACACGGGTATTCCAAGACAAACTTGGCACGATTTGGGAAAAGGGCGAGCGTATCGCCAAATTATCCGCCTTTATCGCCACACAAATCGGTGCAAATCCAGATAACGCCACCCGAGCGGGGATTTTGGCAAAAGCGGATTTGGCGACCGCATTGGTGGGTGAGTTCCCTGAATTGCAAGGCATTGCAGGGACGTATTACGCCCGCACATCAGGCGAAAATACGGACGTGGCGAATGCCATCAGTGAGCAATATCTGCCCAAATTTAGTGGCGATGATTTACCAAAAACACCCATTGGTATCGCCCTTGCCTTATCCGACCGCTTAGATACTTTGGTGGGGATTTTTGGCATCAACCAAGCTCCGACAGGCTCAAAAGACCCGTTTAGCCTAAGACGGGCGAGCATTGGCGTTTTGCGTATTTTGATTGAAAATAAATTACCGCTTAATTTGGCAGGTCTTGTGCGTGAAGCGGTGGCAAATTTTGATGATAAATTGACCAATGATAACACCTTTGATGATGTCATGGAGTTTATCGGTTCACGCTATCGTGCCATGTACACCGAGCAGGGTGTAGCGGTGGATACCATTCAAGCGGTGCAAGCGATAAATCCACAAAGTCCGCTTGATTTTGATGAGCGTATCCGTGCGGTTGAGAAGTTTCGTGCGTTGCCACAAGCACAGGTTTTGGCAGAAAATAACAAACGTGTTGCCAATATCCTTGCCAAAGCCGATAATGTGGGCAAGAGTGCAGAAGAGAGCCTATTGACCGAGACGGCAGAAAAGGCATTGTATCAGGCGGTTTTGACTGCCAAAGAGATGGTAAAACCCTTGCAGGATAAGGCGGATTATCAGGGGGTATTGACCGCCTTGACTGCCTTGGCAAGCCCATTGACCGACTTTTTTGATAATGTCATGGTCAATGCCGATGATGAGAGCCTAAAAAACAACCGTCTGGCTTTGCTCAATGAAGTGCGTATGCTGTTTTTGAGTGTGGCGGATATTGGGGTGCTACAAAGCTGATTTATTAAAATATGACAGGGACGTAACGTTACGTCCCTATTTTGATGTTGATGATAAAAACCGCCAATCAAAGGACTTGGTGGTAGTGCAGAGCTGTATTTGGGTTATTTGCTTAGCCCAAGTGCGGCCATGGCTCCGATGTATAACAGCCCCCAAGCGGTACGACTTCTGATGCCTTCGCTGGTCAGTTCGCAACTGCCGTGCTCAACGCCTTTGATGTAGCCTTCTTTATCTACATTATAAGCGGTGCACATATCACGCTCGTTGAGTGTGCGGCAGTAGTAGTCGGTTGTGCCTGTTGATGAGCGACTTGTTCCGCAGTAGTTGTTGGTGTAGTATCGGTCAGTATGACTGTACCAAATATAGGAAGTGGTGGTCATGCGTTTTTTGACGTCCATAGGGTTGCCATTCACCGCAATCACACGGTCAATGTGTACGTTTTTTAACTGACGAGCATCACGCCGACCCTGACCTATGGTACTCATACAGCCTGCCAATAGCATACTGCTTAATGCGACAACAACCGCACACCATCTAAGAGAACTCATCACACACTCCTTTCATGTAGGTGGTTTTTTAAGGTTAAAATGCCATCAACTGCTTGATATTGATGGCATTTATAAGCAAGTTAAGTATAACTACCACCAATATCCCTTGCAAGTTTTTGTGAAAAATTACCACAAATTTTAACCTAAAACCTACAATTAGGCATTGCGTTCATACACAGGCAGTCGGTCGCAGACGGTGGCAACTTTGGCTCGCACCGCTTCTAGGACTTCTTCTTGACCACGAGCGTCTAAAATATCACAAATCCAATGGGCAAGCTCCACGCATTCAGCTTCCTTAAAGCCACGAGTGGTAACAGCAGGCGTGCCAAGGCGGATACCGCTTGTTACAAAGGGCGATTTGGGGTCGTTTGGTACGGAGTTTTTGTTCACGGTGATGTGAGCGTCCCCAAGCCATTTATCGGCTTCTTTGCCTGTGATGCCTTGCTTGATAAGGCTGATAAGCATTAAGTGGTTTTCTGTGCCACCTGATACCACGTCATAGCCACGAGCGATGATGGTTTGTGCCATGACTTTGGCGTTTTTGATGACTTGGGCTTGGTAGGCTTTGTATTCATCGCTCATCGCTTCTTTAAAGCACACCGCTTTACCTGCGATGGCGTGCATTAAAGGACCGCCTTGTGAACCAGGAAAAACGGCAGAGTTGAGTTTTTTCTCAATGTCGGGATTGGCTTTGGCAAGGATAAGCCCCGAGCGTGGTCCCCGTAGGGTTTTGTGGGTGGTGGTGGTGGTTACGTCCGCAATCTGTACAGGGCTGGGATAGACACCCGCTGCCACAAGTCCTGCCACATGAGCCATGTCTACCATCAGATAGGCTCCGACTTCATCGGCAATCTCACGAAACTTCTGCCAATCCATGACCTGACTGTAAGCCGAAAACCCTGCAATAATCATCTTAGGTTTATGCTCACGAGCCAAGCGAGCGACTTCTTCGTAATCAATCAAGCCATCATCGGTAATGCCATAATGCACGGCGTTGTAAGTTTTGCCAGAAAATGACACACTTGCCCCATGTGTCAAATGCCCACCATGAGCCAAGCTCATGCCAAGCACGGTGTCGCCTGCTTCTAGCAGAGCAAGATAAACCGCACTGTTGGCATTTGAGCCTGAATGAGGTTGTACGTTGGCATAGTCTGCCCCAAACAGCTCTTTGGCACGGTCAATGGCAATCTGCTCAATCACATCAACGTGCTCACAGCCACCGTAGTAGCGTTTGGCGGGATAGCCTTCGGCGTATTTGTTGGTCAGCACAGAGCCTTGTGCTTCCATGACCGCAGGTGAGCAGTAGTTTTCAGAGGCAATCAGCTCAATGTGGTCTTCTTGACGGCGAGACTCAGCATCAATGGCAACGGCAAGTTCGGGGTCATAAGCGTGTAGGGAGATGTCTTTAAACATGAAAGTACCTTAGCTATTAAAAAAACATAAGTGTAGCACATTTTGCTAAAAATAACAGGGGGGATTTTCATGATAAAAATTCATGCTTGTTTGAATGGCTTTATTCGTGTTCATAAACATTGCCTTTGGCGGGCGGAATTTGTCCGACCAACTTGGGATAATCAATGGATAAAAATACGTCTTTGGCTTTGTTGCCCACGATGTTGGTGGTCAAAGCATCAAAGCCACCACTGACAACCCCGCCCAAAATCGGCACGACCTTGCTTAGGTTGATAAGCCCTGTACTGCCCGCCTTTGTCAGTAGCTGAAATCCAACGGCTTTGTTGATTTTGGTCAGCATTGCCCCTGTAACGTTTTTCATGATAAGGTGTTCGGCAAATTTGGTGGTGGCGGTTACGCCCACATCTTTTAAGACTTCGCCTATGCCGTTACCAAGCAAACACAGATAAACGAGCGTTTTTACTTTGTCGTGGCGAATGTCGCACCCTGTCATGTGAGCGATGGCACAAATCATGCGAATTTGTATGTATAATGTAGATGTGATGTTGGCAGGTAGGGCGACAGGCAAAGTAATCATGCCACCCATGCCTGTGGCAAATCCTGCCGTGCCTGCTTTGGTGTTTTGCCAACGAATGAGGGCGTTGATTTTATCTTCTAGTGAGCCACTTTGTGTCAAGTAGTCATTTGCCATGTCTACGGCACTGCCAAGCCCAATGCCACTGATGGCTTTATCATAAGCCCATTCCATGATTTCGTGTATTTTTTCGCCATTGATGGGGTCGCTCATGGTGTCTCCGTGTTCGGTGATTGTCATCGTTTTATGATACAATAAAGCCGATGGTGGCTCAATGCGAATTTTGTGAGTGTTGTCTAGGGTGTGCCTGCCTTCGGTATTTGCAATGAAAATCGCGAAAAATCGCAGACTGATAGTCTTCTGTCAGGTAAGTTTTTGACAAAGAAAAACAATCCGACCACTTAAAGCGGTTAAACTTTTAAAATTTTAGCCTAAATTTAAAATTAAGAGGTCAGACAGCCATTTTTCATGCAAAAATTGAATATTTTCATTAAACGTTAATAAATGTTATCAATGTTCAATATGCTCTAATAAATTACTACAATTTGTACACATTTTTTGGGTATAATATGCCATTTTATAAAAATTTGATGACCTGATAATCATGACAAAACACGCACTCATCATCGGTTTATGTCTTGCAGTCATGCCTGCATATGCCCAAGAAGCCCCGCCAAGCCAAAACAAAAGTCTGTCTGAATTATTTGGACAAAAAAAGACCAAGTTTTTACCCGTTCATCAAGCCTTTGGGGTAAATGCCAAACAAGATGGCGACGTGTTGTCAGTGGTGTTTAGGGTTACGCCCGAGCATTATGTTTATCAGGACAAATTGGCGTTGGTGTTGCCCGATGGGGTAACGGCAAGTGCGTGGCAATTTGACAAAACGCCCACCATGATAGACGACCCAACCTTTGGTCAGGTGGCAGTCTTTGAAGAAGACATGGTGGCAAGCGTGGTACTGACATCAGATAGAGAGATAACCGCACCCATTGGCATTAAATGGCAAGGCTGTGCCAAAGCAGGTCTGTGCTATCCGCCCGAGACCTTAAATGCCAATATCGCCATGCACGCCAAAAAAACACCCGTCTTACCATCAGACCTGCCATCGGTCAGCACACCACAAGCCGTAGTGCAGACAGAGCCATCTTATCAAGACGCTCCTGCCCCCCCAAATCCCCAAGAGACGCCGTCTGCTACCACAGACATACCACCTTCGCCACTTGTGCAGTTGTCAGACGTGCAAACCGCACCACCTGAGGTGATGGGGGGTGATGGTTTTGGATTGTCAAATGACCCTGAGCCTTTACCAAGCGTGTTTGACATGGGGCAAGATGATGGTACACTTGACCGTGAAGAGCTTGCTCATGAGCCGACCGCCCCAAGTGCCACCATCAATCACACATTGACGGATAAGCCTACTGACCCCTTTGGCATAACAAAACGCCCTGTGGTGGCGGTGGGACTGTTGTTTTTGTTGGGGTTGCTACTTGCTTTGACGCCGTGCGTTTATCCGATGATACCGATAGTTGCAAACATCGTGGCTCGTCATAATGCTACTGATGCTAAGCAGGGCTTGCTGTTATCCGCCAGTTATGGGGTGGGCGTGGCGACCGCTTATGGGCTACTGGGCATGATTATTGCATGGTTTGGGCAGACGCTTGGTGTCATGAACCATTTGCAAAACCCCTATGTTTTGGGTGGATTTGCGTTGGTGTTTGTGGTGTTGGCGTTGGGTATGTTTGATGTCATTCGCCTAAAATTGCCAAGCACCATCGCCCAAACTTTACAAAAAAAATCCCAATCTGCCGACAGGCATTTGGGCAGTATGAGTGGGAGTTTTTTGGTGGGGTTGTTGTCTGCTTTGGTGGTGTCGCCTTGTGTGTCTTTGCCAATGGCAGGAGCATTATCAGCGGTGGCGACTACGGGCAATGCTCTGCTTGGTTTTGTAGCGTTGTTTATGTTGGGGCTAGGATTGTCTGTTCCGCTTGTGATCATGGGGACAATGCAGGGCAAATTCATGCCAAAATCAGGGGTATGGATGGTGTCTGTTAAGGAGTTTTGTGGATTGTTATTGCTTGCGGTGGCAGTCAGTCTCATGGAGCGTATGTGGTCGTCTGGCGTGATATTGGTGCTGTGGGCGGTGTGGTTTAGCCTGTCTGCCGTGTGGCTGTATCGGCTGACCGTGTTGCCTGCAAAAGCGATGAGTTTTTTGGCAGGCGTGTGGGCGGTGTGTTTGATGGTGGGAGCGGGTATGGGCAATACGGACGCTTGGCGACCTTTGGCGGTGTCAGCACACAGCACCTTACAAAACCATCGTGATTTGACCGTTACCACACTAAGTGAGCTTGATGATATTTTGGTTAAAACTGACAAAGTGCTTGTGGACGTTACTGCCACATGGTGCGTAGAGTGTCGCATTATGGAGCGGACACTGTTTGCCAACCGTCCAAGTGAATTGTCTGCTTATCAAGTGGTGAAGTTTGACATCACTAACACCACTGATGACAGTCGGGCATTGCTGGCTCGTTATGGCTTATTTGGTCCCCCTGCATTGCTTATTTATCATCAAGGTCAGCTTAAAAATATCTTACTTGGTGAAACCAAACGGACGGACTTTATCCATGCTCTAAATGGTGGTTAAATTGTAACTTTATGTAAATAATCATCTAAAATTTTTATGGTATGTATAAAGTTTGTGTTATTATTCTCATTATATTTGTGTGATTTTTGGGCATGACCAAATGATTAAAGTATTGCGTTTGATGAGTTTTTTAGAAGGAGTGTCGTTTTTATTATTGCTTGGTATTGCCATGCCGTTTAAATACTGGTTGGACATGCCACAGTTTGTGCCTTATGCAGGCATGTTTCATGGCGTGATGTTTTTGGGGTTTTTGGTGTTGTTGCTTGTGGCGTGTCAGGTCAAGCGTTGGTCCATTCAGGTCTTTTTGCTTGGCTTTATGGCATCGCTGTTACCGTTCATGCCGTTTTGGTTTGAGCGTTATATTCATCGCCTTGATGAACAAAAATCGCCTTATGGTTATTAAGAGAATTAAGTTGTGCTTAAAAAATTCAATCAATTTTCCAACCCCGACATTCCGATGGCAACCGCCGTATCGGTGGCGTTGCACGCTTTTTTAATTTTCGGGATAAGTTTTGGTGTGGGGGTTGCTCCTGATGAAATGGCGCAAGATGTTGCCATCGCTTTGACCACCAACACCCAAAAAAATGACGATGCTCGCTTTATCGCCAATGCCAGCCAAGAAGGGGGTGGGGAGGTTCGCCAACAGCTTCGCCAAGAGACGACCAACCTAAGCCCTGATGTCTCTGACGAAATAGAAGATGCCCAAGACATCATAGACCTACAAAAACAAACCCGCCAGCAGGCGTATCAACAAAGCTACCTAAAAACCACCTTATCGGTGCGTTATGTCAATAGCAGTGGTAATAATAGCAACGAAAACAAACAAGACGAGTTAGACATTCAAGAAGAACGGGTTCGCAAAAAAATCCGCACCCTAGAAGCTCAGCTTTCCCAAAAACAGCAGGTTTTTGCGTCCAAAACCAACGTGCAAACGGTCAATTCTAATGCCACCACGCATGGTAAATCTGCCGTTTATTTAGAAAATTTTCGCCGTCATGTAGAGCGGGTGGCAAATCAGCACTATCCTGAACAAGCTCGTGCCAATCGCATTACAGGCGATGTGCGCTTGCTGGTGGTGGTGTCGCCTGACGGTCATGTTAAAGCCATAAAAATGCTAGAATCATCAGGCTCTGCCATTTTAGATGAAGCAGCCAAACAGTCAGTGCGTCAGTCTGCTCCTTATGGCAGGTTTACCCAAGATATGGGCGAGCTTAGTGAACTGCGTATCATTCGTACATGGCGATATAGCGACCAACTGGAAGTAACTTACTGATATGACAAGCACACCCACAGACCTGACAGACAAAACCGCTGATGAAGCGATACAAGTTGGTGAAGTCGTTAAAGAGACTGCCGAAGAGGTGGTGGCTCATACCGCCGAAAATCTTACCCAAGCGGGTGATTACACCCTAAGTTTACTGGGCATTCCGATTGATACTGTAACTTTGCTTGATAATTCCACCACCTTTGCCGTCAAATTTTTATTGGCTGTGATTATCTTTTTTGTGGGCAAATGGATAGGCAAACGCATCGTTAATGTCGCCAAAAAAGCCATGCAACGAAGTTCACTTGATGGCACAGCAGTCAGTTTTTTGACTAACCTGTTATACAGCGTGGTGCTGGCGGCAGTGGTGCTGGCGTCCTTAAATCAGCTTGGTATCAGTACCACGTCCTTTGTGGCGGTGCTTGGGGCTTTAACCGTTGCCATCGGTGTGTCCTTAAAGGACCAAGTGTCTAACTTGGCAGCAGGGGTGTTGATTGTGATTTTTCGCCCGTTTCGGCGGGGGGACAATGTAGAGATAGCGGGCAAAACGGGTCGGGTAGAAGAGATTACGTTGGTTAATACTCGCATTCGCACCATCAATAATCATGAAGTCATCATTCCTAACGGCGACATCATGACCACGCCCAGTACCAATTTTAGCTCATACCCCAATCGGCGGATTGAAGTGATGGTAGGCATCAGCTACGACAGCGACATTAAGACCGCTCGTGATGTCATGTTGCAGATTGCCAACGCTCATGCTGATGTGTTGCAACACCCTGACGAACCCATCGTGCGTGTTACTGAGCTGGCGGACAGTTCGGTCAATCTGACCATGTATCTTTGGACGACCAACGACACTTGGTTTGCCATGCAATGCGATTTGTTGGAAGCGATTAAATACGCTTTTGATGAGCGGGGCATTAACATTCCCTTTCCGCATCGTACAGTGCAGATTGCTAATTTGGATAAAATTAAAGCCAACCAAATTTAATCGCATTGTCATAAATGATTTTTAAGGCAATGATGGTCAGTAGGTAGGGCAGGGCAGTTTTTAGCCATGACGTGGGCAATCGGTTGCGAAGTTGTACGCCTGCCCACGACCCAAAAGATGCAGAAACCACCATAAAAACAATCACTTGCCAGTACTCAATAAAACTAAAACCCAACGCCACATACACCACCAATTTTAGGGTATGCACCAAAGTCATCATGAGTGAGCCGACCGTTACCACGATGTCTTTGTTGTCGTATTTTTTCATGAGTAGGGGCATATGTAAAGGACCTGGTGCCCCCACAAAAAGCCCAATACCTGTTTGCAAAAAGCCGATAAGATAGAAACTTTCAAAACTTCTTAGCAGGCGATTGACGGTTTTTGACCATTGGGTGAGTAAAATATAAACCGCAATAAATAGGGGGATTAGGTCTAGCTTGACAAATTTTACCGCCGTACCAAAAAATACCACGCCCACCACCGCTCCGATGATAAAGGGGCGAAAGTGGGTCAAATCCAAATCACGCCGTCCAAACCATACTCGGCTGATGTTGCTGGACAGTTGGGCGACCCCATGTACAGGAATGATAGCACTGGCGGTCAAAAACATCGGCATCAGCCCAAGCAAAATCGTCCCTCCGCCAAGCCCTGTAATACCTGCCAAAGCGGACGTAAAAAAGTTGATAACGCCTAAATAAATCTCATTTGACATGGCTTATTCATAGGGGTTATCTATCCCTAAGCCTTGTAAAATCTGTATCTCAAAGCTCTCCATCTCATCTTGTTCATCTTGTCCAAGCTCATGGTCAAAGCCCAGCAGATGTAAAATCCCATGCACCAACAAATGCGTTAAATGGTGGGTTGGGGTTTTGTGTTGCTCATCAGCTTCACGCATGACCACATCATGACAGATGACAAGCTCGCCAAGCGGTATTTTGTTCATCATCACGCATACGTCTAGGGGCAAACCGCTTGGGTAGGATAGAATATTGGTGGCGTAGTCCTTGCCCCGTGCATCAAGATTTAAGGCTTGCCCTTCGTGCGTGCCACAGACATAGACATCTAGAGATTTTGGTAGGTTTATCCAGTCTTGATGACTAAAATTTGCCCTAAAAGCAAAATATGGCAACACAAGCCCGCCACTGACTTTATCACACATGACCGCCAAAGTGTGATTAAAAATCTGTGTCAGTGGCTCATCTTGATACATCACAAGATGGGTCAGTGATGCTGTGTCGTCGCCAAAGCTGACCGTTATGTCATTCATTGTCGTCATTGCCCATCTGTGCTTTTTTTAGGTCGTTTAAAAAAGACAAAGCATTTAAGGTGCGGTTCATCTCTTGTTCTTGGCGTTCTTTTTTGCGAATCTCTTGACGCTGATTTTCAAGTTCGCTTTCTTGGGCATCATAAGCATCATAAGCATCAACGATTTTTTGCACCAAATGATGTCGCACCACATCACGACTGACAAAGCGGGTGATGTGAATGTTGTCAATGTTTTCTAAGATTTGTAAGGCTTGAACCAACCCTGATTTTTGACCACGAGGCAAATCTATCTGTGAAGTGTCGCCCGTAATGACCGCCCGAGAGCCAAAACCTAACCGTGTCAAAAACATTTTCATCTGCTCAGGCGTGGTGTTTTGAGCTTCATCTAGTATCACAAAGCTGTTATTGAGTGTCCGCCCACGCATATAAGCAAGTGGGGCAATCTCAATGATTTGACGTTCTATGAGCTTGCCCACCTTTTCAAAGCCCAACATTTCGTATAAAGCGTCATATAAAGGGCGTAGGTAGGGGTCAATTTTTTGGGTCAAATCACCGGGTAAAAAGCCCAATTTTTCACCTGCTTCCACCGCAGGACGCACCAGCAAAATCCGCTCAATCTCGCCACGCTCTAACATATCCACCGCAGCTGCCACCGCCAAATAGGTCTTACCTGTGCCAGCAGGTCCTACCCCAAATGAAATGTCAGACAGTAGGATATTTTTGATGTATTGGGCTTGGTTGTGTCCTTTGGGGGTAATTTTGCCTTTGCGGGTAGATAGGCTGATGGGAGTGGCGGTTTGGCTAATGGGTTCTTCATTGGCGATGCTGGCTTGGATAAGCAAATGTAGGGTTTCGCCCGTGATGTCATCTGTGGTTTTGGCAAGCTGGCACAGTTCATCTAGCACATATTTGGCTTTTTCAACTTGTGATGAATCACCAGTTAAGACAAATTCGTTGCCACGATTGATGATGTTGATGTCAAGGCGGTTTTGTAGGTATTTTAGGTGGGCATTGTACTCACCAAGCATGGTACGAAGTTCGCTTGGGGTCAGTTCAAAAGTCAGGGTGTGTGAAAGGCTCAAATGGTTATCCTTATCTGGGTTAAAAATGATAACAGATTATATGCTTATCTGTACAAAAAAATCAAGACAGCAAAATAAAAAAACCCTTTCACTAAGAAAGGGCTTTTGAAATATGGCTCCCCAACCTGGGCTCGAACCAGGGACACACGGATTAACAGTCCGA
>JAUMUJ010000021.1:5932-36022 GCA_030530785.1 Moraxella sp. | reverse complement strand
GGCGTTTTTTATTTATCCATCAATCTTGCAGATAACCAATCAAACGAATAAACTCAATGTACATCCATACCAGCGTTGCCAAAATGCCGATACCATGCACCCATTCAAAGTTTTCGTCCACACCCCAAGAGACACTACGCTCCACATTATCAAAATCCAACAGCAGACTAAAAGACGCAATCAAAGTGGTAAACACACTAAAACCAATGGCAAGCATACCACCATCAAACAATGCAGGAATGCTACTGCCAAACACAAAGCTCATGATGATTTGGATAAAATACACAATGGCGATGGCGATGGTGGCAGAGATGATGATGGAGCGGAATTTTTCGGTAACTTTAATGACACCTGTGGTGTATAAAGTCAGCATGACCGCTGCCGTGATAAAGGTGGCTGACAATGCCATCAAAGGCACGGTTGGAAATTTAAAAAACGCAAAGGCACTAATTGCCCCAACAAACACCCCCTCAATTAAAGCATAAGGGACTGCCAATGTTTTTGCTAAATGAGGTTTAAAAGCGATGAACAGCCCCAAGCCCATTGCCGAAAAAATAGCCACAATGGACAACACCGACACGATACCCGCAGGGATTGCCCCAAGTAACACACCAAAGAATATACCGAATGCAGACAATGCGGTCAAGCCCAACAAAAATGCCGTCTTTTTGACCACGCCATTGACTGTCATGGGCACAGCACCCGTAACCAACTCGGTGCGACTAATGATAGGATTTGCCATATTTTTCCTTTAAAAATAGCAGTGAATGATGAGTGATTTATACAATAAATATTTTAAAAAATCAATCAAGATTAATAAAATTTTACAATACACCATACCATCTTGACGATTTGAGCAGATGGGCTGTGCTTGGGCGGATTTTACTTGTGCTTCACGCCAACTTTCGGTATGATACACGCACCATCGGCATTTATCATTTTTTATGAGTGAGTTGACATCTTTTTCTCCCAATCAAAGCCATTTTAAAGACATCGGGCTTATCGGGCGAGCAGGCAAAAGTAGCATTACCCACACCCTAAATCAGCTCATCAGCCTACTCCATCATTGGGGGTTTACCACCATCATTGACACCACCACCGCCAGCATTGAAGGGATTTTGATTGATTTTAATCACACAGACGAAAATCACATTAAAATCGTCCCCCGCCAGCGTCTGGGGGAATATTGCGACCTTGTTATCGTGGTCGGTGGCGATGGCTCTATCTTACAAGCAGGGTCTTTGTTGGCAGGAACGGGCGTGCCTGTGCTTGGGGTCAATCGGGGACGACTGGGGTTTTTGGCAGACATCAATCCTGACAGCTTAGAAGAACAGCTGACTGACATATTCAGCGGTCGCTATCATACCGATGAACGATTTTTATTAAAAATGCAAATCATCGGTGAAGATGACGAAAAAAAACCCACCATTTTTCATGAAAGTTTTGCCTTAAATGACGTGGTGTTACACGCAGGTAAATCGGTACATACCATTGATTTTCAATTAGAAATTGACGACATTGCGGTCTATCGCCAGCACGCTGATGGGCTTATCATCAGCACTCCCACAGGCTCAACAGCGTACTCTTTGTCGGCAGGAGGACCCATCATACACCCCAGCCTTGATGCCATCTGTCTTGCTCCCATG
Source organism: Moraxella sp. (assembly GCA_030530785.1). Taxonomy (GTDB): domain Bacteria; phylum Pseudomonadota; class Gammaproteobacteria; order Pseudomonadales; family Moraxellaceae; genus Moraxella. The sequence goes on along the minus strand of JAUMUJ010000021.1, from coordinate 34,376 downwards.
CATCCGCACACTCTGTCATCTCGCCCCATCGTGGTGGCCGATACCAGCAAAATCACCATCAACATCAACAAGGATAACCGAACCTTACCCATGGTCAGCTCTGATGGCGAAGCGAGCGTGCCTTTGGACAATAATCAAACGCTTGTCATCACAAAACATGATAAGTCGCTGATTTTATTACACCCTATTGGTGTGGATTTTTATCAAGCCTGTCGCACCAAGCTCAATTGGAGCTTATACAGCGATGAATTTGCCCTAGTGGTAGAAGACGAATGACAAAACATACTGTGTGGCGATGGTTAGCACTGGGCTGGGCTGGGCTGTTGGGGGCTTGCCAAACTTTGCCCAGCACCCCTCATTTGGCAGACAGTATCGCCCTTACTCATAAAGCCCAAACGCTCACCATCACTCAGCGACACCCCGTTTTTGAGCAGTTACATCACACAGCCAAACAGCACCCCAATTTGTCAGGCTATCGGCTCATCGCATCAGGGGCGGACGCCCTGCTACTTCGTCATGAACTCACCCAAATGGCAAGCCACAGCATAGACATACAGTACTACATTTGGCACGCTGATGAGGCAGGCGTTGCCCTACTAAAAGAGTTATGGCACATGGCAAACCAAGGTGTGATGGTGCGTCTTTTGCTTGATGATTTTAACAGTACGTCCACACTTGACCAACTTTTATTGGACTTTAATGCTCACCCAAACATCGCCGTTCGCCTTGCCAACCCGATGGTTTATCGGCGATTTAAACGGCTCAATTTTTTAACCATACCCGTCCATGCCAACACCCGAATGCACAACAAAAGCATGACTTTTGACCGCCAAATCAGCATCATCGGTGGGCGCAACATCGGTAACGAATACCTAAACAGCCACCCCAAAAACAACTTTGCCGACCTTGATGTGCTGGTGGTGGGGCAGTCTGTGGCAGACATTCATGACAGTTTTGAAAAATATTGGCAATCGCCCGATGTGTTTGATATTACTGTGCTTGCAAAGCCTGACGCACGCCCATCATCTTTTGAGTGGACAAAGGACGACAAGCACCGCTACCAACAAGCCATCAGCGATGGCACACCCCATCTTAACCCCCGAAACGGTCAGCTTCCCCTAAGATGGCGGGCAGTTAAGTTTTTGGCAGATGACCCCAAAAAACTTGCCAATAACGCCCAAGATTTAGAACTTTTGGTGGAGCAACTTCGCCAAACGATTGGTCAGCCCAAGCACCATTTGAGCATTATTTCATCTTATTTTGTTCCCACCAAACAAGGCGTGGCATTATTATCCGAATTGGTCAAACGTGGCGTGAAAGTCAGCATTTTAACCAACGCATACAGTGCCACCGATGTGCGTTCGGTGCATTCAGGCTATGGGCATTGGCGTAAGGCACTCATTAAAGCGGGAATTTCGCTATATGAGTCCAAGCCCAACGCCATCAACACCAACGAAAACCACGCCAACACCACCATGAGCCTGCACGCCAAAGCCTTTGCGGTGGACGACCATCAAGTATTTATCGGCTCATATAACATAGACCCCCGCTCTGCCAACACCAACAGTGAGCTTGGCGTGGTCATTGATGATGCCACGCTTGCTTGGCATTTTCATCACGCCCTAAATAACCTAGACACCCCCAACCCCACGCTACTGCAACAAGCCTACAAAGTGGAGCTGGACGACAAACAACGACTGCGATGGCGAACCCTTGAAAATGGTCAAGAAGTCATCTACCGCAAAGAGCCTAACATGACATGGTTACAAAAATCTAACGTTGCTCTACTAAGCATTTTACCGATTGATGGGTTATTATAGCCAAAAAATATTGGATACCCTTATGCCCAGCTTTATACCGACTTCACCTCATGTATTTTTGGTATGTATTGCCAGTTTGGTGGCAAGCGTGGGCTTTTTTGCGGTCATGATTTTTTTGCAAATGACCGATGTCATCAGTTCGCTGTTTTTTATAGGTCAGCATAAAGACTGGCTGTATTATTTACAAATCATGGGGTTGTTCGTCATCACCTATGTCGCCATGCCATTGGGTGGGCTGATGATTGGGCGTTATGGTGACTCGTATGGCAGACAGCCTGCACTCATGATGAGCCTATTTGGGGTGGCGATTTGTACCACCATCATGGGATTGTTACCCACCACCACTCAAATCGGCGTGATTGCCCCATTACTATTTATTCCTGTAAAACTGGGGCAAAGCATGGCATTTGGCGGGCTTGTACCAACGCTTTGGGTCTTTGTCAGTGAACATCTGCCGTCTCATCGTGTGGGGGTCGGCTTAGGCGTGATTAGTGCCAGCTCTTTGATGGCACTGCTTGTGGTGCTTGGGCTGACCTTTATCCTAGAAAGCAAAATGACTCATGAACAAATCCTACAAATCGGCTGGCGAATCCCTTTTGTGGTCAGCGGCGTGCTAGGCTTATTGCTACTGATGTTTGTTCGCCATCTGGACGAAACGCCTGCCCATACTCAAATCGCCACACACCCCCAAATCGCCACCCCAACTTTGAGCATACACACCTTTACTCAACTGTCCCAAGACCATGAACAAGACGGATTTTTTTATTTTATCAAAAAATATCTGGCAGTTTTATTACCCGCCATTACGCTCACTTGGCTGTCAGTCAGCTTGATGGTCATCATCGCCCTACTGCTACCTAGCCTTATCAACACAGGATTTATCATCTCAGAAAATCTGTTGCGTTTAGGCAATGTCATTAGCATCATCTTTATGATGATAGGCTGTGTATTTTATGGTTTTATGGTGGATTATAGCAATGCTGGCAAGGTCATGTCCATCGGTGGGGTATTTTTCATCCTACAAACCATGCTGTTTTTTGGGCATTTGGGGTCAGGTGGTGAGCTGATCTTGGTATTTTTTGCCCTGCTTGGTTTTTCAGGTGGCATTATCGCCACCGCCCCCGTGGTGGCAGTTCGACTATTTAATGTCTCGTCTCGGCTGACTTATGTCGGCTTGATTTATGCCATGATGTACGCATTGGTCAGCAGTGCCTTGCCTTTTGTGCTGGGTTATGCCACTTTTTATGTGCGTCTTGCCCCTGCTTTGTATTTGGCGTTGGTGGTCATCACAGCGGTATTCATCAGTTTTTATGTGTATCACCTGCCCCCCACCCAAGCCGAAAAAGACGACCAAGTTACCTAGACCCACCCAAGCACCCGAAGCCACGCCATACCCACCGCCATGCCCATCATGCTGACCACGGTGGTAAATGCCAAAATGTTCGCTGCCAACACATCATTGCCACCCATTGCCTTTGCCATGACATAGCTTGCGGCGGCGGCAGGGCTTGCCACCATAATAAATAACACACCAAACTGCACAGGTGGCAGAGCAAATGCCATGCCCGCACCCACCGCAAGCAAGGGGGCAACGATAATCCGCCCAATGCTCGCCTGCATGGACACGCCTGATAAGCCAAGCATGGATTTAATATCAAGCGTTGCCCCTGCACATATCAGAGCAAGCGGTAAAGCAATGTTTGCCAAAAGCTCACCCGTTCTGGCGATGGGTTTGGGCGGTAAGGGTAAGCCAATGCCCTTATAGATAAAAGCAAAAATCAGTGCGATGATGAGTGGATTTTTAAAAATCTTCACGATGATGTCCCGACTTTGAGCGGACAAACCCTGCGACCGACCAGTGCGAGATAGCGTGATGACCGATAAGATATTATACAAAATCGTCAAAATCCCCATATACACCGCCCCCACACTCGTCCCCACCGCTCCATAGGCGTTGGTCGCTACCGACAAGGAAATAATCGCCATGTTTGAGCGAAACACCCCCTGCACAAATACGCCCTTATCACGCACGTCAGGCACGAAACACTTAGCATAAATTTCCGCCCCAAAAAACAGCACAAAAGTCGTGATAAATCCTGCCAAAATCAGTGTGCTTTGTTCGGCAAAATTCACTTCACTTTTAATCACGCTAAAAAACAAAAGGCACGGCAAGCCAAAATTAAAGACGATCTTAGACGCTGCATCTATAAAATTACCATCAATCCCGCCCACTCTTTTCATATAAAAACCCAACCCCATCAGAGCTAGGTTTGGAAAAACAATCATAAAAGCAAAGCTGATGGCTTGGAGAGTTTCTTGGGCATTCATAGTAAATTTTTATGGATTTACAAAAATAATTTACTTATGATAATAGAAAATTACCAAAAAATAAAGGGTGATTTTCTCACCCCTTACTTCTCTTTATTTATCAATGAGTCCTTGTGCCTTTTTCAATTTCTTAACCGTCATCGCAAGTAAACTCACCGCCGCAGGGGTAACACCACTGATACGGCTTGCCTGCCCTAGTGTTGCAGGGCGGATTTGGGTGAGCTTTTGTACAATTTCATTGGACAGACCCGACACACTGGCATAATCAAAATCAAGCGGTAAAGCGGTGTTTTCAAGGCGTTTCATCTGCTCAATTTCGTCATTTTGGCGGTCAATATAACCCTGATATTTGACACTTATCTCAATCTGCTCGCCCACGTCATCGCTCACCGTGCTGTCTGATATGCTCGCAATGTCGGCAAAGTGGATGTTGGGACGTTTTAACAGGTCAAGCAGGTGATTTTCTTTGGTTAAAATCTCACCTGTATTGCCCATAAAGGCTTGACCAATGGCGTTGTTTGGTGTTGCCCAAATGTCTTTTAAGCGGGCAGTTTCACTGGCAATGGACTCCATTTTTTGGTTGAATTTCGCCCATCGTTCATCGTCCACAAGCCCAAGCTCTCGCCCGATGGCAGTCAAGCGTTCGTCCGCATTGTCTTCACGCAGTAGCAGGCGATGTTCGGCACGGCTTGTGAACATACGGTACGGCTCTTTGGTGCCATTGGTTATCAAGTCGTCCACCAGTACACCAAGATAGGCTTCATGTCGCTTCGGTGTCCATGATGATTTGCCAAGTGCCATACGCCCTGCATTTAGCCCTGCCAATAACCCCTGTGCCGCCGCTTCTTCGTAACCTGTTGTGCCATTAATTTGCCCTGCAAAATACAGACCATCAATGGATTTGGTTTCAAGTGTGGGTTTTAGGTTTTGCGGGTCAAAATAATCGTATTCAATGGCATAGCCAGGGCGTGTGATGTGGGCATTTTCAAGCCCTTTCATGCTATGGATAAACTCAATTTGCACATCAAAGGGCAAGCTCGTTGAAATGCCATTAGGATACAGCTCATGCGTGGTCAAACCCTCAGGTTCAATAAAAATCTGATGGCTTGTCTTGTCGGCAAAGCGGTGGATTTTGTCTTCAATACTGGGGCAATAACGAGGCCCCACCCCCTCAATCTTACCGCTAAACATGGGTGAACGGTCAAGGTTGGCACGGATAATGTCATGCGTGCGTGCGTTGGTGTGCGTGATGTAGCAGTTGATTTGGCGTGGGTGCATGGCAACATCGCCCATATAGCTCATCACAGGCAAAGGCGTATCCCCCGCTTGGGGGGTCATCACACTAAAATCCACCGTACGAGCATCAATACGAGCAGGTGTGCCTGTTTTTAGTCGTCCGACAGGCAATTTAAGTTCACGCAAACGGTCAGCAAGACGAATGGACGGCATATCACCTGCTCGTCCACCGCTTTGGTGGTCTAGCCCCACATGAATGACCCCACCCAGAAACGTCCCCGATGTCAGCACCACCGTACGAGTATTTAGGCGAATGCCTGTGGCTGTAACCACCGCCACCGCACGCCCGTTTTCTACGATGATGTCGTCCACGCCTTGCTGAAAAATCGTCAAGTTTGGCTGATTTTCAAGCGTATGGCGGATACTTGCCTTATATAAAATACGGTCGGCTTGGGCTCGGGTCGCTCGCACCGCCGCTCCTTTACGACTGTTTAGCACCCGAAACTGAATGCCTGCCTTGTCGGTCGCCAACGCCATTGCCCCACCCAGTGCGTCCACTTCACGCACCAGATGCGACTTGCCGATACCGCCAATCGCTGGGTTACAACTCATCTGCCCAAGCGTCTCAATATTGTGCGTAATAAGCAAGGTATCCGCCCCCATGCGAGCGGACGCCAGACACGCTTCTGTGCCTGCGTGTCCGCCACCGATGACAATGACATCAAACGTTTTGGTTAAAAAGCTCATAAGATTATAAATGTTAAAAGAAACCGATTATTTTAGCATAATTTTGGGGGTGTGGGTATGGGAATTTGTGGGTAAATTTAAAAAAGGGCAAATATCATTTACCCAAAATATTTTATAAAAATTATCATCTAATAATACTCAAAATAACCAATCGCCCTATCAAATTCTCGGTCTTTTAATTCATGGGCATACATCAAAAAATTTATCACACCCATATCGCCAAGATTGATGTCCTGCTCGCTGGCAAGTTGAAATAACACCACCACATCATCTATGTTTTCCATATCATCTTTTGGGTCATTATGAATATAATGATGATAACCACCGCAGATTGTTTTGACAACATCATCATCTAGATTAAATTCTTTATCATACAAATATTCAATATGACGATATAGCCTATATTGCTGTTTAACATTCATCTCATGGCTAGTTTTCTCCAAATACTCACGAACCAATCGCCCAAAATGCTCACTAAAATTAGGATACATTTCATCAACATCAAATGTCATGGCATATTCTTGAAGTTCAATGCAGTCATTTAGCGTGGGTTGATATAATGCCTGAACGTCTGTATCAGCATAATGAGTGTCAATATTGGCATGATAAATCACTTGATAATCCATGCCATCATAATCAGCGATGACAAAGAATTGCAAAATGCCTGTATTGGGAAAATCCGCCAATCCATTCAAATCAGCACAGTTAATTTGAGCCAATAACTGATACATCTCGCCATTATCATTAACAGGTAATGATTGACCGACAGGTAAATAAGGCAGACCGCCCACTTTACTTTGGGTGGGCGATGTGGTTTGTTTGGTTAATATGGCGTAGGCGACCGCTCTTTTTGGGGTGTTTTTAAAAAACCGCTCTTTTACCCAAAGATAACAATCATCAATTAAGGCTTGGGGCAATTCTTTATTCATGATTAAAACCTATTTCGGCATAAAATCATACGCCTTTACCTTAGGATTGCTTTCTTTAAAATCTATATAATAATTTTTGCTGTCGTCATATAGGTTAATTTTACCGTCATTGTTACTGTCTTTTTTGGTGGTAAAATAATACCGCTCCATGTTCATCACCCAGCGACTTTGGATAAAATACTCATCATCGGGGTGTAATTTTATCAGATTACCCCCTTTATCATCACTCATATATAGCGATGTTTGGGCGTGAATGCTGTCGCTGTTGTATTTACCTATCTTTTCTTGGACGGTATAAATAAAATGATGATAATGCTTTAACTCATCTTTGTGAATGTTTTGCCAATTTATCTCACCACGTCCCATATAATCCGACTTTACATAAAAAGGATAATGGGCTTCGTGAATGATTTGGGTGTTGTTTTTAAACAAAGGCGTGGTTTGTCCTGTTTGTTTGTTTTCAAACACAAGATTAAACATCTGACCGCTGATTTTATCATCAGAGACCGACACATGACTATACAGCTGTGTTTTTGAATATGACCCGCTTTTATCCACATATTCATCAACGGCAGACACCACCACAGGGTGCAACAGACTATCTGCCCCATACAAATCAATGGGTAAATCCATTTTTATGGGAACGTCAGGATTGGCAACATCATCAGGGTTAGCTTCATCGGTGGCATCTTGGGGGCTTTGTGGCGGATTTGAACAGGACAAACCACAAGCGGTCAATGATAATAACGCCATGCTCATCATTGTTATTTTTAATGTGTGATACAATATCATGTTACTCCTTAATAAATTTAAAAACTCATTTTATTTAAATAATGTTGCTGTATTTCTTGGGGTAATTTGTCAATCAACGCCAATTTCATGTTTTTGTCATCGCCATTTATCACCATATCAATAAGCGGTGTGCCGTCAAAGGGTAAATCATCTATCTTTTAGGCAAAGACCACCAAATAATACGCCCCGTCCACGTCATTATCCGCCATGACCCCATCATAAACGGCACGAAAAGCGGTTTTGCTCGCCCTGTTATTGGTTATCAAAAGATGAATGGCTTGTAGGGCGGTATTGGGGCTTTGGTGCAGATTGATGATTTGTTTAGAAATGTTCATTTATCTGCCCATTTGTGCTTGCTCGGCTTCTTCTGCCATAATCTGCCGTGCCACATGAATGATGAGCTGTCTGAGCCATTTATGGGCTGGGTGGTGTTGTAGTAGGGGCGACCATGCCATCGTCAGTTCAAACTCAGGGATAAAAAATGGCGGTTCTTTAACCACAATCTTAGGATTGGTGCTGGCTTGCAATTTGGCAACACGGGTTGGCAAAGTGGCGATTAAATCCTTATTGGCACTTAACATGGCAGGCATTTGGTAATGGCGGGTAAAGACGCTGATTTGGCGTTTTTGCCCCAGTCGCTGTAAGGCTTGGTCAATAGAACCAAGACCGCCTGATTTTTCAGGATTGACCCCAAAACCCACACCCATGCCCGTCTTAGACACCCAAACGTGCTGGGCTTTTAGGTAGTTTTTTAGGTTAAAACGATACAAATAAGGAGACTCTGCCGATAAAAGACAACTGAACGTGTCCCGCCACACCAAGACCTGATGAAAGCTCTGCGGTATCTCATTAAAGCGGTTAATCGCCAAATCCACCCTCCCCTGTTCCATGTCCCGATACGACACATCAGACGGGGTCAAAAAATCTAAAACCACGTTAGGAGCTTCGCTTCTTAACGCCTTGACAAGGCGTGGCACAAGGGTCGCTTCGGCATAGTCGCTGGTCATGATACGAAATACCCGAGACGTACTGTACGGACGAAATTCAGTGCGTGGCTCTAACAGCGTCCCCACGTCCGACAGCACTTCACGAATGCGGGGTTGTAGCTCTGTCGCCCGTTCGGTAGGCGTCATGCCCTCAGATGACCGTACAAGCAAGGGGTCATTAAACAATGAACGCAGTCGCCTTAAAATATTGCTCATCGCAGGCTGGGTAATGTCAAGCTGTTCTGCCGCTCGGGTTACGTTTTTTTCACGGAGCAGTACGTCCAAATAGACCAATAAATTTAAATCAACTTTTTGTAAATTCATAGTCGCCCTTAATGTGTCAGTGTAATCTTAATATTTTGCTTTTGGTGATTTGTAGCACGCCATCTATCTTTTGATAGGCTTGTATTTTTTGATGTATGTCGTCTGCTTTGATTTTTACTGTCAAGCCGTTAATGTTTTTATCATCATAGATGATGTCATCTTGATAGTCATCGATGGCTTTTATGAGATGTTCTTTTTTATCTTTTTCAAAATAAATGATAAATACGTCTGATTGGGCTATTTGTGTTATTTGATGATTTGACGTTGGGGATTTTTGGGAAGCATTCACACAAGCAGTTAATAATAAAAGAAGAAGCATTAAAAGATGTTTCATGATTTGCCTTTCATCTTAACATGATTGAATTTTAAAAATGCTTTTACACAATCAAAACATCTGTCCCCACATCAACCACATCAAAAAGCCACACCACGTCATCATTTGTCATACGAATACAGCCATGCGACATCGGTACGCCCATCGGCTCGCTGTCTGGCGTGCCGTGAATGTAGATGTAACGGGCGTGCGTATCACAGACCACACCATCTGTGGTTTTGCCAAGATTGTAGCCGTTTTCTGTACCTTTTAACCATAAAATCCGACTCAAAATCCAGTCTCTGTTAGGGCTTGTTTGCCCAAGCGTGTCATCATAAATCTCACCCGTGAACGCCCGCCCAACAAAAACCGCATTTTTTGGGCAATCGCCTCCGATCTTATCGCTGATGATGTGCCTGCCAAGCGGTGTACAGCCTGAGTTTTCTAGCTGACCTGTGCCATTTTTGGCGGTGGAGACGGGCAAGATTTTGATGACTGTATCATCATCAAAAACGGTCAAAGTTTGAGCAGTCGTATCTATGGTTAGCGTTATCATGGCTGGCTTATCAATTTTAAAAATGGTGAGTATTTTAAATTTTACTAGTTTAGCAAATTTTTTGAGATTTTTCGCCTATTTTTATGAAAAATTGCCAAATTTTTAAAATTTTTACCCGAAAAATTGGTAAAAGTGTTATAATTTTTGGTTTTATTCATTTGTGTTTGTTGGAGTTGTCATGAGTAGCACCATTTTAGAGTCTTTGCCTGTGGGCGAAAAAGTCGGTATCGCATTCTCAGGAGGTCTAGACACGTCCGCCGCCATTTTGTGGATTAAGCAAAAAGGGGCAATGCCCTACGCCTACACCGCCAATCTGGGTCAGCCCGATGAGTCCGATTATGACGCAATCCCCGCCAAAGCCATGCAATACGGAGCAGAAAAAGCCCGCTTGATTGACTGTCGCACTCAGCTTGCTCGTGAGGGCATTTGTGCGATACAGTGCGGGGCGTTTCACGTCAGCACAGGCGGTATGCCCTATTTTAACACCACACCGCTAGGACGCGCAGTAACAGGGACAATGCTCGTTACCGCCATGGCAGAAGACGGCGTGGACATTTGGGGGGACGGTAGCACTTACAAAGGCAACGACATTGAGCGTTTTTATCGTTATGGACTACTCACCAATCCCAAACTTAGAATTTATAAGCCTTGGCTAGATGAGACCTTTATTGATGAGCTTGGCGGACGTGCAGAAATGTCGCAGTTCTTGATTGATAATGGATTTGATTATAAAATGAGCAAAGAAAAGGCTTATTCCACTGACAGTAATATGCTTGGGGCAACACACGAAGCCAAAGATTTGGAGTTTTTAAACGCCAGCCATAAAATCGTAGAACCCATCATGGGCGTACGCTACTGGGACGAGAGCGTACAGATTGACCCCGAGATCGTTACGGTGGAGTTTTTTGAGGGTAATCCTGTGGCATTAAACGGCGAACGCTTTGATGACCCTGTGGCACTCATGCTAAAAGCCAACGAAATCGGCGGACGACATGGTTTGGGCATGACCGACCAGATTGAAAACCGCATCATTGAAGCCAAATCTCGTGGCATTTATGAAGCCCCTGGTATGGCTTTGTTGCACATCGCTTATGAACGCTTGGTAACGGGCATTCACAACGAAGACACCATTGAGCAGTACCGCATTAACGGACTTCGCTTAGGTCGCCTGCTGTATCAAGGTCGCTGGTTTGACAGCCAAGCCTTAATGCTTCGTGAGACCGCTCAGCGTTGGGTTGCCAAAGCCATCACAGGCGAAGTGGTACTAGAACTACGCCGTGGTAACGACTACTCTATCCTAGATACCAAATCGCCAAATCTTACCTATGAGCCTGAACGCTTATCTATGGAAAAAATAGAAGATGCCAGCTTCACCGCCACCGACCGTATCGGACAGCTGACCATGCGTAATCTTGACATCGCTGACACTCGTGCCAAACTGGGCATTTATGCAGGAGCAGGACTGCTTGGCTTATCAGGTGGTAATGCCGTGCCACAGCTTGAAAACAAGTGATTTTTAACATCAAAAAGCACGCTCTTTTGGGCGTGTTTTTATTGGGAAAGCTAACACTATGTTTACCACCGTCATTCAAGGCTTTTTGGTGTCTTTTGGGCTGATTGTCGCCATCGGAGCTCAAAATGCTTACGTCCTAAAACAAGGACTGCTCAAACAGCACGTCTTTTGGGTATGCTTGGTGTGTTTTTTGTGTGATTTTACTCTGCTTAGTCTTGGCGTATTGGGCTTTGGCGGACTGATTGACAAAAGCCCCACCGTCAAACTTACTCTTGCCATCTTGGGGGCGGTGTTTTTGTTTTGGTATGGCTATCGTTCATTCAAATCAGCCTATCAAGGCGGGGAAAATCTGTCGGTGGACACCACCCATCACACCCCAACAACACCCAAAAAAGCCATCGCCACCACACTTGCTTTGACCTTACTTAATCCACACGTCTATTTAGACACGCTGGTATTGGTCGGGACGATTGCCAGCCCTTTGAACTTTACCCAAAAATATGCGTTTTTGGTGGGGGCAGTGGGTGCGTCTGCTTTATGGTTTTTTGGCTTAGGCTATGGGGCAAGGCTACTCATTCCACTTTTTAAAAAAGAAAAAACATGGCAACTTTTGGACGCTTTTATCGGCATCATCATGTGGGCGATTGGTTTTGGACTGTTAAAATACGCCTTTAACACTTGGCAAATGTGGGGTACTGATTAAATGTGCATAGGGGAGAAGTGCAGAAGCTGGAAGATGGAAGCCAAGCACGGCAAGGGATAGAAGCTGATGAGCAAGGGAAATATGCACATAAAAGTGCAAATCCAAAATGAGAGAAAATGATAAAAACCGATGGATTTATGATAAAAATATGTGCATATTTGATAAGGCTTTAAATGATGTTTAAATAACTTTGATGTGAAAAAGGCGACCGTAATAGGGTCGCTTTTTTTATGGGTCAGTGTGGTAGGTCGTAGCTAATGTGAATGACTTGACCGTAAACCTGTATGTTGCCGTGTTCTAGGTCTGTGCGTGTGATGTCAAGGCTGTCATATACGCTATTATCACTAATTAGGCGTAACCCACCCCCTAATACCCACTGAACACGTTTAACATACAGCCTGTCATCTATCCGCACCACATAAATCCTGCCATCCTTGGCGATGTTCTTGGACTTATCCACTAAAATGGTGGCGTTCTCAGGTATCGTGGGGAGCATACTGTCGCCATCTGTATTGAGTGCGACAAGGTCTTTGGCGGTCAGGGCGGTGCGGTTTATCCAGTCTTTGCGGAACGCCAAGAAGTCATCTGTGCCGATGACGCCATCGCTGAACTTGCCCCCGCCAGCACTTGCGATGATGTCTCGGTAATATGGGACATGGTAGAAATCGTCAGGGTCGGGCTGAGACTGTGGCTGGGGCGTAGAGCCGTCTGGCGTGCCTGTCCCCATCATAAGCCAGTCTAGGCTGACATTGGCTGCCTGAGATAAGGCAACCATGTTGCTCATTTTAGGGTCTGATGAACCATCTTTCCAACGACCAAGCGTAGGGTAAGACATGCCTGTTGCTGTGCAAGCCTTGCCTACACCGCCCAACTTCTCTATCACAAAGTCCAATCTGTCTGAAAAATTTTTCATATACATGTTAAGTATGATTTAATATGTGCGTTTCAATCAAAAAAATTATGATGTACATGTTTAAAATATTTACTTATAAATCAATAAATTAAACATTTATATTAAAATTTCTTTGATTTTTTAACATGTATATTAAAATACATGTTGATTTTTTCTAACATACATGTAATAATACGCTTATCATTTTAACGGAGTAACTAAGATGATGAACGTACCTACACCCCAAAAAAATACGCACGACTGGCATCGTGCGGATGTTGTGGCGGCTTTGCACAAGAAAGGCTGGTCTATTGCTAGTCTTGCCAAGGCACATGGGCTTTCACCCAGCACTTTACGCAGTGCATTAGAGAAATCCTACCCAAAATCTGAGAAAATCATTGCTGATGCTATCGGGGTTGCCCCCGAAGAGATTTGGGCGGAACGTCATGCAAAACGTAATTTCACTCCTATTCTACATAAATAATAGGAGAAAATCAACATGAGTGTTAAAGATTTTTATACAGCCAAAGAATTGGCTGGTATGAAATTAATATCCTTGCCTAGTTTTCATGTCAATGTTCGTAAACGTGCCGATAAAGAAAACTGGCAATCTCGCCCTCGCTCTGGCAAAGGCGGTGGACTTGAATATGCCTTTGACAGCCTGCCCAAAGCCGTCCAAAGCGAAATCAAAGCCCGTGAGTTAAAAGCTCTTATGGTTGCCGATACCCCAAAAGCCGTGGTAGTGCGTGGCGAGCGAGACATTGACAGCCTAAACCACAAACAAAGACGTATCGCTGACAGCCGAGTGCTAATGGCAATGCTGGTGGAACGTTATGCTGACGAGCTTGGCACGCAGGATAAGGCGATTAAATATGTGAGTAAATTATCTCGTATTGGGGCATTACCCATAGAGGGGACAACTGACTACAACACCGTCTGCGAAAATGCCAAAGCTCGCACTGACAAAACAGGTGTTGGCGTACGAAAGCTACATGAGTGGGTGCTAGAAGCCCGCCGATGTGGTAGTGCCAGTGAGGTGCTTGCGGTCATGAGTCCAAATAAGCAAGGTCGCCCAAAGATGAATGTGTTGTCGGCTTTGTGGCTCCCTGATTTTTTAAAAATCTATCGTAACCCCAATGGCTTGTCCGTGTCTCGGTGCTATGAGCTGTGGCGATATGAGCATATCAAAGCTCATGGCACGGATTTGGGCTTGCCAAGCTTAACGCAGGTTAGAGCCATGCTCAAACGCATACCGCCCTTGGAGCGTGAACGGGGTCGGATTACAGGCTCAAAACTCAAAGAGATAGACAGCTATATCCGCCGAGATTGGAATAATGAGAACTACGCCAACAACCACATCTGGGTGGGTGATGGTCATAGTCTCAAAATGAGTGTCAAGCATCACAGGTCAGGACAAGCGGTAACGCCTGAACTAACACTCATCATCGATGCCCCAAGCCGATACATCGTGGGATACAGCTTGTCATACAGTGAAAGCGGTATGTCGGTGCTGAGTGCCTTGCGGTATGCGTGGGCAAGACAAGGGGTTAATGCCATCTATTATAGCGACAACGGTCGTGGGCAAAAGAACGTCATGCTTGACGATAAAGTGGTCGGGATATTGGCACGGCTGGGTATCACGCACATGACAGGCATTCCTGGTAACCCACAAGGTCGGGGTATCATTGAGCGTCTGATGAAAGAAGTGCCAAAGCGTGTCGCCCAGTCCTTTGAGAGCTATCACGGCAAAGATGGCGACCCTGACACTCTAAGAAAGCGTGGACAAGCCAAACTTGCCTATAACAAAGCCAACAGTGATGGCAAGGTAACAGGTGAGATGACCACTCTACAACGCAAAGGGGAAGCCATCGTGCCGACCATGAGTGAACTGCGAGAAGTCGTGGAGAGCTTGATAGATGAATACAACAATGTCCGCAAACATCGCTCCATTGGCATGACCCCTAGTGAGAAGCGAGCAGAGCTTGACCGTGTGCATGGTGGTCAGCGAGTGTGGCTGTCTGAGCTTGACCTAAGAGAGCTTGCGGTGCAAGTTGTGGAACGTGTGGCAAGTCGTGGCTGGGTACGATATGACAATCGCTTTTATTTCTCGCAGGAGCTAGTGGCATGGGACGGACAAAAAGTCTATCTGTATGCCAATGATGACAGCCTGTCTGATGTGATGGTACGTGAAAAAGATGGCGTGTATATCTGCACAGCAATCCTAGAAGGCAACCAAACCCCTGCTGTACCGCTTGACCTGCTGGAACAAGCCGAGCAAAGACGGGTTAATCAAGCCATCAAACGCAAAGAAAACCAAACCAAACAGCTTAAACAGCAACTGCAAGGCAGGGCTATCATAGAAGCCAAGGCAGAACTGTTGGAGTTAGGTAGCTCGGTGATTGACGCTCAGTGGACAGAGATTAAAACACCTGTCAAAGTCAATAAATCAGACGATGTAGGCTTTGTATTTTATGATGAGATTGACTGGCATGGTCAAAAGCGGGCGGTTTAAACCACCCATAAACCCCCTTTAATTCCTTTTTAAAATAGGAGAAATCCGTGAGTAAAAAAACTTTGCAAGCTATCGCAAGTCGTTTTCGTGAGGAACGATTGTTGGTAGGGTTTAGCCAAAAAGCCTTATCTGATTTGACAGGTAAAAGTCGCCAGCAAATCATCAACTATGAAACTGGCAGATGCGAGATGACAGCTGGCTTTTTGGCAAGTTTGCATGACCTTGCCTTTGATGTGCAATACATCGTTACAGGGATACGTTCGGTGAATTTTTATGAATACGATGAAACGGAGCTAATCTGATGAGTAAAGAACTCTTACGATCCTTTAAAGACAGCCAAGCCTTGTCACAAGCTCGTCTTGCCACCATGCTGGGTGTGGGTGTATCCACAGCGACCGTCAGTCAGTACCTAAACGGCACTTATACAGGCGACATCAAAGCCATTGATAAGAAAGTGCGTGAGCTGGTAGAACGTAGCCAAGACAAACAAAAAGACATCAAGACAGGGTTTGTACTGACAGGGTCAGCTCGGCGTACCCTATCTGTCTGCACCGATGCTCATGTACTTGGCGACATCCGCCTTGTTATTGGCGAAGCGGGACTGGGCAAGACAGTCGCCATCAAAGAGTATGCCATGCACACTGACGGCGTGATACTTGTGGAGAGTGAGCCGACATTTAGCCCAAAAATCCTGCTCAATCAGCTGTGTCATGCCCTAGGTGTCGTACCTAGTCGCAACAATCATGACAACCTGTCCGCCATCAAAAACAAACTTAAAGACTCTGGACGACTGATTATCATTGATGAGGCGGAGCTGTTGTCTTATAAATGCCTAGAAATCATCCGCCGTATCCATGACATGACTGGGGTGGGTGTGATATTGGCGGGTATGCCAAGGCTGGTCGCCAACCTAAAAGGCAAAAGTGGCGAATACAAACAGTTATATAGCCGTGTGGGATTTGTACATGACCTGGGCACAGACTTATCTGATGATGATATTGGACTGCTTGCCAAACAGCTACTTGGCACGGACGAGCATGATACCGCCCTACAAAAGGCGTGTGGTGGCAATGCTCGCCGTCTGTCCAAACTTATCCGCACCGTTAATCTGACTGCCAGTCGCTCAAATAAGCCCATCAGCGATGAGATGATAACGGCAGTAAGTCTAACACTTATCAACTAGGAGCAAAAATGAAAAATCAAATCACCCATGTGGGCATAGAAATCCAAGCAACAACTGCTGACCACGCCATGACTGTCGCTCAAAAATTTAACACTGAACATTTGGACGGCAGAATGAAAGCCATCGTTGTTGATGAAATTGCTCATCAAACTTACTGGGTAACGTTAGCAGAAAGTGAAGCGTTGGCACAAACAGCTCACGAAACGTATCTGTCTGATAACGGTTGGAGATAATCATGACCAAAAACGACAAACGCACCCTAATCGCCAAAATCCACATCGCCAAAAAAGATTTGGCGATGGACGATGCGACTTATCGTGATGTCCTCGTGCGTGTAACTGGCAAAAACAGCTGTAAAGACATGAGTTTAAGCGAGCTAAAAGCAGTCATCAAAGACTTAAAACGCTTAGGTTTTACCGTCAAGCAGACCACCAAACCTAAACATGGGCGTAAACCCACCACCACGCCTGAGCGTGAAGCCATGCTCTCTAAAATCGGTGCAATGCTCGCTGATATGGGCTTGCATTGGCACTATGCTCACGGCATGGCTAAAAAGATGTTTGGCGTGGACATGGTGCATTGGCTAGATGCTGAGAAAATGTACAAAGTCGTACAGGCTCTGGCGGTGTACCAAAAACGCCACGCCACAGAAGTAAAACAGGGCTGATATGAAACTAGATATATATGCAATGCACTCACAAAATACAGAGCAAATACTTGCCATGCTACCACCACAAATCGTGGAGCTGTCTGAGCTGATTGGGCTTGATAATACGCTTAGGCTCGTGGACAGATTTGGCGGTTTGTCATTTGAGATGCCCCATAGCACCAATACCAAAAATGGGGCATGGCTGGTGCGTGAGCTGGGGTCGGACATCGCCTGCGTGCTGATAGACAGATACAAAGGCGAGACGCTGTACATCAACAACTGTGATGCCTTGCGTGTCTATCTGAGAAATGTCGCCTTTGTGAATGCCGTGTTAGGCAAAATGGAGACAGGGGTCGCTCAGTATCGGGCCATCCAAGAGACCGCCCCTGTCTTTGGCATTACGGAAAGACGGGCGTATGACATCTTAAAACAGATGACCACGCCCAAATCATCACAACTCAACTTATTTGAATAGGAGTAATCATGCAAAAAGAACAACCCTTTGAATCCTTATGTGCGTTTTTGGCACAGCAAGAGGCACAAAAGACCCAAGAAGCCAAAGTGCGTGAACAACTTGACCACGCCGTCAGCCAAAAGGTCTATGAACAAGAAGCACGCCTTGACCGCCTGTCGTTTGGTGTGTTTGTACTGTCTGTGCTGTGTGCGTGCCAATTCTTGTACCTACTCACCCTCTAAGGAGACTCTCATGATGAACAAAACCCCCATCAAAGCCTGCCACAACAAAGGTCAAGCCCAAGTCTATATCAAAACCATCGGCGATAATGAGCGTAAAATCAACAAGCTCAACGACAAGATGAACGAAGAGCTTGCCAAAGTTGCTGCCAAATATGCCGAGCGTATCACGCCCTTACAGGAGATGAATGATGAGCTTGGCGAGCAGGTCAAAACATGGTGTGAAGCCAACAAAGATGAGCTTTTGACAGGTGATAGCAAAACCGCCAACCTTATCACAGGGGAGGTGTCATGGCGACATGGCAAGCCGTCTGTGGTTGGCAAAGCCACACCAGAGCTGATTGACCGCTTGGAGCGTTTTGGCTTACACCGTTTTGTGCGTGTCAAAAAAGAGCTGGATAAAACGGCAATCCTAAAAGAACCCAATGCCATTGCCGACATTGAAGGCGTCAGTATTAAGGTAGGTGTAGAAGAGCTGATTATCACGCCGTTTGCTGTCAAATAAGGAACTTATCATGATACCAAAATTTAGCAATCTGTTTGAGCTTGAACAAGCTCGTCAAGCCCTAGTGCTGACAAAACTGCCCAAGAACAAAAAAGCAAGTCTTGCTGAAAAATTGGGCGATTATCGCACCGCAAAAACGCTGTGGAAGCAAGTCGCTGATGAAGCAATAAGCAACAGCCCTACTCAAAAGTATGCTGTTATCCGACATGAATTTTGTAAATCAGCAATGGAACATGGCTATCGGCGTCCAGAGTTGTCTTATCTTTATGCGTAAACCCAGTATCTAAGATAAAATGCCCCAAGCTGTATGGTTTGGGGTGTTTTTTTATCCACAATCTTAAAAACCGCTTGACAAATAGGCGATAATCGCCTATAATAACCCTAACAAGCCGAGCAATGGTGCTAGGGCAAAACGCTAAGGAGCGACCTATGAACAACGCAACTTTAAACAGAGAGCTGAAAATGGCAGAGATTGACAAAATCAAAGCGGAAACCGCCAAACTTCAAGCCGAAGCTCAAACCACAATGGTTAAAGCCAACGCTGAAATCAGCAAGTTAATGGCAGAAACCGCCAAACTCAATAAAGAGACCAGATACTACCCGTTGGTATTGCTATTGACAGGCATGGCGGGCGGTATCGCAGTAGCAATCATTCAAGCCATTTTTAAATAAAACGATAGCCCCAATTAGGGGCTATTTTACAAGGATAAAAACATGAAACCCAACGCCCAAACGTCTTATAATCCCGACCCTGACTATTTGCGTGAGCTTATCGCCAAAACAGGCTTGACCCAAAAAGCCGTTGCCGAGCTTGTGGGGGTTAGCCCACGCATGATGAGAAGTTATTTGACCTTTACGGACAACACCACTTATCAAAAAGCCCCTTATGCGGTGCAATTTGCCATAGAGTGTCTTGCCAGCCCCTGAACCTCATCATCTTACCACCACTTTAAAACCCCTTTAAAATCCCCTTAAACCAACTTTAAGGGGATTTTTATGTCCGAAAAAGAATTTTTTGACTGGCTAAGAGACCAGCAAAAGAACAACAAACTTACCCAAGCGATGGTGGACGGTGCAAATGAACTGCTTGCTCTAACTGACCCTGATACGCTTAAAAATGCCCTAATCAAACTGGGTGGCAACAGCCCCCAAAACACACCCCAAGCCAAACAAGGCGGTGGTCTGATGCTGTCTGACAATGGGGCAAATCTTATCAAGTCTTTTGAAAGCTATGTGGGCAAGCCCTACCGTGATGCGGTAGGTGTGTGGACAATCGGCTACGGTAACACCTACTACCCCAACCGCCAAAAAGTCAAACCCACCGACAAACCCATCAGCGAACCTGAAGCCACAAGACTCAAACAAGACATCATCAACATGGATTTTGCCCCTGCGGTCAATTTGATGTTTGCCGATGAGATTGCAGATGGTTTTGTCAATCAAGCCATGTTTGATGCACTTGTCTCGCTCGCCTACAACATTGGCACTCGTGGCTTGGCAGGGTCTAGCGTGGCTCGCCACATCAAAGCACGCAACAAACAAAAAGCAGGTGATGCGTTTTTGGCGTGGAATAAGGGGCGTGTCAATGGCAAATTGACTGAACTGCGTGGGCTGACCCGCCGCCGTCAGGCAGAGCGTAAGCTGTTTTTGGAGGGTCTATGAAATTGCAACTCGTTGAAAACTGGCGGGCAGGCTTTCGCTGGTTCTCGGTGTGGGCGTTTGCTGTGATTGTGTTTTTGGCGACCACACCCCTACCGCCCGAAGTGGTGGCGATTTTACCAAAGCCTTTGGCGGATAATCTGATTACCCTTGTGGCGGTGTGTGGGCTGATTTTACGCTTTGTCAATCAAAATAAAGGGGCAGGCAATGACCGACACCATTGACCGTGCCAACGCCCAAAGCGAGCAAATCCTAGCCATGCAAATCAAAAACGCCACCGCCCACACCGTCCCCAGTCCAATCACGGACTGTGTGGACTGTGGTCAGATGATTGGAGCAGAGCGTAAAAAGACCCTGCCCCATGCGGTGCGGTGCATAGGCTGTCAGTGGCAATGGGAGCGGACACATGAAAAGAGTAAACGATGGATGACACTTATTTAATCTTTACCGTGGGCATCGTGGCAACCGTTGCCCAAGCCATCTTTTGGCGGTGGGTGCAAGGCATTAACGATGAACGCAAAGCTGACCGCACCAAAATTGAACAGGTTGAAAAAGAGCTTGGCGAGCTACGCACCAAGATTGCCGAAAACTACCAATCCAAAGCCGACAGCCATAAAGACAGTGAGCGGATTATGCAATCTTTACAAGAGATTAAAACCGAATTATCAAAAGTCAATGACAAACTAGACAAAAAGGCGGACAAATGACAACGAGCAACGAACAAGACCAAATCAATGAGCAAATCTTATCGTCTTTGCACGACATTCTGGGGCAAAACCGCAAAATCGTAGAAGCGATTGACAGCCAACGCACGCATTTTGATGACGAAATGCACCAAGTCAAGCAAAAAATTGACCACCTAGAACAGACCATTACCAAAAAAGCCACCACCGCAGGGGCAATTGCTGGGGCGGTGGCTGGCACGGCAACAAGTAGCATCTTTATGGTGGGCATGGAAATCATCAAAGCCAAATTTGGGGGCTAATCGTGGCATACTCCAAAGACGATAAAGACAAAGTCCGTCGTGCCTATATCTTTGATAAATTACCGCTTGATAAGTGTGCAAGCCTCAATGGTATTAGCTATCCCACCGTCCAACGTTGGAAAAAAGAGGCTAAGGCAGTTGGTGATGACTGGGACAAGGTACGAACTGCTCATACCTTATCACACGAAATGGAAGCAAAGTCGGTACAGATTTTAACCAAGTTTATCTTACTGTTTGAAAAAGCGTCTGAACACATTGAAGGCGACAGCCTACCTGCAACCGAGCAGGTGAAACTTTTGGCAAGCCTTGCTGACAGTTACACCAAAATTACCTCATCTAACAAAAAGATGATGCCCACCATTGACCGCCTTGCCATCGCCATGACGGTGATGGAAATGCTTGGTGCATACATTCAAAAAACCAAGCCTGAGGCAATGCCCGTGTTTGTGGAAATTTTAGTGCCGTTTGGTGAAGTGTTAAGTAAAGAATTTGAGTAATTAGAATGGCAAAATCAAAACTCCTTCGCTCCAAAGAATTTTTAAGTAAACTTACTGAACTGGCGGCAGGGTATCGCACCGCCATTGAGTCAGTGGCGGACGGCTGGGACATTAGCTCCGAAGCGATTGCCGAGCGAGTGGCACAGGTTAATGACCCTTTGACAGGCTTTGAGTTTTTTATCAATACCTACTTTCCACATTACATCAGAAGTCCACACAAATCAGAGCTACACAAATATTTATTTGACAAATTGCCAAAGGTGGCAAACGACCCTGACAGCAGGTTTCTAGCAATCGCCGCCCCTCGTGGCGAAGCCAAATCCACGCTGGTCAGCCAGCTTTATAACCTTTGGAAAATCGTGCGAGGCATTACCAAGTATTCACTCATTGTAATGGACAGCCTAGACCAAGCCTATCCCATGCTAGAAGCCATCAAAGCTGAGCTTGAATTTAACCCCCGTTTAAAGTCGGATTTTCCTGATGTGGCAGGCGTAGGGCGAGTGTGGCAAGCAGGGACAATCGTTACCAAAAACGGCATCAAAGTGCAAGTGGCAGGGGCGGGTAAAAAACTGCGTGGTCTAAGACACGGCCCTTACCGCCCTGATACCGCCACGCTTGATGATATTGAGAATGATGAGAATGTCCGAAATCCAGAACAGCGAGACAAATTACACTCGTGGCTAACCAAAACCATCATGCCACTTGGGTCGGCAGGGGAAAAGTTTGACATCATCTACATTGGTACGATTTTGCATTATGACAGCGTGCTAAATCGCACACTTAATAATGCAGGGTGGGAGTCGGCACGCTTTAAAGCCATTATCCAAATGCCTGAAAATATGGCACTGTGGGACGAATGGGAAATGCTCTTTAAGTCCAAGCAAATTGACGAAGCCAATGAATTTTATGCCAAGCATAAAAAGAAAATGGATAAAGGGGCGGTGGTCAGCTGGCAAGCTCGCCCAATCCTTGCTTTGATGAAAATCCGAGCAAGGGACGGACACGAAGCCTTTGACAGTGAATATCAAAACGACCCAACGGCAGGCGATGACGCCCCCTTTGCCAAAGCACTCAACTACTGGCATGAATTGCCTGATCACCTGATTTATTTTGGGGCAGTAGACCCAAGTCTGGGCAAAGCAGGGGCGAGCCGAGACCCGTCTGCAATCGTGGTAGCAGGGCTTGACCGAGCCACAGGCAAGGTTTATGTCGTAGAAGCTAATATCAAAAAACGCTTGCCTGACCGTATCATTAGCGATGTGATTGCCATGCAAGCAAAATATGGGTGCGTGAAATGGGCGGTGGAAGCGGTGCAGTTTCAAGAGTTTTTACGCACCGAAATCATAAGACGGGGGGCGGAAAGTGGTGTGCCAATCCCTGCTGTGCCTGTCAAGCCAACTTCGGATAAACTGCTCCGTATTGAGACTTTACAGCCCTATATGGCAAATGGGCTATTACTGCTACATACTTCGCAGAGTACGCTGATAGACCAATTTCGCCATTTCCCCAAAGCCGACCACGATGATGGGGCGGACGCTGTGGAGATGGTGTGGAAACTGGCAATCAGTCATACACGGCAAAACACGATGCAGGCGATTTATATACCGACACCGAGTTTATATTCATAAGTTTTCTAAGTCATCTATGCGATGTTGAAGGTGCCGTCATCATGGACTGCCCCTGTGAGCATTTTCTAAGCCACCTATGCGGTGTTGAAGTAGAAATTCAAACCAATTTTAAATTTAAAATCAAGTCATTATTTTATTTTTTGAGAAAAAGCAATGATAAGTCTACAAGATTTAATTGATAGATTTGGCGAAAACGAGCTTGCCAATTTAACTGACAAAGAAAATTACACGGTGATTAATGAGACCGTGATTAACCACGCCATTACTGATGCAACCGCCGAAGTCATCGGTTATCTTAACCCAACAGGACTGATTGTGAGTGGCGTGTATCTTGGCACACCGCCAAAGTCTTTGGTGTTAAAAGTGTGCGACATTGCAAGGTACTATCTATACGAAAATGGCGTAACAGAAATCGTAGAAAAACGCTACAAACAAGCAATAGACTGGCTACTGCTGATGCAAAAAAATCCATCAATGCTGACGGGATTGGCAGATACTGGGGCGACTGACGAAATCAAAAGCGGTATCGCTGTCATGCCAAACTGTCCGCCAAGCATCTGGGAGTAGTCATGACCCAAGTAACTATCAATGTTAGCAATGACCTACCCCTACTCCAAGACAATGTAGAAAAACTTACCGAAAAGCTGGGCGATTTAACCCCGCTCATGCAAGCTATCGGTAGTCTGCTAGAAGGTAGCACTCGTCAGCGATTTACCGACAAAAAAGCCCCAAATGGCACATCGTGGGCAAATCTGATGCCGTCCACACAAACACAAAAAGGCAATAATAATATCTTGGTGGCAGGCGATACTTTGCGAGAATCCATTACAAACCATGCCGACAGATATAGCGTAACTGTTGGCACGCCTGAGAGCCATGGCGTATATCATCAATTTGGCACAGACCCATACACAATACGCCCTAAAAATAAAAAGGCATTGGCATTTGGTGGCGGTGTGTATAAACAAGTGCAACACACAGGTTTGCCCGCCAGACCCTTTTTAGGCTTATCTGATGATGATAAATCAGATATTTATGAGTTGATTAACGAGCATTTAATGGGCGATTAACACCGCTTTAACCCACTTTTAAAGGATAATAAAATGAGCAAATCCCCCCTTTGGCACGATGATATTTTGGTCTGCTACCCTGCGTTGCTTGACCGCCTAAAATCCATCTCACCCATCAAAAAAGTACAAGAAATCAAAGAGCTTAGCGAGATTGACAACCAAGCGGTTGCCCCGCTTGATGGCGTGGTCTATGTCATCTTTGATGGGCTGACCCCAACCGACCCCAACAATGATGGGCGTGAGCAGGTGGTGGAGCTTGGGTTTACGATTATCCTTGCCAAACAGCAGTACAACCCACGCCCACGCATGGACGGCGTGGGGGCGAGCCTGACCGCCATTTGCAAGGCACTGCAAGGCTACGAGCCTGAGCAGGACGGACGAGCCTTGACCCTATCGCCCTTTGTACAAAAGCAAGCGTTGGCGGTACGGTACTTTAAAAATTATGCTCTGTTTCCCCTGCGTTTTACCACCACAGTGGCGGTGATGGCGGACAGTTGATGAGGAATGGATATGTTTAATTTCTTTAAAAAGAAAATACAAAGCAATGACAATACCCCCACCCAAACCATCACACCCACCGTGCTGATGACGGCGATGGACAGTGCTTTAAATCAAGCCTTTGGGGTGTACGCCTCGCACAGTAGCGATGAGCTTATCAGTAAAACAGGCAAAAGCCGTGATGAAGTGCTTAAAGCGTGCCTTGCAGATGATGAAGTGGCAGGCTGTATTGAGGACATCGAAAGTGCCATCAAAGCACGGGCATGGCGGATTTATGATGAGCTGGCACAAGGTCAGACGGGTGTGTCGCCAGAGCTTATCAATAAATTTTATAAGGTCATCAGAACCCATATTAAAACCTTTGCTCGCCTTGCCATCAGTGCCAAGCTGGGTGGCTATGCGGTGGGTGAATATATCTACGCCCAAGATAAAGATGGCTTTATCTACATTGATAAAGTACTGGATAAAGATGGTGAACTAGATAAGTTTGTCATCAGACGAGATGGACAGGTGCTATACACGGGCGGTCAAAAAGAAGAGCTGGTCAATACTAAGGTCAAGATACTTGCCCTCAGCCACAAAGCCAATGCCAGCCGTCCGATGGGCGAGATGAGCATCGTTAAAATCTATCCTGCGGTGCTACTGCGTGCCAAAGGCTGGGCGTATGCAGGGCAGTTTATCGCCCGTTATGCTCAGCCCTATGTGGTGGGCAAACAAGGCGGGTACAGTCTGATTGAGAGCTTTACGGCAAGACTGTTTGAGTTTATCAATGGCGGAGCGACAGGGATTGGGGCAGACGATGACATCAGTATCCACCAGCTAAACGGCGATGGACAAGCATTTAACACCTTTGAACAGCTTGCCAACAGTCGCATTCAAAAGTTTTTGCTAGGACGGGTTAAGACGAGTGAGCTGTCAAGTGGTAGCCGTGCCTCCCAAGAAACCGATGACAAAGTGCGAGAAGACCGCATTGGGGGTTATTTGGAGCTGATGGTGGAGGCGATACAGCACGCCATTGATGCCATGCTACTGGTCAATGCGATGTATGGCACACCCATCAATGCCCCACAAGGCATTTGGTTTGAGTATGTGACAGAAAATGCGGTGGACATCGACCGAGCCACCCGAGACAAGCTCTATGCTGACACAGGACAGGTCAGATTTACCAAAGAATATATGATAGACATGGTGGGGCTTGAGGCGCATCATTTTGAAATCTTGCAAACCACGCCACCTGCTCCTGTGTCTTTGCAACTGTCGGATAGCCGCACCCACAAAGACAATCACGACCACACCCACGATGATGAGCCATTGACCGATAAACAGATAAAAATCAGCCAACGCAAAGCGGATAAAATTTTGGCATTGATGAATGATGTGGACGACTTTAACGACTTTCAAAAAAGACTTGAAAGTCTTGATTTGGGTGATGATGAATTTGTAGATGAGCTTGCTAAGCAAAATGTGCAAGCCTACCTAGATGGCTTAACAGGCAAAGCCAACAAAGATGGCGAGATGGGGGTGGACTGATGGCGACCATAACACCTGACCGCTTGCCAAATACCGAAGCCATCGCCCACTTTAATGGCAAAGTGCTATTAACGACCCAACATTATGCAGAATTAAAGGCGTATGAACACGCTCTTGCGTTTACGGTGGCTGGCATTAGCGACAAAGATATGCTAACAGAAGTGCATAAGGCGATGACGCAAGCGATGGCAAATGGTACGAGCTTTGCCGACTTTAAAAAGCAGTTAAAGCCCTATTTGATGGCAAAGGGCTGGCTGGGCTTAACAAACAACAAAGATGACCAAAAGTATCTGGGTCATCGCTTGCGTACGATTTACCACACCAACAAAGCCACCGCTTATGCAGGCGGACAATGGGAACGCATACAGCGTACTAAGGAGCTGTTGCCCTACCTGCAATACATGAAAAGTGCTTCTACCAACAAGCGAGACGAACATAAGCAGTTTTATGGCATGGTACGCCCTGTTGATGACCCAATTTGGCAGAGTATTTTTCCGCCAAATGGGTTCGGTTGCAAATGTGGCGTAAAACAGCTCACTAAAACCCGTGCCCAAAAAATCCTAGACGAACAAGCCGAAAAAGGCATTGTCTATGACATTGAAATGGAAGAGGTTAAACACCCCTTAACAGGCGAAATGATGACCGTGCCAAAGGGCGTGCATTTTAGTTTTAATCATAATCATGACCGCCTAACCGCTCTTTTAAAACTGGCAGAAGATAAGCACGGTAGTCCATTTAGCCAAGCTCTACAAGCTCAATTAACCGATTTTATGCTAGATATGGCAAAAAATAAAGGCGTGGCGGTGGCGAGTTTTACAGGGATTGTGGCAAGACAAGAGCAGATTGATAGACTCAAAATGGAGCTGGACGGCACGGAGAGCTTGTCCGAAGGTGTGGCAGGTGATGAATGGCAACAGTATCAT
This sequence comes from Moraxella sp., assembly GCA_030530785.1. Taxonomy (GTDB): domain Bacteria; phylum Pseudomonadota; class Gammaproteobacteria; order Pseudomonadales; family Moraxellaceae; genus Moraxella. The sequence goes on along the minus strand of JAUMUJ010000021.1, from coordinate 6,905 downwards.
AATGTGATATTGGAGCGTTACGACCCGAATAAGCACAAGGTAAAGGTGGCTGGACAATCTGCTGATTTTGCAACCATAACTGATGGCATTTCGCCTGATGAATGGCTAACCATTGATTTTATGATGACAGTTGATAATGAAAAGGCAAAAATCGGCATGAATACCATGTTAAAACACCCCAAAAAAGGTAAAAAAGCATGGGATAATTTAAAGTTAAATATCCAAAAGCATCTTGAAAAGTCAGACATTGTGCCGATAGATTTACGCAATTTAGATGATGAAAATCGTTTAAAATTACTGATTTATATGGTATCATTACCCAAAGAACAACAAAAACAAATTGTATTGATTGAGGGCAAATAATGACTTGCATTACCATTAAAGATGATACTGTATGGCTCAACAAGCCAGCATTTAAACACATCCTAAACAACATCGCCCCCATCATCAATGATGATGAATGGGTGGCTGGTAGCCGTGCATTGGAACAGATGGATATTGAAGACCTGCCCCAAAGTGTTCATCAAAAGGTCAAGGAACTGTGCAATGACAATATACTAAAACCATTTAAAGATGAATTATTGGTGGCATTAGGTTAATTATTTATCAACCACCGCCGTAAAACCACCTAATCAAGTCCGCCCCTTGTGGCGGATTTTTTTTATTTTTAACCCTCATTTTTCCCAAATATCACACTCCACCACTACCCCCAATCTCACACCCCATTTAAAACCCATTTAAACACCGTTTAAATTCGTTTGAAAGATTTTTTTGGTATCTTTCCCCACCCGACATTTACTGCTCTAAAAACCCCTTAAAATCGCCTTAAAATGCGTGTTTAATTTTTAATCTATTTAAATCAAGACATTTTTGGGCAAATTTGGGCGATTTTGGCTTTCATTATTGCCCAGCAAATCAGCTACAACCCTTGATTTAAATGGCTTTAAATGCTTTTTATGCCATTTTTAAAGGC
>JAUMUJ010000021.1:0-5922 GCA_030530785.1 Moraxella sp. | reverse complement strand
CCCTGAACCCCATCATCTTATTGCTTCCTTGCTCATTTGTCATAATCGCCCAAACTCCCCCATTGGGTAACACTATGCACTATCTTTTGACCGACCAAGCTCCCGCCACCATTAGCAAAGTGGCAGACACGGCAACCAAAAAACGCACCTTTACAGGCATTGCCAACAGTGGCAAGCCCTTTGTGTATCATGGCGTGCGTGCCATTGCCGATTTGTCCAACATCGCCTTTGCTGACAAAGTGCCTGTGCTACTGCTCCACGACCGTGATAAGCGAGTCGGTGTCGGCACACTTGCCGTGCGTGATAACACGCTTACCATCACAGGCGAGCTACTGGACAACGAACATGGGCAGGCACTTGCCAAAGAAGCCGATGCAGGCTTTCCCTTTCAGATGTCGGCTCACATCATCGCCGACTACGAAGAGAAGCTCTCACACGGACAAAGTGCCGTTGTCAATGGGCAGACCATCACAGGCGAGATGACCATCTTACGAAACTGCCGAGTGTCGGAAGTGTCTTTTACGCCCACAGGCGTGGACAATCAGACAATGGCGATGATTTTATCCGAGCAATTTACCAACCCTAACCCACCATCACAGGAAAACACGATGAATGTAGAACAGCTGACCGCCCAAATTGCCGAGCTTACCAAAAAACAAGCTGAGCAAGAAAAAACCATCAATGAGCTAAAAGAGCAAAACCAAAAGCTCACCGATGAAAACACTGCCCTAAAAGAGCAAAAGACCAAAGCAGACGAAGAAGCCAAAAACGCCAATATTGAAGCCCAACTGTCCGCCAAAGGCTTTACCAAAGACGACAAAGGCAACTGGCAGGGCATTGAGTCTTCTGCTGTTGAAGTCTTGTTATCACTAGATGCCGACAAAGCCAAAACGATGATTGGCAGTCTGCCCGCTCCCAAAAAGGGCTTGCCTGAGTTTTTGCTGGGTGAAACTTATGGGACAGGTGCAAGCGGGGCAAACACCCCACCAATAAACCCTTTGGTTGCCAATGCCAAAGCTCGCAAATAATCTTTAATGCAGTCTTAAATAACTAGGAGCATTGTATGTCAGAACCCCAAACCGCCCAGACCCCTGCCAAAGCCCCCACGCTCATCACCTTGGGCGATGTTTTAAAATCCGAAGCCGACCGCCTATCTCGTGAGACCATCACGGCGGATAATGTCAAAATCGGTCAATTGGTTCAGCACCCTGTGCGTAAAAAATATCTGGTTGCCTTGTCAAACTCTAAGCATGGCAAAGTCTTGGTACAGCCACACAACTGCGTGATTAACCTAGACTTTGTCAAGGAAGCGGACATCAAAGCCGTTGCCACATCAGTGGACGCTTTTATCAAACAAGGCGATGAATACGGCATCAAGTATATCGGCACGCCCATCAAAGACACGACAAGTGGCGTGGGTGGTTAATCACACTTTAAAGATATTTTAACTTTATTTTAATTAAGGAAAAATTATGCCTTTATCAGACAATCACATCTTTGGTGTTACATCTTTATCCGAAGCCATCAATGAACTGCCCGCCACACCGTCCATTTTGGGGGATTTGGGGATTTTTAAAAAAGACTTTAAAACCACCACTTATGTGCAGGTGGAACGCAAAGAAAACACCCTGACACTGGTTGCCAACACACCCCGTGGCAGTGCAGGCGAACCTGTCAAATCTGCTCGCCATGCCCCAAAAACCTTTAATATGATGCACTTGGTCAAAGATGATGTGGTGCGAGCGGACGATGTGCAAAACTTACGTGCCTTTGGCGGACAAAGCCAAACAATGGCAGTTGCTGAACTCGTTAATGACAAAATGGCGGGGATGAAAGCGGATATTGACTACACCATTGAACACGCACGCCTAGGGGCATTAAAGGGCAAAATCTTAGACTCTGATGGTAAAACGGTCATCGCTGATTTGTACAAAGAATTTGGGCTGACCCGCAAAAGTGTAAACTGGGAGCTGTCAAACTCTGCCACCCACATCAATAAGCTCATCAATGCCTACAAGCAGGATATGGCTAAATTACGCCGTGGTGAGAGCGTCACAGGCTATGTGTGCCTTGTGTCGCCTGAGTTTATGAACACGCTCATCGCCCACCAAAGTGTAGAGAAATACTACGCCCGACACCAAGATGGCTTAACCTACCGTGAGGGCAATACCGATGTAGAGTTTATCCATAGTGGCATTAAATTTGTGGTCTATGCCGATGAGTTTGAAAGCGGGCTAAAACTGGCTGACGATGAAGGCATTATCCTACCGACAGGCACTCGTGGGGCATTTCGTGAGTACTATGCCCCTGCCGATATGAATGCTACGGTCAATACTAAGGCTTTGGCATACTATGCCATGCGTGAAAAGCTGGGCATGGACAAAGGGTGGAGCTTGCACGCACAATCTAACCCGTTGCCATTGGTGCTACGTCCTGATTTGGTGCAGACCATTAAATTGACTTAATTGCTGCGATGTTGGCGACATTCGTGTCGTCAACATATCTCAACCCCTTATTTTAAAAGGAAAATCCTATGACAACCCCAATTCTATCTGCCCTTGCTCTTGCTGTACTCAATGCAGGTCTTTTGACTGAGCAAGTCATTGACAACAAAAAGCTCTCCCAAGAATTTTTGGAAAGCCAAATTGATGAAAGCAAGACTGTTTATACCAAAATTGGCGACCGCATTGTGCATTGTACGCTGACCACCAAAACTGGCTTTACTGTAACAGGTGAAGCGGTGTGCGTATCTGCCACCAACTTTGATGAAAAGACAGGTCAAGCGATTGCTTATGACAATGCCTTTGACAAACTTTGGATGCCTTATGGCTTTTTGCTACACCAAGCCTTAAATGCTGGTTAAATAATGATGTCGGCGAAATTCGTTTCGCTGACATATCCCAAACCCTTATTTTACAAGGAATAATTATGACACAACAAACACAGTCCCTACGAGGTCGTAAATATTCAGGCGATTTATACGCTCGCAAATATGGCAGTACAGATGCCTTTGAAAAAATGGGCAACCTAACCGAGCTGACCACCAAATCCGAAACTGAAAAAGAAGAGCTTAAAAGCACAGGGCGAGACGATTACGGTCAAGCGATAGAAGTAGAAACCGTGCCACAGCCGATTGAACTTAGCCTAAAATTTAATACCTTTGATAAGCGTGCCTTGGCAAGAATGCTGATGGGTGAAGCGGTGGATATTGGCGGTGCACCACAAACGATTGATGAAACTGCTGTCAAAGCGTCAAAAACAGGCTGGATTAAACTTGCTCATAGCGACATTGACCCTGACAACTTTACCTTAAAAAACAAGTCCAAACAGACCATTGAAAAGACCAAATATGAACTCAATCCCCGCTTGGGTATGGTGCGTTTGCTTGATGCCACAGGCATTAACGATGGCGATAATTTGCACTATGAAGGCAAAACAAAGGGGCGAGCAGGCTTTGCGATTGATGCCAATACTTTACAAAACATCGTCTTAGAGCTTTATCTGGACGGCAAAGACCGTATCAGTGGTAAAGATGGTATTTTGGAAGTGGCTCACGCCGTGCTGTCATCTGATGGCGACATCAACTGGTTTGATGATAACTGGTGGGAGAGTGGTTTAACTGGCACGGCGGTTAAAGACGAAGGCAAACCTGCGATGCGATTTACTGAGTTTGTGGGTTAAATCTAAGGGGGCGATATGCAAGTAGAAAATCTTACGCTATACAGGGGCGATAGCCATACCTTTGTTATAGAAGTGAGCGATGAAGCAGGTAGCCCCCTTGATTTGACAGGCTCACAAGTGAATATGACCATCGCCCCCAAAGGTGGGTATGACCCCTTTTCGCCTGACATTGGCTTACAGGGCAGTACCATTACCATTGATATTAAGCCACACCATACCCAAGGGGCGTTGTGGCGGTCGGCTGACTACGATGTGCAAATTACCCAAGGCGAGATTGTAACCACCGTACTTCGTGGGCGGATTGATATGACAAAGGATATAACGCTGTGAGCCAAATCATCAAACGCCATCAAACCATCAAAGTTAAAATCGCCACCCGCCCCAGTCTCACCGATGTGCCTAAATTTGTGCCACAAGGGTTGATTAGCACCGATGATAATAATGCCTTGACCACAGGCACAGATGACAAACTGTATCTTAACCCCCTAACCAAACAAGACTGGTAAAACAGGAGCAATTATGCAAATCCAAAAACTCACCGCCGTACCCAGTACGCCCACCACTCCCAACACCTTTTTCTTTATATCAAGCTCATCAGCCCCAAACTATGTAGAGCTGTATGTGTCTAGTAATGATGGTGCAACGCTAAAACGCCTGATTAACGAAGCCGACATCAAAGCCCTAATTGCTGCCCAAATCAGTACAGCAGGCAAATACACGGTGGTGGACGACATTAACGCTCGCAATGACCTATCGCAAAAAGGCTTTGCCTATGTTAAAGATGCAACAGCAGACAGCACCGTCAAAGCAGGTGGGGCATTTTATCTATACAATGAGACCGACAGCACTTGGGTGAAACTGTCCGAAGCTGAAAGTATGGACACCAGTCTGTCGTGGGACAGCATTCAAGGCAAGCCTAATGTAACTGCCCATCAAATTGAAACAGCAGTCAGTCAAGCCCATACTCATGCCAATAAAACCGAGCTTGATAAAATCGGTCAAGACAGCCAAGGCAATCTGACCTATGATGGTAAAGCGGTCGGTGGTGTTACCGTGGTGGCAAATTGGTAGGTTAAAATGAGCTTTTCATTTGTAAAAACCGTCTCCGCCCTGCCAAGCCCTTTAACCCCCAACACCATCTATGCGGTGCGTGTGGGGGCAGGCTTTGATTTGTATGTGTCTGATATGACAGGGGCGGTGGCTCATAAGATGAATGCCGTGCAAGATACGACTAATGCCAACCTTGCCAAAAGCTCACTAAGACAAGGAGCGTATGGCGATAGTGGGGTTATCTTTCACGACAACAATCAATTTATCATCACATCAAATTGGGGCAAGTGGATTAGAGTGCCTGCCTTAGATTTCAATCAAGCAGGGACATTTACGGTCAGCTTTTTGGCAGACAAAAATGTGTCAAGAGTGGGCTTTTATGCGGATGGTTTTTACCGAGAATGTCAAGTAAGAGCATTGGCAGGCGGATTAAAGCTGTTCTATGTCAGCTTTACCGCCACAAAAATCCAATCGCATCTGTACATAGAAGCCAGCAAAGGCACAATCTACGCTCACAAGCTAGAAATGGGCAATCAAAGCACGCTGTCTGATAATGACATTCAAAAAGCGATGATGGCAGAGCTGTTGGTTAGGGTTGAGAGGTTGGAGCAAAGGTAAAGACAAAAACGATAAACTTGGGCGATGGCAAGCGATGGCAGTCGCCAGCCACCCCATCAGACAAGCACGCTGTCATCAGGCTAAGACCCAAGCACTCTGTACAGAGCATGGCGATTTTAGCATAAACTAAGTGGTTATGCACAAATTTTTATCACAAATTGTCATAAAAATATCTGCATAATTTAATTAAATCTTTGATTTTAGGTATTTTATGATGATAATGCGATTTTTATTTTGTCAAAATTGCAACAAAAAGCTGTTGCGGGTAGGTTGTTTTGATAATATTGCGATTAAATGTAATCGTTGTAAACAAATCAATCATTTTAGCTGTGTTGCCCAACCGCCGAAAAGTGTAGCAACACAGTAATAATTAACCCATTTCTCTTCTCAAAAATAGGAAGCCCTATGACAACTCAAAAACCCACACTAGACCCCAAAGCCCCCGCCAAAAACGGCTTTAACTACAAGCCTAAATTTGGACTTATTATCCAATGCGATGATGAACCCCACCAACAAACCGTCTTTGAACACCTAAAATCATTGGGTTATAAGGCTAAGGTGGTGGTTGTATGA
>JAUMUJ010000020.1 GCA_030530785.1 Moraxella sp. | reverse complement strand
TCTAGGGGGGCAACAATGCCGATTTCGGTGGTGTATTGTTTCATAAAAGTACCTTATTTTATTTAAATCATAATCTTGTTGCTAAATTAAAAGAGTTTTCTATTTTTTGCAAAATAGGTTTGACTCTTTGGGTATTTTTTAATGGATAGGTGATATAGATTTCAGCATAACGACCATCATTAACGATTAACAACCAATAATGTGCGATTTTACCATTTGTGCCAGTAACCAAAAAATAATCATTTCCAAATCTATTATTACCTAATTCCCTACCAATATTTGTAAAATCAAACACAAAACCCTGCCTATCCCACAAATATTGAGCTTCACTTTGAGAGTTTGGTATATCTCCTGCCTTGCTGACAATATTCACATCCAATGCCATAAGCGAAGTATTGATACCTCCCATCTCATTTTCAGTATAGGCGATTGGGTATTCATCTGGCAAATTAAATTCATAAGAATATTCAGCATTTAAATAAGTAAAAGCATAACTTGCATTGGTGAAAAATACAATGCCTATGCCAATCAATAAATAAACCAGAATATTCATTCAAAAAACCCTTTTAATTCAAATCTTACCAATGATAATAAGCCGTCAAACTTGCTGTTGCCAATACCTTGCCATTTAAATTAAAGCCAAGTACCGCAGGGCTAATGGTATTTGGCAAATCCAGCATTTCATTTAGGGCATATAGGGTAAAAATATAACGGTGTGGTTTATCGCCTTTGGGGGGAAATGCCCCAATAAAACCGTCCAATCCTGCGTCATTTTTTAACTCCACAATGCCACTCCCAAAATCATTAGATTGACCCTTGGGAAGTTTATTCCAATCGGCAGGGATATTAAACACCGCCCAATGTCGCCAACCAGAACCAGTCGGTGCATCTGGGTCGTACATTGTCAGCACAAAACTTTTGGTGTCTTGTGGGGCATTTTGCCATTCTAGCTCTGGGCTGACATTACCCCCTGTATAGCCCCAAATATTGGCGACATAGTCGTTTGATAACGTGCTACCTTCGGCAATATCGGCACAATTTAGGGTCATCTCGCCTGTGATTTGGGTGGGGTTACGTACATCTAGGTAGGTGTTTTGGGTTAGGTTGGTCATGGTTTTTCCTTAAAGTTTGTTATTAAGGGTAATGATACATACAGTCTTGTTAATTTAATATCTTATTAAGATTTTAAATATTTATCCAAAAAAAATAAGATAGCCTAAATAGACCATTTAATCTTGATACTCATAAAACAGAGACATTAAATCAATTAGGGGTTATAACCAAACTCTACTTGGTTTATGTCGTCACCAGACAATACACAAGACATAACAACCTTGAAACGTTCAAATCTATCAAAAATATCACTCTCATCATCTAAATTAGATTTTTTAACATCAAAATCCAACCAGTTAGGTATTATCATCAATTCTATAATACGGTACAAACCTATAACGATATCTCTTGGGATATCAGTAGGGTATGGATACGCCTTTTGAATATCAAGTAATGATTTTTCCAACTTTATATACTCTTCATCAGACCAAAAATTTTCATCTAACCAAGTACCGATAAAGGAAGTTTCATCATAACTTTCAGAAAAAGTTACATTTCTAAAAAAATCAAAAAAAGCATTCATTATCAATCTCCAACTCTGTTCATATTGATATCAAAAGTACCATTTCTTGTACCTTTACTGTTTAATTTTTCAGGTGATGATGCTTCTTTCCAAGCACCACCATTGTGTCCATCCACATCTCTTGAAATATAACTATTTCCTTTTCTAAATACAACAGCTCCACTTTTAGTTCTATAATTAGTCTTTGTATAACCTAACGCAGTAGCAGCTTTTGTAGCTTCAGCATCAGTCTTATAAATAGCACCCCTAGTAGCCCTAGTAGGTGTAACCGTGCCATTAGCCACACTTAGTGCAGTAGCAGATTGGTTACTTGTTGTTGGATTAGTTGCTGTTTGGGTTGTTTTTTGACTTCCTTTTTTTTTGAACTTTTCTTGTTGGCATAGGAAGTGGAAGAAAACAATACAACACTTAAACAAATAAGTATAGTAAGAAATTTTTTAATCATACCACCTTCATATTAAAAATTACTTGAAAAATTCATCTTATTACAAAAACCAATTAAAGATGTCAAGAAAAATATTATGGATTTAAAACCACTTTAAAACGTCCGCACGTCCACAAAATGCCCTACAATCGCCACCGCCATTGCAGGGCTGACAAGGTGTGTGTCCGCCATTTCCTTGACGACCTTCAAAGTTACGGTAGATGTACTGAGCAAGCCATTCTTTGCGATATTAACGAGAATATACCCCATAAAATTGAGATTTTGCCAATACTTTACCATTTAAACTAAAACCCAAAACTGCAGGTGTAACATTTTTAGGTAAATCAAGCATGGTATTTAAAGCATACAATGTATAGACATAACGATGAGCTTTATCACCAATTGGTGGACATGCCCCTAAAAATCCTGCAAAACCTGCATCGTTAGCAGATTGAATGGCACCTTGTGGCAATTTTGTCGCATCGCTAGCCACATTGCGTTGCAATTTATCAATATTAGCAGGTATATTATACACAATCCAATGCCAAAAACCGCTACCTGTTGGGGCATCTGGGTCATAAACAGTAATGACAAAACTTTTTGTACCATTGGGTGCATTAGACCAATTCAACTCTGGACTTATGTTTTCGCCATTACACCCAAAGGCATTAGCCACTTGATTATTTGACAACTGCCCTTTATGTAAAATTTCTGGACTAAAAAAAGCCATTGAAACATTTGGCGTATTTACTTGAGCTACATTTAGGACATTTGTGTTTACAGTATTTGTGTTGACACAACCCGATAATACAGTGGCAAAAAACACCATACAAGCAGACTTTTTCAATATACACCTTAAAAATTTCTAACATCCACAAAATGCCCATAAATCGCCGCCGCCGCCGCCATTGCAGGGCTGACAAGGTGTGTGCGTCCGCCATTGCCTTGACGACCTTCAAAGTTACGGTTAGAAGTGCTGGCGCAATGCTCGCCCGATTGTAATTTATCAGCATTCATTGCAAGACACATAGAACAACCCGGCTGCCGCCACTCAAAACCTGCGTCCATAAAGATTTTATCCAAACCTTCGCTTTCAGCTTGCTGTTTAACCAATCCTGAACCTGCCACCACCATTGCTTGCTTAATGGTGGGAGCGACTTTTTTGCCCACAACCACTTTGGCAGCTTCTCGCAAATCTTCAATCCGAGAATTGGTACACGAACCAATAAACACACGGTCAAGTGTGATATCAGAGAGAGATTGCCCTGCCGTCAAGCCCATATACTGATAAGCTCGTGTCCAGTCATTTTTTTGCACATCATCTTTTGCCATATCAAGCGTAGGTACATTGGCAGAGACGGGAATGACCATTTCAGGCGATGTTCCCCACGAGATTTGTGGTTCAATCTCATCGCCATTTAGCACCACCACCGCATCAAAATGAGCGTCATCGTCCGAATGCAAGGTGTTCCAATAGGCAACCGCCTTGTCCCAATCATCGCCAGTCGGTGCATAGGGGCGACCTTTGACATAGTCAATGGTCTTATCATCAACCGCCACCAAGCCAACCCTAGCACCACCCTCAATCGCCATGTTACACACAGTCATACGCCCTTCAATAGACATATCACGGAACACTTGTCCACCAAATTCAATGGCGTAGCCCGTCCCGCCTGCCGTGCCAATTTTACCGATGATTGCTAAAATCACATCTTTGGGTGTTACGCCTTTGCCCAATTTGCCGTCCACACGAACCAGCATATTTTTCATCTTTTTTTGGACAAGGCATTGCGTGGCAAGTACGTGTTCTACCTCACTTGTGCCAATACCGTGAGCCAAACAGCCCAACGCCCCATGCGTGGCGGTATGACTGTCACCGCACACCACCGTCATACCTGGTAGGGTCAAGCCCTGCTCAGGCCCGACCACGTGGACAATGCCTTGACGAATGTCATTGATGCCAAACTGCACGACATTAAAAGATTTGCAGTTGTCATCCAAAGTCTTAACCTGAATGCGAGACGTATCATCGGCAATCCCTGCAATGCCCTGCTCACGCTCCGCCCAAGAGGTGGGGACGTTATGGTCAGGCGTTGCGATGTTTGCTGACAGTCGCCAAGGGGCACGTCCTGCAAGCGTCAAGCCTTCAAAGGCTTGCGGGCTGGTTACTTCGTGGAGTAACTGACGGTCAATATAAATGAGCGATGAACCATCATCACGCTGTTTAACCAAATGGTCGTCCCACAGTTTATCATAAAGGGTTTTGCCTGCCATTGTTATCTCCAAATTATTTTAATGAACATGGTCTGGATGGATTTTATTGTAAAAGATTATAGCATAATTTTAAAATAACAATAATTTATAATTTTTATAAAAAGTATAACTTTATATTATAAATTTTCATTAAACCACGATAATACTTCATCGCCCTTTTACTCTGCCTTAAATTTTGTTATCATAGTCCAAATTTTATCAGGTTACTCTATGAAAATCCTACCCGAAAAACAATTTCTCATCGCCCCGTCTATCCTATCTGCCGACTTTGCTCGTTTAGGCGATGACACGACAGCAGTGCTTGACGCTGGGGCAGATGTGGTGCATTTTGATGTCATGGATAACCACTATGTGCCAAATTTGACCTTTGGGGCGATGGTCTGCCGTGCCTTAAAAGACCATGGCATTACCGCCCCCATAGACGTACATCTGATGGTAAAGCCTGTGGATAGCATGATAGAAGCCTTCATTCAAGCAGGGGCGGACATCATTACCTTTCACCCAGAAGCGAGCGAGCATATTGACAGAAGTTTACAGCTTATCAAGGATGGCGAGGTCAAATGCGGACTTGTCTTTAACCCTGCCACACCCTTGCATTATTTGGATTACACCATTGACAAACTTGACCAAATTCTCATCATGAGCGTAAACCCTGGTTTTGGCGGGCAAGCGTTCATTGATGGCACGCTTGATAAAGTGCGAGCCGTCCGCCGTATGATAGATGAGCGTGGACTTGATGTTCGCTTAGAGATAGACGGTGGTGTCAATCCTGACAATATCCGTGCGATAGCAGACGCTGGCGTGGATATGTTTGTGGCGGGGTCGGCGATTTTTGGTTTTGGTAAAGATGATTATAAAGCGGTCATCAACAAAATGCGTGATGAGCTTGCCAAATCAAACCGTGCCAACCCAATTTTTTAACTCAAAACAAAAACCCATGCAAAAAACAAATCCCAACACCCACTCCCCCGCCCTAGTTCCCATTGGTATTACCATCGGGCTTGCGATTTTTGCCCTTATCCTTGCTTTGGCAGGCTATGGTTTTCGTCTGCTATTGGGGCATGATGTGTGGGTGGTTATGCGTCATGCCAGTGTCATTGTGTCCTTTTTTATGATAGTTGTGCCTGCATTATTTGTCGGTGGGGCAAAACTCATGAACAAATTTCAAAAAACAAACATTCAAACTCGCAATGCCATTACCTTAGGACTGTTAATGTCGTGTGTGGCGATTTTGACCATCATGGGACGGTATAGCTGATGGCTCATTTTAAAATAAGCAACATTTTACCCGACTGTCTTGTCCCAAAAGACATTCCCAAAGGTCTTATCCTAACACTCATCATTACCATCATGCTGATGAGCCTATCCGCTTATCGTTATGGCAACGGCAACGCCCTACAAGGCATATTACACGTCTTAGAAAATTGGGTACTGTACCTATTTATCATTCCAAGCTGTACCACCCTTGTCAGTATGCCCATCAAATACCGAGATGACAGTTTTGATGTGCGCATGGCGTATTATTTGGGTATGTTTGTGGGACTGCTTTTTATGATGGCCAAATTAAGATATTGGCGATGAGTTGAAAATATTCAAATTATCCCCATAAAATGATTTATTTATAGGAAATAAGCATGACCAAATCCACCAAAATTCACGCCAGCTTGCAACGTGTGCTTGATGCGTCAGGACAGAGCATGGACGATGTCGCCACATTACTGGGCATTTCCGCCTCTACCGTGTCTCGCTGGGCAAAATATGGCATTTCAAAGGCAGGAGCAAATAAACTGGGCAAACTGTTGGGTCTTGACCCTGATTGGATTTTGGCAGGCAACACACCAGATACCAAAGCACAAAAACAGCACAAAATCATCGCCAAAGAAGCCATGCTAGAATTTGTAGAACAAGAAAACGGCGTATTTGTCCTAAAAGAAATGGGTGGTGATGACGTATGGGTAAGCATTGATTTTGCTGACAAATTAAAAGAAATGCTCGGCAAAGAAACCTTGCAAGCTGTCGGTCAGCACATGATACAAGCAGGGATAGCCAGCTTTATGGAACGCCAAATGCGACAATACCATGCCCATGTCTATGACGAAACCCCCCAACATTTTAGCTAAAATGAGGCTTGACCGCCCTTTTATTTGATAACCAACACGAAACACTTATGAGTAAAATTCACATCTCCCACCCCAAACCCAGCCAAAAACCCAAAAAAGCCCTGATTTGGATAGACCTTGAAATGACAGGGCTTGACACCCAAAAAGATGAGATTATTGAGATTGCCACCATCGTAACAGACGACAATTTAAACATATTGGCCGAAGGTCCTGTCTTTGCCATCAAAGTCCCTGACACGGTGCTAAACGGCATGGACGAATGGTGCACCCGCCAGCACCGCACATCAGGGCTGACCGACCGTGTCCGCCGTAGCACAGTAACACTGGCAGACGCTGAGCAAGCAACCATTGAATTTTTATCAAAATGGGTAGATAAAGGAGTCTCACCCATGTGTGGCAACTCCATTTGCCAAGACAGACGGTTTTTGGCACGGCAAATGCCCACCCTAGAAGCCTATTTTCACTATCGCAACTTGGACGTATCCAGCATCAAAGAACTGTGCCATCGTTGGCGACCCGATGTCGCTCGTGGCTATCAAAAAGGCAATGCACATTTGGCATTAGATGACATCAGGGATTCTATTCGTGAATTAAGACATTATCGGGAACATTTTTTTCAGCTGTTGGATTAACTGATGTTCTTAATAAAACCGTCAATGCTCTGTTTTGATTGTTGGCGGTTTTTGTTGTGATGTTTATTTGATGTTAGGCAGGTTATTTCGTCATTCATGAAAATCATTCGTACTTTTTTAATCATCAGTTTGCTGATGGTTCTTGGATTTTTTGCTTATCAAACCCACACCGAACCACAAACTCGCCATAATAGCCTAGCCCATCGCTTTGCCCACCCCACCGACACTCGGGTACGTTATCGTATTGGACAGATAGATCCCCGTTTTGGGTTAAGCGATGAGCAGGTTCGGCAAATCACGCATGAAGCAGTAATGATTTGGCATGATGGCACGGGTCGTGAATGGTTTGTTTATGATGACCAAGCCAAAATGAGCATTAACCTGATTTATGACGAACGCCAAATAGAAACCAACACTCGCCAAATCATCAAACAAAACATTGAAACCTTGCACGCCAATCATCAAATCAATGCTAATAACCTCCAAAATCAACGCAAACAATTAAACGCCCAATTTAACGCCCTAGAAACCGAATTAACGCTTTGGCATGACGAATATCGCCAAACGGTTAATCGGCTTAACCAAAGCACAAATGACCAAGAACGCCAAGTTTTAACCGAAAAATACCACAGACTCATCAACAAACAGCACCAACTCAATGCCAGAATCAAAGCTCATCAATCCGCCCAAAATGAATTTAATCGCTCGGTGGACGGCTTTAACGAACAAACCGAATACCTAAATCAAACCATCAACCACGCCAACGCCCGCCTAACGCCCAGAGAGTTTCATAAAGGGGAGTTTTCGCATGGCGGGCATACCCAAATTAACATCTATGAATTTGCCAATATGGACGAACTGCGTCTGACACTGGCTCATGAGCTGGGTCATGCCCTATATCTTGACCATAATGATGACCCCACCGCTTTGATGTATCCGTACGCCCAAAAACAAGAATTAAGCAATTTTAAATTAAAACAAGCGGACATTGACCTATTAAATCATCGGCAGTTTTTTGACTTCCTCCCCCCCTAAGCGAGGGGATTCCTTCTACAAGACGGTCAAGCCCGACCTCAAGAATGTTCTTACTGGCGTTAATATCTCTATCATGCTGTGTGCCACACTTTGCACAAGTCCATTCTCTTATTCGCAAACCTGCTCTACCTTTCGGACTGCTGGACATATCGCCACAGCACGAGCAGGTTTGGGTAGTGTATTTCTCATTCACGATTTCAAAACGGCAACCTGCATTCTTGCATTTATATTCCAGTTGTCGTTTGAGTTCAAACCAACCTGCATCGTAAACCGATTTGGCGAGTTTGCCTTTTTTGCTGTTGAATTGGTTAGATTTGACATTACCTACCACGATTAGGGCATTATCCTTGACCAATTGGCTGGTGAATTTGTGAATTAAGTCTTGGCGTGTATGTTTGATTTTGGCATGGATTGCCTTTATCCGTTGCTTATTTTTAGCACGCTGAGCGATGGCTAGTTTTTCAGCCCATGCTTGTGTTTGTTTGATTTGTGGTTTTTTGCCATTTGAAGTAGTTGCACTGTCTTTTAAACCTAAGTCTATGCCGACACTACCTGTTCCACACGATTGTTTCGGATAATCTTTGACGGTAATACACACATACCAACGATTACGGCTGTCTTGAACAATGTCGCAAGTATTGATTTGATATAGTGATAGGTTGTAGCTGTCCCATAGGTCAATGACCAGCTTTTGTCCTTTGGCTAGACTTAGTTGCAGGGTTGATTTTAAGCCCTTTTTGCCTGTTTGGTGAGTAGCAATGTGTTTAATGGCAGATTGTTTAAAAGGTATCCAACATAAAGATTTTCTCTTGGCTTTAGGATTATTGGTTCGCCATGATAATTTAGCCTTTTTAAATTGTTTTCGGCTTTTGGCGTGGGTTTCATTGATGGCTTGAATGGTTTGAGAGTGCAAGCCTAAATATTCACCGCTACCTTTGGTATATTCGTTTAGGTCGTAAGCATTCAAGAATTTACCCGTCTTTTGCAGGTATTTGTCACTTAAATCATTCACATAGTTCCACACAAAATTGACCGAACCGCTTAGGCGGTTTAGTTGGTCTATGTGTTTATCTCGTATGCGTAACTTGAGTGTTTTCATGGTTCTAAATATAATTATATTTCTCTATTTTACAGTTGGTCTAATTATATGTCAAACGATTTAAGACGTGGTAGGCACGTTGTTTACAATCTGCATATACATTTGGTCTTTGTGGCTAAATATCGTAGAAAAGTGTTTACCAAAGAGATTTTAGACGATATGCAAGACATTTTTGAGGAAGTCTGCTCAAAGTTTGAAGCTCAGTTGGTGGAGTTTGATGGTGAAAACGACCATGTGCATTTATTGGTGGTTTATCCGCCTAAGTGGCTATTTCTAGTTTAGTGAATAGTTTAAAAGGTGTTTCTAGCCGTTTGCTCCGTAAGAAAGAATATCCGTCTATCATGCAACAATTATGGGCGATGCGTTGTGGTCGCCTAGCTATTTTGCAGGCAGTTGTGGTGGTGCTCCAATTGAAATTATACGCCAGTACATTGAACAGCAAAATACATCTCACTAAATACCATCTTTGTGTAAGCATGGTTATGGAGTTGCCTTATATCCACCGCCTAAAGTCGGTGGTTTTACGGCAATGGCAGGTAAAATGGGCAAATGCTGTAACGATACCATGCCGCCATCAAAATCATGATAAATGGGGTAATCTTTGGGACACTTTGGGTAAAACTCATACATGACCGAAAAGCCATCTTTGGCAATGTCGGCGGTTTTACCGTCCATGTGGGTGGGAATTGACATGGTTACAGTTTATTTGTTAAAAAACCCACCGCAAACATAGCACAGTGGGCGACATTAAAATTAAGCAAACAACTGCTCAATACTGTCTTTATCAAAACGATACTCTTTGCCACAAAAACCACAATCCAGCGTGAGCGTGCCACCGTGAGCGTCCACCACTTGCAAGGCTTCATCAAGCCCAAGCTGGACGATTGCCCCTTCGCTTTTTTGAAGTGAGCAAGTACACGCAAAATGCAGGGCGGTTTTTTCAGGGAGTACCACATTTTCTTCATGATACAGGCGATACAAAATCTCATCGGCAGGCAAGGTCGTCAGCTCGTCCGCCTTGATGGTGTTGGCAAGCACAGACATTCTATCCCACAAGTCGGGGTCGTTTTCTTTGTCGTCATCAGACTGTGGCAAAAGCTGAATGAGCAGTCCGCCGACACCGCTCTCATCGGTGGCAATTTTGATAATCGTGGGGATTTGGACGGATTGTTTTTGGTAGTGGGCTAAGCACTCACCCAAATCATCGCTCACTTTCTCTACGATGCCTTGATAGCTCTCGCCCTGCTGTGGATGTATGCTAATGAACAACACGCCTTTACCTAAGAGCTTAAAGGCATCACTGGCGGTACGGGCATTTTGCCAAATGGCGTGGTCGTCATCGCTTAGATTTTTAAATCCTGCCAGCGCCCGCACTGCCCCAGACGTATCGCACTCTGCCATCGCAAAGCGAAAGGGAGCATCAGGGTCGGGGTGTTGTAGCTGAATGGAGAGTTTGCCGTCTATTTTTAGGGTGCTAATCAAAAGACTTGCCGACACCAACAGCTCACCCAATAGGGCTTTTAAGGCGACAGGATAGTCTTTTTGACCGATGACCGTACAATAAGCGTCCGTTAGACGAACGACATCACCGCGCACGGGCGAGTCTTGAATAAAAAAGCGTTGGCGGTAATTGGTGTTTGGCATAATGCTTCCAAAAAAACAAAATAAAGATGGACGATTGATGGGGATTGATTTTAAAATATAAAGGCATTTGATTAGGACAAATACGATGAATGTGATAAAACAGCTTGCCCATGACTGTAAATATGATTTTAAGGCGATGGTATCTCGCCTTGATAAGGGTAATGATTTGGTGGGAGTGGGGGCAGATTTAACCCCAAGCACGCTCATCGGAGCGTATATGAATGGAGTGTTTCCTTGGTATGATGATGAGCCGATTTGTTGGTATAGCCCAAGTGTTCGCTGTGTCATCACACCAAGCGATTTTCGCCCCAAAAAATCCCTTATCCGCACCGCCAAAAAATCATCATGGGTACTGACTGCCAATCATACCTTTTGTGATGTCATACACGCCTGTGCCAATGCTCGCCCTAATGCCACATGGATAAATGCCGACATGATACACGCCTACGACAGATTGCACGAGCTTGGCGTGGCGGTCAGCATAGAAGTGTGGGCGGACAAGCCCGATGGAGAGCTGATAGGTGGGTTATATGGGTTACAGCTTGGGGCGATGTTCTGCGGGGAGAGTATGTTTCATCATCAGACAGACGCATCAAAGATTGCCTTTTGGGGACTGATGATACTTTGCCAAAAGACAGGCATTAAGATGGTGGATTGTCAGCTTAAAAATCCACACTTGATGAGCTTAGGAGCAAAACTCATGGACAGAGATGTGTTTTTACAAGCCCACCTACCAAAAACACAACAGCACACACTCGCCTTAAATACCCCGCCCATGAATGTGGCAGATTTTATTCTTCATAAAAGTCTTTTGCCTTAAATAAAATGGTCAATAAACTGGCATAACAAAAAATGCTGACAAGTGCCAAAAACATCAAGTTAATCGCACTTCTTTCAGCCCCTACTATCATGGCTAATGGGTTAAAATTGCTCGCCCCACTGCCCCAAAACAGATAATTTACCATCAGTTGCAAAACAAAACCCACAAAGCACAACTTAACGATGACCCGCTCACATTTGACGGGGCGGGTTTTTGCCACATAAAGCCCTGACAACAAGACAATCACATAAACAAGTGCAGAAATTACATAAATCATCACTACCCCCATTAAATTAACGTCAAACTCGGGACACTTTGTCCTTGCTTGGCATAAAACTGTGCCACAAATTCATCAAAGGTGTCATTTTCTAGGCTTTGACGAATGCCTTTCATGAGATTTTGATAATAACGCAGATTGTGAATGGTGGCAAGCTGTGCTGAGAGCATTTCGCCACATTTGTGCAAATGGTGTAAATAGGCACGGCTAAAATTTTGGCAAGTATGGCAATCACATTCGTTGTCTAAGGGATTTTTGTCAAAGCGATGAACGGCGTTTTTAATCTTGACCGCCCCTGTACTGGTAAACAGATGTCCATTACGAGCGTTACGGGTCGGCATGACACAGTCAAACATATCCACGCCCCGTCTGACCGCCTCTATGATGTCAGATGGCGTACCCACCCCCATCAGATAACGTGGTTTATCAGACGGCATACGGCTTGGCAGGTAGTTTAGCACCTTTATCATCTCATCTTTTGGTTCACCCACCGACAACCCACCAATGGCATAACCATCAAAGGGCATTTCGGTCAAGGCAGTCAAAGACTGCATGCGCAAATCTTCGTACATACTGCCTTGCACAATACCAAACAGAGCGTTTTTGTTGCCCAGTTTGTGATGTTCATCAAGACACCGCTGACCCCAGCGAAGCGACAATTCAAGCGATGTTTTTGCTTCTGCGTGCGTGGCAGGATAAGGCGTGCATTCGTCAAACTGCATAACGATGTCGGAATTTAGGGATTTTTGAATTTGCATGGAAATCTCAGGCGACAAAAACACCTTTGAACCGTCCACAGGTGAGCGAAAATGCACGCCTTCTTCGGTGATTTTTCTCATCGCACCCAGACTAAATACCTGAAACCCACCCGAATCGGTCAAAATCGGCTTATCCCAACCGATAAAATCGTGCAATCCGCCAAATTCATCAATCACACTCGTGGTGGGGCGTAGCCACAGATGAAAGGTATTGCCCAAAATGATGTCCGCCCCAATGGCGTGAATGTCTCGTGGGAGCATACCCTTGACCGTACCATACGTTCCTACAGGCATAAAAGCGGGGGTGGCGACATCGCCATGAGCCAGATGTACCATGCCACGACGGGCTCGGGTGTTTTTGTCGGTTTTGTGCAGGGTGAATTTCATGAAAATTATCAAAATAAAAATAAACAACTATTATAGCAATATTTACAAATTTTAGCAAATTAGCAATATAATTGCTCTCGGATTTCAATCAGCGTTCGTAGCACACATTCCATATTGGGCATTTGCGGTAAATCGCTTTGATTAAATGCCAATTCTACTTCTTTCATCAAATCATCTGCTTTTTGCAATAAATCATCATACTCAAATTGCCCTGCTTTGATTGCCAAAAGCTCATCACGATTATCCCGCTTAACAATCACTTTCCCCATTTTGGCAATATCTAAGGCAGTATACAATAACCGAAAAGTATGCATGATATTTTTGGTATCATAGCCTTTACCATGTGTCATTGTGGACTGATACCGCTCATCATTGCGTTTTTCCACCCAATCCCAATATTCTTTATAATCTTGACAATATTTGCTATATCCCATTTGATTAAAGGACAGATAAGCAACGGGAGATACACCTTTTGGGACAGGGCTTAATAAGACATCTTGGCTGTTATCATGAATAATACCACGATAATCATCGCCCACAAACATTGCATACATATGATTGGCATGGGGCATTTTAGATAAGCCGATTTGTGATTGGGTAAGATTGCGTTTATTTAGCCAATCTATTAAATCTACGCTTTTTTGACCATCAAATACCACACAAAATTCCAATAGGCTCTTTTTATTCTTACTCATGGGATTAACGATTTTTTTATTTAATCCACGAGATTTTTTTATTTGACTGTTGGCAAATCCTGCAAAGGTTTTTTGGCACAGCTTTGAGACAAACCAATCAGGATTAAAACCATTCATCATCGGGTACTTGTATAATATCATATCGTCTGGCGTAGCAAGCAACTCCATCATGTTGGGATTATTTTGTAATAACAAATCCACAAATCGCCCAAGCTCATAATACACCACATCATTCGTCTCATTACTTATCTGTGGTACATAATCATCATGCAAACCATAATAATAGGGTTTTGGCAGATAAAATACGCCCTTGATGTCAGTGTCTGATGATGGCATGTCTAATCCATAGGCACGACTGCCCGAGACACATTCTAATAAAATCAAATTGTTGGCTTTTAGATAATCAATGGTTATCATGGGGGTTTCTCGTGAATTTTTATATGGTTTTTAAAACAATTTTTCTAAATAAGTCATTTAACACACCAACATCGCCTTTTGTTTTTTTATTAAAAGTTAAATGTTGGGTGTTTTGCCAAAGATGTTGTGTTAATTTTTGCATGGATTTTGGCAGTTGATATGGATAACTTTCATCATAAGATTGTTTTAAACTGATGATGTAATTTAATTCATCAACATCATCATTGGTTAATAAATTAAACATCTTATTCATACATACAGGAGGTATGGATTGGTATTCTTTTATCCATAGACTTGCAAGTAATGCACGAATAATGTAGCACCATTTTTTTAGTTTTATGGGGCAGGTCAAATCCAAGTTCCCATTTGCCTTTTTTGCCATGCCTTGATAATGGTGATATACCGTTTTGGGATTAAAAAATTCGGATTGAATTTTTTTTAATGATTGTACAAAATCATCATTACTGTGATAAATTATGGGCGAATTTAACCATTCAAAAATCACGGCATTAGATTTATGAATATGCACCAACACTTTTTTAATGTCCCAACCACCAATATCAAACGGCACATCAAATAAGTCATGATTGATAAATTCAAAAGTGTCCTTACCGTCATAAATTTGCAAATACCAATCTGGCGTATGATGATAAATGAGTCGCACATCAAAATCACTGTCAAAACTGGCAAAACCCCATGCCCGACTGCCACTTTCTATGGCGTGTAGTGGCGTGATGGCATGGGCGTGGCAAGTAGCGTGTAGAGTGCGGGCGATTTGGCTGTGGTGGTCAATGTCAGTCATGGTTTTTTCTCAAAAAATAGGTATTATTATAACAAAATTATCCCAAAAATCCATTTGCCAAATGACCCAAAAACAGGTAATATGTCTTTTGATTTTTAATACTTTTAATAGGAAAATTTATGAGCGACATCGCCCCCGAATTTCGTATCACCATTTCAGGTCAGATTAGCCCTACCGATGTTGATGAGCTTGCTCGCATGGGCGTAAAAACAGTGGTCAATAACCGCCCAGATCATGAAGAAGTGGGTCAGCCAACATCAGCCGAGATAGAACAGGCGTGCCAAGCTCATGGCATTGCTTATAAGCAAATCGCCTTTTCAGGCGGCATGATGGACATGGGTCACGTGCAAGCCTTTGCTGATTTTTTTAATGACACCGAACGCCCACTGCACATCTTTTGCCGTACAGGCAATCGTTCCACCAATCTTTTGACGGTGGCACGAGAAAAAGACTTACTTGATGAAGAGTGATTAAACACACTCCAAAAAAAGGGCAACTCATCGTTTGCCCTAATTTTTTAAAATAAAATCCACCGCCATTTGTGCGTGTAAATATGCCGTATCAAATGCAGGCAAATCCAAATCATCTTGACCGACAAGTAAACCGATTTCGGTACACCCCAAAATCACGCCTTTTGCTCCTTGTTCTTTTAAGCGGTTGATGATATCAAGATAAGTTTGTTTTGAGCTGTCTTTTATCGCACCCACACACAATTCATCAAAAATAATGCGATGAATGTCCGCCCGTTCGTCGCTAGGCACAAGGCAATCAATGCCAAAACCTGCCAAGCCCATTTTTATAAAAATCCTGCTCCATGACAAACGCCGTCCCAAGAATGCCACTTTATCCAAACCTTTGGCACAAATGGCGTGGGCGGTGACATCAATGATACTCAAAAATGGCACGTCTATCGCCTAAATGATGACAGGGGCAACCTTGTGCATGGTGTTGGTGGCAAGCAAAATACCGTCCGCTCCGATAGATTGTAATTTGACCGCCATGTCCGCCAAAATCTCACCTGCCGTCTCCCAATCGCCTGATTTTTGGCAATCAACAATCTTTTGAAAATCAACGCTATACACTATAACAGGGGCAGTGATGTTTGCTCCTTTGGCATGATTGATGGCATCATTGATGACTTGATAATAAGTGGCGGTGCTGGCAGGCGACATTCCACCCAAAACCCCTAAGGTTTTCACAAGGTTGCTCCATTATAAAAGAATGATTATTATAGCAGTTTTGATTTAGAAATCCACCAAACAACAATTTTCTCAAAAATGCTTGACAAACTGTCCACGATATATTACATTTGTATGTAAATGAATACAAATGTAATGAGCCATGCCAAGCCACAGCCGAGTACCTATTAGTGTACGCATCAGTCAACAAGATGCTGATTTTATTGCTAATTTACAGATAAACGGGGCAAACACACCGTCTGATAAAATCCGTGAACTACTAAGCCAAGCACGCACCTTGCACTTACAAGGACAAGACTACGAAACCAGCTTATCGCTTGCCGAGCAACAACTTTGTACCGCTCGCCATGAGATTTTAACGCTAGAAAAGGAGCTTGGCGTGCATTCACACATTGTGGCTAGGATTTTTGAGATGTTGCCCGATTTGATGGCAACCATGATGGCAGACTACCCTAAAAATGGCGACAAATCCGCCTTGATGGCGTTTGAAAAGCAAGTCATGTGGCGGGTGGTTCGCTTAATGGACAGCATATTACAGCTTGCCATTACAGGCAAAGGGGCAGGCTATGATGATGGCGTGCTAGATGAGCTGGATAATACGTTACGATTGGCGAATTTAATTTATCAAAACAATCAAAACAGCCAATCCAACACCCAACCCAACCAATAAGGAAAAAATCATGAGCGAAACCCTATCCTACCGTGTCGGTCGCCTAGTCAGTGGCGGATTTCATGCCATGCTAGACAAAGCCGAAGACCTAGCCCCCATGCTTGCCTTTAACGAAAACTTACGAGAGCTTGATAAGGCAATTGATGAAGTGCGTGGCGAGCTTGGCAAAGTTGTTGCTCAAAAGCACCTAGCCAGCAAAAAACTCAATGACGAAAACACCCGCCATGAAAGCCTAAATGACCCCATTGCAACCGCCATACAAGCAGGGCGTGATGATTTGGCACAGGCAGGCATTGCCGAGCAGTTGGACATTGAAGCCCGCATTCCTGTGCTTGAAAATACCATTGCCGACTGCACCGACAAAGAAAAGGAGCTAGAAGGCTTTATCATCGCCTTGCAAGCCAAACGTCGTGAGATAAGCCTAGCCATTGAGCAATATCAGCAGACGGTAGCGACAAGCGGTGCAAATGGGCAGACGGTTGGTGCAAGCAGTCTTGACAAAATCGCCAAACGAGCCGACAAAGCATCCAGTGCCTTTGACCGCACCATGAGCCGTCAAACAGGTATGACACACAGCACAGGCAATAACACCAACGCACAAGGACTAAAAGAGCTTGAAGAACTTGCCAGAAATAACCGCATTGCCGAGCGGTTGGCACAATTAAAAATGAAATAGAACTTAATGTAAAAAATCATTTATCATTATTAAGGATAATCATGCTTGATTTAATATTTGCACCCCAAAACTTTATATTCGGTGTGGCAATTACGCTGATGTTTTTGTTATTTATCCTAGAAATTGTGGCATTGATGATTGGCGGGGCAAATGATTGGGTGGACGGATTTTTGCCCGACAGTTTGACAGAGGCTCACGCTGAGATTGGCATTGATAGTCCGAGTGTGGATACGGGCGTATTTATCCGTTTTTTAAGCTGGCTATATGTTGGTAAAATACCGCTACTTATGCTTATGGTGGTGTTTTTGGCGGTATTTGGATTGACGGGATTTATTTTTCAGTCGGTTGTATATGCTCTGTTGGGATTTTATTTGCCAAAAATCATTGCCGTGATTGTGGTGTGGTTTTTAAGTTTGCCCATTGTGAGACTGTGTGCCAAAGGACTATATAAAATCCTACCCAAAGATGAAACGAGTGCCATCAATCAAAGCGAGCTTGTCGGGCGGGTGGGCGTGATTACGGTCGGCACGGCGACAATGGATAAAAAGGCAGAAATCAAAGTCAAAGACACACACGGGCAGACGCATTATGTGATGGCATTTGCCGATACTGATGAGACCTTAACACAAGGCGAGACGGTGCTACTGGTATCGCAAGATGGTGTACATTTTAGGGCGATAAAGAATATAAAAGAGATGCTTATTGATTGATGAATTAAGATGATGGGCATTGAATATAGTGATAATTTTCAAAAACATCTGTCTGCCAATCATCTTGTATAGATTTTTGAAACAAAATTTCGGATTTTACCAACTTATTGCTGTGATAAGAAAGTCGGTATTGAAAGTGTTCATCTTTATCAGTAGTAAAAGTTGCTTCAACAACTTTTCCTTGATGTTTCTTAATAATTGCTTTGGTAATTTTTTCTTGGATAAATATATGCTCAATCGGTCTCAACATACCCTTAGGATAAGCTCCAATTTCATGATACCTGTCTTTTGGAAAATCAATAATCAATAAATCATCATGAAAACTCATGGGATAATTCAACTCGTCCTTAGCCACAGAAATTACCAACCATAAACTATGAGCATAATTAACAGCAAAACGATTGATGTCAAAATCCAACCCAAGTTCACTCAACTCATCAATATGATGACCAAATATAAATGACCAATAAACATCGCCATCATAAGGCTCTGTTGGGGCAGTATTTGTTACCTTTAACACACAGTCTTTTATGTCATCTGAACAGAAATAAACATTTTGATGGTCGTTTTTTAAGTAGTAAGTTTGCCTAATATTATCAGCCACACGATTTTCTACCACTTCTACACAAACAGGATTAAGCGACTGTGAATATACGCAGGACAGCTGACATAAAGACAATAACCCAATTATAATCAATCTTTTCATTATGTTACCTTCCAAAATATTGTTCCCTTGTAAACAGCAGTTGATTTTGCTCTTATCTTACCTTTATTACGACCCACAGTCGCTGGATGAATTCTTCCAGCATCCACAAACTTAGCTCCAATAAACTGTCGCCACTTGTCATAATGCTCCTGAGAGATTTCCCACCCCCAAGTATTACGATGAGATTCAAACTTACCATTGCTTGCACCCTTAAAACTGGCAGGAAATGCGGTTGCTTGCTCCATACCGTCCCAATGAGTAGCACCATTACTATAATCCCTACCACCAATTTCAGCATTGATGACTGCCCCAACTGCTAACTGCATCTTAGTGCCATTTCTTTTTATGGGTATGGCTTTTGCAAATTCTCTGGCAGGTGCACTATCAATACCATAAGCAACCTTATTACGTTTAAGAACAGAGGCAATAGCAAACATTTCCCGACTAAGTTCATAATCTATGCCATTGGTCATATAAGCAGAACTCTCACCATAGACAGTCTTACCTTTAATTACAAAATCTGGGTATTTTAAACTTAATTTTCTTAAATTCATATAAACACCCTTAATGGTTTTTGTGTCAAAAATATAAACATCATTTTTATCTCCCACACCATTTACCACTTGTTTATCAAAAAATCCTTTGATATTATAATAGTAACCATTCATCATAGCAAACTCTCTCTCAACTTAACTTAAAAAGTATGTTAAAATGGCTTAATGTTTATTATGGCAATAGATTGCACAAAAAACAATCATTTTTTGTAAAAAATTTATTCATCAATAAAGAGCTTATCGGATCGGACGTGTGGGTGTGATTGTACTGGGTAATGCCACGGCTAATCAATCCGCCCAAGTGCGAGTTAAAGACACGCACGGGCAGACACATTATGTCATGGTATTTGCCGATACTGATGAGACCTTAACACAAGGCGAGACGGTGCTACTGGTGTCGCAAGACGGTGTACATTTTAGGGCGATAAAGAATGTGAATGGGGTGCTTGTTAATGATTAAAAAATCCTTAGATGACCTAAAACGCACAGCAGTTGATGCCGATGAATTGGCGACATTAAAAGCAATACATGATGATGAGATTGATTATGACAACATTCCGCCATTAACGGACCGCTCAAATTGCCAATTTCAAATTATACAAACCAGCCAAACAACAAGTTACACTAAGACTAGACAGTGATGTCTTAGCGTGGCTAAAAAAAGACGGCAAAGACCATCAAACTCGTGCCAACCAGTTGTTACGACAACTCATGTCAAAAGAACTAAACACATAAGGAAAACCCTATGAACCTAATCTCAATTCTTATCACCGCAGGCATTATTTTAGTTGCCCTAGTCGTGCTGGGCTTGATTTTAACCCGCCTGTATCGCCGTGCCAGCAAAGAGGTATCCTTTGTGCGGACAGGATTTGGTGGCGAAAAAGTCATCGTCAATGGCGGTGCGATTGTCCTGCCTGTCTTGCACGAGGTTATCCCTGTCAATATGAACACACTTCGTCTTGAAGTACGCCGTGCATCCGAGCAGGCACTCATCACCAAAGACCGTATGCGTGTGGACGTAACGGCTGAATTTTATGTACGTGTCAAACCCACTGCCGAATCCATTGCCACAGCCGCCCAAACGCTTGGCATGAAAACGATGTCGCCACAGGATTTAAAAGACTTGGTGGAGGGTAAATTTGTGGATAGCCTTCGTGCCGTTGCTGCCGAAATGGCAATGGAAGAACTCCACGAAAAGCGGGTGGATTTTGTCCAAAAAGTTCAGCAGGTTGTTTCAGAAGATTTGTTCAAAAACGGCTTGGAGCTTGAAACGGTGTCGCTGACAGGGCTTGACCAGACAGGATTTGAGTATTTTAACCCCCAAAACGCCTTTGATGCTGAGGGTTTGACACGGCTTACCGAAACCATTGAGATTCGCCGTAAAAAGCGTAACGACATTGAGCAAGACACCGACCTTGCGATTAAAACCAAAAACCTAGAAGCCGAACGCACCCGCCTGCAAATCTTACGTGAAGAAGAATACGCCAAACTAGAACAAGAGCGTGAAATTGAGATTCGCAAAGCCGAGCAAGAGCGTGAGATTGCCGTTCGCCGTGCCGAGCAGACCACCGAAATTGCCAGTCAAGAAGCAATGAAGCACCGTGAAGCCGAAGAAGCCCAAATCGCCGCCAAACGGGAAGTGGATTTGAAAAAAATCCTAGCCGAGCGAGACATTGAAAACGAAAAAATCCAAAAAGAGCAACGCATTGAGCAAGCCGAAGTAGAACGCAAAAAGGCGATTGAGCTTGCCGAGCAAGACCGTGCCATTGCCGTTGCCGAAAAATCCCGTGCCGAATCCGAAGCCAAAGCCCTAGCAGATAAGGCACGAGCGGCAGCGGTCAAAGAAGAAGAAAGCGTGATTACAGTGCGTGAGACCGAGCGAGCCGAGCGAGCCAAAGCGGTGGAGCTAATCTCTGCTACCGAACTTGCTCAAAAAGATGCGATTGCCATCACAATTGCTGCCGAAGCCCAAAAACAAGCGTCCATTGACCAGGCCGAAGCGGTACGTATCGGTGCCGAAGCCGAAGCAGAGAAATTACGCCTGCAAGCCAAAGGGGAAGCGGATGCCCAGATTCTGCTTGCCGAAGCCAAAGAGCGTCAATATCAAGTGGACGCAGACGGCACAAAAGCGGTCAATGAAGCATCCAATGTGCTGTCAAGTGAGCAGATTGAAATGCAAATTCGTCTTGCTCTACTCAAACACTTACCTGAAATTATCCGTGAAAGTGTCAAGCCGATGGAAAACATTGATGACATTAAGATTTTGCAGGTGGGTGGCTTGGGCGGTTTTGGAGCAAGTGGCGAGAGTGCCGAACCAACAGGCAATACCAACCTTGCCGACCAAATGGTCAATTCTGCCTTGCGGTATCGCAGCCAAGCCCCACTTGTGGACAGTCTCTTAAAAGAAATCGGGTTAAACGGGGCAGACATTAACGGTTTAACTCACGGGCTAGAAACCAAACCAAATAAAGAATGACCCACCTAGCCTTTATCTAATAGCATGGCATCACCATAACTAAAAAAGCGGTAATTTTGGGCGATGGCATGGGCATAGGCGTTTTTGATGTTATCCACGCCTGCAAAGGCAGAAACCAGCATGAGCAGGGTGGATTTTGGCAAATGAAAATTGGTAATAAGCCTATCCACCACGCCAAATTCATAAGGCGGATAAATAAAAATCCGTGTGTCGCCACTAAATTCAGTTAATCGTCCGTCCACACGGTGCAAATGGGCGGTCTCTAACGTGCGAGTTACGGTCGTTCCCACAGCGATGACTTGTCCGCCATTTGCCTTTGTGGTATTGATTTTATCAGCGGTGGCTTGGGGCAGATGAGCGTATTCGGCGTGCATGATGTGGTCAGATAGGTCGTCCACCTTAACGGGGGCAAACGTGCCTGCCCCCACGTGCAAAGTTACAAAAGCAATCTGCACCCCTTTATCGGCAAGCTCTTGCAAGATTTTATCATCAAAATGCAAACTGGCGGTGGGTGATGCCACGCTGGCCTCTTTGGCAGGGTCATGAAACACCGTCTGATAGCGAGTATCGTCCGTGTCGTCTGCTTGTCGGTCAAAATATGGCGGAATGGGCATTTGTCCGTAACGTTCCAAATCCGCCAAAATCGGTGCATCAAACTTTAAAACAAACAAATTTTCCGCCCGTCCACACATACTTGCACTCATGCTCCCATTTGCCAAGCTGATCTTTTGTCCAACCTTTAAGGCACGGCTAGACCGCACATGGCAATGAGCGATGTTATTTTCATGGTCAATAATGCGTTCTATCAAGACTTCCACCGCCCCGCCTGTGTCCTTAACCCCGAACAGGCGAGCTTTCATCACTTTGGTGTCATTTAGGACAAGCAAATCGCCTTCGTTTAATAAATCAGGCAAATCGGCAAAATTTAGATCAGCAACTGTATCACCCAACACGTGCAACAGCCGAGAGCTTGACCGCACAGCAAGCGGATAACGAGCAATCAGCTCATCAGGCAAATGATAATCAAAATCAGCAGTCAGTAGCGGTGTTTTCATGGTTAATAGCCATTCTAAAACTGTCTATTTTACCAAAAACCGCCCAACTGTGCTAACCTTTTGATGGATAAACGCAAATACAACAAATACCCCTGCTGGCTAAATTGTCAAACCCCCCAAAAAAGCGTATCATATAGGCTCTTTTTTAATAAAACTGTTTGTCATGTTAATGAATATCCAAAATACCGCCCCCCGCCCCACATCGCCCCACCCCATTTTAAACTTAGGATTTCGCATATTTTTTGTGGGGTCGGCGATATTTGCTGTGGTCAGCATGATTTTATGGCTGGCAGTATTACAAGGATTTGCCCCTTTTAATGGCAAGCTCACACCCTTTTATTGGCACGGTCATGAGATGGTATTTGGCTATGCGTTGGCGGTAATTGCAGGCTTTTTATTGACAGCGGTCAAAACATGGACAAATCAACCCATGCCTTATGGGTGGCACTTAGGAGCAATCTTTGGGGTGTGGGCTATGGCACGATTTTTATGGCTTGGGCTACACGCCGTCCCCAGTATTGCCATGCTGATGGCGGCGTTTGTGCTTGATGTCATCTTTTGGGGCATGACTTCTTTTGCCATCATTGGGGCGGTGTGGGCTGTCCGCCAAAAACGCCAAATCGGCATCGTTGCCAAATTAGTCCTATTATTCATCGCTCATTTGGCATTTTATGTTGGGGTACTTTTGGATAATTTGGTGGCACAACAATTGGCACTATATTCGGCACTGTATTTGGTTATCGGGGTGGTATTTACCATCGCTCGGCGTGTGTTGCCCTTTTTTATCGCCAAAGGCGTAAGCGTGGATAATGATGGCAAACCCAACGGCACAAACACAGAGCAAAAAAACTCCGCCCTGTTAGACAAAGCCAATCTGGTGGGCTTTTTTGGGTTTATCGTCTTTGATTTGTTTGTCAAACTGCCCATTTTGGCAGGGATTTTTGCTTTGATTTGTGTCATCGCCAACCTTGCTCGCCTGCACAACTGGTATCATCACGGCATTTGGCAAAAGCCCCTTTTGTGGTCGTTGGTTCTTGCCTTTTTTGGCATGACGATGAGCTTGGGGCTGTTTGTGGCATATCCGATTGCCACACAGTTTAACATTTTAACATCGGTCAATCTGCACTCGCTGGGACTGCATGGCTTGGCATTATTTGGCATTGGCATGATGACCCTTGCCATGATGGCTCGGGTGTCTTTGGGACACACAGGACGCAACATTCACAGACCACCTGCCACCGTGTGTGCCATGTTTATCATCATGCTACTTTGTGCGACATTTCGGGTGGTGCTACCCATCTTTTTTAATGATGATTATATGACACTCATGTTATTATCACAGCTTTTGTGGATAGTGGCGTTTGGGCTATTTTGTGTGTCTTATGTGGGGATTTTATCAAAACCTAGAACCGATGGACTTTTTGGATAACTTGCATGAATGAATTTTTAAAACAACATGACCGCCATCAACACCACAGCCGTCAAATAGAAGTGCTACTGCACGCAAGCCTTGTGCCGTTGGACGATAAATATTTAAAAAAGACACTTGATTTGACCGATGATGAGCTAAATACGGCGATTATCATGCTCCAAGAACGCCTAACACAAGGGGTATTACGCCTAAACAAGACCGCCACAGGCTACCGCTTACAAATCCGTGATGAGTACAGCCCCCTTATCAATGGCGTTTTTCCTGAACGCACAGAGACGCTGTCGCAGGCCTTGCTTGAAACATTGAGTATCATCGCCTATAAACAGCCCGTTACCCGCACAGACATAGAACAAATACGGGGCGTGTCGGTATCAAGCCATCTGTTAAGACAGCTTTTTGATAAAGGCTGGATTATGGAAAAAGGACACAAAGACACCATCGGTCGCCCTGCCCTATTATACACCACGCCTGCATTTTTGGACGCTTTTGGACTGGTCAGTTTGGACGAATTACCGCCTTTACCAAGTTTGCCCAATCTGTGATGGATTTTGGATAAATTGGCGTTTTTAAATCCAATCCATGCTATAATAGGCTCCCACATTGTGAAATGTTAATTGACAGGATAACCCATGACCAACACCCCACAAGGCGACAAACTCCAAAAACTGCTAGCCAACGCAGGATTGGGCTCACGCCGTCAGCTAGAAGACATCATCAAACAAGGGCGAGTCTCCATCAACGGACAGATTGCCACACTTGGCGAGCGAGCCACTCACGCCGATGAGATACGCATAGATGGCAGGCTTGTGCGTACCCAAGCTGAACGTGAAAAACGTCGCCGTGTCATCGCCTATTACAAACCCGAAGGCGAGATTTGTTCCACATCAGACCCCGAAGGTCGCCCCACCGTCTTTGACCGCCTGCCCAAACTGACAGGCGACAGATGGATTATGGTTGGTAGGCTAGACATCAACTCATCAGGACTGCTTTTGTTCACCAACGATGGTAACCTTGCTCACAGACTCATGCACCCATCATCACAAGTGGTGCGAGAATATGCCGTGCGAGTGCTTGGCGAAGTTACTCCCGAGATAGCCCATCGCCTGACACATGGCGTGGAGCTTGATGATGGCATGGCAAAATTTGATGACATCAAAGACGGTGGCGGTACAGGCGTAAACCGATGGTATCACGTCAACCTAAAAGAAGGTCGCAAACGTGAAGTTCGCCGAATGTTTGAATCCCAAGACCTAAAAGTCTCACGCCTTATCCGCACTCGCTACGGTTCGGTTATTCTGCCCAAAGAGCTAAAAACAGGCAGATTTATTGAGCTTGATGCCAAAGACATCGGCAAACTTGGCGAATTGGTCGGCATACGTCCCAAATTTGGCACAGGTCTTACCACGCACACCAAAGAAAAACAAGCTCGTATCCACAAAAAAGCCCTGCCATCAAAACAACGCCGTGAGCAACAGTACCAAGAACGCCAAAGACGCTCCACCAAAAAATTTAATAAATAATGAGCATAAAAAAAGGGGGTTTTACTCCCTTTTTTGTTGTCAGATGTGCAAGTCATGCCCACATCGGTCGCAAAATTTGGCGTTGGACGCATGACCAAATTTGCCACAATTTGGACAAGTAATGGGGTGAAGTTGTGGTCGCATGGTGCGGGTCAGCTCAGCGGTAAAAATCCCAGTTGGCACGGCGATGATGGCATAACCTGTTATCATCACCATACTTGCGATGGTCTGACCGATGGGGGTTTTGGGAGAGATGTCGCCATAGCCAACTGTGGTCAAGGTTACGACCGCCCAATAGATGGAGCGAGGAATGCTGGTATAGCCATTTTCTGGACCTTCCACCACATATAAGATAGAACCAAAAATCGTAACCAGTAGCAATAATGACAAGAAAAAAACGATGATTTTATGCTGACTGGTCTTAAATGCTGCCGCCAAAAACCCCGCCTGCTGTAAATAGGAATTGAGACGAAATATGCGAAATATTCGCAAAATCCTTAAAATACGCACAACAAGCAAATACTGTGTACCAACAAATAGCAAACTCAGATAGCTGGGCAATAACGCTAATAAATCCACGATACCAAAAAAGCTGAACACATAGCCTTTGCGATTGGGGGCAGAATACAGCCTTAGGGCGTATTCAATGGTAAATAAAATGGTAAAAAACCATTCAGCATAGACAAGTAGCTCCTTAAAACGAAGTCGCCAGTACAGCACACTGTCTAACATGACCACCGCCACACTCAAAATGATGGCAACCAGTAGCACCACATCAAAAAACTTACCTGCAGGCGTGTCTGTGCCCTCAATGATGATATGAATGCGTTCGGCAAGGGCGGGCTTTTTTTTACGATGTGGCAGTTTCATGTGATGGCAAAGTGATTTTTTGGCTATTTTATAATAAAGTTGGGGTTTGGGGTAGTGTTTTTACAAAATTCTTGTTATGATTGATGCGTTTTAGACTTTTCACATTTGATTTACCATGAAAATTTTCATCTTAATGCTACCGCTTGTCCTGACCGCTTGCATGAACATGGCGGATTTTTCTAACAATGAACGCCACACGCCTCAAACTTACCCCACTTACGACCCAAATTGCTACCGCCACACCTTAGCCCCACGCACTCCACAAGGCTATCCTGACATGGGTTCGCCCGAATATCAAGAAACACATCATCGCACGCATTGCAAATAGCAAATATTGGCAAATTTGCCCAAACCTTGTATAATAGCCCATTTTATTATTTTCATTTAAAGGTGTATTATGGCAGGTCATAGTAAATGGGCAAACATCAAACATCGTAAAGCCAAACAAGATGCCGCAAAAGGCAAAATCTTTACCAAAATTATCCGTGAAATCGTCTCCGCCAGCAAAGGGGGCGACCCAGACCCTGCCAACAATCCCCGCTTGCGTGCCGTCCTAGAAAAAGCCAATGCTGCCAACATGACCAAAGACGTGATTAAGCGTGCCATTGAACGTGGGCAAGGGGGCGGAGAAGGCGACAACGTCCAAGAGATTACTTACGAAGGTTATGGCGTGGGCGGTGTGGCAGTCATCGTTGAGACCATGACTGACAATGTAAACCGTACCGTTGGCGAAGTTCGCCATGCGTTTAGCAAGCACGGTGGCAATCTTGGCACGTCAGGCTCGGTGGCGTATCTGTTCTCCAAACGTGGCGAGATTGTTTTTAATGATGTCTCACTTGAAGATAAAGTCATGGAAATTGCCCTAGAAGCAGGGGCAAGCGACATTGAAAATGACGGCGAAAGCCTAATCGTCATCACAGAACCTAACGACTTTGGGGCAGTCATGGACGCACTAGGAGATGCAGGACTAAAAGCAGACAATGCCGAAGTTACCATGTCGCCTTCTACCACCGCTGACATTGACAACATTGACGATGCCCAACGTGTACTAAAAATGATTGATATGCTAGAAGATTTAGACGATGTGCAAGAAGTTTATACCAACGTCAATTTTAGTGATGATGTGATGGCACAGTTAGATGCCTAAATGCATAAAATAAGATTGGTTCTGCCAATCTTATTTTTTATAATAAAGGAGAGTTGCCATGAAGCCCATGATAAAACTTGCCAGTCTTTTCATTTTAGCCATAAGCACGCCATTTGCCCATGCCGACAACGTGGCAGGTTATGATTTTGATGATTATGCCGTTAAAGTCTATCAAGGCAAAAAAGCCCCTTTAAAACTGGGCGATTGGCGAATGTTTAGAACCCGCCTTAATCAAACCCATGCTGATGGCAAGATAGATTTTGGCGGTAACTACATGGTCAGTATGTGGGGCTGTGGCACAAGCTGTATCAGCGGAGCGATGATTGACAAACGCACAGGCATGGTCTATGGTTTGCCCATTGGTGAAGGCGTGCCTTATGATTTTGGCTGTGTGCATGAATTTGATAATCCTTTGGAAAATGAACCAGTAGTCTTTTTGCCAAACAGTCGGCTATTTGTGGCTCGTAACTGCGAAAGTGAGCAGGTTGGCAACAGCAATCAATATCTTGAAAAATACACCTTTAATATGTATCTTTGGCAAGAAAAAACCAAAGCATTCAAACTCATCAAAAAAGTCCACAAAACCCAAACCACAACGCATGATTGGTAAAAAAAGAGAAAACCCATGACCCTATCCGACTATGTCCGTGCCATCATTACCGCCACCGTCTATGACGTTGCTGTCCGCACCCCGCTTGACAAAGCAGAAAAATTGTCCGCCCGTTTTGGCAATGACATTCGCCTAAAACGAGAAGACTTACAGCCTGTGTTTAGCTTTAAACTGCGTGGAGCGTACAACAAAATTAGCCAGCTTTCGGACGAACAAAAAGCAAAAGGCATCATTTGTGCGTCTGCTGGCAACCACGCACAAGGGGTGGCATACTCAGCAAATCGCTTAAAAATCAATAACTTAATTGTAATGCCCAAAACCACACCCGACATTAAGGTACAAGCGGTCAAAGCCTTTGGTGGTACAGTACATTTACATGGCGACAGCTTTGATGAAGCCAACCGTTTTGCCATTGAAAAGTCGCAAAAGGATGGTATGACGTACATTGCCCCCTATGATGATACACTTGTGATTGCAGGGCAAGGCACGGTGGCATTGGAGCTGTCGCAAGACTGGCGAGAGATGGAATATGTCTTTGTGCCTGTCGGGGGCGGTGGTCTGGTGGCAGGGATTGCATCATTTTTGGGGGAAGTTGCCCCCCACGTTAAAGTCATTGCCGTAGAATCCGAAGGCTCAGCTTGCCTAAAAGTCGCCCTAAAAGATGGGAAGCGTACTCGCCTACCACAAGTTGGTCTATTTGC
The DNA here is from genome assembly GCA_030530785.1 of Moraxella sp. Taxonomy (GTDB): domain Bacteria; phylum Pseudomonadota; class Gammaproteobacteria; order Pseudomonadales; family Moraxellaceae; genus Moraxella. The sequence continues at coordinate 8,355 of JAUMUJ010000020.1, read as the reverse complement.
CGATGGTGTGGCAGTCGCCCAAATCGGACAAATCCTCTTTAACATCGCCAATTTAACCAAATCTAACGGACAAGGCAAGGTCATTGATGATGTCATCACGTGCAGTAATGATGAGATTTGTGCGTCCGTTAAAGACATCTTTGAAGAAAACCGCCACATCGTTGAGCCGTCTGGGGCATTGGCATTGGCAGGGTTAAAAAAATATGTGCAACAGCATAACTTAACAGGCAAAAACTGCGTGGCAATTGTAAGTGGTGCAAACATGAACTTTGACCGCTTGCGTTATATTGCCGAACGCACCGAGATTGGCGAGAACAAAGAGGCGATTTTTGCGGTACAAATTCCCGAAGAGACAGGAGCATTTTTAAATTTCTGCCGAAGTTTACAAGGGAGAAACATCACCGAATTTAACTACCGTGCCAAATCACCGTCATCACCCAAAAGCGGTCAATTAGCCAGCATTTTTGTAGGCATCGGCTTAAAAGACGGACAACAAGAACGCCACATCATCAAAAACAAACTCGCCACCGATGGTTATCTTGCCCATGATTTAACCGATGATGAAGTTGCTAAAACCCACATTCGTTATTTGATAGGCGGTCATGCAAACATCGCTCACGAAAAGATTTTTCGGGTCATGTTTCCTGAAAGACCAGGTGCATTGTTAAACTTTTTGGAAAAATTGGGTCAAGATTTTAACATTACACTATTTCATTACCGTAACCACGGGGCTGCCGAAGGTCGGATTTTGGCGGGATTGCAAGCCACCCCCACCAGCGGACGAAAAATCATGGATGCCTTAAACGAAATCGGCTATGCGTGCGAGCAAATCAATGATAATGCAGGTTATGAGCTATTTTTGAAATAGTGATGGATTGCGGGGGATTTTTCCCCCAATGTGCCATATTTTTAGTATAATAATCCGTTTTAATAACATTTTAAGAGCCATCATGAACATTTCTGCCTTGCTTCACACCCACCTACAAACCGCCATGATAAACGCAGGGGCGGACACAGATACCGACCCTATCATCAAGCAATCAAGCAAGCCCCAATTTGGCGACTACCAAGCCAATGGCGTGATGGGTGTTGCCAAAAAACTTGGCACCAACCCACGAGAATTTGCCCAAAAAGTACTTGATGATTTGACAAATAGCCAAGCCTTACATGGCATTGCCGAAAAATTAGAAATCGCAGGACCAGGCTTTATCAACATCTTTCTTGATAAAGACTTTTTGGCACAGTCAGCCCATACCGCACGCACGTCTGAGCGTCTGGGCATCACATCAGACGACACCGAAACGGTCGTGATTGATTATTCATCACCAAACGTTGCCAAAGAGATGCACGTGGGGCATTTGCGTTCTACCATCATTGGCGACAGTACGGTGCGTGTGCTGGAATTTTTGGGTAACACCGTCATTCGTGCCAACCATGTGGGCGACTGGGGGACGCAGTTTGGTATGCTCATTGCTTATCTTGAAAAAATGCAAAACGAAAATGCGTCCGATTTGGCATTATCTGACTTAGAAGCCTTTTACCGTGATGCCAAAGCCACTTATGATGGCGATGAAGATTTTGCCAAAAAAGCTCGTGGCTATGTGGTCAAACTCCAAAGTGGCGATGAATATTGTCTTGCCATGTGGCAAAAACTGGTTGCCATCACCATGAACCAAAACCAAGCCAGCTATGAGCGCCTAAACGTAACCCTAACCGACAAAGACATCATGGGCGAGAGCCTATATAATCCCATGCTCCCTGACATCGTCAAAACCCTAAAAGAAAAAGGCGTGGCGGTAGAAGATGACGGGGCAACTGTGGTGTATCTGCCTGAATTTAAAAACAAAGAAGGCGAACCCTTAGGGGTCATCATTCAGAAAAAAGACGGCGGATTTTTGTACACAACCACCGACATCGCCGCCGCAAGCTATCGCTATCACACCTTGCACGCTGACCGTGCCATTGTCTATTCCGACACCCGCCAAGCTCAGCACATGGCACAGGCGTGGGCGATTGCACGGCTTGGCGGATTTGTACCCGATGACTTTAAATTAGAACATCACAATTTTGGCATGATGCTCGGTAAAGACGGCAAACCGTTCAAAACTCGCACAGGGGACACAGTCAAACTTGCCGACCTGCTTGATGAAGCGGTTGCCCGTGCCACCGTCTTGATAGACAGCAAAAACCCAGACGTCAGTGCCGATGAACGGGCGGCACTCATTGACGCTGTCGCCATTGGGGCGGTCAAATATGCCGACCTATCCAAACACCGCACGACCGACTATGTGTTTGACTGGGACAGTATGCTCAACTTTGAAGGCAACACCGCCCCGTATATGCAGTACGCTTACACCCGTGTGCGTTCTATTTTTGCCAAATCAGGGGTAAATCCTGACACGCTAACAGGCAAGATTGTCATCACGAACGACAAAGAGCGAGCGTTGGCAGTCAAATTACTCCAATTTGAAGAGACGCTACGCCAAGTCGCCAAAGACGGCACGCCCCATGTGTTGTGTGGCTATCTTTATGAATTGGCTGGGATTTTTTCATCATTTTATGAATCCTGCCCGATTTTATCGGCAGATGATGACACCAAAAACAGCCGTTTGCAACTGGCAGATTTGACTGCCAAAACCTTAAAGCAAGGCTTGGATTTGCTCGGCATTAAGACAGTTGAGAAAATGTAAAATAACCTTAATATCGCAACCATCGGGGCGTGTGTTATGCACGCCCTTTATGGACAAATATTTGGTGCGTGTACATATCCTGTCGCTTTAAGCCCAAAAAACACACAAAAGTACTTTAAAATACTTATTTTTAAATCTCAACATTGAACAACCCATGAAAAACCGACTAAATAAAGACCCCCAAGACACCCTAAATAAAGTCCGTGCCGACAAATGGCTGTGGGCAGCCCGATTTTTTCGCACTCGCACCCTTGCCAAAGAAGCAATAGAAGGCGGTAAAGTCCACATGAATGGTCAAAAAATCAAAACCAGCAAAGAACTACAAGTAGGCGACACCTTAACCATTCGTCAAGGAAATGCCAGCATTCAAGAACAAAAAACCATCATAATCAAAGCCTTATCCGACAATCGGGGTAATGCCACCATCGCCCAAACGCTGTACGATGAGACAGATGAGAGCATTGCCACCCGAGAATTTTTTACCGAGCAACGTAAACTGCAAAATCTTGCCCGCCCTGCCAGCAAACCCGACAAAAAACAACGCAGAGACATTGAAAAATTTAAAAATAATTGGTAGGTTTTAAAAGCCCATTTAAAATGTTACAATATCCAAAATGATTATCATATAAAATTTTATGACCGCACCAAAATCCGTCCTTTTTGTCTGTCTTGGTAACATCTGCCGAAGCCCGTCTGCCGAAGCAGTGATGACAAAACTTGCCAAAAATCAAGGTCTTACTATAAGTTTTGACTCAGCGGGTACGGCAAATTATCACACGGGCGAACCACCCGACCCACGAGCGATAGCCGTTGGCGGGCGTTTAGGATATGCGTTAGCACATTTGACCGCCAGACAGCTGACCACGCAGGATTTTTATGAATTTGGCGTGATTTTTGCAATGGATAACAACAATTTAGCCAGTATCCAAAAACTAAAACCCAAAGATGCTACCGCTCAAATTCTACTGTTCGATGATTTTAACAAAAAGGGCGTTGCTGACCCTTATTATGGCGACATCAGCGATTTTGAACAAATGTATACTCATATCATCACAGTCAGTGAATGCTGGCTAAATACTTGGACAAACCCAGACACACCATGACTGACATACTAAGCAATCACGACCTATCCCATAACAACACAATGGCACTCTCCTGCACTGCTCGCCATGCGATGATTTTGGACAACACAGACACACTGAGTAATGACATCGCCACCGCCATAGATTTTGCCAAAGAGCGTGATTTGTCGTTATTTGTGCTGTCTTATGGCAGTAATGTGATTTTACCCAATCAGCTAAATGCTCTTGTGCTACTACCAAGAATAAAGGGCATAGACGTTTTGCAAGAAACCGATGAGAGTATCACCCTACAAGTTGCTTGCGGAGAAAATTGGCATGAATTTATCCAAAATTGCCTAGACAAGGGCTATTTTGGGCTTGAAAATCTTGCACTGATTCCAGGGCTGGTGGGGGCGTGTCCTGTACAAAACATCGGAGCATATGGTGTACAAGTTTCTGATTTTATTACAAAAGTCATCGCTTATGATTTGATGGACGGACAAAGGCATGAATTTAATAATAGTGCCTGTGATTTTAACTATCGCCACAGCTTTTTTAAGGACAACCCAAACCGCTATCTGATTAGCCATGTGGTATTTAGACTTCATAAAGACACAAAAACCTTGACAAATTATGGTGATTTATCTAGCCAAGCCCAAAAGTTCGCCACCCAAAATGGGCGGAACACTCCCCACCCCATTGATGTTTTTCATGCGGTAATAGACATTCGTGAACGCAAATTGCCCGACCCTACTGTTTTGGCAAATTGTGGTTCATTTTTTCAAAACCCCATTATTCCCATGAGCCAATTTATTAACCTAAAAAAGCAGTTTGCCGATTTACCGAGTTATCCGATTGATGATAAAATGGTCAAAATCCCCGCAGGTTGGCTCATTGATAAGGCAGGCTTAAAAGGCAAGGGCATTGCACCTATTTTAACACACGACAAGCAGGCTCTGGTGCTAACCAACCACGCCCCACACACTGCCACACAAGACGACATCCGCACAACTCAAAACTTTATTGTGAATGTGGTACAAGACAAATTTGGCGTAACCTTAGTGCGTGAACCTGTGTGGGTAGATTGACGAGCGGTACAATGCGGATCTGGCAGACAATTTGGAGAGGCATTCAAGTGTTAATGTTCTGTGGTATTTTGGCAGGAACTTCGGTATTTACACCGATTTTTGCCAATGTCGGGGTATTTGCCTTAGATTTATTTAGCAAAATCACCTTAGATACCGCTCCCACACCCACTGCCATGACGGTGCTTGGCGGAGGTTTAACCAAAAAAGACGGAGAGATTGCCCTAAATCATTATAGCCAAAGCCGTGCCGACACTGTCATCTCACTATACTCACAAAATCCACTTCCTGTCATTACAAGCGGTGCAGAATCCCCATGGCTTAGAGAGCACATTAAATCCACCCTGCCCCAAGCGGTCATCATCAGCGACAATGCCAGCATGAATACCTGTGAAAACGCCGTTTTTACCGCCAAACTCATGAACCATCACGAACTGCCAACCAGTGTCTATCTCATCACCGACCGCTACCATATGGCAAGAGCAAGGCGACAGTTTGCTCGGGCAGGGATTATGACATCACCCGTACCTGCCCCACTGGTCATACCGCTTAGTTGGACAAGCATTCAAAACAATCTGGTGCATTCACGGCGTACCGCTTATGAGATGTTGGCATTGGCACGAGATATTTTTCGTCCACAAGAAAACTGTCGAACAACAGATAAGATTAGCCTAGAAGAGATAAGCACGCCCAGACGTAAACCAAAAGTATTTTCGTTATTATTTGATTAAAAATCAAAATCTTATGAATTTTTTAAAAAAAATGCTTGCATTGTGCCAAAATTAGGCTATAATACGCACTCATTGGAAGCTTGGCAGAGCGGTTGAATGCACCGGTCTTGACCGGCGTGGGTTTGTAGCCCACCGAGAGTTCGAATCTCTCAGCTTCCGCCATATTAAAACCGTCCTTAGGGGCGGTTTTTTACTTTAAGATTGATAAGTCCACAAGTAGTACATTTTTAAACCAAAGTCAAACATTTTACCTTGACAAAATTCCCCCAACCCTTAAAATAGTAGCTTTATCATAACACAGTTTTGCCATGACCCAAAACGTCCAAACCCTAACCCTACGCCAACCTGACGATTGGCATATTCACCTGCGTGATAATGACGCACTTGCCACAACCGTACCGCACGCCTGCATGAGTTTTAATCGTGTCATCTGTATGCCAAACCTTGTGCCACCTGTGAAGACCACCGCACAAGCGATGAGCTATCGTGAGCGTATTTTGACCGCCCTAGACAAAGCGGACATTCCAGACGAACGCAAAACCCAATTTGACCCACGCATGGTCTTATATCTTACCGACCACACAACCACCGATGAGATTACAAATGCCAAAGCATCAGGCGTGGTACAGGCCGTTAAACTCTACCCTGCGGGGGCGACCACAAATTCAGCAGATGGTGTTACCGACATTTTAGGAAGGGCGGATGTGTTTGACAGTATGCAAAAACATGGCATTCCCCTGCTTGTACATGGGGAAGTTACCCATCATGACGTGGATATTTTTGACCGTGAAAAGCGTTTTTTGGACGAGATTTTATCTGTCATCATTAAAAACTTCCCCGAACTTCGCATTGTCATGGAACACATCACAACAGCAGATGCGGTGGATTTTTGTCTTGCTCAAACAGACAATGTGGGAGCGACCATCACGCCACAGCACCTGCTATTTAACCGAAATCATCTTTTGGTGGGCGGGGTCAAACCACACTTTTATTGCTTGCCTATCCTAAAACGTGCCAACCACCAAAAACGCCTTTTGGAAGTGGCAACATCTGGTAATCCTAAATTTTTCTTAGGCACAGACTCTGCCCCCCATGCCACCCACACCAAAGAAAACGCTTGTGGCTGTGCAGGGTGCTACTCTGCCTCTCACGCCTTACCGCTTTATGCCACCGCTTTTGACAGCGTGGGAGCATTGGACAAATTGGAAAATTTTGCCAGTGTCTTTGGAGCAGATTTCTATGGCTTACCCGTCAATACCAGCACCATCACGTTGGTAAAAAAACAAATGAACATACCTGAAAGCTATCCATATCTTAGCAATAAAAGCCTAACCCCCTTACTGGCAGGACAAACCCTAGCATGGTCGGTGCAATCATGAGCGAAGCACAAACAGCCAACCCCAATGACAACAAAAGCCCACTTGCCAAACGTTTTCGGGGTTTTATGCCTGTGGTGGTGGACGTGGAGACGGCAGGATTTAATGCCCAAACGGATGCTTTGTTGGAGATTGCCTGTATTCCCATTTTGATGAATGATGATGGCAAGCTGTATCAAGGCGAACCATTAAACGCTCATATTGAACCGTTTGTCGGGGCAAATTTGGAAAAATCCGCCCTGGAATTTACGGGCATTAACCCTGATAGCCCCTTTCGTAAAGCCATCGCCCAAGACGAAAAAAAGGCAATCCGCCAAATTTTTAAATCCCTAAAAGCCACCAAAAACGCTCACGGTTGTCGCCAATGTATTTTGGTGGGGCATAACGCTCATTTTGATTTAGGTTTTTTAAATGCTGTCATCGCCCGCACCAATTCAAAAAATCAGTCGCCTTTTCATGCGTTTAGCGTGCTGGACACGGCAAGCCTATCTGCCCTTGCCTATGGACATACTGTGCTTGCCAAGACGTGCTTGATGGCAGGGATTGAATTTAATAACAACCACGCTCATTCAGCACTGTACGACACCCAAAAGACCGCCGAGCTGTTTTGTAAGATTTTTAATGAAATGGGTATGCTTGAAATTAAGAGTGAGTGAAATTTATTTAAAATCAATACCTTAATAACTTAACATTTTTAACTTTATAAGGAAACACCATGCCATCATTTGACATCGTCTCTGAACTTAACGTTCAAGAAGTGCGTAACGCCATCGGTAATACAGACAAAGAGATTGCCACTCGTTTTGATTTTAAAGGAAGCAACATCACGGTTGAGTTAAACGACAAAGCCAAAACCGTAACCATCACCTGCGACAATGAACTGCAAGCGGACAATGTCTATGCCATCTTTGAAAAACAGCTCATCAAGCGTGGCGTGGACTTGCAAAGCCTAGACCCACACGACAAAGCCCAATCAGGCAAGCACACCAAGCAAGTCATCAGCCTAAAAGACGGGCTAGACAGCGACACCGCAAAAAAAATCAGCAAAGCCATCAAAGAGAGCGGTTTAAAAGTCTCAGCAAGCATTCAGGGCGATAAAATTCGTGTGTCCGACAAGAAAAAGGACAATCTGCAAGCGTGCATGGCATTTTTAAAAGAAAAATCCTTTGGTGTGCCATTGCAATTTAATAACTTTAAAGACTGATTATTTTATTTAAAATCAATTCGTTATCATTTTTTTTAAATTTTTTAAAAATCTTGCTTGACGGATAAAAATAATCTGCTATAATAGCCCCACTTTTGAAAGATACGGTGAAAGCGTTCAAAAGTATCAGATGCTCCATTCGTCTAGAGGCCTAGGACATCGCCCTTTCACGGCGGTAACAGGGGTTCGAATCCCCTATGGAGTGCCA
>JAUMUJ010000019.1 GCA_030530785.1 Moraxella sp. | reverse complement strand
CAAGCTGTCTCATGTTTGGCTATTGCAAAAAATCGCCCAGATTTATACCACAGTCGTGCGTGGTCTGCCCGAACTTTTGGTGGTGTTTGCCATCTATTTTGGGGGCAGTATCATCATCTCCGCCATCGCTAAAAGCATGGGTTATCATCAGCGTATAGACATTGGCAGTTTTTGGCCCGGCGTGGTAGCGTTGTCCTTTATGTTTGGGGCGTATGCCACCGAAGTGTTTCGCATGGCGGTACAAGCCATACCCAAAGGTCAATGGGAAAGCTGTCAAAGTCTTGGCATGACACGCACACAGACATTTTGGCGGATTATTTTGCCACAAATGTGGGTCATCGCCCTACCTGGTTTGGGCAATCTGACACTCGTGCTATTAAAAGACACCGCTCTCATCTCACTCATCGGACTGCATGAACTGACTTATGTTACCTCACGAGCAGGACAGACCACCCAAGAGCCATTTACCTTTGCCATGATGGCAGCCATCATGTATCTTATCCTATCAGCGGTGGTTACAGGCTTTATCAGCACAGGCGAATGGTATGTCAATCCATCAGCACGCTACGCCAAAAAACACCAAAAAGGGGTCAAAGCATGAATTGGAATACCACAGCCATCTTTACCCATTTTCCCGAACTTCTAAAAGCGTCCGTTACCACCATTGAGCTTGTGGTGCTGTCTAGCGTGATTGGACTGATTTTTGGGGTGGTGCTTGCCCTGCTTCGCTTATCAAAAAACCCTGCGGTGTGGTTTGTGCCGTTTTTGTACATTTACTTTTTTCGTGGCACGCCACTTTTGGTGCAGATATTTTTAATTTATTATGGGCTTGGGCAATTTGACGTGGTCAAAAACAGCGTACTGTGGACACCTGTACTGAGTCAGCCCTACTGGTGTGCCATCATCGCCTTAACCCTAAACACGTCCGCCTATGTTGCTGAGATTGTGCGTGGGGCGATTAAGGCAATCCCACAAGGTGAGCTAGAAGCGTCTGATGCATTGGGTCTGTCACCCATGACCAAACTGACTCGCATTGTCCTGCCCCGTGCCTTTGGTATCATGCTTCCTGCATACAGCAATGAAGTGATTTTTTTATTAAAAGGCTCGGCACTGGTCTCCACCATCACGGTGGTGGATTTGATGTACACATCTAAGATTATCATCGCCAAAACCTATCTGACCTTAGAAATTTATTTTACCGCAGGCATCATTTATCTGCTCATTTCGTGGGGGTTTTTGTTTGTGTTTCATTTATTTGAAAAATACATCAATCGCCACAAGCGGTACACGCATTAAACAGATGACTCTGTTTTGTATGGTCTTGACCGCTGTGTCGCCACCAAACGAAGACGGTTTGGGTTCATCAAGATGCCTGTGCGTTAAAGCCTAAAACACCCATCATGGCAAGCCCCCAAACCACCCAAAGCCAACACCATAAGATGTTTTGCCGTGATGAAAGCATGGAATGCACCGAACACAATGCCTGTTGGGATTTTTAGTGCTTGATACACTCACCCAATAACAGCCCCCACCCACCATCAATACGAGTGAGCGTCTGTTTATCATCTTGTGTGCCAAAGCTCATCAGGCTACTTTCAATGGGGTTTTTATCCAGATAGCTTTTGAGTTGTGCTTTTTTATCTATGGCAGGTGGCACATCTAAAAGAGTGGTGGTATTGACTTTCTCCACCAATAGCCACATTTTGCTATTTTCCACAATTTGCCAGTCCCGATGAGTATAAACGGCAGTTTCGCCTTTGGGGTCAGTCAATAATTGACTTACCTTTTGGCTGGTCAATGTGCCATTTTTATCAAAAACAAGTTTAGCATCATACATCACGTCATCATCACGATAGGTGCATTGCCATGTGCCGATGAGTTTTTGGATAAGCTCATCTTTACTGATATTATCAGGGGTGGCGACACGCCGAATGGCTTCATCAGACGCTGTTTTTGGATACGCATGGGTAACCATGCCAAACGCCAGCAGTCCCATTAGGGTGATTTTTACACAAGATGATTTCATAAACGCTCTCCAAAAAATGGCTCATTTTAACTTTTATGTTTTATAAAAACAATGTCTTACGCCACCACCATACCCAAAACCTTAAAATTTCGCTATAATAATCCAAATTTTAAATCAAAATCGCCATGACCCACACCACCATTCCCAATCTTGCCACTTTTGATACGTCCACCATTGATAAAAACCGTCCGCCCGTGATTTTGGTGGACGGCTCATATTATCTGTTTCGCTGTTTTCATGGTATGCCCCCCTTATCCAACCAAGATGGCTTGCCCACCAATGCCACTCGGGGTGTGCTAAACGCCTTGGGCAAACTCATCAAAAAATACAACCCCACCCACATGGCGGTCGCTTTTGACACCAAAGCCCCGACCTTTCGCCACGAATTATCAGACGCTTACAAGGCTCACCGCCCACCGATGGACGATGATTTGCGGGTGCAGATTCCTTATATTCATGATTTGATTGAAAAATTGGGCATACCACTCATTAAAATTGACGGTTATGAAGCGGACGACATCATCGGCACACTCGCCCACACCGCTTGCCAAAACGGCTATCCTGTGGTCATCTCCACAGGCGATAAAGACATGGCACAACTTGTCAATGACTGCGTGATTTTAGAAGACAGCTTTAAGGACAAAATCACAGACATGGCAGGCGTATTTGACAAATTTGGCGTACACAACACCCAAATTGCCGACTATCTGACGCTCATGGGCGACTCGTCGGACGGCATTGCTGGCATTCCCAAAGTGGGAGCAAAGACGGCAAGCAAGCTACTTGGCGAATATGGCGACATTGACGGCATTTTGGCAAATCTGGCAAACATTAAAGGAGCGGTGGGCAAAAGCATCGCCGAACACCAAAGCGAAATCCCACTTAATCGCACCCTTGCCACGATTGTTACCAATTTAGAACTGCCCATCTCTTTTGATGCACTGTTATTGGATAATCACAAAGACACACAAATAAAACGTGCCAAAGATTTATATGATTTGTTTAAAAAATTAGAATTCAAAAAAGAAATGGCGGAGCAATCATCATTATTAAAAATGGCAGAATTGCCAATGACCGATGATTTGTTTAACCATGAAACTGACGATAATGAATTCAATAATTTAAATAATAACAGCGATAAATTAACCGTTAAACCCCTACCAATCAAACAAGGCACTTATAAAACCATCAATATCCTTGATGATTTTTATATGTTGATTGACAAATTAAACAGCGTGCCATATTTTGCCATTGACACCGAAACGACCAGCATTGACTGGCAAAAGGCAGACTTGGTTGGGATTTCTATTGCCACTGATAATTATGAAGGTTATTATATTCCAGTTGGGCATACAGGAGATTTTAATATTTTGCTGGATAATCAATTAGATAGGGATTTTGTCTTAGGTCAATTAAAACCGATTTTACAAAACCCCAACATCGGTAAAATCGGACAGCATATTAAATACGACAGTCATATTTTTAAAAAGTATGGCATTGAGTTAAATCATTGGCATATGGACACCATGCTTGCCAGTTATGTGATAAATGGTGTGGCGACACGGCATAATATGGACGATTTGGCAAAACATTATTTAAATATCACAACCACCACTTTTGAAGATGTGGCAGGCAAAGGAGCAAAACAGCTGACCTTTGATAAAGTGGAGATGGATAAGGCGAGCGATTATGCGTGCGAAGATGCGGACATTACTTATCGCTTATTTAGCGTATTTCATGAATATCTACAAAAAGACAGTAATGCCCATCGGTTATTACATCAATTAGAAATCCCCATTGCCAAAATATTAGCCCAAATGGAACATGATGGCATTTTGATAAAGACCGAATTTTTGGGCAAATTGTCGCTTGCCTTTGACAATCAAATCAGCGGACTGGAACAAAAGGCGTTTGAGCTGGCAGGTGAGACCTTTAATGTGGCAAGCCCCAAACAGCTTGGTGAAATTTTGTTTGGCAAGCTGGGCATTACAGGCGGTAAAAAAACCAAAACAGGACAATACTCCACATCAGAGACGGTGCTTGCTAAGATTGACCACCCGCTTGTGGACGTGGTGCTAGAACATCGCAGTCTCTCCAAGCTCAAAAGCACCTACACAGATACTCTTGCCAAAGTCGCCGACAAACAGGGGCGTGTGCATACCAGCTATCACCAAGCCTTGACAAGCACAGGACGACTGTCGTCAAGCGACCCTAATTTGCAGAATATCCCCATTCGCACCGACACAGGGCGACTCATTCGTGAAGCTTTTATCGCACCTAAGGGACGTGTGATTTTGGCGGCGGATTATTCACAGATTGAGTTACGACTCATGGCTCATTTTAGTGGCGATGAGAACTTGATTAACGCCTTTAAAAACAACCTAGACATTCATACTGCCACCGCAGCTGAAATCATGGGTAAAGACTTGGCAGACGTAACGCCCAGCGAAAGACGCTCGGCAAAGGCGGTAAATTTTGGGCTGTTATACGGCATGGGCGTGTTTGGACTTGCCAAGCAGCTGGGCGTAGAAAATGGCGTGGCAAAGGACTATATCAAGCGGTATTTTGCCCGCTATCCTGCCATTGCTGACTATATGGAAAACACAAAAAATTATGCCAAATCAGAAGGTTACGTTACCACCATTTTAGGACGCAAGCTCTATACGCCCGACATCAACTCATCAAATGCCATGATACGACAAGGGGCACAGCGAGCGAGCATTAACGCCCCACTACAAGGCTCTGCCGCCGAAATCATCAAACTTGCCATGATAGCCGTGGATAAAATACTACCCAAAGACCATGCCAAACTGCTCTTGCAAGTGCATGATGAGCTGGTCTTTGAAGTGGATAGTAACAAAGCAGACGAGATGGGTGAGCTTATCAAAACTGCCATGCAAAACGTGCTGACCGACACCGCCAAAGGCTTAGGCTGGGACGTGGAATTTGCCGTGCCGTTGGTCGTTGAGATTGGTGTGGGCGAGAATTGGGAGAAAGCTCATTGATGTCATTGGCAAAGTAGGCGAATTTTGTTATCATAGACAAATTTTAGCTGATGATTTTTATGGCAATCACACACCCCCAATTTAACCCCATCGCCCTTGATTTGGGCGTTATCCAAGTGCATTGGTATGGACTGATGTATCTGTTCGCCTTTTTATCTGCCTATCTGTTGGCGACTTATCGTGGCAAAAAACGGGGCGATTTTACAGGCGAGGCGGTCTCGGATTTGATATTTTTTGGAGCGATGGGCGTGATTTTGGGCGGTCGCATTGGCTATGTGATTTTGTACAATTTTGGCGAATTTTTATCAAACCCCGCCTATATTTTTAGGGTTTGGGAAGGAGGCATGAGCTTTCACGGTGGGTTCGTTGGCGTGCTGGTTGCCATGTATTTTTTTGGACGCAAATACAAAAAACACGCTTTTACCGTGCTGGATTTTGTCGCCCCTTGTGTGCCGTTGGGCTTGCTGTTTGGGCGGATTGGTAACTTTATTAACGGCGAGCTGTGGGGGCGTGTGTCGCATGGCGATTATGCTCATCTCATGTATTTTCCCCAAGCACTTCACGCTGACCATGAGCTTATCCACGCCGACCCAAATCTAGCCAACATCGCCACGCAAATGGGCGACTATCTGCTACTGCCACGACATCCAAGCCAGCTTTATCAAGCCTTTACCGAGGGGGCGGTGCTGTTTGTGCTATTGTGGTGGTTTAGCACCAAGCCACGCCCACGTTATGCCGTGTCTGCCCTATTTCTGCTTGGCTATGGGTGTAGCCGTTTTATCACAGAGTTTTTCCGTGAGCCTGACGTGGGTTATACGCTGATTTTTGGGTGGATGAGTAAGGGGCAATTATATAGCCTACCGATGATAATCGCAGGAGTGGTTTTAATAGTGCTTGCCTATAAAAGACAAATTTATGATTGGCAAAAAACGTAATGAAAAAAACAATATTGGGCGAATGTGATTTGCCCCTACACATTCAACATTTAAAAAATTTTTTAAATTGGCAATGTCATTTTTAATTTATCCCCCGCCTTATTTTAAAAAAGAGAAAACCCATGAAACAATACCTAGACTTGCTGTCTCATGTCCTAAACCACGGCACGGACAAATCCGACCGCACAGGCACAGGCACTCGCTCTGTGTTTGGTTATCAAATGCGGTTTGATTTGACGGACGGCTTTCCGCTACTTACCACCAAAAAAGTGCATTTTTTATCCATTGCCATTGAGTTGCTATGGTTTTTAAAGGGCGACACCCACGTCAAATATCTTCAAGACAACGGCGTAACCATTTGGGACGAGTGGGCAACCGCCGAACAGACGGCACGATTTGGCAGACAAGCGGGCGATTTGGGGGCGGTGTACGGTCATCAATGGCGTAACTTTGGAGCAACAAAAAACACAGATGGTTCATATCAGTCCGATGGCTTTGACCAAATCAAATGGCTCATCAATGAAATCAAAACCAACTCCGACTCTCGCCGTCTTATCGTCTCAGGGTGGAATCCCCATGAAGCCAATGAAGTCGCCCTACCGCCCTGCCATACGCTGTTTCAGTTTTATGTGGTGGGTGGCAAGCTGTCATGTCAGCTTTATCAACGCAGTGCGGACGTGTTTTTGGGCGTACCATTTAACATCGCAAGCTATGCCCTACTGACACACATGGTCGCCCAAGTATGCGGGCTAGGTGTGGGCGAATTTGTGTGGACGGGGGGCGATACGCATTTGTATCATAACCATTTTGAGCAAGCCAAACTGCAACTGACCCGTGAGCCATTGCCACTTTGTCAGTTACAATTAAATCCGAATGTTGATAATTTATTTGATTTTAGCTTTGATGACATTAAAATCGTGGGTTATCAATCACACGCACGCATTAAAGCCGATGTGGCGGTATGATGATTATTTTACGTCATCTTTGGTGATTTTAAACCCCCCAACCAATTTACGCTCTGGCATGAGATAATAATGATAAACTTGCTCCACACCGCCATTTATCATGGCAAGTGCGGTTGGGGTTTGTTTGATTTCATGGACACGAAATCGCTTGCCCGATTGGATATGGGCTTGAATTTGGGTTGGATTGCCATTTCTGACCTTATTGCCACATTGGTCATCTAATAATAGATTATCAAAAATCACTTGATTGCCTGATTTTGTGATTTGCATTTTGGTGCATGGATCCATCATTTGGTTGTGATATTTGGCAGTTGCTTGGGCGTACAATAAATCAGCAAGCTCATTGGGTGTTTTGCTCTGTGTCATGCGTTTAAAATCGTCATTGACCTGCGTGTTTAATGTGGTAGTGGACTGGCAGGCGGTTAATGTCAAAACCCCTGTGATAAATAGCATTGCTTTCATGATTTGCCTGATAAATTGCCTTTTTAATGCACACTCATTATAATGGCAAAAAATAATTTTTGGAAGTCATCATGCCCTTATCTCACGCCAAACACATCACTGTTGTCCACGTGGTCGCCAAAGACCGCCAAAACTGTATCGGCAAGGACAATCAGCTTGCATGGCATATCCCTGTCGATTTACAGCACTTTAAGGAAATCACCACAGGAGGCGTGATTGTCATGGGGCGAAAAACATTCCAATCGCTCGGTCGCCCCCTACCCAATCGCACACACCACGTCATCACAAAAGACACAGCATGGACAGCAGACGGTGTGGCGGTCGCTCATGATTTGCCAACCGCTATCAGTAATGCCAAGGCGGATGCGGTGCGACTGGGTAAGGACAGGATTTTTATCATTGGCGGGGGTGAGATTTACCGTCAAAGTCTGGCTATGGCGGATATTTTAGAAATCACGGAAGTGGATTTGGACGTGCAAGGCGACACGCATTATCCTGCTGTTACGGACGACTTTTGTGAAGTGTGGCGGTCGGATAGGCAGACGGACGATAACAGCGGGATTGGCTTTGAATTTGTGCGGTATGAACGGCTCACGCCCAACATCGGCGATTAGTCAGCTTATCAAGACGGCTTTGAGCGAACTTGGCAAGCCGTTCATAAAACGCCCGCTCATCGCAAAACATATCCCACAGCGTATCTTGACCCATCACACTGTATTCACCATCGGTGGTTAAATCAATATCCGCCCCATTTTCTATGGCTTCATAATAGCGTTGCCACTTAGACTGCCCATGATGATTAAAATAAAAGGCGGACAGTTCGTCCATAATGGCATTTTGGCGGTGCAGGTTTGCCATAAGTCTTTCGTTATCGGCTTGTAGGGTAAGATATTCACGGTATAGAGATTGGTAGTGGGAGATTTTTTGTTGCATGGTTTAGTTTTGATTGTTGGTTAATAAGATCTTTATGGCTTCTTTTATTTCATTATCAAGCAAATGATTGGATAAATCAAGCAAGTCTTGCTCAAAAATTTCATCTAAATTTCCCACGACTTTTGGCGGGGTTGTTGTCTTGTGATAACTATGGTCTTCATATAATTGCAAAACCAAATGATTGAATTCCGCCAAAGTAATATTTCTTTTGCCGTCCGCCAATGATTTTTTAATTCCTTGCAATGCTTTTAAGCGATTTTTAATTTGTTCAGTGCTATCAACAGGCAATCGGACATCGTGATAAGCGGTAAGTACCAAATAGTTAGGTTTTTGATTTTCTAATTGATAGGCTTTTAATCTGGCATGTCCGTCTATCAATAATAAACTTTGGCTATGCTGTTGCCACCAAAAAAGCAGGGGCGGACAGGCGTTTTCTTTTATCTTTTTTCGCCACCATCTAACTCGCCCATAACATTCATCGGGTAATGGATTGAGACTTATCACACTATCAAAAGGAAAACCACCCCAATCAAAATGACATACCGTTTGATTAAAATCTATTGTCAATAAATCATCATGATAAAACGCCATTTCAGCACGAAATTCTAACACAAAGGGTCTGTCATTTTTGTGAATGCCACGCACGATTTTCCAATGACCTTTGGATAATACGCTTGTTGGGTTTTTTAATAATTCATCGGCATAAAAATTCGCCCAATATGCCATATCATTATTATCATGATATTGCTTAAACCGCTCAATATCTGCCGATGTAATGGGAGAAATGGGCATATCATCAGAGCCAGTCATCATCGGATTTTTAATTAAATAAATACCGTCAAAATGAGCATATTTTGAATGTAAAAATCGCCCCCAATGACAACGATATTTTGGCGTGGTTAATATAAAACATCCATATCGCCCACCTGTCAATAATTGATAAAAAGGCGTGATGTCATGAGTTACGGCAATATTGGTATATTGCCATTTATCATCTTGATTTACCGTTGAAAAATAGCCTATGGTCATTAGCCAAACTCAAAAGCATTATTAGCATCATCTTGTTTTTTTGTGCAACATGAGCGATAAAAACTCTTGTAATTGCACAAAGGTTTGATAATCCAATGCCACTTTCTCAATATTGCTTGTTTTTATCTTTTATCAATACGCTATTATCCATAAGAGCGGCAAATAACCGTTTGGCGTTAATATTGGCATTTTGTGAAATAATGGTTGGCATATTTTCTCCTTTTTATAAATATCAAGTATAAATCGGCTCACTCACACTTTTCATCACAAGGGCAAATTTTAGCTCGTCATGAGAAATGTCGCTAAACGGATTTTTGATTTTAGCAATCCACCCCGACCCCAACGCTCCGTCTATTTCATTGCCCTTTTTGTCCCACATTTTGTCCAACGTATAGACGATGTTGCCTTGTGGGGTCATAATCTCAATCTCATCGCCCACCATGAGTTTGTTTTTTATCTCTAAGGTCAAAAAGTCGTCCACCACGTCTGACACTTCTGCCACAAACTGCTGATTGTCGGTTTTTGATGAACCGTACTCGTAGTTTTGATAATCGCTATGCACATGACGGCGTAAAAAGCCTTCGGTATAACCCCGATTGGCAAGTCCATCAAGGGCTGTGATAAGACTGGTATCAAAAGGCTTACCCGAAAGTTTGTCATCAATGGCACGGCGATAGACTTGGGCAGTTCTGGCGACATAATAATGCGATTTGGTACGCCCTTCAATCTTTAAAGAATGCACGCCCAAATCCATCAAATCAGGCACAAGCTCCACCGCTCTTAAATCCTTAGAATTCATAATATAAGTGCCGTGCTCGTCCTCATACATTGCCATCAGCTCACCTTTACGACCTTGTTCTTCTATTAAGACAACTTCATCAGACGGTTTTTGGACATAATCATCGCCCATGACGACATCGCCGTTTAGATTAACGCTTTTAATCTCGCCTTGACTTGGCACAAATACTGCTGGACTGGCGGGGACGATATCGCCTGTTTCATTTTCCACCGCTTTATAAGTGTTATACGACCAACGGCAGGCATTGGTGCAAGTGCCTTGATTGGCATCTCGCTTGTTGATATAGCCAGACAAGAGACAACGCCCCGAATACGCCATACATAAAGCACCGTGTACAAAAACTTCAATCTCCATATCAGGGACTTCTTTGATAATCTCGCCAATCTCCTTTAAAGACAGCTCACGGCTTACGATAACCCTTGTTACACCCATTTGTTTCCAGAACTTCACCGTTGCCCAGTTTACGGCATTGGCTTGGACGGACAGATGAATGGCTTGGTTAGGAAAATGCTCACGCACCATCATAATCATACCGGCATCCGACATGATAAGTGCGTCAGGTTTCATCTCAATGATGGGGCGAATGTCATCAATAAAGGTTTTTAATTTGGCGTTATGGGCTTGGATATTGACCACCACATAAAACTTTTTGCCAAGCGAATGGGCGTAGGCAATGCCTTTGGCAAGGTTCTCTTCATCAAAATCATTATTACGCACTCGCAGAGAATAACGGGCTTGCCCTGCATAGACGGCGTCTGCCCCATAGGCAAAGGCGTACTGCATATTTTTAAAAGTCCCCGCAGGGCATAGAAGTTCGGTGGTGTGTGTCATGGCGATTTTTTATTTAAGAAAACCTGCTATTATAGCAAATTTACCCACCCTTTAAAATAGCTCATCGTCATCAATCAGTCCGCAATCTGTGGCGATTTCCTTTTGACGCATGGCAAAACGATGCTCTCTAAAAAACTTGCAATACTCATCATGACTTCTAAGCTCAGCTCCGTTTTTGCGGTATGCTTTTAGTGTTTTGGCTAGGATTTTATGTTTGCGACCTTGTTTGTTTTTTAGGTAAGTGAGCGTTTCTTGCTCGCCAAATCCCATCACAATCTCAGTATCCACCGAATAAAAACTGTCCGAACACGCCCCAAACTTTGTCATATACAAATAGGGCAAATCCTCATTGTCCATCATCTCATAGAGCATAAAGCCAAGTAGTGCCATCACTGAGCGTAAATCTACCCAAAAATCTGCCTTAATGTTTTTACAAAATTCAACAATCAGCCAGCGAATGAGTGCTTTGTCTGACCGATTGACATCGTAAGATAACAGCAACATCAAAATCTGCCTTTGATAAAAGTGTTTGTCCTGCTTGCCAAATTCTGTGTGGTCATGCACCACAAAGGCAAATTCTTTAAATATCCCTAAATCCTGCGTTTGCCGATACGTGGCAATCAGCGTTTGTACTTTTTGGGCAAAGCCTTGACCAAAACGGCCATCAATATTGGCACAAAAATCGTTCATACTGTTTTTTAATTTTAAAACTTAGCATAATAACTTACCAAATCCAAAATGTAAATTTTTAGAGCATTGTCACTAAGGCGTTACTATGTTTTATCTGCTAAAATAACCAAAATTTTTTGAGGAAATCCAAATGCGCGTACTATTAGTAGAAGATGACATCATGATTGGCGAAGTGTTTAGCGAAGCCCTTATGGACGAAGCCTATACGGTGGATTGGGTCAAAGACGGCTCACAAGCACTGCTTGCCCTAAAAACCGAAAGTTATGACATCATACTCTTGGATTTGGGATTACCCAAAGTGGACGGCATGGAAGTTCTGACCACCATCAGGGGAGCAAAAATGGACACGCCCGTACTCATCTTGACCGCCCGTGATGATGTACAGGCACGCATTAAGGGGCTGGACGCTGGGGCGGACGATTATGTCATCAAGCCCTTTGATTTGGGGGAGGTGTTGGCTCGCATGAGAGTGCTGATACGGCGGGGGCAAGGCAAGGCGGACAACACGCTGACGGTGGGTAATTTGACCCTTGATACCGCCAAAAAGCGAGCATTTTTGGACGGAGTGGCTCTTGATTTGACCGCCAAAGAGTATATGCTCCTGCTTAGCTTTATGACTAACCCCGACAAAGTGCTGTCAAAAGCCGACCTAGAAAGCAGTCTGTACGGCTGGGGCATGGAAGTGGAGAGCAATGCGGTGGAGTTTTTGATTTATAGTTTGCGTAAAAAAATCGGACAAAGCACCATCAAAAATATGCGTGGCTTAGGCTGGTACATCGCCCAATGACACACCATCATTCACTACAACGGCGTATCACGCTGACCACGCTTGGCATTTTATTTATCACTGCCTTGATTGCGGTGGCGGTTACTTTTTATCAAAGCCACAAAGAAGCCAGTGAAGTGATTGATGACCACCTGCACAGCGTGGCAATGGCACTGGCCGACCTAGACACCCGCCCCCAGAGCTATTATCCCATTGAAGACGAAGATGGGCTATGGATTGACATTTTTCATGGCAAAGAGTATGACGACCCCTTGATTGATCTACCTCTTGGTTTTAGCACCATGAAAATTGACGATGAGTCATTTAAAATCTATCATCTGCTTTATAATAACAAGCACATCATCATTCGTGAACGCACCGAAGTCCAAACCGACCTTGCCATCTTATCTGCCATGCACTCATTAGTGCCTTTATTGGTGGTCAGTGGCATTTTAATGCTGACTTTACCGTTTTTGGTATGGCTAAGTTTTCGCTCAGTCCAAAAAAGCACCAAACAAGTGCTAAGCCGTGAAATACACGATTTATCCACGCTTGATGTGGCAGATTTTCCCAAAGAAATTCTCCCCTTTGCCAACGCCATAAACGGACTTTTACAAAAAGCCAAAGACGACATTCATGCCCAACAACGCTTTATCGCTGACGCATCGCATGAGCTTCGCTCGCCTTTGACCGCCATCAGTCTACAAGTGCAACGCTTACAAAGCCAGTCTGACATCACCAAAATCCAAGCAGGGCTTGCCAAGCTCTCAGAGAGCATTGCCAAAAATCAACAACTGGTTGATGAGCTTTTAACCCTAGCCCGCCTAAATGCCAACATCAGCACGCCCACACCCACCAACATGGCGGACACGGTCAAAGAAGCGGTGGAGTTTTTGTTACCCATCGTCAAAGATAAGGACGTGGCGTTTGATGTGGACGTGTCAGCCGATTTTAGTGTGTTTATCGCTCACACCCCACTCATACAACTCATCAAAAACCTAATCCAAAACGCCATCATCTACACCCCAACGGGCGGACAAGTGGGTGTCATGCTTGGCAAATCACCCCCACCTGATGCCATGCTTGTCATCGGACACGGCAAAAACCGCCACCGCTCTCCCCCAAAAACTCTGTGTATCAAGGACAGCGGAACGGGCATCGCCCCATCGGATTATCACAAGGTGTTTGAGCCATTTGCACGGCTGTCGCACACGAACAATTCTGACACCAGCCAAAGCAAAGGCACAGGACTGGGTCTTGCGATGGTCAAAACCATCTGTGAACAGGCGGATGTGGATTTGTATTTTGCCAAATCCGATTGGGGCGGACTGTGTGTGATTTTGGCATTTTAATCATTGACGAATCAGCCGTTTAATCTGACCCTCATCAGCATTAAAAATTCGCATGGGGTTAATGTCAATCCCGCCACGTCTTGTATAATTCGCCAAAACCCTTAAAGATGTTGGCTTAAAATACGTCATCATGTCAGCAAATATCCGCTCCACACATTGCTCATGAAAGCCGTTATGCTGTCTGAATGATAAAATGTATTTTAAAATATCGCCAAAATCCAATTGATACTCGGTGCTAATTTCAATTTGCACCGTCCCCCAATCAGGCTGATTGGTAACAGGGCAATTTGAGCGTAACAGATTGCTATAAAACTGATAAGTTTTTAATTCGCCTTTTTTGGCATTTTTTAAAAACTTGCTATCAATATCATCGCTTAAAATGATTTCATCAGTTAATACATCATCAATACAAATTCCCAATGGTTTTGTGATGTTAAGCTCATCATCATCTAGCCCAATAATTTCCACGCCCACATCAGCACTCACGCAAGCAGATAAATCTTTTTGTAATGTTGTTTTTAACTCATCGGCATGGCTAAATTTGGTAAAGTTGAGACTGTTGAGATACAGTTTTAATGATTTGGATTCTACAATGTTTGGTGAATTGGCAGGAATGATAAAACGTGCCATCGCCACTTGCGAGACACCCATAAGGTTTAGCCATGACAATTCAAAGGCCTGCCAAACATCTACGCCTTTTTTTAATTCATCGCTAAATTTATTAAAATCAAAGCCCACGTCTTTTAAAATCTCGTCTCGCCCGATTTGGCGGGATATGGGATACAAAATGGTTGGGTCATAAGTTTTTGAATAGGTGGTGCTTTCGCCCAATACGCCATGAATGCTCATTTTTTTTACCTTTATATATTTAACATTGAATGTAATTATCAATCAAGAAAGACGAATTCTTTTACCATTTTTTAAGATTTTATACGCCACACCATAAAAAACCGCACAAAATAATAAAATCGCCAACAGCGAATATCCCACATTGACATCGGAATGACCAAGTATGCCATAACGAAAAGCATTTACCATATAGACGATGGGATTAAGTAGTGATAAATTTTGCCAAAATGGTGATAAATATTCTAATGAATAAAATACCCCACCCAGATATGTGAGTGGCGTTAAAATAAAGCTTGGCACAATAGAAATGTCATCAAACGAACGAGCAAATACCGCATTGATAAATCCACCCAACGAAAATAGCACGGACGTACCAATGATGGTTATAAGCATAATCGGCAAATTACTAATGCTTAACTTAGTAAAAAATAACGCCACGATACTGACAATCAACGCAATGGCAAGCCCACGAAATACCCCACCACCGACATAACCCAATAATATGGCGTGCTTGGATATGGGCGAGACGAGCATTTCATCAATACTACCATGAAATTTGGTACTAAAAAATGATGAGACCACATTGGAATAACTGTTAGTGATGACCGACATCATGATAAGACCTGGTACGATAAACTGTATATAGCTGACACCACCCATTTCTCCGACACGAGAGCCTATCATTTGCCCAAAAATAACGAAATAGAGCGTCATGGTAATCACAGGCGGCAATAAGGTTTGGGGCCAAATACGAATAATACGTTTAATCTCTTTAAATAATAGCGTATTAAAAGCAGTTAATTGTCTATTCATGATTTTTCCCATTATTTTTCATCTTACCACCATGAAAATGACTGTCCACCACGCCCATAAACAATTCTTCTAAACGATTTGCTTTATTTCTCATGCTCACAACTTGGATATGTAACCCATTTAATTGGAAAAATACGTCATTTAAATTTTGGGTTTTATTTAGGGTAATTTCTAAGGTTCTATTATCCACTAAATTGATATGGCTGATGTTATTGATTATTGGTGCATTATTTAATTCATCTTTTAAATCAAATACAAAGGTTTCTAAGGATAATTGTGTTAATAGTGATTTCATCTCGGTGTTAATTAAAATTTCACCGTGATTTAATATGGCAATGTATTTACACAACTGCTCGGCTTCTTCTAAATAGTGAGTCGTTAAAATAATGGTCGTACCTTCGTCCTTATTGATACGTTCCATAAAATCCCACATAGAACGGCGTAATTCAATATCCACCCCTGCGGTCGGCTCATCTAATATCAAAAGTTTAGGGCGATGCATTAAGGCACGGGCAATCATCAGACGGCGTTTCATGCCACCAGAGAGCGAACGAGCCTTTTGGTCTCGTTTATCCCAAAGTCCCAACGCTTTTAATAAAAATTGGGCTCGGGGCAGAGCATCTTTCTTTTTTATGCCATAATAACCCGCTTGAATGATTAAAATATCCAAGCATTTTTCAAATTGGTTAAAATTAAATTCTTGGGGGACAACGCCCAGATGGGATTTGGCAAGCGTGGGATTTTTGTGCAAATCCACACCAAAAATCTCCACCGTACCGTCTGTCTGTGGAAATAACGAACTGATAATCCCAATCATGGTGGATTTACCTGCCCCATTTGCTCCAAGTAAGGCAAAAAATTCGCCTTGTGGCACGGTTAAATCCACGCCTTTTAGGGCGGTAAACCCATTGGGGTAAGTTTTTTTAAGGTTGGATATTTGTAATGCGGGTATGGTCATAAATGCTTTTATCAAAAAATTTATCATAACATGGGGTGATTTTTTAAAAAGACAAATTAACTTTTTAAATGTTTTTTATTTAAAAAATTCACTCACGTCTGACACATAAAAATCACCCCTATTGTCTGCTTGATATATTTTTTTACCATTCACTTCCAATGCCGTCAAACAGCCGTCTCCATATGCCCATGTGTCAATACAAATAATGCCATTTTGAAATAAAACCTGCCCATCTCGCTGTTCGCTGTGTCCACAAATCACGGTTTTACCCGAGACATGACCGACATGGTTATCTTCTAATTTACGCCATCTTAGAGCATAATCATCTTGTTTATCCATTGGCAGATGCGAATAAATGGACGCATGACAAAAAATAAACTCATCTGTTTCGTAATAATCTTGTGTGTCTTTTAAAAAACTGACATATTTAAATGGCAAATGCCAGCATTCAGACCGCATGGGCATCAGGTTAAACGAATTTAGGGTTTTATCACCACCCACCCTAAGCCAAAAATCAAAATCATCTTTATATTTTAGCCCTGATAGCATAATCAGCTCATGATTGCCCATGATAAAGACCGTTTGGCACACATCGGATAAATTCATCAATATATCAAGCACGCCTTTGCTGTCATTGCCCCGATTGACATAATCGCCCAAAAAGATGAGCGTATCATCACAGATAGGCTGTATGCCATCAATCAATGTGGTAAGAGCAACTCTACTGCCATGAATGTCGCCAATGGCAAATGTACGTCTCACATACACCCCTTTTAAATAAAAATGCCAAATAGTCCAGATGAATTTCTCACCCAGACTATTTTAAAAACAGCAACTAATGATTAGCTGGATTGTTCAAGAATATAATCAACAGCGTTTTTAACCTCATCATCAGAGATGTCAGCACCACCACGAGCTGGCATGGCATTAAAGCCATTGATGGCATGGTCGTATAAGGTTGCTTTACCCTTAGCCAGACGAGATGCCCAATCGGACGTACCTGTTTTTGGAGCACCCACCAATCCTGCATCATGACAGGTGGCACAAATCGCCTTGTAAAGCTGGTCGCCTGGACGAGCCACACCTTCTACGGCAGGGGCTAGCACAGTGATGTTAATGTCGCACTCTTCACCATCAAAACATACCTTACCCACAGGGGCGATACGAGCCACCAATTCAGGGTGCATGGCGATGAGTTTTTTGACTTGGTCGCTGTCTTCTACGATGGGTTCAGCGTCTTTTTTGGGGGTTGGGGCAGTCGTCTCTTGAACTTGTGTCTCTGCCGTCTCTGTGGTAACTTCGGTCGCTGGCTGTTGGGTTTGAGCTTCTTGGGCTTGACTGCTCATCACGCCACCGATGGTCATCAATACCGCCAAAGATAGGGTTACAACTTTTTTCATGTCGTCTTCTCTTTTAGCCTTGAGCTTATACTCTGGGTTTTGAAAATTACCTTACTATTATAAAGGAAAACCCACACAAATTGCCATGTTTTTTATCAAAATTGCAAAAATTTAGTAAGATTGGTAAATTTTTTTGGCAAATGCCGATAAAATCATGGCTTTTTTGACAAAAACTTGCTAAAATTAGCCACCATTGTGCTTGTAGCTCAGTTGGATAGAGTGTTGGCCTCCGAAGCCAAAGGTCGTGGGTTCGATTCCCGCCAAGCACGCCACCTTAAAAAAGACCAATCTTGATAGGTTGGTCTTTTTGTTGGGCAATCACTCTGCCACTTCTTCATTTTCGCCTGTGGCAGGGTCAATATAACGACAGGGAAACTGTCCACGATACTCACTTGGCACATCTTTGCCAATATACGCCAAACGAACATCAAAATCCGCCAATTTACCCACAAAACCAATCCGCCCTTTATCTTGCTTGACAAAACGATGAGCAAATTCTGGAAAATTCTCTTCGCTTACGTCTCTCCACTCGCTCACGGCAAAAACATCAATGATTTTACCACCCACCAATGCAAACACAAAAGGATACTCATTGGCTCGCTCTTTTTTGAGTCGCCATGCAAAACGCACCGCCTCATAAATGTCCTTACCCTCATCAAGATAAGATTTTGAGACATTGATTAAAATACCTTTATGGTTAAAAGTTGCAATATTACTCATCGCATTTTCCTTATTTAGATTAAAACACAGGGATAATTGATTGAGTCTATTTTTTATCCCACCCAACCACCACACCATTTTCTAGGGTAATGGACAACCCAAAACTTCTTTTACTTATTCTATCATATCGCCAAATTTGAGTACTTTTGTTTTTAAATACTTTACTATCAATTTTATCTGGCTTACCAAGCGAGTCATATAATTGGTCTTCGGTTTGGCCTTGCCAAAAAGCTCTATCCATAATCCGTTGGGCAATTTGAATATCCCCATATTTGTCAACCAAACCATTAAAACGTTGTTGCTCTCTTTTAATGGCAATAATAACCTTGATAATAATATATGATAAGGTGTAGGCAAACCAAGATTGCCACCAGTAATTTTTTAAAAACAGAGCAAACCAAGCATCTGAACCCCAACATAAATAAATAATCGCAATCAATATAATAAAATACATAATCTACTGCACCTTAAAAATAATTCCAAACAACTCAACAAACAAAAAACCCATCAATATCTTATTAGAAAAAAGAATGCCAATACCCACAGCGGTAACAAGAAAAGATAAATACCTCTTTTTTCATTAACGAGCATATTTTCCTTATATCGCTTATCTGCTCTACCATCTGTAATGTATTTTGACTTTAATACACCAATCATAGAAAGACCAACAATCATGATAAACCAAATCAATCCCCAGCCATAAATATGATTTGCTTTTTGATAATTTATATCAAAAAATGCCACCAAACAATAGCAGTGAATTAAGACAGTAATCAAAATGCAAATCGGCATTATCAATATGAATACTGTCTTTTGTGTAAATCCATTTAAAAATAACTTTAAAACCCAATCAATCAAGATAGGACTTATACAAAGCACAATTACTACATAGAAAACCTTATAACAATAAATAATTACAAGTTTTTACAATAATATCATATCCAAAAAAAACGCAAGCACTTTATTTAAGCACTTGCATGAATGGTTATTTTTAGTACACCGAACGGAAAAAGCATTACCCATCAGATAATGCTTTTTTGGCGATTTTTAGCCTTTTAGCTCAATAATCTCCACCCAATAGCCATCAGGGTCTTTGATAAAGGCGATGTCTTTCATCGTGCCGTCTTCGGGGCGTTTTTGGAACACGACATGATTTTTATCAAACCATGCCACCGCCTCTGCCAAATCAGGCACGGCAAAGCAAATATGTCCAAACCCCCTAGGGTCGCTGTTGCCATTGTGGTAGCTAAAATCAGTGTCATTTTCAGTGCCGTAGTTGTGCGTCAGCTCCAAAATCCCCCGTTGGCGTGAGACATAGGCAGTCAAATCGGCGGTAGCAGGCAGATTATCACGCTCATCGGCAGTAAGTTTTGCCAAAAAGTACAAGTCAAATTTGGCATCAGGGAACTGGCTATGACGCAATAAGGTCATGCCAAGCACGCCTGTATAAAATTCTAGCGATTTGACTGGGTCTTTGATACGTAGCATGGTATGGTTAAAGGTAAAACCCTCTGATGCCGTAGGGATACTTTGTACGCCTTTGGCACTCAGTGCGTTGGCGGGCTGGCTAATAACGCTCATAAAAACTCCTTAACATTTAACTGTTTAAAAAAAATCACCCGACCTGTGGCGACATCGTACTCCGCCCCCACGATGGTCAGACTGCCTTCATTGACCAAATCTTCTAAAATGCGTGAACCGTGCTTTAACTGACTGACCGACATACGTACATTAGCTCTGACGGCACGGTCTATAAACTCACTCATGCTCACGTCATTTTCGCCCGCCGTTAAAATCTCATGCAGATTATACACACTTGGGCGAATTCTATCCACAATGGATTGTAGGTTGGGCGAATAATATTGCTCTGGATTGACCAATGTTTGCACGCACGCACTCACCGCTCCGCAGTTGCTATGCCCCAGCACCACCACAAGCTGTGTACCAAATTTTTCGGCAGCAAACTCAATAGAGCCAATCTGACTGGGGGCAACGACATTACCCGCCACCCGTATGACAAACAGTTCACCAAGTGGCTGGTCAAAAATCATCTCCACAGGCACACGAGCGTCCGAACACCCCAAAATGATGGCTTTGGGATTTTGTTTTTTGACCAGCTCAGGTGGTGGCACTTTGATGGGCTGATGACTGGCAAGATTGGCAATGTAGCGTTCGTTGCCTTGTTTTAGCTGGTCTAGTACTGTTTGAGCGTCTAGTTTTGGCACATCAATCATAGGTCTCTGCCGAACCTGGTGTGCTTGGCGTGTTGGTTGCAGGCTGTGCCACTGGTTTTTCTTCTTTGGGCTTGGGCTTTTCGCTCTCGCTTGGCTTAGGAGCTGACTCTTTTTCTGGTGCTGTTGGCTTAGGTTCGCTTTGAACACGCTCTTTGAGTCGCTCGGCAGGCTGTGCCTTAGGCTTAGGAGCTTCTTTGGTAGGCTCTGAGGCTTTGGGCTTAGGGGTTTCCTTTTTGGCAGACTCGGATGCTCTTGGCTTGGGAGCTTCTTTGGCAGGCTCTGACGCTTTGGGCTTGGGCGTAGGTGCAGTCGCTTGGGCGTTGTCCTGCGGTTTTGAGGCAGGTTTTTTTGGGGTTTGCTGAGCAGACTGACCGGACTGAGCAAACTGCTGAACAGGCTCTTTTTTCTTAGTCTGACTTTGAGAAGTGGCGGACTTTGGGGTGGCGGCAGGGATTTCGTTGCGAGTGGCTTGCAATTTAATCTTGCGGGGAGCATTCGGTGCAGAATCCACAATCTCTTCGGTGCGTTCGTATTTGTCAATGATGTCCAGATAACGACTCATTCGCTCACTGACGGGCGTTACACTCTTAGGCAGACCAAAATCCACCGTCTTCACCGCCCCAAGTGCTTCTTGGGAACTGCCCATGATGCCATAAGTTAGGATATAACGTATCTCATTATTACCATTATGATAACGAAAATAGGCAAACTTTTCACGGTCTTGTCGCCCTTTTAGGTAGCCTGTGATGATGTCGTTTTGGGCAACGTCCATCACTTGTACCGTCCAGCGATTTTGATGTTTTTCAAAAAATCTTCTGTCTTTAAACTCAGCAGGATAGTTACGTAAATCCCGAATGACGGTCGTGGACAAATCCACCACAGGCACTTCTTTGGCAAACTGCACAAAGTTATCAATACTGCTTGGCAAGGGCAAATCTTGGCTGGTGATGTTGGCATTTTTGGTGGTCTGTATGGTTTTGGGTGGCTCGCTCATGAACCAAACAATCACCCACACCAATCCAAAAATTATCGCCAACACCAACCACGTCAAAGTACGACTTCGGGTTTGGGCTTGAATTTGTGAAACACTCAATGACATTTTATTTCTCCTGCTTGCCCAAATATTCGTCAATGCCAGTCAGCACATCAACCAACATTGCCATTTCAAAATCTGCTGTTACAAAGGCTTCGCCCAATGATTTAAGTAGCACCAGGCGGATTTTGCCTTGGGCGACTTTTTTGTCATGACCCATCAAATCTAATGCCACGTCAGGGGCAATTGGTGGCGGGCAAACGGGCAAACCAAACGCCACCAAAAGCCGTGCCACCCGAGCAATATCATCAAAGCCAATCAGCCCCATCTTATGCGACATGACCATCGCCTGCATCATGCCCACCGACACCGCTTCGCCATGTAGCCAGTTACCATAGCCCATATGAGTCTCAATGACATGACCGAAAGTATGCCCAAAGTTTAATAATGCCCTAGCTCCTGACTCCCGCTCGTCTTGGGCGACAATTTTTGCCTTATAATCACAACAGCGATACACCATCTCACTGAGCGTTTGGGGGTCTTTTTGTTGGATTTTTTGTTGGTTATTTTCTAGCCAAACTAAAAATTCTTTATCAAAAATCAGGGCATATTTTACCACTTCTGCCATGCCTGCACTAAATTCACGCTCAGGCAAAGTGTTAAAAGAGGTCATGTTTGCCACCACACAGACAGGTTGCCAAAATGCCCCTATCATGTTTTTGCCCAGCGGGTGGTTAATGCCTGTTTTTCCACCCACAGACGAATCCACTTGGGCAAGCAAAGTGGTCGGCACTTGGATAAAATCCACCCCCCGCATAAAACTGGCGGACGCAAACCCCACCATGTCGCCAATCACGCCACCTCCCAAAGCGATGAGCGTGCAATCTCGGGCAAAATGATGGCTCATCAGGGCATCATAGATGGTGTTGATGTGGTCTTGGTTTTTAAATTGTTCGCCATCAGGTAGCACACAGCTGACCACCGTTAAGCCTTGATGTTGTAATGAATGTTGCAAATTTTGCAAATACAAAGGAGCAACGGTCTCATTACTAACTATCATAACCTGTCTGCCCCGAATAAATGGCAACAACGGCTCGGCAAAGTCCACCACGCCATCACTGCCACCGATAAAAATGGGATAGTCATGGCTTTGGGTATGCACGGTCAAAGTATTAAAAATATTCATGATATTACATTAAGTCAAAGTTAAAGGGTGAGTGTCAGCATATTGACTCAATAATGTCAAAATCTCCTGCACCATCTGTTTTGGGTAGGCTCTGCCTGTGGGTATGACAATGTCGGCAACTTCTTGATATAGTGGACTTCGCTGTTCATACAAGGTTTTTAAGACGGCTTTGGGATTGTCGTTTTGCAGTAGGGGGCGGTTTTTGTCTTTTTTTGTGCGGGCAAGCTGGGTCTCCACATTAGCATCTAAATAAATCACCAAACCTTGCTTTAATAGCTCACGGTTTTCAGGGCGACCCACTGCCCCACCCCCTGTCGCCATGACAATGTTTGGCATGACCACAAGCTCGGATAGGGCTTTGGTTTCTCGCTCTCTAAACCCCGCTTCGCCTTCTTTGGCAAAAATCCAAGGAATGTCCGCCCCCGTCTGCTCGGCGATGTACCAATCACAATCCACAAACGTCCTCCCTAAGTGCTTGGCAAGCAGTTTACCAACGGTGGTTTTGCCCGCCCCCATCGGCCCCACAAAAAAAATGGCAGGTAACTTTTGGGACAAAGCAATTTTGGGCTTTTCTACCACTATTTCTTCTATGATGGCAGAGTCTTCATCAAAAAACATTCGTATTTATCGCTGTGTTAAAATCGCTTATGATACAACCTTTGGTCTTATCTTTCTAGTAGATTTTTGCAATTTAGCCAAAAGTACAAAAAAGCGAGCCATTTGCCCGCTTTTTTGGTGTAAGTCAGTTAATGCGACTGATGCCATCATTAACCAATCTTGGCGTGATAAAAATCAGCATTTCTTGTTTTTCAGCTTGTCTGTTGTCATATTTAAACAAGCGTCCCACACCAGGCACATCGCCTAAGAAAGGCACTTTACGCTCATCATTGGTCAAAGTATCACGGAATACACCACCTAGCACGACCGTTTGACCATCTTCTAAGACCACATTGGTGCTAACAGCGTGTTCGTTAATAGAAGGCACACCCGCATAGATATCGCCAACGGACGCATTTTTTACATCCAATTGAATGGAGATTTTACCATCAGGGGTGATGTTTGGAGTGGCTTCCAAAGACAACGCCGCTTCTTTAAAGCTGACCGATGTCGCCCCACTGGCAGAGGCTTCTTGATAAGGGATTTGTACGCCTGATGAGATGCGAGCTTTTTGTTTGTCTGCTGTCAAGACCTTAGGTGCAGAAATCACTTCGCCACGACGTTCGGTTTTTAGGGCATTTAAGGTCAAGTCCAACAGTGTGTTACTGATGCTCAAAAGACCCACCGTAACACCACCACCGACACCAAGCGATGAACCCAAATCTACCGATAGGTTGGTGGTTTTGGTAGAAAATGGATTACCCGACTGGCGATTTTGACCCCATTGCACGCCAATCTCCCGAGAAAAGTTCTCTGATGCATTAACGATACGAGCTTCAATCATCACTTGCTTGACAGGAATGTCAATTTTGTCAATCAACGCACGCATACTGTTAATGCCCTCACTGGTGTCTTTAACTACCAGTGTATTAGTACGAGCATCAACAGTAATCACACCTTTACTGGAACTTAATAAAGACGCACTGTTACCATCTGCATTGCGAGAACCTGCCGAGCGAGCGTCCTCAATCAGTTTTAGCACATCGTCTGCTTTGGCATAGTTTAGGCGAATGTATTCGGTACGCAAAGGGGCAAGCTGTTTTTCTTCTTCAAGGGCTTTTAGTGTCGCAAGCTCCGACTCTTTTAGCTCTTTGGCAGGAGCCACCAAAATGACGTTGCCATTTTTGCGTTTGTCTAGGTCTTTACTTTTTAGGATAATGTCCAACGCTTGATCCCAAGGTACGTTAATCAGACGAAGTGTGATGTTACCTTGCACGTTGTCAGCCGCCACGATGTTGGTGCTGGTAAATTGACCAAGAACATCAAGCACGGTACGCACCGATACGTCCTGAAACTCCATAGATAAAGGCTCGCCTGTGTAAGTACGCTCTTCTAGGGTTGGGGCTCTGACAGGCTTTGGTGGCACAATGGAAACGTGCAGGTCTGAACCCGACTGATACGCCTGATATTCATAATCACCTGACATATTGATGGTGATGATACCGCTTTGTCCTTGGTTAGTGGCATTCACGCCCGTTACCAAGCCACCTGCTGAGATGTGGCGAAGCAGATGACGGGGAATGGTTGCCCCTTGGGTACGAATGACGATTTTGTTACCTTGTCGTTGAACGTCCACAGGCACAGATTCGTTCACCAAAGCCACCGTAACGTTACCGCCACTTGCCCCCTTACCTGCATAGTTGATGGCCGACACGCCATGATATTGGCTATTGCCGATAGAGCCTGACGATGAAGCCAGCAGTGGATTGACACGCACATTCATCGGCTCACTTGGGGCAGGCGTAACCGCCATGGTGGGATTGGATTGTTGCATCGTACCAACAGGAGCAGGGGTTACAGGTGTTGCCATCGGGGTGGGCGTACCACCACTGATGACATTGATAAGCAGGTTATTACCCTCAATGGAGCTTGAATAGTTTGCCGTACCATTTAGTCCCACCATCAGACGGGTCAAATTGCCACTATTTAGGGCGGTTACGTTATTGACCACACCACGATTGATGGGCATATTACGGGGTAAGCCACTGCTGGTTACTTGATTAAAATCCAACATAAGCTGGTTTGAGCCTGCTTGTTGGTATGCCACAGGAGCGACAGGCTGACCATCAAACTTAATGCGAAGTTGGGTGGTGTTGGCCGAAATTTGGGTGGCAGATAAACCCTGAATTACCGCAGAATGTGCTTGTGCGGTCATTACCGTAGCAACTGCCAACGCAGAGTAAACAAAAGCAGATTTATTAAAAAAAGTCATTATTGTGTCCTCACATGGTTTTTAATTAGTTAGGAGAGATAAGATTGGCTGATTTTTCAACATAACCCAAACGGGTATCTTCAACAATCTCAATCATGTTGATTTGTGTTGACGTAATCTCCACGATACGACCGTGATTTTTACCCATGTAGTTACCAATCTGCACATCTCGAACCAAGCCATCAGGTGCTAATACCAGGCCATATTCTTGACCATTAGGAGCGACCACTTTGCCTTTATAGACCAGCTCTGTCAGCTCGTAGGCTTCCAGCTCTTCTTTGGGGCGATTTTCGTCAGGTCTGATGCTGGGTGCTTCTGCCACTTTTGCTTGAAGCTCCAAAAGACTTTGCGGAAAAAACGGATCTCGGATATTGTTTGCCGCATAAGCATAATCTTCAATCCTTTGTGGCTGTGGTGGCTGTTGGATTGGCTGTGGTGGCTGTTGGCGGATTTTTGTCATTTCAGCCTCTGCCAAGCTCGCTCTGTCAGAACACCCTGCCATCGCACTCATGACGGCGATTAACAAGGCGATTTTTGGGTTAAAAATACGCATTATTGATTCTCCGTTGCTTGGTTATTGGCTTGGGCGGGGGCGTTTAAATCCACGTCTTTGGCACGATAGGTTTTTGTTTGTAACACAAGTTGCAGTTCAGGCATTCTGTCCAAAGTCGGCTGTTGGTTTTTTACTTCAAAATCGTGCATGGTAATAATACGGGGCAGTGCCGCAATACCACTCACAAACGAACCGAACTGATGATAGTTACCAATCCCAATAATCTGAATGGGCTGTTCAATAAAGAACTCCTGCTCTATCTCAGACTGCACCGAGATGTCTTGGAATTTAATGCCACTGCCACTGCCCACCATGTTAATGCCGTCCACCAATTCAGGCACACGAGTATCCTTTGGCAGCTGATTTAACAGCTCAGCAAAATCCACTCTCATCTGCTGTACTTGGCGAGTGTATTCGTCCAAGTGGCGAGCTTTGGATTCTTTTTCTTGATAAGTAGAAAGCAGTGATACCTGATGAGCCTCAGCAGATTTAATTTCATCCAATTTCGGGCTTAGCAGTGCAAACCATGCCCCCACCAAAATCAGGGCAAATAACATGGTCAGCAAAAAAATCTTAACCGTTAATGGGGCTGAGCCGTAGTTTTGGGCATTAAGCGAGTTTACCTCTGCCCAAAACTTCTTAAAATTAAAGGCTTCTTTTTTCTTTTTTGGAGCAAGTTTTTTGTTTCTTACTCTGGCCTTTGCACGAGAACTGCCAGCACCACCTTTGGATTTTGACAGCAGACCTGCCAATGGTGATTTTGGTTTTGGTATCTCTAAGGACTCATCGTTTTGTTGTACGTCTTCTTGAGTCTGTTTGGGTTTTTTAAGGCTAAATTTCATTATTGTACTCCCACTGGTGCATTACTGGGTTCAGGGGTTACTTGACCTACCGATGCATCACTTATCGGCTGTGATGAATCAGCTTGTGGCATGGCATCTGATGTACCAACAGGTGCTGTCGCCTCTTGTGGTGCCGAACCAACGGGTTCTACACCCATCGGCTGTGCCAACGACTGATCAAATTGGCTGGTGTCTGCCATTGTGGTTGCAGGCATGATGATCGCTTGGTCGCCCCCAATTTGTCCATCTTCGCCCTCTGCTTTTGGTTGTTGCACTTGGGTGGTTACCACAAATTCTACATAGCTGTCCTCAGGATAGACAGGGCGAGCAGGTTCGTTTGGATTGGTTGCCACCTGCGTGGGAGCATGGTCTTGATAGGCTTGAATTTTGCTTTTAATGCTGACCACCGCCGAACCATCTAGCCACTGACTGGCATTTAGATTACGCACAAGACCCGCCACCACATTAGCATTACTGGCCTGACCTGTGATGGTAATTAGGTCATTTTCTCGCTTGATGTTGGTCAGATACATATGGGTGGGTACAGCTCTTGCCATGTCGTCCCACACCCGTACAGGAATAGAACGGCGACCTTGTAAGTCTTGGATAACTTTCATCTGCGAGAGCATCTGTTCACGTTGTGCTTCTAGCTCTTCAATGGATTTTAGTGCCACGTCAAGCTGAGCATTGGCATCTTCTATTTTTTTGTTGGCATCACGCTGACTGTTTAATGCCCCATTTAAGATAGAATATGCAATAAAACCACAGATGGCTGCCAAAACAAGCGTGCCTGCAATCAGCGTGTTAAACTCTTTATTTTTGCGTTCACGCTCTTCTTGTCGCCAAGGTAATAAGTTAATACGTGCCATCAGTCAAAACTCCTTAATGCCAACCCACAAGCCGCCATCAAAGCTGGTGCGTCTTTTTGTAGTTCGGTTGCATTGATGCGACTGCTGATGCTCATGCCCTCAAAAGGATTGGCAACCGACACCAAACCACCCATACGCTCTTGCACCATCTCTACCAAACCTGGTAGATTGGCTGTGCCACCGCACAAGACGATATGGTCAACATTATTATATTCACTGGATGAAAAATAAAACTGTAATGAACGGCTGATTTGTTGCACCGCATTTTCAATAAAAGGTATCAGCGTTGTTTCACGATAATCAGAAGGCAAGGTATATTCATGCTTGCCTATCATGGCATCATGATAAGGAATGCTGTAACGACTTTGAATGGCTTCGGTTAGCTGTTCGCCACCAAACCCTTGCTCACGGCTATAAATAAACTCACCGTCTTTGGCAATATAAAGAGTGGTTTGTTTATGCCCAATATCAATAAGTGCCACGATTTTTGGGTCGTGGGGCAATGTATCTACCATCAGATTAAATGCCCGTTCAACAGCATAAGACTCAACGTCCATTACCTTAGTGGTCAGCCCACCAATGGCAAGGGTATCTACTCGTTGATCCACGTTTTCAGAGCGAGAAGCAGCCAGCAGTACTCGCACCAAGCCTTCGGCGGTGGAATTCCCCAGCACTTCAAAATCCAAATTTACCTCGGATAAAGGGTAGGGAATGTACTGTTCAGCATCTAAGCGAATCTGGGCTTCACGGTCAGAATCGGATAAATCCGCTTCCATATCAATCACTTTGGTGATGACCGCCGAACCTGAAACGGCGGTGGCAGCTTCTTTTGAACTTGCTCCTGTTCTACGCACAAGACGTGCGATGGCATCGCCAACTTCTTCAACATTGACGATGTTTTTATCAACCACCCAGCCGGGTTCTAATGGCTCAACACCATAAGATTTTAGCTGAATACCCCCTTGTTGCTTTTGAAGTTCAACAAGTTTTACTGACGTGGTGCTGACATCTAGTCCGACCAGATGCCGACCTTTGGGAGTAAATAGTCTCACAGACTTTATTCCTTATAGTTGCAGTTTAACGAAAAAAATTGTAATATTTACTTTTAAGCATAAAGATACATGACGTTACATTCAAGAGAGACTTTGATGTAAATTTTGGTATCTATTTGCATAAATCTACATTTTTTGTAACGTAATCTTTACATAAAGAGTATAATACACCATTTAAAACCATTTTTAACTACCCCAATCTGCTATGTCTCAAACAAATACTGCCGTTCGTCTGATTTCTGCATTTTTGAAGCTAATTTTGGCAATTTTTGCCTTAATTTTAATCTTAGTGTTGGCATTTCCCATCGGTTTTTATGGTATGGCAATGTACCTTGAACCGACTTTGCCAAATGTCAAAGAACTCAAAACCATGCAGTTGCAAATGCCACTCCAAATTTACACCGCCGACAATAAACTCATCGGTCAATATGGCAATAAGTACTCCCTACCTGTGGCTTATGAAGACCTGCCTGAGAAGTTGATTGGGGCGTTTTTATCTGCCGAAGACAGCACCTTTTATGAGCATACGGGCATTAGTATTAAGGGTTTGGGGCGTGCTTTGACCGAAGTTGCTACCGATGACGACACCCAAACAGGCGGTTCTACCATCACCATGCAGGTGGCAAAAAATTATTTTTTAAGTTCTGAACGCACCATAGAAAGAAAACTGACAGAGCTATTCATTGCCCGAAAAATTGAAAATGAACTGACAAAAAATGAAATTCTGACACTTTATGTCAATAAAATTTATCTGGGTGAAGGAGCGTACGGCATTCGGGCAGCCGCCAAAAAATATTTCAGCAAATCCCTAGAAAATCTTACCATCGCTGAGATGGCAATGCTGGCAGGCTTACCCAAAGCCCCCAGTGCCTTTAACCCCGTCAATAACCCCACCCGTGCCCTAGAACGCCGTAACTGGATTATCGGGCGTATGCTCCACGAAGGTTACATCACCCAAGCTGAGCATGACGAAGCCATACAAGCACCCATCGGTTTGCACTTATATAAAGAGAAGCTGGATTTAAATATGCCCTATTTGGCA
Source organism: Moraxella sp. (assembly GCA_030530785.1). GTDB lineage: Bacteria > Pseudomonadota > Gammaproteobacteria > Pseudomonadales > Moraxellaceae > Moraxella. Next base: position 9,639 of record JAUMUJ010000019.1, on the reverse strand, counting down.
GAGATGGCTCGCTCATCTTTGGTGGAAAAATACGGCAATCAAGTCATGGACAGTGGTTGGCGGGTATCCTTAACCGTAAACAGCAAAGACCAAATCCAAGCCGAGACCGCCGTCATCGCAGGCTTAAAAGGCTATGACCACGGGGGTTATCGTGGGGTGGAAGCCCTGTCAGGCGACCTGAAAAATTTTAGACCCTTTGACAGCATGCTCCCTGCCAAAGTTACCAAAGTGTTAGGTGGCAGTTATGAAGTGGAACTCCAATCGGGCGAAAAAATCAAAGTCGCAGGACCTGGCTTGCCTTGGGCGACCAAACATCTGGGCAAAAACCGTGTGGACGGCGACCCCAAAGACACCCCTCGTAGCATTCAGGTGGGCAACATCGTACGGGTCATCAACACTGGCTCTTATTGGAAAATCACACAACCCACCCGAGTACAAGGAGCATTGGTTTCCATCAACCCCCAAAACGGTGCATTGATTGCGATGGTGGGTGGTTTTAACTTTTATCACAGCAAATTTAACCGTGCCACGCAAGGCTACCGCCAACCAGGTTCTATCATCAAGCCCTTAGTTTATGCCGCCGCTTTGGAAACCAAAAAATACAGCCCCGAAAGCGTCATCTCAAATGCCCCCCTTCGCATTGGCAGTTGGCGACCTAAAAACGCTGGTGGACGTGCAGGCGGTGCAGTATCCATGCGCAGTGCGTTGGCATATTCATTAAACCTGCCCTCCATTCGCATCATGCAAGGGGTGGGCATAGAACGCACCCACGAAATGCTTGACCAATTCGGCTTAGAAAAATCTCGCCTGCCCGCCTCTTATACCCTAGCACTGGGAGCGACAGATGCCACCCCCTTACAGATGGCGACCGCTTATAGTACTTTTGTTAATGGCGGTCATCGCATACAGCCGTATTTTATAGAACGCATTTATAATTTTAACAGCGAAACCATCTATCAAGCCAGTCCCGCCCAAGCCTGTGCCATCTGCTTTAATAAAACACTGAGCGAAACCAATGCCAAACTGCTTGATGATTTTGGCAAAGACCCCACTCAAACCGAAACTGACGACACAGAACAGTCCAAAGACACCAAAAAATCCGACAAATCGTCCGATAAAGCCAAAGACACCAAACAAGACGACAGCACCAAAACTGACACCCAAGCCAACCCCTCAACAGACACCCCAGAACTTGATGCCACGTCCGCCCTTGATCGCCTAAACCCAAAACAGGCGGTACAATACAGCGTGTCGGAGCAAGCCCCCCGCATTTTGTCTGCCAAAACCGCCTACCAAATGGCAAGCATGCTTCGCAGTGTCGTAACGGGGGGTACGGCCACCAAAGCCAATTTCCGCCCCGATATTGGTGGCAAGACAGGAACGACCAACCAAGCCAAAGACGTGTGGTTTGCAGGGGTACACCCCACCAATGTGGCGGTAGTCTGGATGGGTTATGATGACCCTGCATCGTTAGGGTCAAGAGCCTATGGAGGTACGCTTGCCCTGCCTGTGTGGAATCGCTTTATGCGTGCCCAACTGTCAGGCACGCCCGTACAATGGGTGAGCGAAACCAACATCGCCAAAAGCGAAAAAGCCACCCAAAAAGTCATCAACCTAACGGACGCTAATGAAACTCAAATCACCCAAGCCATAGAACAAGAAAACAAATCACCTAGCCCAAGCACCGACACGCTTACCCCCATTCCTGTTGGCACCATCATTGCCGAAGGTGATGGCGAAGATGTGCCAAATGAGTGATTTTAAAGGACAGTAATGATGAATGATTTTAAGCTACCTGATACCATCTACCCCATTGACGGGATAAAAATTGGCATTGCCAAAGCACACGTTCGCTACCCTGACCGTGATGATTTGACCGTCTTTGAGCTGTGCGATGGGGCAAACACCGCTCTTGTCAGCACCCAAAATGCCTTTTGTGCGTCCCCCGTACTCATCGCCAGAGAACACATCGGCATCGCCCAACCCAAATTTTTACTCATCAACACAGGCAATGCCAATGCAGGCACAGGCGATGAAGGACATCGGCGAGCGATGGTGACCTGCCAAAGCCTAAGCACGCTTGGCAACTGCACCCCCCAAGAGATTTTACCATTTTCTACGGGGGTCATCGGCGAACACTTGCCCGATGAGCGTATCACCACCGCCCTACCCCACGCCTTATCCGACCTAAACTCAGACAACTGGCACAGAGCGTCTTTTGCCATCATGACCACCGACACCCGCCCAAAAGTGTCCAGCCGTCAGCTTGTGATTGATGACACCACCTATCACATTACGGGCATCTCAAAAGGAGCTGGCATGATACGCCCCAACATGGCAACCATGCTCGGCTTTGTGGCGACAGACGCACACATTTGCCCACGTTTGCTACAAGATATGCTTACCAAACTCGCCAACCAGAGTTTTAACCGCATCACCATTGATGGCGACACGTCCACCAACGACTGCTGTACGCTGACTGCCACCGCCAAAGCCATGAACGCTCCGCTCATTGACAGCGACAGCCACCCCCATTATCAGCCATTATTTGACGTATTGGCGGACGTGTTTCTTGACCTTGCCCAAAAAATCGTCAAAGACGGCGAAGGAGCGACCAAATTCATCGCCATCAAGGTCATTGAAGGTCGCACGAGCGATGAATGTGCCAAAGTCGCCTATGCGGTGGCACATTCACCCCTTGTCAAAACCGCCTTTTTTGCGTCTGACCCAAACTGGGGGCGTATCGTGGCAAGCATTGGCAACGCAGGTGTGGACATAGACCCAAGCCATGTCAGTATCCACCTAGACGATGTGGTGATTTGTCAGGCGGGTGGACTTGCTCCCGCCTACACCGAAGCGATGGGGCAAGCGGTCATGAGTCGCCCCCAAATCACCATTACCATCGCATTAGGTCAAGGGGTCGCCACAGACACGGTTTATACGTGTGATTTGTCTTATGATTATGTCAAAATTAACGCCGACTATCGTAGCTGACTGACCACCCACAAAAAAAAGGCGATAATCTCGCCTTTTTTAATCTTCCCAATCATCATCTTTATCATCGTCCCATTTGGCATAGGTCTTTGATGGGTCAATGCCTTTTGATTTTAAATATGCCACCTGCTCTTCTAACGTACGTTTTTTTTCGGCTTGGTGCATGGTGTCTTTTAGGTCATCTAGCTTTTTAATGTCCAACTCATCACGACTGGTCATGAATCTCTCCTTGTGCTTCGTTGTCTAATGGGGGGGGGGGGCGAGTCGATGGCATATCTGGCACTTGGGCTGACACTCCACAGCGTGCTTGTTCCATTGGGGTCAATCGGTACGATATGCCCCGCCAGTTGCAGTTCATCTTGAATCCACAAAGCGTCCGACTTAACCACCTGATGACGGCTGACGGCGTGTACTTCGGGATACTGTTGTAATATTAGGTCATGAGCATACTGTTTGTCAATACATTCATTCAGACAGCGGGTCAGCCCTTGCGATGAAAATGGCACGCCCAAATCCGCCAACGCCCGAAGCACCGTCCGCCATGTCATCTTAAAATCAAACTCCACACTAAACAGTGTCCCACCCTGAAACGCATGAGCGGTACACCCCACATCAAACGCATTATCCAGCAGTAATGCAGGTCTTAGACTGTGGCTGATGTGCTTTTTGGCACGGATTTCATCTAGGTTGCCACATTTTAGATTGTTTACGGTGGGTGCAAGTTTGGGCAGTGTGGCAATCTCAGCAGTCAGCACCTGTGGTGGGCGATTTTGTTCTAATAACAGCTTGCCGACAGTCGCCTCTAAGATGGATAAAAGATTTCTGCTTTCGTCAAAATACGTGATGTTATCACTTTCTTGGGATTCCACCAATTTCACAAAGTCCATCAAATGACGGTCGGTGGTATGCTGTACCGCCCGATGAATGAGTATCACCATCGGCTTTTTGGTGGTGCGGGCATTGCTATAACTTAGGTGCAACTGACTGACCCCCGATGGGTTGGTCGTGCTACCATAACTGCCACCAATCATGATGACCACCACATCACAATCGTTAATGCACCGCCAACTATAATTTGCAGAACGGGTGCGACTGACCAATAAATCTCGGGTTAAATACGCACGGTTCTCAGCAAAGACCGCCAAATCATCTTGAGCAGTTCTCAATACCAAATCTTCGGCAACACAAGCCAGATGAATATGATGACGAGGCAATGACACATTAAACCCCCATACAATATTGTGAAAAGATAATCACAGTCAGTCCTTAAAAGAATGAAAATCAAACAATATTAGGTCAATAATTAACCATTTACAATTGCATTCAATCCCTAATGCGGTAAGAATATTATCACAAACAAAAATCACCAATAAAAACAAGTAGATTGATTTTTTTGAACAGTTTTTGTTTGCAAATAACTTTTTATATTGAGTATTAAAAAACAAGGTCGCTATTATAATTTATTTTTCAAAAAAATAAAGAGTAAAAATGACAACAATAAACGCATTTGTGTCTACCAATCCCCCAGTGATGCTGATTACCGTGCAGTGTGTGATAGGTAATAAACACAAATCATACAAATCGTTACTTTGGTTTATTATTGTACCAATTTATGACAGTGATGGCATCATGTCCTGTGAGATTTTTGATGATTTGAAGTGTCTCGTCATTTAGGCGTGTGGCGTACAGTTTAAAAGACTGACCGCTGTTATCAGTAGACGTATTATTCAGCTGATACGCCGTCAATAGATAAGACACCCTTTGGGCGATGGCTCGCCCTGAATCCATGAGTGTGATGTTCAGTTGTTGCTTATCAATATAATCTTGTAAAAACTTCCGAAAAAACGGATAATGCGTACAACCAAGCACCACCACATCTATGCCATCATCTGCCCATTGTTTGGTTTGGGCAGTCAGCCACGTTGCCACCTGACCATCTGTGGGCATACCACTTTCTACCCATGGAACTAAGGCTGGCTCAAAATGCTTATGTACCACCACCCCCTGTGGTGTGGCGACATCATCTATCACGTCATTCAACAAATGACCATCTAAGGTAGCACGGGTAGCAAGGACGGCGATTTGGTGGGTTTTTGTGATGATACAGGCAGGTTTGACCGCAGGCACAAGCCCAACAATCGGCACGGCACAGCGTTTGCGGACAGCGTGCAGAGCATGGGCAGACGCACTGTTACAAGCGATGACGATGAGCTTACAGCCTCGTTTACATAAACGAGCCACCGCCTGTAAGGTCAAAAGCAAAATCTCATCACCTGATTTACCCCCGTATGGCACATTGGCAGTATCTGCATAATAGATAAAATGTTCATTAGGCAAAGCGTCTTTTAGGTGCAAATACACCGACAACCCCCCCACCCCCGAATCAAATACACCAATGGGAGCGGTGGGGTCGTCCTTAAAATCAGGGTGCTGGATAATCATAATCTAGAAGACATCATCAAAGGGTTGATAAAGACGCACAACTGTCTTTTTAGCGTTAATTTTGCCTAAAATCCACCAAAAAATCAACCAGATTTCATCACAAAGCATGCTTGCCCAATCCTTATATGATGACCACCTGCATAAATTCACCGATTTAACTTGCCTAATTTGCTAAGATTGGTAAAATAGGGCTGTTTTTTCTTTACTATCAGCCAAATCGCCAAATAGGATAATTTTTATGCAAAATACACAACGTGAGTCAATGGAATTTGATGTGGTCGTGGTCGGTGGTGGCGTGGCAGGTTTGTCCTGTGCCATTCGCCTAAAACAGCTCGCCATAGACGCAGGACTTGATGAATTTATGGTCTGTGTCGTAGAAAAAGGCTCAGAGTTTGGGGCTCACATTCTGTCGGGGGCAGTCATGGAGACCCGTGCGTTGGACGAGCTGTTCCCCGACTGGCAAAACATGAATGCCCCCATCACGGTCAAGGCGACCGAAGACCGTGTCTATATGCTCCCCAATGCCAAAAAAGCCATCAAGCTGCCCCACGCCATCGTTCCTACCAGTATGCACAACGAAGGTAACTACATCGTATCACTGGGCAACGTAGTACGCTGGCTTGCTAAGCAAGCCGAGAGCATGGAGATTATGCTGTTCCCAAACTTTACCGCCAGCGACATCCTATATAACGATGACGGCTCAGTGCGTGGCATCATCACAGGCGACATGGGGGTCAATGCCAAAGGTAAGCCCAAGCCATCTTTTGAGGCAGGCTATGAGCTTGTCGCCAAATACACCGTCTTTGCCGAAGGCTGTCGGGGACATCTGGGCAAACGTCTCATCAGTCGTTTTCATCTGGATAAAGACAAAGACCCACAGCATTATGGTCTTGGACTAAAAGAACTGTGGGAGATTGACGCCGACAAGCACGAGCAAGGCGTCATCATGCACGGTTCGGGCTATCCATTAAATGATACAGGAGCAAATGGCGGTTGGTGGCTGTATTTTGGCGAAAATAATCAAGTCAGCTTTGGTTTGGTGGTGGATTTGTCCTACTCAAACCCACATCTATCGCCCTTTGACGAATTACAACGTCTAAAACTACACCCACTTATCCGCCCTATCCTAGAAGGGGGCAAACGCCTGTCTTATGGGGCAAGAGCATTGGTTAAAGGCGGTCTAAACAGCCTACCTAAGCTGACCTTTGCGGGGGGCGCATTGGTGGGCGATGATGCAGGTTTTTTAAACTCCGCCAAAATCAAAGGCACGCACACGTCCATGAAGTCGGGCATGCTTGCTGGCGAAGCGATTTTTCAGGCAATCCAAGACGGGCGACAGCATGATGACGTGGTGGCATACCAAACCAACTTTGAAAATTCGTGGCTGTTTGATGATGCCAAATCCGCCCAAAATTTCTCACCTGCCATGCACCGCATGGGAACGTGGCTGGGCGGTGCGTTTGTCTTTGTGGAACAAAACCTATTAAGCGGTAAAATGCCACTGATTATCCACGACAACAGCCATGATTTTGCCAGCCTTGACAAAGCCGACCACGCCTACAAGCCCGACTATCCCAAGCCTGATGGCAGGCTGACCTTTGATAAGCTGTCTAGCGTATTTATCTCAAACACCAACCACGCAGAAGACCAACCTTGTCATCTAAGGCTGACCGACCCAACCGTGCCAATCACCAAAAACCTACCTCTCTACGGCGAACCTGCTCGCTTATACTGTCCTGCGGGGGTGTACGAAGTGGTGGCGGACGACAGCGACCCACAAGGGGCAAGATTTGTGATTAACAGCCAAAACTGCATTCACTGTAAAACCTGCGACATCAAAGACCCCGCCCAAAACATCACTTGGGTTACACCCGAAGGCGGTGGCGGTCCTAACTACCCCAATATGTAAATTAGGTTGTTTTTGTCAGGTCGGTATTTGGCGATTTGTCTTTAAGGTAGGCATTTTTGTGTTCATCATTACAAAAAAAGCCATCATCACTTAAAATCCCCCGATAAGTCGCCAAACCATGTCCACAATGGTTACACACCCGAATGCTGGTATCATCACCTTCTTTTGGCATAAAGTGTTTGGGTGGTTTGGGATACATGAATTTAAAAAAGATTTTCATCACAATCAAAATAATGACGACATTAAAGATAAAAGCAATCATCTCATACCCAAAAATTTAAACAACCAAATCATACTATATCACACATTTGGGTAGATTGTGCTATACTATTTATTGGTTTAAGGTTTTTGTGATAAAAATTTAAATCACCCTTATCGCACAATAACATCGTAACAACATCATATTAGGATTTATCATGTCAGCAATACCACAAGAAACATCACTACATCAAATTACTACCCCCGATGGCACACTTCGCATCGCTCTTATGCAAACCAATTTTTGGGTTGGCGACATCGCAGGCAACGTCCGCAAAATGCGTGCTTTAACCCAAGATGCTAAGGTGCGTGGGGCAGACATTGTGATTTTTCCTGAATTATCACTCATCGGCTCACCCCCCGAAGACTTACTGCTTCGCCCCACCCTTGCTGAGCGTATCAAAGAGGGTTTGGCTGACCTTGCTCAGATTCATGACATCGTCATCATCTTAGGCTATCCGCACGTGGACACACACGGCACGTTCAATTCAGTAGCGATTTTACAAAACGGCACACAAAAAGGCTTTTACCACAAACAATGCCTTGCCAACTATGGCGTGTCTGATGAACGCCGATACTTTAAAGAAGGTCGCAATCACGTCTTGTTTGACCTAAAAGGCACAACCATCGGACTACTGATTGGCGAAGATTTGTGGCAAGATACTCCCATCAAAGCCCTAAAAGAACAAGGGGCAGAGCTTATCATCAGCCTACACGCATCGCCTTTTGAGATTGGCAAACAAAACGTACGCCGAAATCTGCTTGCCCACCAAGCCCAAAAATACACCCTGCCCATCGTCTATATCAACACCGCAGGGGCTCAGGACGACATCGTATTTGATGGCGGTTCGCTCATCGTCCAAAAAGATGGCACGATTGCCCACGAAGGTTCTCGTTTTGTCAATCAGCTCATCATGGCAGATTTTGAGGTGGCGACAGGACAGTTTGACCAACAACAAAAAGCCCCGCTGGATTTGTCCGAAGAATCAGAGATGTATCAAGCCTTAGTGGTGGGACTTAGAGACTACGTCAATCGTTCAGGCTTTAAAGGGGTGATTTTAGGTCTGTCAGGCGGGATTGACAGTGCATTGAGCCTATGTATTGCGGTGGACGCATTGGGGGCAGATAAGGTCTATGCTGTGATGATGCCCTATGAATACACGTCTGCCATGAGCCTAGAAGATGCCGCCGCCCAAGCTGGTCGCCTAAACATCTCCTACACCATCTGCCCCATTCATGACGCTGTGTCAGGTCTGTCATCGGCTCTTGCCCCCTTATTGGCAGGCAGTACGCCTGACACCACCGAAGAAAACCTACAAGCCCGTTCTCGTGGCATGATTTTGATGGCGTTGTCTAACAAATTTGGACACATGGTCATCTCAACGGGCAACAAATCCGAAAATGCCGTTGGCTACTCCACACTCTATGGAGACATGGTGGGCGGTTTTAACGTGTTAAAAGACGTGTATAAAACCGATGTCTATCGCTTAGCTCACTATCGCAACCGCCTAGAAGACACGCCCGTCATTCCTGAGCGGGTCATCAATCGTCCCCCATCAGCCGAGCTAAAACCCGACCAAACCGACCAAGACAGCTTGCCTGACTATGCGGTGCTGGATGCCATTTTGCGTTTATACATTGATGAAGACGTGGGTTATAAGGGCATTTGCGCCAAAGGCTTTGACCCTGTGTTGGTAGAAAAAGTACTGTCCATGACCGACAAAGCTGAACACAAACGCCGTCAAGGGGCAATCGGCACAAAAATTACCCAAAAATCCTTTGGGCGAGACCGCCGTTATCCTTTGGTAAACGGTTGGGCGATTAAGGGTTATGAATTATAATCTGCCCCAATAAACAAACCCAGCCGATAGGTTGGGTTTTTTATATCCAAACAGCCATCAATAAAAAATTATTTTACCATTCATCACTTGTCTTTATGGTTTACATATGTTATATTAGAATAATATTTAACCAACATTAGGGAGCAGATATTAGCAACTTGATTTCCTAATCATTCTTTACTATATAATATCCTA
>JAUMUJ010000018.1 GCA_030530785.1 Moraxella sp. | reverse complement strand
TCATGATGAGATTTTAACATGGATTAAAAAGACGGGCTTTATGGGGGAATTTATCCACGACCAACCCCAAACCGCCATGCCACACACCAACAAACCGCCTTATCGTTTGATTGCTCTTGTTGTGCTGTCTGCACCGTTTTGGGTGGGTATGGCAGGCATGATGACAGGGTCGCACGCACTCATGCCCCCAAATTGGGTGCAGTTTACCCTAGCGAGCATTGCTCAGTTTGCCCTTGCTGTGCCTTTTTATCAAGGGGCGTGGGCAGGGATAAGGGGCGGACTGCTGGGCATGGACGTGTTGGTGGCATTGGGAACAAGCATGATTTGGGCGTATTCTACTTATGCGTGGCTGACAGGTGGTCATGTGTATTTTGAAGCGAGCGTGATGATTTTAACTTTTATCAGTTTGGGTAAATATTTAGAGCACCGCACCAAAACAGGCAGTCTCAACGCCTTATCCAAACTCATGGAGCTACTGCCACAGACGGTCAAAGTCAAGTGTGGCAAGACGTGGGTGGACGTGGCGTTGTCTGATGTCAAAGTGGGCGACATTTTGCAAGCCAAACATGGCGATAAAATAGCGGTGGACGGATTTCTCACGGACGGTCAAGGCGACATTACCCAAGCTCATCTGACAGGAGAAAGTGCTTATTTGCCAAAATCGGTGGGCGATGATGTGCTGGCAGGAAGTGTGGTTGTGGACGGTAGTTTTGTTTACCAAGCCACAGCGACAGGCTCACAGACCGCACTTGGGCAGATGACGGACGCACTGTTGCATGCACAGGGGACAAAAGCCCCGATAGCACGGCTTGCTGACCGTGTGGCAGGCGTGTTTGTGCCTGTGGTGGTAGGGTTGTCAGTACTGACATTTTTGGTAAACTGGTCTGTGCTTGGGCAGTTTGACACCGCACTCATGCGAGCGGCTGCTGTGCTGGTCATTGCTTGCCCGTGTGCGTTGGGGCTTGCCACGCCCACGGCGATTATGGCAGGCATGGGGGTAGCAAGCCGTCATGGGGTGCAGTTTTTGAACGCACCCGCCTTAGAGATGGCAGGACAGATTGGGGTGATTGCCTTTGACAAGACAGGCACGCTCACAAACGGTCAGCTTGTGGTGGTGAATACATTGAGCCTGACCGATACGCCCACATTGCTTGGCGTTACATCAAGCATAGAGAGCCACAGCACGCACCCTCTAGCCCGTGCCATCACTTTTTATGCTCATGACAAGCACGCCCCGACATTTACTGCCCAAAATATCCTAAGTCAAGCAGGTCAAGGCATACAAGGCGACATCGCTGGTGTGGGTGTGGTAAAAGTGGGAACAAGTCGTTTTATCAATGCCGATTTGAGCGAGCAAGAATACGCCTTTATCAATGCCAACCCCACAGCCAGCCTTGTGTTTGTGGCAATTGACGACAAACTGGCAGGGATTTTTGCCCTAGCCGACACCCTAAAATCAGACGCACGCACGCTGATAAGCAAGCTAAAAGCGGACGGTATCACGCCTGTTATCCTAAGTGGCGACCGTCAAAGCGTGGTGGACAGTGTGGCAGATAAGCTTGGGATAGATGGTTATGGTGAGCTGTCGCCACAGGATAAATCATTAAAAATCAAAGAACTACAAAAATCTCACAAAACCGCCATGATAGGAGACGGCATCAATGATGTCCTAGCGATGACCACCGCAGACATCGGCATGGCGGTGGGGGGTGCCACAGACGTGGCGACAGGTTCAGCAAGTGTACGGCTCATACAGTCAGACACAGGTGGGGTGATGAGCATCTATCATGCCCACAAAATCGCCAAATTAACCCTAACCAGTATCAAGCAAAACCTATTTTTCGCTTTTATTTATAACATTATCGGCATACCACTTGCGATGATTGGTATGCTAAATCCAATGATGGCCAGTATTGCTATGGCATTAAGTTCGTTGTCAGTATTGGTAAATGCACTGCGGTTAAAGGGGGTGGATTTAAAATGAGTATAGAGATGATTGAACCATAAGCCAAAAAATTCTCCAAAAAACATTTGCCCTAACCCCCAAACTTCATGTATCATTAGCCTATTTTTTAAAACCAATGTTGGGGCAACACATGACAGAGCAACACACCGATGTGAATACTGACACAAATTCAAACTTGGACACCCATAAAATCAGCGATTTGCGTGGCAAGATTGATAATATTGACGAGCAAATTCAACGACTTATTAACGAGCGAGCGAGCATTGCCCAAGAAGTTGCCATCGCCAAAAAACACCACGAAAACCACCCCATTTTTTATCGTCCCGAGCGTGAAGCTCAGGTATTAAAAGCGGTCATGGCTCGTAACACAGGTCCTTTATCGGGCGAGAAAATGGCGCGACTGTTTCGGGAGATTATGTCGGTGTGCTTGGAGCTTGAAGCACCACAAAAAGTCGCCTTTTTAGGACCTGTTGGCACATTTACGCACGCCGCCACCTTAAAGCATTTTGGTAAATCAGCCAGCACCACTCCACTTGCCACGATTACCGATGTGTTTCGTGAGGTAGAAGCAGGCTCTGCCATGTATGGCGTTGTGCCAGTTGAAAATTCGTCAGAAGGGGTGGTTAATCACACATTGGACGCATTTTTATCATCAAACTTGCACATCATTGGCGAAGTAGAGTTGCCCATTCATCATCATTTTTTGGTGGCACAACATACCAAAGTAGATGGGCTGAGCCGAATTTATAGCCACCAACAGTCGTTGGCTCAATGTCGCCATTGGCTTGATGTTAATTTCCCTAATGTGGAGCGAGTGGCGGTGTCGTCTAATGGGGAAGCTGCCAAACGTCTACAAAATGAATGGCACTCTGCAGCCATTGCGGGGGGTGTGGCAGCGACAGAATATGGTCTGCATAAACTTTATGAAAATATTGAAGACAATCCTAATAACACCACCCGCTTTTTGGTGATTGGGCGTGAGCTTGTCGCCCCAAGTGGGCAGGATAAAACATCCATCGTGGTGTCTAGTCCAGACAGGGCAGGGGCGTTGATGGAGCTTTTAGAGCCATTAAAAAAATATGGTGTGTCCATGACGAGCATTGAGACCCGTCCTGAGCGTCCAAACAAATGGGCGTATGTGTTTTTTATTGACATGATTGGGCATATCCAAGATGATAATGTTAAAATGGCCATTGACGACATTGCTAAAATCGCCAAAGACGTACAAGTATTAGGGTCATATCCAAAGGCGGTTTTATAAAAACCAATAAAATTACCCTATTTTGGGGTAATTTTTTAAAAGGAAAATTCCATGCAAAAATCAGACCTACCCAAACCATTACAAACCCTACTTGATATTTCAAAGGTAAATCGTATTCAAATTAATTTATCCAAAAAAGACAATGATGATACTCCAAGCCTAATCAGTAAAATTGGTGGTATTGGTTATTTACCAATGGGCGAGCATTATCCGACCACATCAGACGGTACACCGTTGGTTTTGCTTGCCCAATTAAATTTTAGACAAATCAGCGAAACGGTGGATATCAGCCAATTACCACACCCCTTACCAAAACAAGGAATTTTGCAGATTTATATAGATGGTCAAGATGATTTATATGGCTGTGATTTAGATGACTATTTGCCACACGAAAAATACCAAGTGCGTTTTTGGCAAGATGAAACATTGCCTTTAAATACTGATGAATTAACCAAAATCAGCGAGCAATTACAATCCCTAGAAATTGATTATTTGCCTTTTGATGCTCATCATCAATACACCATGAATTTTATATTAAATACCCAATCATGTGGCACAAACTGTTTTGAATATAATCACATCTCTCAACAGATTGATGAATTAAAAGATTGTGATGTATGGAATTATTTAGAAGAAGATTTGGGCATAGATGACCCTGATGAATATTTTGACGTTTATGATGAATGTTCAGGTATCAATGAACACCAAATTTTAGGCTATCCGAATTTTACCCAAACCGACCCACGAGAATATAACGAACATTTGCAAGGGCATATTTTATTATTGCAAATTGAAACCGATGATATGGGAGAAAATGACATTATGTGGGGCGATAGCGGTGTGGCAAATTTCTTTATTCACCCCGATGATTTAAAAAATCAAGATTTTTCAAAATTGGTATACAACTGGGATTGTTGCTGATGCAAAAAAACACCCCATTTAACAAAACCGCCATTATCGGACTTGGGCTTATCGGTGCAAGCCTTGCAAGTGCCATGCTTGACAAAAAGCTCACTCATGAGATTGTGGCGTATGACAATAACCCCGACACGTTAAAAATTGCCCAAGAAATTGGGCTTATCTCGCACGGTTCACCCGTTCTCATGGACGTGCTACAAGGGTGCGATTTGGTCGTGATTTGTGTGCCTGTGCAAGCGGTATTGCCGATTTTTCGTACGCTTGCTCACGCCAAAAAAAGCGGACTGCTGGCGGACGACTGTATCATCAGCGATGTGTGTAGCACCAAAATGAACGTCATTACCGCTTGTAATATCGCCCAAGATGAGGCAGGTGTTTGCCTAAATTTTGTTCCTGCTCACCCCATTGCAGGGGCGGAGCGGTCGGGGGTACTGTCTCGCCAGGTGGATTTGTTCGTCAATCATGCCCTTATCGTCTGCCCCAATCAAGCAGACGATATTTATACCAATAAAATCATAGAGTTATGGCAAAATATCGGAGCGACTGTAAGCCTTATGACCCCCCAAAAGCACGATGAAATCCTAAGCCTAACCAGTCATCTGCCCCATTTATTGTCCTATGCCTTGACTTATCAGCTTGCCAAAGATGATGACGGTTTGGAGATTTTTCGCTATGCGGCGGGCGGATTTCGGGATTTTAGTCGCATTTCGGCAAGCTCTCCGATGATGTGGCATGACATATTTTTGGCAAACAAACAAGCGGTATTAAAGGGGCTTGATGACTATCAAGCAATTTTAAATCAATTAAAAGCCGATATTTTAAATGACAGTTCAGAGAATTTATTAAAAACCTTTGAAATCGCCAAAAACGCTCGGGAGCATTTTGGACGGTTGCTTATTGAGAAAGAGAAGTTAAAGAATGATTAAGAAATTATCATTAAAAAAGGATAAAATTTGAAAGATTTTTGGTTGTTTCCTATTTTAGACAACATGAAATATTTTGAATTTACAAAGTCTCAGCAAAAGATATTAAAACTATTGTTAGATGAATTAGGATTTATTTTATACTCACCAACGATTACTGATGATTGGTATGTTTTTGATGATAAAAATTCAGACAGTTATATTGAATTGTTCTTTCATAAAAACTGCATTCATATTTGTGCTTGGGATAGATATTCTAATCAAATAGCAGAGCAACTGGTTCAATTATGTTTACAAAAATGTCTTTTTCTAAGATTGGGTAATGACAGCGAGAAGTAGGGAGCGGATTACGTACCATTGATAAAATATATTGGAGTTAATATGAAAACCCATCAAGAAGTTGAAAATTATTTTATAAATAAAATTGACAATCTTTCATTAGAAAAAATACTTGATGTTTATCATTTTATTATCTCAAAGGTTGTTGAAAATGCCCCTAGTGATTTTGCCAAAAATGAACTGGAAGAAGAGCAACCATTATTGATAAAGTTACATCAATATTTGTCCAAGCCTTCAATAAATAAAGAAGCATTGATAAAAATCTTAAATGAACTTGATAAGATTGTGGAAAAGTATGATGATGATTATCCTGCCGACATGGATTTTTATGGATTAACTTTGATAAATTTAGCAAGTCATTATTGTGAAATTGGCACCAATATTGAACAAGAGATGACTGATGACGGTTCTATCAATGAATATGCAACTGCTGTACTATTGACTTATTTGGATTATTTAGATTTTGAGCAATCCGATATTGATGAAGTTGTTGATATAGAATTATGGGCGGATTACCCAAAAATACAACAGGGCATTCAAGAATTGGAGAATTTTCTTGAAAGTTAGCCGTAAATCATTTTAAGTCCTAACCAAACCCAATTTTGTTACTTATCCAACTAGGAACTCCCATGAAATACCACATCACCCCAAGCAACACCTTTACAGGCACACATTCGGTCGCCCCTGACAAATCCATTTCGCACCGCTGTATCATGTTTGGCAGTCTTGCCAAAGGCGTAACCCATGTGAGTAATTTTTTGGAGGGTGAAGACGCACTCTCAACCCTGCAAGCCTTTAAAGATATGGGCGTACGGATAGACCGAGACGGCGATAAGGTAACGATTTATGGCGTGGGAATGCACGGACTAAAAGCCCCTGCCAAACCTCTTGATATGGGCAACTCTGGCACGAGTATGCGACTTTTGGCGGGGATTTTATCCGCCCAGAGTTTTGATAGCACGATGGTGGGCGATGCCAGCCTATCCAAACGCCCTATGGAGCGAGTGGCAAAGCCCTTGCGTGAAATGGGGGCAGTCGTGGCGACCACAGGCGAGCGTGGTACACCACCAATGACGATTATGGGCAATCAGACCCTAACCGCCATCAAGTACGATATGCCTATGGCGTCCGCTCAGGTCAAGTCGTGCCTGCTTTTGGCAGGTCTTTGGGCAGATGGCGAGACGGTCGTAACCGAGCCTGAGATTACCAGAGACCACACCGAGCGAATGCTAAGTGCCTTTGGTTATGACGTGAAGGTCAAAAAACTGGACAAGGGCAATGAGATTCGTGTCAAAGGTGGTGGTAAGCTTGTGGCGTGTGATGTTGAAGTGCCAGCTGACATTTCAAGCAGTGCGTTTTTTATGGTGGCGGGGGCGATTGCGTCTTGTGGCGATGTGGTGTTGCCAAAGGTGGGGATTAACCCAACTCGCACAGGGGTGATTGACATTTTACGCCTAATGGGGGCGGATATTACTCTTAAAAATCAAACACTTGTCGGTGGTGAGCCTGTGGCAGACATTTGTGTCAAGGCAAGCAAATTGCACGGCATTGAAATTCCGCTCAACCTTGTCCCGCTTGCCATTGATGAATTTCCTGTGATTTTTATCGCCAGTGCCTGTGCAACAGGCAAAACGGTACTACGTGGGGCAGAAGAACTGCGTGTCAAGGAATCCGACCGCATACAGGTCATGGCGGACGGTCTTACCACACTTGGCATTGATTGTACGGTGTTAGATGACGGCATTGAGATTATGGGCAAGGGCGAGAGCGAGTTTGTGTTTGGTGGCGGTGAGATTGAGAGTCATCATGACCATCGTATCGCCATGAGCTTTGCGGTGGCAAGCCTACGTGCGTCTGATGATATTATTATTAACGGCACGGAGACGGTGGCAACCAGCTTTCCAAAATTTGCTGAATTGGCGAATAAAGCGGGGTTGAATGTACAAGTGTTGGGATAAGCATTGATTTGGGGTCTAGCGGTCAGCTCATTGATTGGCAAGCGGTGCAAAACACTCTATTAAAGGGCGAGACCATATCGGTCAAGCAATCAGGCAGAGAAATTGGGCATCTGCCCAATACTGCCAAACCTGCTCATTGATGGGACATTGCCTTAAAAACCAATTTGAAAAAAGCGGTTTTAAATTTAATGCCCCAAATTATATCAAAGGTTGCTTGAAAATGGGCATAACCAAAAATGCACAAAAATTTTGAAAAATTTACCAATCATTCATAAAGACCTTTTTGATAGAGTGTTAATTACCCAATCAATGGTTGATGACTTGTGCTTGATTACCAATTGATAATATCAAGGCTTAAAATTTTTAACAAATAATTGAAAAAAATACCATAACCACAATCCAAAAAGGGCTAATGATGGCTCTTTTGGTGTTTTGAGTTGAATTTAAAAAATGATGGGATAAATATGAACGACATTGTTTTTATTCAGGGTTTAAAGATTAACACGCTCATTGGTGTGTTTGATTGGGAGCGGACGATTAGACAATCACTTATCATAGATTGTGAAATGGTGTGCGACATAAAACAAGCCAGCCAAAGTGATGACGTGGCTTATACCATCAATTATAAAACGGTCTGTGAAGACATTGAGCGACTGTGCCATGAGATACAGGCGAAGTTATTAGAAAAACTTGCCGAAGAGATTTGTCATTATCTTTTGGTAAATTATCCTTGTCAAACCATCACGCTTACCATTCATAAACCCAACGCCATCAAGCACGCTGACAGCGTGGGCATAAAAATCATTCGTCATAAATCGTAAATCAACATGATAAATCAATATATCATCGCCTTAGGCAGTAATCATGACAGCGAGATAAGTTTTAAGATTGCTCTTGATGAATTAAAAACATGGGGCGATGTGATGTTATCATCTGTGATTTTGGGTAAAGATTTTACGGGTAAAACAGAGCTGATTTATCATAATGCCGTGATGATGATAAGTTTGTATGAACCGATGACTTATGATGATTTTAACGAATTATTAAAGAATATAGAAAGCAAATGTGGCAGAGAAAATCACAGCATATTAAAATTCGTACCGATGGATTTGGACATTTTGGCATATTGTGATGACGATTGGCACATCATCAAAAAACGCACACCCTTTAAAGACCACGAAAAAAAGGGGCTAAATGAAATCGCCCCGTTTTTATTGGCATAAATTAACGAAATAAATGAGACACCACCGCCACAAAAGCGATGACCGACATGACGATTAAGGCGATTTTGGTGGATTGTTGTTTGCTGGTCATTTCTGCCAATGCGGTTTTTAGGCGAGCATTTTCAGTGCTGGCTTGGCTAAGCTCGCTTTCTAGTGTGGCGATTTTTGCTTTGTAGTTTTCTTGTTTTTGTTCACGTTCTTGGGGCGTGGGGGCGGGGTCGCCTTTGAATTTTTGTAACAAATTATGAATGACACCGCCGATGCCAAGTTGTACCAAAAATGCCTTAAATTCTGCCACATCCGCTTGCTCTCCCCGTATTTGTAAGGCTTCAACGGCACTTTGGCTGTGGCTTTTTAGGACGTTTAGTAGCTGAAAACTGTAAGCATTTACCAAAATATCCGCATGGGTTTTGTTGGGAGGTAGGCAGTCGTCAAGCAATACGCCCCGAAAGCCAAACGTGGCATAAATCTGCGTGTGGGGCAGATAGGTGCGAATACACACCACGATGTCTTTGTTGGCAAGTGGGTAAGCCAATTTACGCAGATTGGGGTCAAAACGCAATACCAACGTGATGGCAGATTCTAAAAATACCAATAACACATTTAAAAAACCACGAGATAAAGTGGTCAGTTCTTTTTGGGGGGTGGGTTTTGTGCTAAGTTCGCTCATGGGGTATCCAATTAAAAATTCTTGTTTAATGATACGGTTATCTTTGGCAAAAGTAAACCGTTGGCTTAAAATTTTTATCGCCAAGATTTCGCTTTTTGGTAAGAGTTTTGTAAAAAAATAACAAAATGTTGCATAAACCACTTGCCAAAACTGTCGCTTAATTTTACAATGCACGAATGTCAGATGACGAATAATTTTCTGATGTATTACCCCCTGCTTGACGATTTAACTTGGAAAAGCAGGTTGTTGTACACCCTGATTAGGTCACCCTAGTTGGGGTTTTACTTAAACAATGAGGAATTACCATGAACAAATCAGAATTGGTTGATGCCATTGCCAGTGAAGCAGGTCTTACCAAAGACCAAGCCACCAAAGCTCTTAATGCTTTCATTAACAGCGTGCAAGGTGCGTTAGAACGCAATGATGATGTGGTGCTTGTGGGCTTTGGCACATTTAGCGTCAAAGAGCGTGCCGCTCGCACAGGTCGCAACCCACAAACAGGCGAAACCTTGCAAATCGCCGCCAGCAAAGTGCCGAGTTTCAAAGCGGGTAAGGGTCTTAAAGACGCTGTGAATCCTGCCCCAAAAGCTAAAAAATAAACCCTAGCTGATAACAAAGCACTCCGCCACCGCTAGGGGGGGGGGGTGTTTTTGTAAAAATCTTTTGTCAATTTGATAAAAATAACGTATCATAGGACTTTTGTCAAAATATATTTAGACGGTTTTCTATGGAAAAAATTCGTGAATTCATGCAAAGCTGGCTTGGTAAAGTGGTTTTGCTTTTGGTGCTTGCTCCGATGGCGTTGTTGGGCGTACAACAGTTTGGCGGTAGAGGAATGTCTGCTCATGAAGTGGTCAAAGTGGGGAGTGCTTCCATCAGTCTAGACAGCTATAACAATGAACTCAATGCCCAAAAACAAGAATTGTTACAAAACGTGGATGCAAGTTTGATTGATGAAAAGGTTTTGTCAGACAATGTGTTACAAAGCATGATTGACCGTGCCTTATTAGAAAATCAGACCAAATTTTTAGGCTTAACCATCTCTGATGAAGCCATTACCCGCCTACTACAATCAGAGCCGACCTTTCATGATGAAAACGGTCAGTTTTCTGACGATAAGTTTGCCACTTACCTGCAACAAAACCGCCTAAATAAAAACATTTTGTTCGCCAATTTTCGTACCCAGCTGACTTTGCGTCAGCTGACGGGCAGTATTTTACAAACCGCCATTTATAGTGATGGCGACATTGCCAAACTCATTGACCTACAAACCAAAAGTCGTGAAGTATGGGTGCATCGTTATCGTTGGCAGGATTTTGCTGATAAAGTGAGTATCAGCGATGATGAGATTGCCAGTTATTATACTGCCAACCAAGACAAGCTCACCAAATCCGAAACGGTCGTGTTGTCCTATGTGGCTCTTAACCCTGACAGCATTAAGGTTGCCACGCCTACCGATGATGAGCTAAGAGCAGAATATCAGCTTTATATCAAAGAGCGTGGTTTGGACGAAGCAAATGAGCTGGCTCAAATTTTGTTCACAGGCGATGATGCT
Source organism: Moraxella sp. (assembly GCA_030530785.1). GTDB lineage: Bacteria > Pseudomonadota > Gammaproteobacteria > Pseudomonadales > Moraxellaceae > Moraxella. The sequence goes on along the minus strand of JAUMUJ010000018.1, from coordinate 29,594 downwards.
AAGACCCGAGCTGATGAAGTTGTGCAAAAACTGCAAGCGGGCGAGAGCTTTGAGAGCCTTGCCAAGACGCATTCAGACGACCCCAGCGGTCAAAGTGGCGGACTGATTGGCACGTTTAATCCTGATGTTTTTGGGATAAATGCCCAAGATGTCCAAAATGCCATCGCTAATTTGGCGGTGGGTCAGACCAGTCAGCCTGTTAAGACGGCGTTTGGTTATCATATTTTTAAGGTGGTTAATCAAAGCTCTCCCCCAAGTTTTGATGAGCTAAAAGACGAAGTTACCAAACAAGCCATGACACGCAAACATCAAATCGCCATTGATGAGACCATTGCCAAAATTGACACGATGGCGGTAGATGGCGTGGGGCTGTCCGACATCGCCAAAGAAGCCAATCTTACCATCAGCACCATCAATGAATATCCTTTGGAAAACAATACCACCGAGCTGTCCATGCCGTTGGTGGTGGCAGCCGTTTTTGATGAAACGTTGGTGGCTGAGCAGAGAGTCAGTCCGCATTTAAGGGTGGGTCAGAGAGTTATCTGGGTACAGCCCAGCGACCATCAGCCAAGCAAAATACTAAGCCAAGATGAGGCCAAGCCCATCATTGTGCAGACTTTAACCAAACAAAAAGCCATTAAGCTGGCTCATGAGACTGCCATCGCCAAAGCCGATGAAGCCCGCACCAACCCACAGACCCAAGCCAATGCCAGCACAAAACTTGGCATGGTTAATATGCAAAGTGGCACATTAAGCTCTGCTGAAAAATCAGGTCTATTTAGCCATCATGCAGATGGTCTTAGCGTGTGGGCAGTACAGACCGATGATGGGGCGAGTGTGTTGGTCGGTTCACCCATCACTACCGTGCACGAAAGCCAGCTAAATCATGCCCAAAGACTACAAGCGTCCATGATGATTCGGATAAATGCAGGTCAAGACCAGCTGTCCGATTATCTCAAATACTTACAAGACAGCCACAAAGTAGAGATTAACCATTCTGCTTTATCTGCCCGCTAAGCCATAACCCACACTTTTTGTGTGGGTTTTTTCTTGTTTATTGTCCTTACATTGTCTTTGTTTATGAATACAAAAATCGCTCTGCCTACCTTAAAACCTGCCCACACCACGCATTTTTTACCTGCATTGGGGGTGGATAAAGCCTACTGGATACACCGCTACCTAAGTATGCCCGATGCTCCGCTTTTGGTGGTTATCACAAACAGTCAGCACGAGCTTAACCAGCTTGAAACTGAGCTTGCTTTTTTTGGTGTTCAGGCTCATGTTTTTGCTGATTATGAAACGCTGGTGTATGACCAGCTGGCTGTTCATCAAGATGTGATTGCCGAACGGGTGGCATTACTGACCCAAATGCCAAAAACGGGCGTATTATTAGTAAGCGTACAGACGTTGATGGGGCGGATTGTGCCACCTGATTGGCTTTTTGGATGGTATTTTGATGTGTCGGTGGGCGAGCGTTTTGATAGAGATGGTCAGACACAGCGTCTGGTGGGGGCAGGTTATGTGCAGGTGGATACCGTCTATCAGGCGGGCGAGTTTGCCTTGCGTGGCGGTATCATGGACATTTTTGTGGTGGGTCAGGCGTTGCCGTGTCGCATTGAGTTGTTTGATGATGAGATAGAGAGTATTAAGTTTTTTGACCCAGACAGTCAGCGAACCTTAGATGTCAAAAAACTGGACGCACTAAAACAAGATGATGCCATGTTAAATTTGCCAAAGGCGGTGCAGGTGGACAGCTTTCGGGTGTTGCCCGCAGGCGAGTTACCGTTTGATGACAAAGAAACCTTTCGTCAAAACTTTGCCCAAATATTTGGCGATGTCTCCGCTCGCAAGGTGGCGTTTTATCAAGATGTTATGAATGGCATTGTGCCGGCGGGTGTGGAGTATTATGCCCCGTTGTTTTTTGAGCTGGATAAATGGCTGTCAGATGGCTCACTGTTTCATTATTTGCCAAAAAATACCGTCATCATCAGCGATGATACGATGGCGAATGGTCATGCCAAGCACTGGGAGCAAATACAAAGTCGTTACACAGACCGTCAGTATGATAAAGACAAGCCCATTTTGCCACCGTCTTATCTGTTTTTGCCCAAAGAGACGTTTTTTGCCAAGCTAAATGCCTTTGCCAAAGTACAATTTGGTCAGCATCATCATGCCATCTCGCCTTTTGTGGGGCAGACAAGTGTCAGCGTGCCAGCATTGAGCATTAACCACAAAGAGACAGAGCCACTGTCAGGATTGTTGGATTTTGTGGCAGATTGCGATGAGCCGATTTTATTTGTGGCAGAGACACAAGGTCGCAAGCAAATGCTCCTTGAATTGTTTGGCGACAAATTACCCTTAACGGTGGTGGCGGATTTTGCCGAATTTGCCCAAAAAAGACCTACTGTGGCGATGAGTGTCGCCCCGATTGAGCAGGGTATTTGGCTGACAGGTGAGCAGGGTTTTTGTGTGATGAGCGAAACCCAGATTTTTGGGCGAAAAATTATCCAAACCCGCCAACGCCGTGCGTCCAATGCGTCCGATGAGTTTTTGGTAAAATCGGTTGCCGAGATGACCGAAGGGTCGCTTGTGGTACATTTGGAGCATGGCATTGCCCGCTATCGAGGGTTGGTGATACTTGACGTGGGTGATGGCGAGCAAGAGTTTATTGAGCTAGAATATGCCGAAAATTCAAAGGTTTATGTTCCTATTACCAGCTTGTCTCTCATCAGTCGCTATGGTGGGGCGGACACGCAGGCGGTGGCGTTATCCAAACTTGGCTCTGGCAAATGGGACAGGGCCAAACAAAAAACCCTAGAACAAATCCATGATGTCGCTGCCGAGCTGTTAAATATCCAAGCTCGCCGTCATGCCAAGCAGGGCATTAGCTTTAACATAGACATGGCAAATTATGAGCTGTTTGCCAGCGAATTTGCCTATGATGAGACCTTTGACCAGATGATGGCAATCCAAAGCGTCATGCACGACATGAAACAATCCAAGCCGATGGACAGGCTCATCTGTGGTGATGTGGGCTTTGGTAAGACCGAAGTTGCCATGCGGTCGGCGTTTATTGCGGTGCAGGCGGGGTATCAGGTGGCGGTGCTTGTGCCAACCACGCTACTTGCTCGCCAGCACGAAGACAGCTTTAAAAACCGTTTTGCTAACTGGGCGGTAAAGATTGAGAGCCTGTCTCGTTTCGGCACAAAAAAACACCATGATAAGGTATTGGCGGACGTGGCAGATGGCAAGGTGGACATTGTCATCGGCACACACAGACTACTACAAGGCGATGTTAAATTTCACAAGTTGGGTTTGATGATTATTGATGAAGAGCATCGTTTTGGTGTGCGTCATAAAGAAAAAATCAAAAGCCTACAATCAGACGTGGACAGCTTATCCATGACCGCAACCCCCATTCCACGCACGCTCAATATGGCACTGTCGGGTATGCAGGACATCTCCATTATTGCCACACCACCTGCTCGGCGACTGCCGATTAAAACCTTTGTGCTGGAAAAACAAGATAGCACCATTAAAGAAGCGATATTGCGGGAAATTTTGCGGGGTGGTCAGGTGTATTTTTTACATAATGACGTGGCAAGCATTGGGGCAACCGCCCAGCATCTTCGTGAACTTGTGCCTGAATCTCGGGTGGGTATGGCTCATGGTCAGATGCCACAGAGTGAGCTGTCGGCAGTGATGGCGGATTTTTACCACAAAAAATACACCGTACTGGTGGCAAGCACCATCATTGAAACAGGGCTTGACGTGCCAAATGCCAATACCATCATCATCAACCGAGCTGATAAATTTGGTTTGGCTCAGCTTCATCAGCTTCGTGGTCGGGTAGGGCGGTCGCATCATCAGGCGTATTGTTATTTGCTGGTGCCGTCCATTAAGGGTTTGACGGCAGATGCCAAAAGACGGTTAGATGCCATCAGTCGGGCAAATACGTTGGGGGCGGGATTTATGTTGGCTTCGGAGGATTTGGAGATTCGGGGGGCAGGCGAGATTTTGGGCAAAGAGCAGTCGGGCAATATGCAGTCTGTGGGTTTTGGGTTATATATGGATATGTTACAGCGGGCGACTTCTGCCATCAAGGCGGGTAAAACCCCACGTTTGGCGACCCCACTTGACTTGGTTAGCGACATCAATATCCACGCATCTGCACTCATTCCTGATGATTATCTGAGCGATGTGCATGAACGGTTGTTGTTTTATAAACGCATTGGCAATGCCCAAAATTTGGACGAATTAAAAGAACTTCGTACCGAGATGATAGACCGCTTTGGGGTCATGCCCACCGCATTGGCAAATTTGTTTTTGGTGCATAAAATGCGAATACAAAGTCAGCCCATTGGCATCACAAAAATTGACCTAACGTCTCACGGTTTTAGCCTTGAATTTAAGGCAAATGCCCCTGTGGACGGCATGGCAATCATCAAACTTGTGCAGTCAAATGATGGCTATCGCATGAATGGGGCAACAGGATTAAAGCATGTCTTTAAGGGTGAAAAAGATTTGGCGGAGCGAACTGAGTTGATGTTTGGGGTGCTGGATTATTTTGCACAAAATCTATTACCGCTTGAAGATTGAGACCAAGTGGGTTGATTGTTGAGTTTTAAACGTCTGCTTTGAACCAAAGCGATGAAATAATCAGGGCAAAGCCCGTCATTTTATGTTAAAATTCGTCTTTTGAGATAAACCTTGATTTTTTAAAAATAACACAGAGAAAACCGATGTTTCAATTACACCCAAAACTTGCCCAAGATACCTTTTTGGTGGGCGATTTTCCCTTATCTACCGTGCGTTTGATGAACGATTGTCAGTTTCCGTGGTTGATTTTAGTGCCACGAGTGTCGGGCGTGAAAGAGATTTACGAGCTGTCGTCTGCCGACCAAGTGCAGTTTTTGCGTGAATCTAGTTGGACATCTAGCCAGATGGCAAAAATCTTTGGGGCGGATAAAATGAACGTGGCAGCATTGGGCAACCAAGTGCCACAGCTACATTTTCATCACATTGTCCGTTACCAAAACGACAGTCGCTGGCCCAATCCTGTGTGGGGCACACCAAGCGTGCCTTATACTGCCGAAGTGTTACAGCACATGACTCAGACCTTGATGATGGCGTTACGTGGTCATTATGAAATGCCCTTTGATTGGAAGATGAGCGTTTAAAACCATTGATATGGTTAAAAATCCTATCATGATGATGGGGTTTTCTGCCCTTTGTGAGTTAAAACATATGTATACCGACACCCATGCCCATTTGACTTATTTAAAAAATTACCAAAATGACAAACCTGCCCTACTTGCCAATTTGCAAGAAATGCAGGTCAGTCGTGTCATGGCAATTTGTTGTGAATTTGGCGAGATTGATGACATTAAAGAATGGGTAAGCCTATCTAATGACGACATCAACATCGGCATGAGTATCGGTTTGCATCCATGCCAAGATAAGCACGTGTTAAAGGCGGTGAGTGTGGACGATTTTGTGCGTTTAGATGACAAAAAAGTCTGGGCATTTGGCGAGACGGGATTGGATTATCATTGGGACGACAGCAAAAAGGCAGAGCAAAAACACAGCTTTGTCACACACATTTACGCAAGCCAAACCCTAAAAAAACCCATCATCGTCCACACTCGTAACGCCTATCATGACACACTTGACCTATTAAAAGCCGAAAAATGCGAACATGGCATTATCCACTGCTTTACCGAAGATTATGATTTTGCCAAAACCGTCCTTGACTTGGGGCTATACATCTCATTTTCGGGGATTGTCAGTTTTAAAAAATCGGTGGAATTACAAGACGTTGCTAAAAAACTGCCCCTTGACCGTCTTTTGATAGAAACCGACAGTCCCTATCTTGCTCCTGTACCAAAGCGTGGACGGGATAACGAGCCGTCTTTTGTGCCTTATGTGGCAAAGGCTCTGGCGGATATTTTTGGTAAGCCTTCTGATGAGATTGGGCAAATCACCAGCCAAAATTTTGATGATTTACTTAACCAATATACCTAAAAAAATGTAAAAAGTGGTGGTAAATCACTGCTTTTTTGTATATAATAAGTAAGTTTTATGATAAGTGAGTGATTATGAAAATAAAAACTTAACTTTTGCCCCACTTGCAGAGTAAGTTATTATTTCTAATCATTCACTTTTTTGTGAGTGAATTTTAAAAAATATCAATGATTGGCAATTCTGCCAAAAAATTTTGCCTAAATTTTGCCAAAAATCGGAGCGTGTCATGACCAAAAAAGCCATTTTAGCCCTACAAGACGGTACAATTTTTTATGGTGTTAGCATTGGGGCGGACGGTGAGACGGTAGGCGAAGTCGTCTTTAATACCGCCATGACAGGCTATCAAGAAATCCTAACTGACCCAAGCTATGCCAAACAAATGGTAACGCTGACCTATCCGCACATTGGCAACACAGGTTGTAACGAAGAAGATGCCGAATCTGGACGTATCCACAAAGTATGGGCAAGCGGTCTGATTATTCGTGATTTGCCATTATTGCATAGCAATTTTCGCTCTGAAATGTCATTAAGTGATTATTTAAAACAGCATAATGTTGTTGCCATTGCCGATATTGACACCCGTAAACTGACCCGTATCCTGCGTGAAAAAGGAGCTCAAAATGGGGCAATCATTGTGGGCGATGACGTTGAGCGTGCGTTGGAGCTTGCCAAAAATGCCCCAAGCATGAGCGGGCTTGATTTAGCCAAAGAATGCTGTGATAAAGACGGATTTCTTTGGACGCAAGGTTCTTGGGAATTGGGTAAAGGTTTTAAGCAACCTGAATTAAAATACCACGTTGTTGCCTATGATTATGGCGTAAAAACCAATATTTTGCGTATGCTTGCCGATAGGGGTTGCAGGCTAACCGTAGTTCCTGCACAAACGCCTGCCGAAAAGGTGTTGGCGTTAAATCCTGATGGTATTTTCTTATCCAATGGCCCTGGCGACCCATCTGCTTGTGATTATGCGATTGATGCCATTCGCACCATTTGTGATACCACCAAAATTCCTGTGTTTGGCATTTGTTTGGGTCATCAGCTTTTGGCTCTGGCCAGCGGTGCTAAGACCATGAAAATGGGGCATGGTCATCATGGGGCAAACCACCCTGTGCAAAACCTAGACGACGGCACGGTGATGATTACTTCACAAAATCACGGCTTTTGCGTGGACGAGACAACCTTGCCAAGTAACCTGAGAGCCACGCACCGTTCACTGTTTGATGGTACTAATCAAGGCATAGAACGCACCGATAGAGTGGCGTTTAGTTTTCAAGGACACCCAGAAGCCAGTCCCGGCCCGCATGATTGTTCTGTGCTGTTTGATAGATTTGTGAGCGAGATTGAGCGGGCGAAAGCCTAAAAATAAAGGTGCGTTTGTTATGTATAAACGCACCGAATTTGGGTTCAAATCAGGGTTTAAAGATGAGTAAATTGATTGCAATTTTGTTATGTCTGCCAGTAATGGCGTGTGCAACCCCTAATGCACCACAAGAACCTACCCAACATCAGAAATTTTATCATAGCATTGAAAATAAAATGCCAATATTATTAAATCAAATTGGTTTTAATGTGGCTTATTTGAAAAATGCGATGATACAGGAGCCTGATGGTCAAGATTATCCCAAAATTGATGTCACGGAAAAACAATATGCAATCTGTATGCAAAATGCCATTGATAATAAATTTTATGAAAAACCATTATCGCAAGCAATAGCTCATTATTTATCGCAAGCAGACGAGCAAACAATTGCTTATGATAAAAAGATATTGGACAGTGAAATTCTCTTAAAAGTAAATGAGCTATATAAAGATATTTTTAAATTATACGCAAGTGATGAACGAGCAGATGCAAAAATGGTTAGTTATAAAAGTATCAAAAATCAAGAACAGGCATTGATAGGCGATGGCATAGTATTTAGTCATGAGTATACACAGAATTTTATTAAATTTTTTCATTCTGAATTTACTCAATCTATGGCAGAACAAATAGATAAATGCTTAGAATATCAATATGAAAGATTGGGTATGATGCATAGCAATCCATAGATGCGTAATACACACCTTACAGTTTAAATGTAAAATTATGCAAGATAAATTTAACCTAACCCTTGAACAAAATCGTTTTTTGGCTCGTAAGAATATCGTGGAAGTCATTCATAGTATTTCACGGCTAGAAAAGGTGAATACCACTTTTCCGCAAACCAAAACCATTATTGATGGTATGGGCGTGAGTGGTGTTTCTACGCACGACATTCAAGTGGTGTTAAATTTAAAAAATGCGTGGCAGTTTATTCTATCAGCAGAGAGTGAATTTGATTTGTCGTTTGCGTGTAAAGTCAATTCTTATGTTGCTTATAATGAAAGCCTTGCTTGGGGAGAATTAAGAACGGGCAATGTTGGTATTATTGGCGTAAGTTATGTGCCAGATATTCCTGTACAATTTGAAGTTGAAAAAACTTTAAAGGATTTTAAAACCTTGCCAATATCAAATACACATCGTATTTTAAAAACAATGTATTATATGATGAGAAGTCAGTTATTTTGGGACGGTAATAAACGCACAGCGTTGATTTGTGCAAATTATCAGCTAATTATGGTGGGCTGTGGTGTATTAAATATCAATGAAAATCAGCTTGAAATTTGGAATGGTTTATTATCAGAATTTTATGAAACGAATAATGATGAAAAAATCGTGGCGTGGACTTATGAACATTGTTTGTATGGTATTACAAGTTAATATGTATGTTGAGTAAATAAAATGAATAAATGGCAAATAAAAGACTTAAAAGGCGTTGGCGATGTTGAGTTAAATCTTGACAGTAATCAGCGAGTATTTGCCTTTTTTGGAACAAATGGGGTTGGGAAGACAAAGACTTTGGAGGGAATATTCTTTCATTCTTTATTGCAAGTGATTGGATTTATTCCAAATAAACAGGATTATTTATTTGAAAATAAATTTTTTAGCAATATTAAAACAAAAGATATTGATTTTTATTTAGAAAGTGACAATGGTAAAGTTGATTTTAGTAAAATTTTTGATAAAAACTTGCCAAAGAAATATGAAGCTATTTGCTATATAGGAACAAATCAAAGAAGTCAGATAGCCAGAGGAATTCACGGAAATTTTATTTTGCGTGATATTCTTGGTCGTAGAGAAATTTTATCAAGAACAATTAGTGAAGCCATATTGCAAAATAATTTAAAGTCATTGGGTATGAGTTTGGATATTAATGAATGGTTTTCTGAAAGAGCTAAATCAGTTAATCCCTATCAAAAAGAGGAGGATAATAGAAAAACAGATATTGATAGTGTGTTAATTGCTCTAAATAAGTTAGATGATAGAATTGAAAAAGAATTAGCAATAGACGGCAATGGCAATGTTTACTTAACTATTGAGGGGCAAGAACGAGAACTAAGTTCAGGATTTTTATCTATTATAAAAATTATCCAGTCCATTATTTCTAGTTATTCTGCCTTTACCAACGAAAAAGATTTATTAAATATCAAAGGCGTGGTGTTAATTGATGAAATAGAAAGTCATTTACATTTGGAATGGCAAATTAAAATCATTTCAATTTTAAAAAATCTATTTCCTAACACCATATTTTATATTACCACGCATTCGCCATTGGTGTTATCACAGCTCAATGAAGGTGAAGCCTATTTATTAAAACGAGATGATGATAATGTGGTACGCAGTCATCTTATCAATTCGCCTAATACACGACTTTTGGAGAATGTATTACAAGATACCTTTGGCGTGAATTTAAATGAATTAAAACGCCAAAATATGGCAAATATTGACCAATCTAAAGCTAAAAAGAAATTGCTGGATTTATTAAATGGTCAGGTGTCCTAATGAAATATATATTATTAGATACCAGCATTTTAATTGGGGCATTTGATACCGATTTTAATAATGAGCAGCATTTGCAAGATAGACAATTAGTCAGTGAACTACTGCAAGACGAAAGCGTTAAAATTGCCATTACACCACTGATTCGTCACGAAGTATTGCAAGGTATTCAAAACATTGATTTTGATGAAATGAAAGACATATTAGATGATTTTATGGAGTTTAATATCAATGATGAAGTTGCAAATCAAACAGCTAGAATATTTCATTTTAGTAGAAGTGATGAATTTATTGCCTTAAATTTGGGTATTAAATTGAATAAACAAAAATTTGATTTATTTCATTATGTAGTTGCAAAAAATCGTGATTTGGAACTAATTAGTAGCAATCAAAAAGATTTTTCAAAAATTGACAAAGTTGTTAATGCAATGCCTATCAATCCATTTGAATAAAATTAGCAAAGAGAGACCCCTATGCCAAAACGTACTGACATACAATCTATTTTAATCATTGGAGCTGGTCCCATTGTCATCGGACAAGCCTGTGAATTTGACTATTCTGGGGCTCAGGCGTGCAAAGCCTTGCGTGAAGAAGGCTACCGTGTGATTTTGGTGAACTCAAACCCCGCCACCATTATGACTGACCCGTCTATGGCGGACGCAACCTACATTGAGCCGATTACTTGGCAGACGGTTGCCAAAATCATTGAAAAAGAACGCCCCGATGCAGTACTGCCGACCATGGGTGGACAGACGGCACTTAACTGTGCGTTGGCATTGGATGCTAACGGTGTGCTGTCTAAATATGGCGTGGAGCTGATTGGAGCGACCAAAGAAGCCATTGAAAAGGCCGAAGACCGCAACCTATTTGACCAAGCGATGAAAAAAATTGGCTTAGAATGCCCCAAAGCGGATATTGCTGAGACCATGGAGGAAGCTCTTGAAATTCAATCTCGTTTTGGTTTTCCTGTGATTATCCGTCCGTCTTTTACGATGGGTGGTTCAGGTGGCGGTATCGCTTATAATAAAGAAGAGTTTTTACAGATTTGTCAGCGTGGTTTTGATTTATCGCCCACACATCAGCTACTGATTGATGAGAGTTTGATTGGTTGGAAAGAGTATGAAATGGAAGTCGTGCGAGACAAAAACGACAACTGTATCATCGTCTGCTCCATTGAAAACTTTGACCCTATGGGTGTACATACGGGCGACTCTATCACGGTTGCCCCTGCTCAGACCTTGACTGATAAAGAATATCAACTCATGCGTAATGCGTCCATTGCTGTGCTTCGTGAGATTGGTGTGGAGACAGGTGGCTCAAACGTGCAGTTTGGTATCAACCCAAAAGACGGTCGCATGGTTGTCATTGAGATGAATCCCCGAGTGAGTCGTTCATCAGCGTTGGCATCTAAGGCGACAGGTTTTCCGATTGCTAAAATTGCCGCTAAATTGGCGGTGGGTTATACGCTTGATGAGCTCAAAAACGACATCACAGGCGGTGTTACCCCTGCGTCTTTTGAGCCGTCCATTGACTATGTGGTTACCAAAGTCCCACGCTTTAACTTTGAAAAATTTCCCCAAGCCGAGCCTGTACTTACCACACAGATGAAGTCGGTCGGTGAAGTGATGGCAATCGGTCGTAACTTCCAAGAATCCATGCAAAAGGCACTGCGTGGGCTAGAAACGGGGGCGACAGGCTTTGATGAAGTGATGAATTTGGACGGCAAATCTGCCAATGCCATTGTCTCTGAGATTAAAAACCGCCTAAGCATTCCCACGCCTGAACGCATTTTTTATCTTGCCGAAGCGTTTCGTCATGGATTTAGCCTTGATGAAGTGTTTGAATTGACGAAAATTGATAAATGGTTCTTAATTCAGATTGAAGACATCATCAAAACCGAAAACCAAATTAAAACATTGGGCTTTGGCGATTTGACCGCTGAAAATATTCGTACCTTTAAACGCAAAGGCATGAGCGATTTACGCATTGCTAATCTGATGGGCATTAGCCAAAAGCAATTTCGTAAACAACGCTGGAACTTGGGCGTGTATCCGATTTATAAACGAGTAGACACTTGTGCTGGCGAATTTGCGTCTAATACCGCCTATATGTATTCAAGCTATGATGACGAGTGCGAGGCACACCCAACCGACAAAGACAAAATCATGGTCATCGGTGGAGGTCCTAACCGCATCGGACAAGGCATTGAGTTTGATTATTGTTGTGTTCATGCCGCTCTTGCCATGCGTGAGGATGGTTATGAGACCATCATGGTAAACTGTAACCCTGAGACCGTCTCAACCGATTATGACACGTCAGACCGTTTGTATTTTGAGCCGATTACCTTAGAAGATGTGTTGGAAATTGTCCGTACTGAAAATCCTAAGGGCGTGATTGTCCAGTATGGCGGTCAAACGCCACTAAAACTCGCTCGTAGCCTAGAAGAGGCGGGCGTGCCTATCATCGGTACAAGCCCTGATGCGATTGACCGTGCCGAAGACCGTGAGCGTTTTCAGCAAATGATTAACAAACTGGGGCTTAGACAGCCAAACAACAGCATTGTCAAATCATCAGAAGAGGGCATTCGTGAAGCGATCAAAGTCGGCTATCCGCTGGTTGTGCGTCCGTCCTATGTGCTTGGTGGGCGGGCGATGGAGATTGTCTATAATGAAGATGAACTAAGACGCTATCTGCGTGAGGCGGTGCAAGTGTCCAACGAAGCCCCTGTACTACTTGACCGTTTCTTGGACGATGCTATTGAGGTGGACGTGGACTGCGTGTCAGACGGCAAAGATGTGGTGATTGGCGGTATCATGCAACACATTGAGCAAGCAGGTGTTCACTCAGGTGATTCAGCGTGCTCCATTCCGCCTTATTCACTCGGGCAAGACATTCAAGATGAGATGAGACGACAAACCATCGCCATGGCAAAAGAGCTTGGTGTGGTGGGTCTGATGAATGTCCAATTTGCCGTAAAAGGCGATGAGATTTATATCCTAGAAGTGAACCCAAGAGCGTCTCGCACTGTGCCATTCGTCTCAAAATGTATCGGCACGTCTTTGGCAAAAATTGCCGCTCGTTGTATGGCAGGACAAACATTGGCAGAGCAGAACTTTGTCAGTGAGATTGTACCAAAACACTTCTCAGTAAAAGAAGCGGTGTTTCCCTTTGCTAAGTTTCAAGGCGTAGACCCCATTTTGGGTCCTGAGATGAAATCCACAGGCGAAGTGATGGGCATTGGTCAGACTTTTGGTGAAGCGTATTATAAGGCAACGCTGGGCAGTGGTGATAGATTGACGGGTTTGCCACAAGATGGCGAGACCAAAACCGCCTTTATCTCGGTGCGTGACAGTGATAAAGCAGGCGTGGTGGACGTGGCAAAACGCTTGGCAGGTTTTGGTTTTAATATCGTATCAACGGGCGGTACTCATGATGTGCTTACCGATGCTGGTGTGGTGTGTCAGCGTGTTAATAAAGTCAGCGAAGGTCGCCCGCACATTGTGGATATGATGAAAAACGGACAAATTCATCTTGCCATTAACACCACCGAAGGTAAACAGGCGTTAGAAGATTCGTTCCCAATTCGCCGTGAAGCCCTACAAAACAAAATTCTAATCGCCACCACGCTCAATGCAGGGCGGGCGGTATGTGAATCCTATGAGACGGCATTGCCATTTGATGTCTATAAATTGCAGGATTTGTAATCGCTAATTTGATTATTTGAAAGAAAATTAACCGTCAGCAATGGCGGTTAATTGTTTTATCAATAGAGGATAAAGATGGGTAAAGAAAAAGTGGTATTTCCAGAAGTAAAACCAAAATTAAGGGTTAAGAAAAAGAACTTGACATTGCCCATTGAGCTTTATTATAGTAAAATCATGGAAGTTTCAATGTTGATTGGATTGATGGTGGGTTTGGCAATTGTTGGTTCTATTTTATTAAAAACGCCCGCATTTTCTAGTAATTTGTTATTTGGTTTGGTAATTTCTATTATTTCTATATTTGCAATTTATAAATTTATAGATTTTTGCAAATCCATGCAATACGAAACTCCAAATATCATTATTGAACATCATCGCTTGCTTTTGTTATATGATGATTATGTGATTGCTGATTTTGATAAAATAGAAGAGATTGAATTAACTTCAATCACACGGAGTAAAGGTGGGACAGAATTCTTTTTAAAAATGACGATCGAAGATGATTATGTAACAAAAGGCAAATACGTCAATTATTCCATGAAATCTGGTCATTTATATGTCAATGGTAAATCTATTAGTGCCTATCAAGCCTTTGATTTGATTTGGCAGGTGTTTTGGAATCATCATGAAGAAACCGATTATCCGCTTAGAATTAGGAAAAAAGAAGAATGGGAGTGGTGGGAATGATGAATATGGAAATTTTAACCTTTCCAATCAAATTTGATAAACAAAAGCACGTCATGATATTTTTAATCATGTTATGGTACTATATCAAATTTACCACATATTGTCCTTGAAAAGAGAAGTATTTTATTGTTAAATACGCTTAAAAATACTTACGATACTTTTTATTTTAAAGATATTAAAAGCATAGAGTTTGGTTTTGGCAAAAGTGCCATGATGAGTATTTATTTAAAAAATCAACTGTCATTATCCAATGCTGATAAAGTTTACCCGATTACTTATTATCACATCAATGGTCAAAAATTACATTCTTGGTAAGCGGTGGATGTCATTAGCCAAGTTTTTGATGATTATAACAATCATCACCAAAACCCAATCATGCTAAGAGAAGTTAAAAAGGGCTTTTTGGATTGGGATTGATTGTGGTATGATAACAAATTTGGAAACCAAAACACGAAGGAGTGTAACATGACCCAAAACTATCGTCCAGAAACCCTAGCCATTCATGCAGGTCATGAGATTGACCCCACCACCAAAGCCGTTGCCGTGCCGATTTATCAGACCAGTTCTTATGCGTTTGATGACACTCAGCACGGAGCGGATTTGTTTGATTTAAAAGTGGCGGGCAACATCTACACCCGCATCACAAACCCCACCAACGCCGTGCTAGAAGCCCGCATGAGTGCCTTAGAAGGCGGTGTGGCAGGGCTGTGCGTGGCGTCTGGTATGTCGGCGATTACTTATGCCATACAGACTTTGTGCGAGGCGGGTGATAACATCGTGTCAGTCTCCACGTTGTATGGCGGAACGTATAATCTGTTTGCTCATACTTTGCCCCGTCAAGGCATTGAAGTACGCTTTTTTGATTATGATAAGCCTGAGAGCCTGCTAGATTTGATTGATGATAAGACCAAACTGGTCTTTGGCGAAAGTATCGGCAATCCTTTGGGCAATATCCTAGACATCGCCAAAATCAGCGAACTGGCTCACAGCAGAGGCGTGCCTGTGGTGATTGATAACACGGTTGCCACACCAATTTTGTGTCAGCCCTTTGAGCATGGGGCGGACATCGTGGTGCATTCTTTGACCAAATACACCAGTGGTTCTGGCACAAGTTTGGGCGGGATTATCATTGATGGTGGTCGCTTTGATTGGGCAAGCCAAAAAACACGTTTTCCATTATTAAATACCCCCGATGTCAGCTATCATGGCGTAAACTTCGCCGAAGCGATGGGTAATATGGCATTCATTGCCCGAGCTAGGGTTGCTCCGCTTCGCAATATGGGGGCGTGCTTGTCGCCCATGAACGCATGGCAGATTATGCTAGGTTTGGAGACGCTCGCCTTACGCATGGAGCGACACTGTGATAATGCGTTGGCGGTGGCACAGTTTTTAGAAAGCCATGAGCAAGTCGCTTGGGTTAAATACGCAGGACTAAAAAGCCACCCTGAGCATGAGTTGGCACAGCGGTATTATCAAGGTAAACCATCGGCGATTTTAAGTTTTGGGGTTAAGGGCGGACGAGAAGCGGGGGCAAGATTTATTGATGCCCTACAACTCATCACCCGCCTTGTTAATATCGGCGATGCCAAATCGCTCGCTTGCCACCCTGCCACCACCACGCACCGACAGCTCAATAATGACGAGCTTGCCAAAGCGGGTGTGAGTGATGACATGGTGCGTCTGTCCATCGGCATTGAGCATATTGATGATATTAAGGCGGATTTAGAGCAGGCATTGACAAAAGCCAGATTGCTCATGTGAGTGGTGGGACTTGACTTTTATTTTCTAAATGTTAAAATACGCCCCATCACTCTTATTTGAATAAAACACCACCCATCTTTGGCGTGGTGTTTTTCACTATATATAACTTTTGTAGATTGGAGAAAATATGCAACGCTATCCCATGACCCCACAAGGACACGCCAGTTTAGAAGCTGAATTAAAACAGCTAAAAACCATTGAACGTCCCCGTATCACCACTGCCATCGCCGAAGCTCGTGAGCATGGCGACCTAAAAGAAAATGCTGAATATCACGCTGCCCGTGAACAGCAGGGGCTGTGCGAGGCTCGCATTCGGGACATTGAAGCCAAACTTGGCGGGGCTCAGGTCATTGATCCAACCACGCTCCCTAAGGAGGGACGTGTGGTCTTTGGTGTTACGGTGGTGCTTGAAAACCTAGACACCGCCGAAGAGACACGTTATAAGATAGTCGGTGATGATGAGGCAGATTTTAAGATTAACAAAATCTCGGTAAACTCTCCCATCGCTCGTGGTTTGATTGGCAAATCTGAGGGTGATGAAGCCAAAATCCAAACCCCAAGCGGTCTGGTGGAATTTGAAATTCTAGAAGTGTTATACGAGTAAACCATGAAACATTTACATATGTTGATGGCTTATACCGCAATTGCTTTGTATTTATATCAAGGCAGTTTTGTGGTGCGTGGGGTTAAGCCTACATTAAACCGTGCCTTTAAAGGGGCAAGCCACGCCATCTATACCGTGATGGTGATAAGCGGTCTGTATCTGTTTTGGCAGATTTTCCAAGTGGCGGGCTTTCAGGCGTGGGTGGTTGCCAAAATCATACTGCTTATCGTGGCGATATCTGCCAACATCAAAGCCCTACGTCCCAACACCACCATTGCCCAAGCCAAAGCGGGCTTTTTATTGGCGGGGGTGGCTTATGCGGGGATTATGACTTTGGCGCTGACCAAGCCAATTTGGTAAACCCACTTTTGAAAAAAAAGCAGATTTCTTCGGGAATTTGCTTTTTTATTGGGTGCGATTTGGTACAAAGAAATTTGATTATTTCTAAAATATTGCTATACTGTAAGAAAAATTGTAAACTTTCAACATAATCTATTTATTTTTTCCGATAAACGGTATTTTATTGTGAAAAGATGGTAAAATTAGCTAATTTTGGTTTTTAATTTAAGGAAAACTATGCTCAGTCTGACCCCAACCGATGTGCGTATGCAGGCTCGTGTTTCATCAAAAGATGAAGCGTTGAGTTTGTTGGCTCAAATTTTTGTCAATGATGGCTTAGCCCAAGATGGCTATTTGCAAGGTTTGATGGCACGTGAAAGCCAAGCCAGCACTTATTTGGGGCAGGGCATTGCCATTCCGCATGGCACGCCCAGTGTGCGTGGACTGATTAAGCAAACAGGCGTGCGTTTGGTGCATTTTGCTGATGGTGTGGTGTGGAATGATGATGGCGACAAAGTATACCTGATGGTGGGCATTTGTGCTAAGTCTGATGAGCATTTAAGTATTTTAAAACAACTGACAGCGGTGCTGGGCGATGACATTACCGATAAAATCCGCCACGCCACCACCGCCAATGACATCATCACTTTACTGTCGGGTCAAAGCAAAAAAAGCCTATTTTTACACGAATCCCTCATCAAAACAGACGTGTCGGCACATGATGTGGACGAGCTGTATTATTCGGCGGTAAAAAGTTTAAAAGACCAACGGATTTTACAAAGCACGATGGGCATTACGCCACAGTTTATTGCCTTGTCATCGGGTCGCTTTCCCATTTATGGGGCGGTACTGGAAAGCTCGCCACAGATTAGCCGGTCTGCTGTTGCCTTGTCAGTGGCACACAAAACCATCAATCATCAAGGGGCAGACGTTCATGCCTTAGCGGTCATTGCAAGTGGTGATGACATGGACACAAATGCTTTATCAAGTATATACGATGTACTGATGAACGGTCGGTTTGCTGATGACATCGGACAGCTCAACGCAGGGCAAATCGCCGACAGACTGGGAGCGGTGAAAGAACCATCTTGGCAGTCGGCAAGCGTGGTATTGCCCATGCCACAAGGGTTGCACGCTCGTCCTGCCACCGCTTTGAGTGAGCTTGCTAAGACTGCTACGGGGCAGATTAAGGTGGCGGTGGATAAAGGGGCGTATGTTTCTGCCAAAAGTTTGTCTCGGTTGCTGTCTCTGGGGGCAGAATTTGGTCAAACTTTGACCTTTATGGTAGAGCCTGACACGGACGCTGTGGCATTGTTGCCCAAATTGGTTGAAGCGGTAGAAAAAGGGCTTGGCGATGACATTCAAGCCATACCCACCAAGTCATCAGCCACCATGTTACAAAAACCTGTGGTGCATCAGCCGATTATTGATGGTCAAAAAACGTACGCTGTTCCTGCGTCTCGGGGTTTGGCAGTCGCCCCTTGCTATGTCTTTGAAGAGATGAGCTTTGAATATCCGATGACATCAAACGACCCCAAAGAAGAGATTGCCCGCTTAAATTTGGCGATTGATGATGTCAAAGAAGATTTAAAAGTGTTGGTAGAAAACGCCCAAAAAGCGTCCATTGCCAAGATTTTTACCGCTCATTTGGCACTGCTTGATGATGAAGAGATTATACATGGAGCAAAAGACGGCATTGATGAAGGCTTGTCTGCAGCAGCTGCTTGGCACGCTCACATTGAAAAAATGGCAAAAGCCCAAGCGTCCTTAAACAATCATGTGCTAGCAGAGCGGGCGGGCGATTTAAGAGACATTGGACAAAAAGTGCTGTGTTATCTGACAGGTCATCGCCCAAAAGACACGCCCAACGAGCCTTATGTGCTTATCAAAGAAGATTTGTTACCGTCTGATGTTGCCAAACTTAATCCTGACCTTGTGGCAGGCATGGTAACGTCATTGGGTGGGGCAAGTTCTCATGGTGCCATTGTGGCTCGTGCGTTGGGTATCCCTTGTGTGGTGGGAGCAGGCAGGGGCGTGCTTGACATACAAGATGGCGACAGAGTGCTGTTAGATGGTGGTGATGGCTGGTTTGTGGTCAATCCTGACGACAAACTGGTCAAGCAATGCCTTGATAAACAGCACGCCCTTGCTGAGCGTGAAGCACTTGCCAAGCGTTCATCAGGCGAGCCTGCCATCACCAAAGACGGTCATCAGGTGGAAGTGGCGGTTAATATCGGTAATGTGAATGAAACGTCAGACGCTGTAACGCAAGGTGCAGAGGCGGTGGGGCTACTTCGTACGGAGCTTGTGTTTATGGCTCATGCTGATGTGCCTGATGTTGAAACCCAGATTTTGGATTATTCCAAGGTGTTTGATGCCTTAGACGGTCGTCCGCTTGTGGTGCGTACGCTTGACGTGGGCGGGGATAAGCCCTTGCCTTACTTGCCCATGCCATCAGAAGAAAACCCATTTTTAGGGGTGCGTGGCATTCGTTTAAGCCTTGAACAGCCCGAACTTTTAAGAAGCCAACTCATCGCCTTAATTCGTGCGTCAAAAGGTCGTGATTTGCGTATTATGTTCCCGATGGTGGGCAGATTAGAAGAGTGGCGAAGTGCCAAAGCGATTTTAGACGATGTGCTGACACAGCACCCACACGACAAACTGCAAGTGGGTATTATGGTGGAAGTACCAAGCGTGGCGATTATGGCGGAGCATTTTGCCGAAGAAGTGGACTTTTTTAGCATTGGCACAAATGATTTAACCCAATACACGTTGGCGATAGACCGTGGACACCCAACCTTATCTAAAAATGCCGATGGTTTGCACCCGAGTGTTTTACAGCTCATTTATCACACGGTTGCGTCCGCTCACGCACATGGTAAATGGGTGGGCGTGTGTGGCGAGTTGGCGGGCGATGAGCGTGCCGTGCCGATTTTGGTGGGGCTTGGGGTGGACGAGCTTAGTATGTCCGCCAAATCCATTGCTTTGATTAAAGCCCAAGTGCGTACGCTGGATTATACCGCTTGCCAAGAGCTTGCCCAACAAGCCCTAACTTGCCAAACTGCCGAGCAAGTGCGTGCTTTGACGGAGAATTTATCATGAAAAAAACCGTGCTTTGTATCACCTTAAATCCCGCCATTGACATGACCATCAGCCTAAACAACCTAGCATTAGGAGCAGTCAATCGTGCCACACACAGTCAGATGACCACCGCTGGCAAGGGGCTAAATGTCGCTCATGTCTTATCCGAGCTTGGGGTTAATGCCATTGCGTCAGGATTTTTGGGGGTGGATAATGATGAGCTGTTTCGTGCGTTGTTTGTCAGTCATGCTGATTTTAAAAGCACCGAAGGTATTGGCAAGATGACGGACGGTTTTGTTAAGGTGGCAGGCGAGACGCGCACTAACGTAAAACTGGTGGATAATGGTCGCACCACCGACATTAACGGTCAGGGCTTT
This sequence comes from Moraxella sp., assembly GCA_030530785.1. Taxonomy (GTDB): domain Bacteria; phylum Pseudomonadota; class Gammaproteobacteria; order Pseudomonadales; family Moraxellaceae; genus Moraxella. The sequence continues at coordinate 9,164 of JAUMUJ010000018.1, read as the reverse complement.
GGTGTTACGGACGTGGATAAAAACGAGTTGTTTGCCAAACTTGATACATTCATCAAAGGTGTGGATGCTGTGTTGGTGGCGGGCAGTCTGCCCAACGGTTTTGATGGAGCAGATTTTGATAAATTACTGACATATCTGACCGACAGGCATGACAAAGTGGCGGTGGACGTGAGCGGTGAAGCTCTAAAAATCGCTTTATCGCACAAACTTTGGCTCATCAAACCCAATAATGACGAGCTGTCGGGAGTGTTTGGGGGCGACATGACCGATTTGGATAACCAAAAAAATGCCATCGCCCAAATTCCAAGCGTTACCAACATTTTGGTGTCCATGGGCGACAAAGGCGTGCATTGGTTTTGTGGTGATGAGCTGTATCGTGCCATACCGCCTTCGGTAATCGTCAAAAGCACGGTGGGAGCGGGTGATACGATGGTGGCAGGCATGATATTTGGGCTATTGACTCAGCCTGATGAGCAAAAATCAAACAGTGATGTGCTGTCTTTTGCCACGGCTTTGTCGGCTCATGCAGTTACCTTTATTGGTATGGGTGTGCCAAATCCGTTGCTTTTAACCCAGCTTATTAGCCAAACCCAAGTGGACAAATTATCATAGGTGAACCATGTCATTTTCAAAACATTTTATCATTCGTGTGCAGTCAGCATTTGGGCTGGTGGTCGCCAAACAGCTTGCCAAAGCCTTATCAAATCAGGGCTCAACCGTTACGGTGGACACAGATGGCATGGCAGTTGCCCAAAATGCCACCATCATTACCATCGGCGATAAAGCAGGTGAGCTAAACCCTAACGGCGTGAATGTCGCTCGTTTGGCAGATAGGGATTATTTGTCATCATTACTTGATGATTATCAAGCAAATACAAATAACGTGCAAGATAAGCCTTTAAATGTTGTGGCAGTAACGGCTTGTCCAACTGGTGTGGCTCACACGTTTATGTCGGCAGAAGCCATTGAAAACTATGCAAAAGCACAAGGCTGGAACGTTAAAGTAGAAACTCGTGGTCAGGTCGGGGTGGGTAATGCCATCACGCCAGACGAAGTGGCACAAGCGGATTTGGTGTTTGTGGCGGCGGATATTGACGTGGATTTATCAAAATTTCATGGCAAAAAAATGTACCGCACGTCCACCGCCTTAGCACTTAAAAAAACCGCCCAAGAATTTAATAAAGCTCTATCACAATCAAGTACTTACCAAGCCAAATCCGACAGTCAGGCCAGCTCTGGCACGGACGAAAAAAAGGGCGTGTATCAGCACCTGATGACGGGCGTGTCGCATATGTTACCATTGGTGGTGGCAGGTGGTCTGCTTATTGCCATGTCCTTTATGTTTGGGGTGGAAGCCTTTCAAGATGAAAACATCGCCATGGGTTTGCCCAAAGCCCTGATGGACATCGGTGGTGGGTCGGCCTTTGCTTTGATGATAGCGGTATTTGCAGGTTATGTGGCGTACTCCATCGCTGACCGCCCTGGTTTGGCGGTGGGTTTGATTGGCGGTATGCTTGCCAACAGTGCCGGAGCGGGCATTTTGGGTGGTATCATTGCAGGCTTTTTGGCGGGTTATACCGTTAAGTTTTTAAATGACATCATCAAACTGCCCCCAAGTTTAACATCATTAAAGCCGATTTTAATCTTGCCACTATTAGGCTCGCTCATTGTGGGATTGCTCATGGTGTATGTCATCAACCCGCCTGTGGCAGGCTTGATGGAGACATTGACCAATTGGCTAAAAACCATGAATGACGCTAATGCCATTATTTTAGGGCTCATCTTGGGGGCGATGATGTGTACTGATATGGGTGGACCTGTGAATAAGGCGGCTTATACGTTTTCGGTGGGCATGATAGCGTCAGGCGTATTTACACCCATTGCAGCGGCGATGGCAGCGGGCATGGTGCCACCCATCGGCATGGCGATAGCAACGTGGATTGCTAAGCGTAAATTTAACAACAATCAGCACAACGCAGGCAAAGCATCCTTTGTGTTAGGGCTTTGTTTTATCTCAGAAGGGGCATTGCCCTTTGTGGCGGCTGACCCTGCTCGTGTCATCATTGCATCCATCATCGGTGGGGCGACTGCTGGGGCAATCTCTATGGGGCTTGGCATTGGACTGCAAGCACCACACGGCGGATTGTTTGTCATTCCTTTTGTCAGTCAGCCCGTCATGTATTTGGGGGCGATTGCCATCGGGTCGGTCTTGACAGGGGTAATTTATGCCTTTATACGCCAAAACCCAGACGCTCACCCAACCAAAGCAACCGTATAGAAACATTTTGGGACAAAATGCTAAAAAACTCTAAGCAAAACAACCACCGAGCATAAGGTGGTTGTCATCTGCAAATGTGTATCTTTACAAAAAGACATTAATATTTGAGTAATATTTGTTATAATGTCGTGATTTTATCCCTATTTTAAATGGCACAACTCATGAGAACTTATCAGTTGAATTTTAAACACGAACGTGGTTCTATCCAGCAGATTTTGCTATTATTTGTGATTGCCTTAATCTTAGTGGCGATGGTTATGGCGGTTTTTGGTTATAAAATCGGTCATCGGCAAGGTTCAAGCAAGGCAGGCACGGTGGTGGTTGCCCAAAATGATGAAAAAGACACTACCAAAGAACTAGAAAAACTAAAAAAACAGCTTGAAACCACCGTTCAAGAGCGAGACATTGGGCTGTCCAACATTGAAAACCTAGAAGAGCAAAACGAAGTTTTAACCACCCAAAACCTACAAATGGCACAGTTTAATGCATTGTTATTAGACAGCATTGCAAAAGCGGGGGGCATTCCCTTAAAGGTGTTGGCAAGTGAGATTGTCTCGCTTCCTGACAGAACCTTTGAGTATCGTTTTGATGTGGCGATGGTGGACAAATCGGGCAAAGAGATGATGATGATGCCCAAACTGACCCTATTAAATGCCACCAATATGGTAGAAATCCCTTTAAAACCTGCCACTTATGAGATTAACGGCATTGCCAGAATTCGTGGGCGTTTTGTCATGCCTGATGAATTTGAGCCTAAGCAGATGAAAATCTCTTTAAGTGCAGGCGAGGAGACCGCCGAAGAGCTGTATAATTGGCAGGTGGGTAAGGTCATTGGCATGACCGAAGGCGAACCGCTTGGCGGTATTGATGAGCGACCTGTCGGAAGCAATCCCCAATCACCCTAATTAGACTTGAATTTTATGGTACAAACACAATATACTCACGACACCGATGTTATCTTAGATACTCAAACCTTAGCCAAAGAGCCACCCTTATACGTCATCATCATGCATAATGATGATTTTACCACGATGGATTTTGTGGTGGCGGTTTTGGTGGAAGTGTTTGATTATGGGATACAAAAAGCGGTGGATACCATGATGCAAGTACACCACGAAGGATATGCCCCTGTGGCTGTCTTTCCAAAAGAAATTGCTGAGATGAAAATTGCGATTGTAGAAGAGATGGCAGAACAAGCACAGTTTCCGCTACTGCTTACCCTACAAAAAGCCTGATGTGGGTAGATTATGTTTAGTGAAGAATTTGAAAAAACTCGTTTAGAGATTGAAAATTTTGCCATTGCCGAACAGCACGAATATGTAACGATTGAGCATTTATTACTTGGGCTATTAAATGATGCTGACGCTAAGATGGTTTTTGATGGTAGTGATATTGATGTTGAGTTTTTAGAAGATGAACTAAAAAAATACCTAACCAACTATGTCCCAAAGGCCAAAGCAGGCAAGCCACCAACCACCACCAAAGCCTTTATGCGAGTGCTACAAAGGGCAATCTGGCGGGTGCAAACCAGCCAAGAAAACAGACTTTTGACAGGACTTGATGTGCTTGCGTCCATCTTTAAAGAGCAAGACAGTCATGCGGTCAGCTTGTTAAACGGGCTTGGCTTATCGGGCTTAAAAGTCATGCGACACATCGCACATGGCAAAACAGACGACCAAGACATTACCGACATACCACAGGGCGAAAAATCTACCCCCAAAAAAGTCAATCCCCTACACGCCTTTGCCCAAAATCTCAACGAAAGAGCCGAAAAAGGACTGACCGACCCACTCATCGGGCGTACTGACGAGATAGAGCGTACCGCCCAAGTGCTGTGTCGTCGCCGAAAAAACAACCCACTGCTGGTGGGGGATGCTGGCGTGGGCAAAACTGCCATCGCTGAAGGGTTGGCGTGGCTTATTGTGAGTGGTAAAGCCCCCAAGCCTTTGGCAGATACAGTCATTTATAGCTTAGAGATTGGCTCTTTGGTGGCGGGGACGAAGTTTCGGGGCGACTTTGAAAATCGCATTAAAGATTTATTAAAAGCCCTAAAAGACACACCCAATGCCATTTTGTTTATTGATGAGATTCATACCATCATTGGGGCAGGCTCTTCTATGAACAGCAGTATGGATGTGTCTAATCTTATCAAGCCCGCCCTTGCTAACGGCGAGCTACGCTGTATCGGCTCAACGACTTTTGTGGAATATCGTCAGATTTTTGAAAAAGACCACGCCCTATCCAGACGTTTTCAAAAAATTGACATCAAAGAACCCAGTATTCAAGACAGCATTGGGATTTTGCAAGGTCTAAAAAGCCACTATGAAACATTTCACAACGTCAGCTATACCGATGATGCCATCGCCAAAGCGGTGGAACTATCGGCACGACACATTCATGACCGCTTTTTACCCGATAAAGCCATTGATGTCATTGATGAAGCAGGAGCAAGGATAAAGCTGTTAGATGGCGACATTAAAACCATAGAAGTGGCAGACATTGAAGCGGTCATTGCCAAAATTGCCCGCATACCGCCCACGTCCGTGTCGGCAGATGACACCAAAACGCTTAAAAACTTAGAGCGTGATTTATGCCAAGTGGTCTTTGGGCAAGATGAAGCCATCAGGCAGGTTTCTGATGCCATCAAGCTGGCTCGGGCAGGATTAAAACCTGCCAACAAGCCCATCGGTTCATTCATGTTTGCAGGGCCTACGGGCGTGGGCAAAACTGAGATTGCTCGTCAGCTTGCCTTTACGCTTGGGGTGGAGTTGGTGCGTTTTGACATGAGTGAATACATGGAATCTCATACCGCATCACGGCTTATCGGTTCTCCCCCTGGTTATGTGGGGCATGACAAAGGCGGGCTTTTAACCGAAAAAATCAGCCAGTACCCACATTGCGTACTGTTGTTAGATGAAATAGAAAAAGCCCATCCTGATGTGTTTAACTTGCTACTACAAATCATGGATAACGGCACGCTGACCGATAATAACGGGCGGGCTGTGTCATTTAAGCAGGTAATACTCATCATGACCACCAATGTTGGGGCGGACAGTATGAGCCGTGAGTCTATGGGTTTTGTGGAACAAGACCACAGCACTGATAACAGCGAAGCGATGAAGCGTACGTTTACACCAGAGTTTCGCAACCGCCTAGATGCCACCGTGCAGTTTGCTCCCTTATCGCCCGATGTGATTGTGTCGGTGGTGGATAAGTTTGTGATAGAGCTACAAAGTATGTTGGAGAGCAAAAACGTCATCTTAGACGTGAGTGATGATGTCAAGGCGTATTTGGCGGATAAGGGTTATGATAAGCTCATGGGAGCAAGACCGATGGCACGACTGATTACCGATGAGCTTAAAAAGCCACTTGCCCAAATGATACTCTTTGGGGGGTTGGCAGATGGAGGTGTGGTTAAAGTGTCAAGACAAGATGGTGGGTTGTGTTTTGATGTGCAACCCATCAAAAACGCAGAATTGATGTAATTGTTAAAATCAAAGGTGAAGTTATGGCGACAGTATTAGACGGTAAGCAACTTGCAAGCCACATTGAAAAGTCTTTGAGTGAGCGGGTAGAGACTTTAAAAAACAAAACAGGACGTACGCCGATTTTGGCTACCATTTTGGTGGGTGATGACCCAGCGTCAGCGACTTATGTTCGCATGAAAGGCAACGCTTGCAAACGTGTCGGCATGGACAGCATTCGCATAGAAATGCCCGCCAGCACTACCACCGATGAACTACTTGCCAAAATCCGTGAGTTAAATGCCAACCCTGATGTGCATGGCATTTTATTACAACATCCTGTACCTGCTCAGATAGATGAGCGTGCGTGCTTTGATGAGATTGCTCTTGATAAAGATGTGGACGGCGTAACGTGTTTGGGTTTTGGGCGTATGGCAATGGGCGAGCGTGCTTATGGTTCTGCCACACCACAGGGAATTATGCACCTACTTCATCATTACAATGTGCCGTTGGCGGGCAAACATGCTGTGGTGGTGGGGCGTAGTGCGATTTTGGGCAAACCGATGGCGATGATGTTATTAAATGCCAACTGCACGGTTACCATTTGCCACTCCAAGACCGAAAACCTTGCCGACCATGTTCGCCAAGCCGACATTGTGGTGGGGGCGGTGGGTGTGCCTGAACTCATCAAGAAGAGCTGGATAAAATCTGGGGCGGTGGTCGTGGATGCAGGTTTTCATCCAACCGAAACAGGCGGTGTGGGCGACATTGAGCTTGATGGCATTGAAAGCATTGCGTCTTTTTATACACCCGTGCCAGGGGGTGTGGGGCCGATGACAATTAACACGCTCATTCGTCAAACCGTAGAAGCAGGCGAGCAAGATGCCAATGAATAAACCTAGCATTGCCATTGTTTATCATTCAAATTATGGTCATACTCGCCGTGTTGCCAATGCCATTTGTGCAGGGGCAAACACTCATCTGCACGCTCATTTGATAGATATTGACTGTCTTGGCGATGATGAGTGGGTGGTCATGGATAATGCTGATTTGATTGTTTTTGGTACGGCGGTGTATTTGGGTGGGGTAACAGCCAGCTTTAAAGCCTTTATGGACAGCACGTCTAAGCGGTGGGTGTCTCGCTCATGGCAGGGCAAGCTGTCGGCGGGCTTTGCCAATTCAGGCGGACTGTCGGGCGATAAATTGGCGGTTTTGCAAAGTTTGTGCTTATTTGCCATGCAACACGGCATGAATTGGGTGGGATTGCCTTTATTGCCCACAGGCGATGGTCAGCATGACTTAAATCGCTTGTCATCTTTTTTGGGGTTGATGACCCAGTCCATAGATGCCCCACCTGATGTTACTCCGTGTCAAGGCGACATGGATACGGCGGTTTGGTTTGGGGGACATTTGGCAAAAACAGTATTAAATTACCAAAAAGCAAAACAACCCAACTAAAACCACCGCTCCAACAAAAAAAACGGCTCATCGTCTGATGGGTCATTTTTTTGTGGTGGGGCGGGTACACTGGCAGGTTTTGCCGATGGGTGTAAACTAAACGGCATGGGCTGTTTGGTGGTTTGTAGGGTTTGACAGCCTGTCAAGACTGCCAAACCAAAACTTGCCATGATGAGATTTTTCATTTATTTGGGCGACCATGCAGGTTCACGCACCGTGCCTTGTGTGGTTAGGGTGAATGATTGCCCTGTTTTTAAAGAGCGAATGGTCATCTGCCCACGACCGCCTGCATAAGACGAATAGATGATGCGGTTAGAGTTGGGTGAAAAACTTGCTGATTCGTCAATGCCTGTCGTGCCGATGGTGGTAGAGCCACCCGATGTATTGGCAACCACCAAACTGCGACCCGAGACAAAGGCGATTTTTTGACCGTCTGGACTGACCCTAGGACTGGCAGCATTGCCCCCGATGGACTGAATTTGCCCTGTATAAAGATTATAGCGGTAAAGCTTGGGTGTGCGTGAACCGTTGTCTGCCGTAAACACAAAGGAGCGACCATCGGGAGCGTAGTTTGGTGAGTTTTCTGCACCCGTCATGTTGGTCAGTTTTTTAAGTTGTCTGGACGCAAGATGGAGCTGATAGATGGCAGGGTCATTGTTTTCATGACTGCCTGAAAACAGAATGCTTGAACCGTCGGGCGAAAATGATGGGGCAAGATTGTTACCTTTAAATGGCGTAACCACAGAACTGCCCCCACCCATCACGCTTTGCACATGAATGACGGGAAAGCCGTTGGGCTTTTGTACAGCATAAGCAAGACGTGTGCCATCGGGCGACCACGTGGGATTAAAAATAGAGCCCCGTTCGCTAAACAACACTCTCATGTTTTGTCCGTCAGCGTCCATGACTTTTAGAGTGGAGACTTTATTTCTGGGGTCGCCCATTTCTTCTACGTAGGCGATTTTGCCTGAAAAGTCGCCTTTTTCGCCCGTGATGATTTCATAAATCTTGTCGCTGACCACATGGCTGGCATGGCGAATGGCACTTTGGTTGTTGTCGGCGGTCTGGGTTTGTCTGCCTTGCATGACACGCCCTGTGGCAACTTCAATCACTTCAAAGTTGATGGCAATCCTACCGCCCATGGGGGCAACATTGCCCACCACGACATACCCAAAACCTGATGACTGCCACACGCCAAGATTGGAGTTGATGTGGGCAGATGAGTTGCCCGTGCTGGGTAGGTTTTGATTGGTGGTCTTAATTTCGGTGTGTTGTAGGTCATTGATGACAATGCGACTGACCGTACTGTCGCCACTAAACGGAATAAAGGCGACTTGGTAGGGATTTTGGGCGACATTTTTTCTGATGTCAAAGACTGCTCCGTCTTGGGGGTAAAATTGGGCGTGGGTTAGTGGTGCTAAACCCAATGCCATAATCGTCATTGCCAAATGAGTAAGTTTCATAAATGCTCCTTAAAGTGTTAATCGGCATAGAAATTGGCGGTAAAATTGGTTAAAACGCCCACCGCTTCGGGGAATGGGGCAGATGCTCTGATGGCTCTTTCTAGGGACGGTTTGAGCGAGCTGTCGCCTGAACCAAATTGAATGTCAGTCAAATTGCCCGAACCATCTAACCTGATGGTGGCGGTCAGTCGTTTGCCTTTTAAGCCCGCCTCAGGCGACCAATTACGATGAATGCGTTCTTGAATGCCACTGATGACGCTGGATTTGTTACTGCCACCTGATGAACCTGCATTGCCCGATGAGCCACTGCCTGCACCATGCTGGCTTTGTCCTTGACCGACTGTCGGCAACGTGGGGCTGTCATCGCCTGATGAGTCTGCTGATTGGGAATTTGATGAGGTGGCTTGGCTTTTTTGTTGCTCTTTGTCATTTTGTAACTCTTAGGCCTTTTCACGGGCGATGTCGTCATTGGAGCGTTCACGTCGTTCAAGCTCATCAACT
>JAUMUJ010000017.1:16565-40885 GCA_030530785.1 Moraxella sp. | reverse complement strand
TTCGGGTTATGAGCCCGACGAGCTACCAGACTGCTCCACCCCGCATCAATTTAGGTTTGCTATTATAGCAAATTATTTTTGGCTGTCAAGCATTTTTTAAACTTTTTTAAAAAAACCGCCCATTGGACGGTTTTTGTGTTTTATTCATAATCAAACATCGCACTGATGGACTCTTCGTTATTGATACGGCGAAGACTCTCGGCAATCATCGGAGCGATGGTAACTTGGCGTATTTTTGGGCAGGCTTTGGCTTGTTCGGTCAAAGGAATGGTGTCTGTAACCACAATCTCATCAAGGGCAGATGCCGAAATGGTCTCTATTGCCTTACCTGACAACACAGGGTGTGTGATGTAGCCCACCACCCGTCTTGCCCCCTTGTCTTTTAGGGCAGCCGCTGCCTTGCACAGCGTGCCTGCGGTGTCCACGATGTCGTCCACAATCACACAATCACGGTCTTTAACATCACCAATGATGTGCATGACCTCTGACTCATTGGCACGGGCTCGGCGTTTATCAATGATGGCAAGGTCAGCACCTCCCAGCGATTTTGCCATCGCACGGGCTCTGACCACCCCACCCACATCAGGAGAGACCACCATAAGGTTTTCGTAGTTTTGTTGTTTTAAATCTGCCAATAAAATGGGCGTGGCATACAGATTATCCACAGGCACATCAAAGAAGCCCTGAATCTGGTCAGCGTGCAAATCAACCACCATCACACGGTCAATCCCACCGATGGACAGCATATCTGCCACCACACGAGCTGAGATTGGCACACGAGCCGAGCGACTACGGCGGTCTTGGCGGGCATAACCAAAATATGGTATCACTGCCGTAATTCGCCCTGCACTAGAACGGCGTAATGCGTCCGCCAATAGCACCACTTCCATCAAATGGTCGTTGGTCGGAGCCGATGTCGGTTGTAAAATAAAAACATCTTTACCACGCACGTTTTCTTTAATCTCAACTGCAATCTCACCATCAGAAAAGCGGTTAATGCTTGCTTTGCTTAGGGGGATGTGTAGATGATTGGCAACGGTATGGGCAAGCTCAGGGTTGGCACTGCCCGAAAAAACAGCCAGATATGACATGAGACAATCCTATGGTTGGACGCTAAAAATAATGGCTATTTTACCATTTTTGCCAAAAAATGACAAAAACAAAGTTTTGCACCACAGAAAATAAAAAAAGCCAATCCTAAGATTGACTTTTTGGAAAATGGCAGGGGTAGCTGGACTCGAACCAACGAATGTCAGGATCAAAACCTGATGCCTTACCAACTTGGCGATACCCCTGTATAGACGGCATATTATACACAAAATTTTTAAGATGGCAAGCGTTTTATGAAAAAAAATTACAAGCCATTGATTATTCGCCAAATAAAGAGTTGGCTTTAACCGCTCGGCAAGGAGCATTGGCGATGATGGTACGCACGGCATGGTCGTTGAGCGTATGACGAATGGGCAAAAACACCACACTGCCTGTGCCTGTCAGACGGGCGGTCGTGCCCGTTTGGTTTTCTAGGGTACGCAGATAATCAAGGGCTTGCCCGATGGGGGGAGCTGCTTTGACGATATTTTCAAAAGCGTTATGAAATGGGGCATGAAGCCTGTCCAAAAACCGCTCAACCTGTCCATTCACGTCATCAATCACGGGTGTGTCTTTTGATAAATGCGGGTGGGTAAAGAGCTTGGCAGTATTCACCGCCACTTTTGGTAGCAGTAGCAGGTACTCCCGATGAGGCAAGTCTATGGCAGTCAGCTTGTCGCCAATGCCCATCGCCACAGCATCTGTTTCTTGTAGATAAGCAAACACAAAAAACGGCACATCCGCCCCAAGCGTGCGGGCAATTTTTAAAAGCTCATCCAAACCCAAACGCAACCCCCAAAGCTCATTGATGGCGATGAGCGTCATGGCACAGTTACTAGAACCGCCACCCAGACCCGCCCCGATGGGAATGACCTTATCTAGGACGATTTGTACAGGAGAAGCATAAGCAGGAAACCGCCGAGCAAGAGCACGAACTGCCTTGACGATAAGATTATCCGCCACATCGCCCAAATCGTCTGCCCCAAATAAACTGACCAAATCGCCACTGCTTTTTTGGCGAAATACCAAGGTATCGCCAAAGTCTAGCACTCGAAACACCGTCTGCAAATCATGATAGCCATCATCACGCTCGGCGGTAACGTGTAAAAATAGGTTAATCTTAGCGGGCGAAAAAAGCTCTAAGGTTTTCATAATAACTCACTAATTTAGGTGGGTAATGCTCATCACAACCCTATGTCCATCGGCATGATGAATGACAAGGCGGTTTGGATAGGTGGCTTTTTTGGCATATTCAAAATCGGCTTGCCAATCACCATGCGTGCTGTGTGTCAATCTGTCGCCATCGTGTGTGCTGGCGGTGTCGTTGGGGGCGGTTTGACCCACCACCCAAAATGGGAGCTGATTTATCGGAGCTTGCCAACCTGTCGCCTTAAATAACAGTGTCTCTGGGCTGTCTGCGGTCATCTCGCCTGTGCGGTCGCTGATGAGTTTGGCGGTTTTACCATCATAGGTGATGGTGGTCGCCCCCACGCCTAATGCCCCCGTCAGCTCAATACCAAACCGCCCATCAGCCTGCCCCCAAGTATAAAAGGCACTGCCCGCCTGCACGCCATCGGCTGTTTTGGTGCTGACACCAATCTTACCCGTTATGTCAAATCTGGGCAAGCCATCTACCATCTTAGCGGTAGGCGTGGTATGAGATAAAGTCTGGCATGCCCCAAGTAACATCAAAACCACCAAGATGACACTGCACTTAAACACATTGGATATTGTCATAAAATCGCCCCAAACTAAAATTAGTACTGCTGAGTTTCACTGCCCGTATGGTTTTGACCAAAGGCAAAACGCTGTTGTAACTCATCTAGCAACTCTGACACCCGAGCGTTATCACCCATGCCCTGATAAGCTCGTAACAACATAATCCCCACAGGCAATGTCGGAGCGACATCATAGGGGGCTTGTAAGTAGCCGATGACCGTCTGATATTCTCCTTTGTTATAGGCATGGGTCGCCAGCACCAACAGTGCTTCAAGCTGAACTTGACTGTCGTAGGCAGGGTCGCTGACCTCCAACTGACTGATGTTTTGGGCGGTGGCAAATGCGTCTTGGTCGTCTGGGTTTTGTAGTAGGCGAACCTTTGCGTCTGCAAGCTGATACTCTAAATGAAACGGGTCAATGGCAAGCAGTTTGTCCAGCGTTTCTCTTTTGTCTTCATCGCTAAGCTCATTTTCCAAAAGCTGATAACTGGCAAATAACAAGCGGTCATCATTAGGGTTTTCACGATTGGCATTACTCAACAATTCGCCCGCTAGGTCTTTTTTACCTTGCTGGATTAAAATCTCAGCTTGCAAAATATAACTGTCTGCCGTATAAATGTCATACTCTTCACGCAATCTGACCAAAGTTGCCATCGCTTTATCCACATCGCCTTTAAGCAGATAAAAACCCACCGCTTTGGTGCGTGCGTCCAGTACGTTTTCACGGTCTTTTACCTTTTCATAATACATCAACGCATCATCAATGTCGCCACTTCGCTCATGACTGACCCCCAAATAATAATAAGCACGACTTGCATATTCTGGATTTTTGGCAAGGGCGGTTAAAATCTCACTTGCTTGCTTAAAGCGATGAATGTCAATCCCCACCAACGCCGTCAAAAGCGACACTTCAGGGTTACGGGTTTGCCGATGAGCCACCAATAACAACTGCCACGCCTGTTCTAACTGACCTTGCTCTATATGATGGCGGATTTCGTATAGGTGCAAGTCTTTTTCGGTGGGAATTTTTTGACGCTTATCACGAATGAATGCCCACATCTCATCGGTCAGCCCTGCTGTTCGCAAAATGTCTATTTTTAGGTTAATGAATGCCAAATTGGTCGGTTCAGCCCGCAACGCCTTATCAATGTGCAACAACGCTGGTGGATAATCGCCCATGTTTAATAACAAACCCGCCCTTAGCACTGAAATGGACGCATTGTCCCCGTCCACGTCTTGCAAAGCATAAAACAGGTTGTGTTGGTCGGTGGGGTCAGTTGGAAAAATCCCCGTCAAAATCTGCGTCAAATCCGCCCGCTTGTCATAATTTAAAATCATGGCAAGCATTTGGGTGGCTTGGTTATAGTCTTTGGCTTTTAGTGCCAGATGTGCCACATAAAACCATGCTGGAATGTGGTCGGTGTTTACCATCTGCCAAGCGGTGGCAAAATGTAAAGACTCTATCGGTTCTTCATATTCTAAGGACAGAGCCAACGCCCGCTCAAATACAGCAGTGGCATTTTTTTTAAAACTTTCGGCTTTATAGATGTTTAAGGCACGAGCAACATCGCCCCTATCGGCAAAAAATTCAGCCGACAATAGGGCAAACAAATCAGGTTCACCCAGCATGGGCATGATGTGGTCAGCACTTAACGTGTCATCTAATAAAATACTGGGCAAATCAAGTGTGTTTTGTGGTGGCTCAAAAGTGGGTATGTCAGGCAACTCTGATGGCTCAAAGACATCTTCTAAAATGTCTTCTGGGGCAGGTGGCACATCTTCTTTGTCCTTATAAAACGGCAAAAGCACCTTTAAAAGAGAGTCAAACACACTGGCGTGTGTCGGCACAGTCGCCGTTGCCACACAAAACGCCAACGCACCACCAATGGCGGTTTGTTTGCCGATGGTGTATATGTGGCTTATCTTGGTTTTTTTGGACGCAAAAAAAACCTGCCCTAACCGTCTTAGGGCATTTATCTTAGGTCTTAGAAGTTGCCATGCAGTTATTACCATCAATCTTTTCCAAGCGTCAAACTTACGCTACTGGGAGCCATTATACCTTGTCAAAGTGGGTAATTTCAAGCAAAGCACGCCAAATGATTATCTTAGGCTTCGGGGCGTTCTGGCAAATTGACGTTCATCTCCAAGATATCAAGGTCGTTTTCTTTACGTTGCTGGATATTGACATCGTTCATTCTCACGCCTGACACATAGCGATTAACCACCACCAAAATCTCTTGTTTCATGGCTTCAATACGCTCAGGTGGCAAGCGGTCGTTTAGGTGATGCGTAGCAACAATAACCTTTAAGCGGTCTTTGGCAATGGACGCACTGTTTGGCTTATCAGGCTCACCAAACAGTGAGCCAAGAAACCCCTTTGCCATACTAACCTCCAAATAATTTAGCAAATAAACCTTTTTTCTTAACTTCAATATGACGTTGTGGGCGTTTTTCACCTAAAAAACGAGCCACAATGTCATCATAGCACTGCCCTGCGGCAGATTCTTTATAAAAGATGACAGGCTGACCACAGTTAGACGCTTCTAGCACCGCATTGCTCTCTGGAACAACGCCAATGAGTGGCACCTTTAAGATGTCATCGGCAATGTCATCAATACTCATCATCTCGCCACGATTGGCACGCTCTGGGTTATAGCGGGCAATGATGAGATGCTCACGCACCCGCCCACCCTCACGAGCTTTTTTGGTGTCAGACTGTAAAATGCCGATGATGCGGTCAGAATCTCGCACGCTAGACACCTCAGGGTTGGTTACAATGAGCGCTTCGTCTGCAAAGTGCATGGCAAGTTTTGCCCCACGTTCAATCCCTGCTGGACTGTCGCAGATGATGTACTCAAACCCCAGCTCATCACTCATCTCCTTGATGACCTCTCCGACACCCTCTTCGGTCAAAGCGTCCTTATCACGGGTTTGGGAAGCGGGCAGAATAAACAAATTTTCTAATTGTTTATCCTTAACTAAGGCTTGCGATAATTTGGCACTGCCGTTAATCACATCAATAAAATCATAGACAATGCGGTTTTCACACCCCATGACCAAATCCAAATTACGCAAACCCACATCAAAATCAATCACAGCGGTCTTATGACCACGCATGGCAAGACCTGCCCCAAAGGACGCACTGGTAGTGGTCTTACCAACCCCGCCCTTACCTGATGTTACTACAATGACTTTTGCCATAAAATATCCCCATAAAATGACAATCACTCACCACCTTTTATCTGCGGGCGAATGGTTATGGATAATCTTGTTAAATATCAATTACTCATCAGAGTAAATACCAAGCCTTGTTTTTCGTCATAGCTGACTTGCACCGCCTTACCTATCATGTCTTTGGGTATGTCATCGTGCAAGCAGTAAGTGCCTGCCACTGACACCAAAGATGGGTCAAATCCTTGACAAAAAATCCGAGCGTCCTTATCGCCTGTTGCTCCTGCCACCAGTCGCCCCAGTCCACGCCCATAGACGTGCAGGTTGCTATCAGTAATGGCGTCCGCTCCACGATTGACACCGCCCAACACCACCAAATCCCCACCCAAATGTTGCAGGCTTTGCCCTGAACGCAACACACTGTCGCAGACACTGCTGGTCAGCCCAAGCTCCAACTCTTCTTTGCCAAAATTTTGTACCGAACCTCGTGTGTGTTTTTTGGTGGCGGACGGTTTTAGGGGGGTGCTTGTGTTCTTTTCTACTTTTAAAGAATCAATCCTTTGACCATCAGCAGGAAAAATCGCCAATCTAAGCACATTTGCCTGCTCGGTCAGCTCGCCTGCCATGACACCAATCGGCTGAATGTTTAGCGACCACAACATCTCCACTAACGCTTTTAAATCTAACACCACCGTACTGTCAATCACCACAGGAATCGGGTTAGCATTACTCTTTAAGGTTTGTTTAATTTCCGAACGAATGGCTTCTATGTCATCAGTATTGATTCTAAGACGACTAAATGCCAACATCTTACCAAATAACGCAATTGCTTTCATATTCTCTACCATAATCCATAAACACAAACCCCAAATCCCGCCATATTATAAGCGAGTTGGTGGGATTGTTGTTACAAGTTTTATGCCAACTTACCAAAAATAACAATGCTTTTTTATAACAGAAATAAAACTCATTAAAATTCAAACATTTCTCTGGCAAGTTGATGGCACAACATCTCAAATCAGCGGTCTTGGCACGCTTGATTTATCACACCAAAACCCCACAATTGTATCATTTTTGAGCATTTTTTGGCAATTTTTATAATTGCAGTTGGGCTTTGTGCTTCCATTGCTGGATTTTGATTTGCTTTTCAAATGCCGTCAAAGCGTCATCAACCACCGTGCCGACCAGCTTTTGTAATTCAGGGCGGGTGGTGTCAATGTTTGCCACACCTTTGGCGATACCGACCATTAAATCATCTAATGTCTGTTTGTCAAACAAATGGGCATTGACCGCTGTGGTTACGTTTTCGCCGATGTGCTTGCCCACGTTGGTGATTTGACCTTCAATCAAAGAACCTGCGATGGGGATAAGTTTTAGATAGCGGTTAAGCTCTGGGGTCTGTCCTAATGCCCGCTCCACCGCTTGTCCGATGTCAGAAGACAGTTTTTGACCCGTGTGCTGTAAAAACGCCTGTTCTAATTTGGGCGACAGCTCACGGCGTAACAGTTCAAGCACGACCACTTCAAGCTCTCCACGGTTTTTATCAATGGCAGATTGCACCAACTCGCCATGCGTTTTAGATTGTGCCATTTGCTCCCTAAAATTATCAATGGCGGTCAAAATCACACGGTCAGACAGCTCCTCTAAAATGACATGATAATAAAATTGTGCAGATTTTAGCCATTTTTCGGGAATGACCTTGATGTTCATGCGGTGCAATCTTTGGATAATGACCCCCGCCCGAAGCAGTCGCAACGCACGTAAGGCAGGAAAACAGCCCAGCACTTCATACCAATGCACAAACGGAAAAAAGAACCAACGAAAATAGGTTTTTTTAAAAATGGCAATCAGCCAACGCACCGACAGCTCCGCCACCCAAAAAATGGTAAACAGCCCGCCAATGGCAGAGACGCTCAGATGATAATGCTCCTGATAAACGGTCAAATTTGCCCCAAATCCCAACCATTCGGCAAGCCTGCCAGCAAGCGCACTCATCAAAACCTTATCACCCATGATGAGCAATAAGTCCACCACCAACAGCCCAAGCATGATGATGTCGTAGGCGATTTTGGTGCTACTTGGCGTGTCGTCTTTTTTATCCTGATTAAAAAGCGGTATGACATCATCAGGAATGTCAGATGATTGGGGAATTTCTAGGTCGTTTAGTTCAGGGGTTTGTTTTTTCATGGTCTTCACATTAGTTAAAAGTTGCCATCATCTCATCAATGCGTGCGTCTTTGGCTTGCCAAACCGCATCTAGCCACGCAAATAAGACATTTTTAACGTCTGGATTTTGGTCGTATTCGCCCCGTTTTAGGGCGGTCAATAACCCATCATTCATGGGCAGATGGCGAATGTCCACGCCCAAGCGGGTGATTTTGCCCTGCCACAGGTCGCCATACTCTGGCACACCATCAGGATAGACAACCGTCATGTCCAAAATGCCATCTATCTTATCGCCCAAGCACGACAACGCCAACGCAAAACCGCCCGCTTTTGGCTTTAACAGATGGCGATACGGTGATTGTTGTTTGGCGTGTTTATCGGTGGTAAAGCGAGTGCCTTCTAGGTAATTTAACAGCACAAATGGCTTGTCCGCCATCAGCTGACACGCTCGTTTTGCTTCATCTAAATCTCGATGAGCAAGGGCAGGATTTTTGGCGATTTGTTCTTTTGAATGACGCTTCATCATCGGAAAATCCAACAAATAAAACGCCTGCCCCACCACAGGGATATACAACAGCTCATGCTTGGCAAAAAAGCGAGTCAAAGGCAACCTGCCTGCACTGACGTACTGAATGATGCTGGTGTCCACCCACGACTGATGGTTACAAATCAGCAGGTAGTTGCCATTAGGGTTTAGGTCATCGGGCAGGCTGATACGCCAGTCTTTGTGGGGTAATACCTTATCAATGAGCAAATTATTGACATTTATCCAATGCTGAGCGATGTCAATCACCATGTCATCTGCCCGCTTTGAGCCTGCAAAAACTTTGCCAATCCCCGCCCCAAATAACGGCAAACCCACCGCCATGCTATTTAATGTGATGGTGCTTATGCTCGTTGCCAAAGAGACTTTTTGGGCAAGACGGGGGGATTTGTCGTGCAGTTTTTGAAAAAAAGACAAAGGCTGTTTCATGGATTTTCCCCTAAAAAGACAAACGCTACATTTTAGCAAGTTTGGGATTTTTTGTAAAAACTCTCTGAATATTTTAGCACACAATCATTATAACTTACTGTATTTAAATGACTTTTTATAAAATGACCATCGTATCACAAAACATCAATTTGTTGCCAAACACACACAACTCATCAATACTCAGCAACTTTGCTTGCACAAATTCACGTGCAAATTCACACATCATATACACACTCACAACAAAAGAGTAAGTTTGCTCGTTCATACTATGTAATGATACACATTGTCGGCTCTACGCCGTTTTTATAAGGAAACTGTATGAAAAACATCAAAAGTTTGTTGGCAGTCAGTGCCATCGCTTCAAGCCTTGTCATCACAGGCTGTGCCACCACTGGTACTACTCCTGCTGGCTCTAATGCCGACTTAGCCAAAAAATCAGGCTTGGGTGCATTGGCGGGGGCAGCATTGGGTGCTGGCATCTCCAAAGCCACAGGCGGTGAAAAAACAGGTCGTGATGCTGCCATCGGTGCTACCATCGGTGCAGGCGTTGGGGCTTATATGAGTAAGCAAGCCAAGCAGATTGAACAACAAATGGCAGGCACAGGCGTACAAGTTCAGCACGACCCGAACACCAACAACATCAATTTGGTCATGCCCGAAAACATCACGTTCGCTTATGACAGTGCCAATCTAAACCCATCATTTACCGGCAACCTAAATCAACTTGCCCAAACGATGAGCCAATACAACCAAACCACCATCACAGTTGCAGGTCATACCGACAGCATCGGTTCAGACAGCTACAACTACAACCTATCACAACGCCGTGCTGCTTCTGTGTCTAACTACCTTATCAGTCGTGGTGTTTCGCCCAGCCGTATTAACAGCGTAGGTTATGGCAAAACTCGCCCCATCGCTGATAACAGCACCGATTATGGCCGAGCCCAAAACCGCCGTGTTGAGATTACCATCAACGCACCTCAGTCGCTATGACCTTCCCAACAAAAAACTGGAAACATCACGTTTCCAGTTTTTTTATCCAGCATCATTTATCAACACAGTCATCACAGCATGACTCATTACTTTTTTGGGTGTTGTTTTGTAGGGCTTGGCGAAAAATCTCACTTAGGATTTTTACGTCATTTACCCGTGCATAATTTAAACGAGTGATGAACGCCAATCGTCTGTGTGGACCTTTTTCTTTGAGCGGTATGGCTTTTACCTGCCCACAGCCGATTTGATCAAGTGCCATTTTTGGCACCAAGGTTACGCCCATGCCAGCGACCGCCATTTGAATGATGGTGTTTAAACTGGCGTCTGAAAATCCTGTTTTAATCTGTGCCTTATTCATCTGACACACTGATAATACATGGTCGGTCAAACAATGCCCCTCACCAAGCAATAACAAATGCATCTTAGACAGTTCACGACTGCTGATGTGTTCAAGCTGACTGTGTTCATCGCCTTGTGGGAAAATGGCAAAAAAATCTTCCTGCCAAAACTCAAAAGTATGCAAGCCATCTACCTGATAAGGCAAAGCGATGATTGCTGTGTCTATATGCCCATAACGCACCTGCTCAATCAGTCGTGCGGTGCGTTTTTCTACCACCGACAACTCAAAATCAGGATACGCCCCCGTCAAATCAGCCAAGACTTTGGGCAATAAATACGGAGCGATGGTTGGTATGATACCAATGGTCATCGGATACGCCAGCGGGGTTTGATGGCTGTGGGCTCTGGTGGTCAAATCGTTGATTTCGCTAAATACTCTTTGGGCCCTTTCTAGCAACTCTTCGCCAATGGGCGTGATGAGTACTTGCTTGTTATTACGCTCAAAAATCTGCGTGTCCAGCTGTTTTTCAAGCTCAGCAATCCCAAGACTTAGGGCGGACTGGGAGATGTTGCACTCTTCGGCAGCACGTTTAAAATGCTTGTGCTTGGCAACGGCTAAGGCAAATTCTAATTGACGCAAAGTAATCATAACAATCTCGGTTAAATATTTAATTACTATTGTACACCTAAGTTTGATAAAACAAAACAGAACATTTAAAAGTTTCAACTGGATAAATGGCGTATTTTTGTTATGATACTCATCAGACGGCAGTTAAGCCGTTGTAATTTTCTCCATTTTATTGTTAAGGAGCATGACATGACCGCCATCATTAATCAACACATTCCAGAATTTGTTACCGAAGCCTTTGTTAATGGCGAATTTAAGACCATCTCTTCGGACGACACCAAAGGCAAATGGTCCATCTTTATGTTTTATCCACATGACTTTACCTTTGTTTGCCCAACCGAACTTGAAGACATGGCTGACCACTACGAAGAGCTAAAAGCACTTGGCGTAGAGGTCTATGCTGTCTCTACCGACACCCACTTTGTTCATAAAGCATGGCATGACGCATCACCTGCCATCGGCAAAGTAAAATACCCCATGCTCGGCGATGGCACAGGGGCGATTACTCGTGGCTTTAATGTGATGATTGAAGGCGAACACGCTGCTTTGCGTGGTACGTTCTTGGTTGATCCAGATGGCTTGATTAAAGTGGCTGAAATTCACGACTTGGGCATCGGTCGCTCTGCCAAAGATATGATTCGTAAAGTCAAGGCTGCCCAGTATGTACGCGAAAATGACGGCGAAGTTTGCCCTGCTGCTTGGGAAGCTGGTCAAGAAACCCTAAAACCAAGCCTAGATTTGGTGGGTAAAATCTAAGCCATGTTCGCTTGATTTTTAAAAGTCGTTCTTAGTGAACGGCTTTTTTTGATGATGAATGACCATCACAAATGACAGATAAGGTTTTATCCCCCACAAAAACTTGCTATAATACGACCTTTTAACTTGTGGTTTTGCCACATCTATCAGTTTATTACCTTAGCCATTGTGCGGGAGTTTTAATGAAAATCATTGTCATCGGCGTAAACCATAAGACCGCCCCTGTCGCCATGCGAGAGCGGTTGTCTTTTGGTGATGACATGACGCACGCCATCGGCACGCTAAACACTCTGCCCAACTGCTGTGGAGCGGTCATCGTCTCCACCTGCAACCGAAGTGAGATTTATGTCGGTTTTGATTGTGATGACGATGATGACGAACACCCCATCAGCCCCCAAGCGGACATGGTTAGTCATTGGCTGGCAGATTTTAAGGGGATTGACTTTGATGAGCTGTCGCCTTATTTGTACATTTACGAAAACGCCAGAGCCTTAAACCACTGGATACGGGTTGCATCAGGGCTGGACTCAATGATACTTGGCGAGCCACAGATTTTTGGGCAGATTCGCAATGCTGTCAGCTTATCTAAGGAGCTGGGTGGTATCAGTGGGCAGTTTGACTGGCTGACCCAACAAGTGTTTGCGTCCGCTCGCACCGTCCGCCGTGATACCAAAGTCGGACAGCAGGCGGTAACGTTGGGCTTTGCCACCGCCAAACTGGTTACCCAAATCTTTGATGACCCCCAAAAGCTGACCCTACTCATCGTGGCAGCAGGAGAGATGAATCGCTTGGTTGCCCACAATGTCGCCACACTTGGCATGAAACACATCATCATCGCCAACCGCTCCCCCGAACGTGCCAACACCCTAAAAGACGAACTGACCGACATGGCAAAAGCATCATCTCATGCGGTACAAATTGACTGCATTGGGCTGGACAAGTTGGCGGACGCATTAAGTAAAGCAGACGTGGTCAGCAGTTGTAGTGGCAGTATGCAGACGCTCATCAGCCTGCCTATGATAAAATCCGCCCAAAAAGCACGCCGTTATCGCCCCATGCTACTGGTGGATTTGGCAGTGCCCCGAGACATAGAACCCAGCATTGCCCATCTTGATGAAGTGTATCTGTATTCGGTGGACGACCTACAACACGTCATTAAAGGCAACCTAGAAGAACGCAAACAAGCCGCCGTAGAAGCCGAGCTGTTGGCAAGTCAGCTTACCAGCAACATAGAAACCCAAATTCAACTCCTATCTGCCCGCAAAATGATAGCCGATTACCGCCAAGCAGGACTGCAACATAAAAACCGCTTGCTTGCCATCGCCAAGCACCGCTTGGCACAAGGCGAGCGTGCTGATGTGGTGCTAGATATGTTCGCCCATGCCCTAACCCAGACACTCACCCACCCCCCATCACGACTTATCCGCCATGTCGCCACCACCAGCGATCCCGCCGTACTTGACATGGTGGTAAACGGACTGGATGCTTATCGCCCACCAAAACCACGCTGACACATCATCTTTTTGGAAAAATATCATGACCGTTCGTTTTGATGATTTATCTCCCTACCCCGCCAAATCCCCTTTGCCCAACATCGCCCCCCTTTGGCACGATTTTTACCACAACCCCACCATCTACCAAGACATCAGTCGATTATTGCCCGATGATTTTGCCAACCATTGCCAGCACTACCAATCTCTCTACCAGCAACACGTCAGCGATGATAACCCCTTAACCGACTGGCTCATCACTTTATTTAACGCACTTTATGCCCCACACACCACACTCATACACAGCACGGGCGAACCTGAATATTTCGCCCCAAAAGATGGCAAATCTGCACAGATTGCCTTTGCTCATGGGTTTTTTGCCAGCAGTTTGCATGAGATCAGTCATTGGTGCGTGGCAGGCAAACAAAGACGTATGCTTGACGATTTTGGCTACTGGTACTGCCCTGATGGGCGAGACCAAGCCACCCAAGCATTATTTGAACAAGTAGAAATCAAACCCCAAGCCATAGAATGCCTGCTAAACTTAGCATTGGGGCGGTATTTTTATGTCTCACAAGATAACCTAAATGCCGATTTTGATACTTCCCAAAGCCGTTTTGCCCAAGATGTCTATGATAAAGCCCATTCGTTTTTACAAAATCCGTCCACCCTGCCCCCTGATGCAAGACGGCTGATTTGGGTATTTTTAACCGCAATGGGGCAGCTGCCCAATCATCAAGGATAAATCATGCAAACTTTATATATCCACCCCGACAACCCCCAAGACCGTCTTACCCGCCAAGTGGCTCAAAGCCTAACAAGTGACAAATTGATCATGCTCCCTACTGATTTGGGCTATGTTTTTGCCATTACACTGTCCGCCAAAAATGCACAAAAAACCACCCAACAGCTTTGCTCTGATGAGTGCCATTGGGTGTTGGTGTGTCGCGATTTATCTCAAATTGCCACTTATGCCAACATGGACGATGGTCAATTTCGCACCATAAAAGCCCATCATGGCACACCTGCCATATTTGTCCTGCCTGCCACCAAAGCCACCCCAAAACAGCTCACGCACCCCAAACATAAAACCATCGGCACACTCATCGCCACCACGCCCATCAGCCTTGCTTTATTGGATACACTCGGCGAACCATTTGCCATCTGTTGCCCTGCCGATACGATACATGAACCCTATATGGCAGATGAACGTTTTGGTCATCAGCTGGATATTTTGGTGGATATTGGTACACTTGATAACCCTGATATTCCTCTCATAAATTTAAGTGCTGAATAAACCAAACACAACCCAAAAAATACTTTTAATAACAAAAAACCCTAGAACATTCTAGGGTTTTTAACATTGGTTAGGTCTTATGGACGGTCAACCAACTCTACATATGCCATCGGAGCATTATCGCCATCACGATAACCGCACTTGATGATACGCAAATAGCCACCTGGACGAGTTTTGTAACGTGGTCCTAGCTCGGTAAATAGCTTACCAACAATGGCTTTATTGCGAGTACGATTAAATGCCAAACGGCGATTTGCCACAC
Organism: Moraxella sp.; assembly: GCA_030530785.1. Taxonomy (GTDB): domain Bacteria; phylum Pseudomonadota; class Gammaproteobacteria; order Pseudomonadales; family Moraxellaceae; genus Moraxella. The sequence goes on along the minus strand of JAUMUJ010000017.1, from coordinate 26,003 downwards.
TGTCTTCTTTGGCAAGCGTGATGAGTGGCTCAGCCACACGGCGTAGCTCTTTGGCTTTTACCAAAGTGGTTTTAATCAACTCATGTTCAAATAATGAGTTTGTCATGTTCTGGAACATTGCCTTACGATGACTGCTGGTGCGACCCAGCTTGACTCCGCTATTACGATGTCGCATGGTCAGTATCCTTTAAATTAACGGCTACGGTAAGAAAAACGGTCATCAACTCTCAAATCACTTGGTGGCCAATTATCTAAACGCATACCAAGCTCCAAACCTTTGGACGCAAGCACGTCTTTGATTTCGGTGAGTGATTTCTTACCAAGATTTGGTGTTTTTAGAAGTTCAGTTTCTGAACGTTGCACCAAATCACCAATATAATAAATGTTTTCAGCTTTTAAACAGTTGGCTGAACGAACCGTTAGTTCAAGATCGTCCACTGGACGAAGTAGTACAGGGTCAATCTCTTCTTTTTCTTTGATTGGCTCAGGAGCTTCTTCTGCTTCTAAATCCACAAAAATTGCAATTTGTTGTTGCAAGATGGTGGCAGCTTTACGAATCGCCTCCTCAGGATCAATCGTGCCATTTGTCTCAAGCTCAATGATGAGTTTGTCAAGGTCAGTACGCTGTTCAACACGAGCACTCTCAACGTCATATGCTACTCGTAAAATTGGGCTAAAGCTTGCGTCAAGTTTTAGATGTCCAATCATTTTAGAGTTATCATCACGACGTTGGCTGGCAGGCTCATAACCACGACCTGTTACCACACGCAAACGCATTTTAAGATGACCACGCTCACTCAATGTACCAAGCACCAAATCGGGATTGGCAATTTCTACATTATGTGGCAACTCCAAATCATTAGCAGTAACAACGCCTGCACCTTTTTTATCCAATGTCAAATAAGCTTCATGTTGGTCATGCAAAGTAATTGCTAACCCTTTCAGGTTTAAAAGCAAGTCAAGCACATCCTCTTGCAGTCCTTCAAGGGTTGAATATTCATGATCAACCCCTTCAATTTCTGCTTCAACAACAGCAGCACCAGATAATGAAGACAATAGAATACGGCGAAGGGCATTCCCTAAGGTATGTCCAAAGCCACGTTCTAACGGCTCGAGCGTGACCTTCGCAGTCGTTTCATTAACCGTCTCCACGTTAATGGTACTCGGTGTTAGAAACTCATTTGCAGTTGTCATGGTTCACCTCGAATTGGTTCAGTTATTATTTAGAATATAGCTCAACGATTAGGTGTTCGTTGATTTCAGCAGGCAACTCACTGCGTTCTGGTGCAGTTTTAAATGTGCCTTGTAATTTGCTGTGATCAACTTCCAACCATTCTGGAATGCCACGCTGAGTTGCAAGTTCAATGGCGTTTTTAATGCGAAGTTGCTCTTTTGATTTTTCATGAACAGCAATCACATCACCATCTTGAACTTGGATTGATGGAATGTTCACACGCACAAACTCATCACGACCTGCTTTTTTTAACAAGATGGCACGGTGGCTAACAAGCTGACGAGCTTCTGCACGAGTTGCTCCAAAGCCCATACGGTAAACCACATTATCTAAGCGACGCTCCAACATACCAAGCAAGTTTTCACCTGTTGCACCACGCATACGAGCTGCTTCTTTATAATAATTTGAGAATTGACGTTCAAGCACGCCATACATACGCTTCACTTTTTGTTTTTCACGAAGTTGTGATGCGTATTCGGATGTTTTGCTTTGGCTGTTGCCATGCTGACCAGGTGCACGACCTGATTTTTTTGTCTTAACGTCGTAAGCCTTAACACCTGACTTTAATTGCAGGTCAGTACCCTCACGGCGAGACAATTTTAGTTTTGGACCAATATAACGGGCCATGAGTTATCTCCTTAAACACGACGTTTTTTAGGTGGGCGACAGCCATTGTGTGGAATTGGGGTTACATCACTAATGCTGTTAATCTTATAACCCAATGCACCCAATGCACGAACCGCAGACTCACGACCTGGTCCTGGACCTTTTACCAAGACATCAATATTCTTAACACCATAAGTTTCTTGGGCAGTTTTACCCGCAACTTCTGCGGCAACCTGTGCTGCAAATGGCGTAGATTTACGTGAACCACGGAAGCCTTGTCCACCCGAAGTGGCCCAAGCCAATGCATTACCTTGACGGTCAGTAATGGTTACAATGGTGTTATTAAAAGACGCATGAATATGGGCGATACCCTCAGATACCGAACGACGAGCCACTTTTTTACGGCTACGAGTGTCTTTTGCCATCTTTTAGCTTCCTAAGTTAGTTACTTTTTAATTGCTTTGCGCGGACCTTTACGGGTACGCGCGTTAGTTTTGGTTCGCTGACCATTCACAGGCAAACTTCTACGGTGGCGAAGACCACGATAGCAACCTAAGTCAACCAAACGTTTGATGTTCATTGAAATTTCACGTCTAAGGTCGCCCTCAGTTGTGTAATTTGCAACTTCTGCACGGACAGCATCTAGCTGTGTGTCATCTAACTGACCAATTTTAGTGGTTTCAGCAATACCTACGGTCGCCAAGATTTTCTTAGCGGTTGTACGTCCAATACCAAAAATATACGTCAGAGAAATAACAGCATGCTTGTTGTCCGGAATGTTCACACCGGCAATACGAGCCATTAATTTATCTCCATTAAACAAGTACAAATTTGTACTTGACAGTTGATTCTAACTACCTAAACGTAGCAAGTGGCAAATAATACAATATCTGCCACAAAATATCAAGTGTTATTTTAAAATTAACCTTGACGTTGTTTATGGCGTGGTTCTGAACTGCAAATCACAAGAACTTGACCTTTGCGACGCACAATTTTACAACTACCACAAATTCTTTTGACAGATGCTTGAACTTTCATGTCTTACTCCTATTTCATCAACGAGATGATTTAATCAATGTTTGGTCATGATACTGATGGGTCATTAAATGTGCCTGAACCTGTGCAATAAAGTCCATCAAAACCACCACCATAATTAATAAAGATGCACCACCTAAGGGCAATGGCATACCAAAGGCAGACTGAATCACCATTGGCATAAGGCAAATCACTGTCATATACATTGCCCCAATAAAGGTTAGGCGATTTAAAACGAAATCTAAATAACGTTTGGTTTGTTGTCCTGGTCGGATACCTGGTATATAAGCCCCACTGCGTTTGAGATTTTCTGCCACTTCTTTGGGATTAAACATCAATGCTGTATAAAAATAACAGAAAAAGATAATCAACACCCCAAAAATCAATAGGTATAAAGGACTGCCTGGTTGCAACACCAAGGAGATATTTTGTAACACCAGCTGTATGGCATTTGGGTTTTCTGCTGAACCTGCAAATTGCCCCAAACTGGCAGGTAACAATAACAATGAACTGGCAAAAATTGCAGGAATGACACCTGCCATATTTAACTTTAAGGGCAAATGAGATTGTTGTTGGGCGTAAATTTTACGTCCTTCTTGTTGTTTTTGGGCATAATTGACTGGCACACGTCTTTGGGCTCGCTCCATATACACAATGGCAGCCGTAACCGCTATACCAAGCACCACAAAAATCAACAAAATCAGTAAATCTTTTCCGCCACCTGTGCCACCCATCAAAGCCCCAGAAATCATGTTTGGAGCACTGGCAATAATGCCTGCAAAAATCAGCATGGAGATTCCATTGCCAATGCCACGCTCGGTAATTTGCTCACCAAGCCACATCAAAAACATAGAACCTGCCACCAAAGAAGTTACCGCAGGAATATAAAAACTCAACCCTGTTGATAAGGTTAATCCGCCAGCAATCAGCCCCGCAGACATACCAACGGCCTGTATAAAAGCCAATGCCAACGTGCCTTGACGAGTGTACTTGCTTAGCGTACGCCGACCTGTCTCACCCTCTTTTTTAAGGGCTTCTAGCGATGGCACGACTGCTGACATCATTTGCACCACAATAGATGCTGAGATATAAGGCATGATACCCAATGCCATGATGGACATACGCTCTAAGGCACCCCCAGAGAACATATTAAACATACCCAAAAAGGTATCTTTACCCGCTTCAAAAAATTGAGCCAATTCTATGGGATTGATGCCTGGCACAGGAATGTGAGAACCCAAACGATAAACAATCAATGCCCCAATTAAAAACAACATACGCCCCCACAGCTCATCGTATTTGCGAATAAACGCCATGGGATTTAATGGGATTTTTGATGTGGGCATTGATTGTTTAGACATAAATCATTCCTCAATACTGCCACCAGCAGTAATGATGGCCTCTTTTGCACCTTTGGTTACCTTAATACCTTTAAAAGTCAAGGCACGGCTGATTTCGCCAGATAAAATAATGCGAGCACGCTTCATGTCACCACGAATGATGTTGGCTTCTTTTAGCGTTTCAAGGCTGACCACATCGCCTTTTATTTTATTTAACTCAGAAAGACGCACTTCTGCGGTGGTTGACGCCAATTGACTGGTAAAGCCAAATTTTGGCAAACGGCGATAAATTGGCATTTGCCCGCCTTCAAAACCTGCTGGAATGCTTGAACCAGAACGTGAAGTTTGACCTTTGATACCACGACCGCCTGTCTTACCAAGACCTGAACCAATACCACGACCACGACGCTGTGCCGTCTTTTTTGCACCAATGGCGGGAGCCAGTTCATTTAAACGAAGACCCATTATGCTTCCTCCACTTTAATCATGTAATGCACACGATTGACCATACCACGAACAGAAGGAGTATCCTCAACCTCCACAGTATGACCAATACGGCGTAGCCCCAAGCCTTTTAAACAAGCTTTATGACTTGCTAAGCGATGGCTACTTGACTTGATTTGAGTAACTTTGATTGTTTTCATCACAATTCACCTATCTCTTAGCCCAAAATCTCTTCAACAGATTTGCCACGCTTAGCGGCGATTTGCTCTGGCGACACCATGTCACGCAACCCTTTGAAAGTGGCTTGCACCACATTGGCAGCATTGGTTGAGCCATAACATTTTGCCAATACATCTTGTACGCCCGCAACTTCTAATACTGCACGCATCGCACCGCCTGCAATAACACCAGTACCCTCAGAAGCAGGTTGCATATACACCTTAGATGCACCATGACGAGCATTGATGGGGTGTTGCAAAGTATGACCTGCAAGCTCAACCGTAATCATATTACGCTTAGCTGCTTCAAGAGCTTTTTGGATGGCAGCAGGCACTTCACGAGCTTTGCCACGACCAAAACCCACACGACCATTACCATCACCAACCACAGTCAAGGCGGTAAAAGAAAAAATACGACCGCCTTTAACCACTTTTGCTACACGGTCAACGGCAACCAATTTCTCTACCAAACCATCAGTTTGTTCAAATTTTGCCATGATTAGAACTCCAATCCGTTTTCACGAGCAGCGTCAGCTAATGCTTTAACACGGCCATGATATTTAAAACCACTACGGTCAAATGCAACCTTAGTAATACCTGCTGTTTTTGCACGTTCTGCAATAAGTGCACCAACAGCTTTTGCAGCATCAATATTGCCCGTTTTACCAGAACGCAAACTTGCATCCAGTGTAGAAGCCTGTGCCACAACAACACCACCTGTTGGGGCGATGATTTGTGCATAAATATGGCGTGGTGTACGAGTTACGGTCAAACGATTAACACCCAAATGACGGATATGGGCACGGGTCTTTTTTGCTCGGCGAAGACGAGCGGATTTTTTATCAAACATTGTTGCTCACCTTACTTATTTTTTCTTAGCTTCTTTACGAAGAACCACTTCATCACTATAACGAACACCTTTGCCTTTGTAAGGCTCTGGTGGACGGAAGCTACGAATTTTAGCTGCTGCTTGACCTAGTTTTTGTTTATCGCTTGATTTTAGAACGATTTCAGTTTGGCTTGGCGTTTCAGCAGTAACACCTTCGGGTAGATTATAAGCGATTGGATGCGAAAAACCCAAATTTAGATTTACCACATTACCTGCCACCTGAGCACGATAACCAACACCAATCAGTTGTAAGCGACGCTCAAAACCATTGGTAACACCATTTACCATATTATTCAGCAATGCACGCACAGTACCTGTGTGCATCCACGCTTCTTTGGTGTCCTCAACAGGAGCAAGAGTTACCACATTATCTTCTTGCTTGAGCTCGACCAAATCGTGCAGGTGTAAAGACAAGGAACCATTCTTGCCTTTCACTTCTACCTGCCGACCGTTCAAAGTAACGCTGGTGCCCGCAGGCAACGTTACTGGGGCTTTAGCCACACGAGACATATCAATATCCTTTCAAATAAAAACAACATCACGCTATTAAAGTTGATGTCATGGAAAATTTCTTGGCAACCAAGAAAGCAAACCATTATAACACAAATAATCCTTAGCGTAAACCAAGGATTATTGTTTTTTAAATAAATGCACGATGATTAAGAGACCAGTGCGATTACCTCACCACCAATACCGTTAGCACGAGCCGTACGATCACTCATCAAACCCTTGCTCGTAGAAATGATAGCAACGCCCAAGCCTTTTTTAACACTGGGCAATTCATCTTTATTGCGATATTGGCGAAGACCAGGACGGCTATAACGCTTTAATTCAGCAATAACACCCTTACCTTGATAGTATTTAAGTTCAATATTGAGAACTTTTTTACCGTTTTCATCATCAACCACCTCAGCGGAAGTTAGGTAGCCTTCGGTTACCAGTAAGTCAGCAATAGATTTGCGTAGTTTTGACGCAGGCATACTGACAGTTGGTTTATTTCTTGATTGTGCGTTACGGATACGGGTTAGCATATCAGCAACTGGGTCTTGCATACTCATAACTAACTCCTTACCAGCTTGCCTTGCGAACGCCAGGTACATCACCTTGCATTACACGCTCACGCAATTTGTTACGTGATAAACCAAATTTACGAAAATACCCATGTGGACGACCAGTTAAACCGCAACGGTTACGAAGACGCACAGGCGATGAATTACGTGGTAATGCTTGAAGAGCAAGCATCGCTTCTAAACGCTCTTCATCACTAGCATTCACATCACTAATAACTGCTTTTAAGGCGGTACGCTTTTCGGCGTACTTAGCCACACATTTTTCGCGTTTTAACTCGCGATTAATCATGCTCATTTTAGCCATAACGTTACCTTATTTAAATGGAAAGCCGAATGCTTTTAATAATGCACGACCTTGGTCGTCATCGGTAGCAGTCGTGGTAATGGTGATGTCAAGACCACGAATGCGGTCAATCTTATCAAAATCCACCTCAGGAAAAACAATTTGTTCTTTGATGCCCAATGAGTAGTTACCACGACCATCAAATGCTTTGGCTGAAAAACCACGAAAATCACGAATACGAGGAATTGCAATGGCAATTAAGCGGTCTAAAAATTCGTACATTTGGTCGCCACGAAGGGTAACTTTACAACCAATTGGCCATTCTTCACGGATTTTAAAACCAGCCACTGATTTGCGTGCTTTGGTAACCACAGGCTTTTGACCTGCAATCACAGTCATATCAGCCAGTGCACCTTCAAGCAATTTTTTATCCTGTGCTGCACCACCAACACCCATATTCAATGTAATTTTGGTGATTTTTGGCACTTGCATTACATTTTTTAAGCCCAGCTCATCTTTGATTTGCTGTTTTAATTTATCATTATATAAAGATTTTAATCTTGCCATTACTAAATACCCTTAGCTTCTTATGCAGTCGCCACTACTTCACCAGTAGAACGATAGATACGGACTTTTTTACCTTCTTCGTTCACTTGGTAAGCAATACGGTCTGCTTTTTGGGTCGTTGCATTAAAAATTGCAACATTGGAAATGTGTAAAAATGCTTCTTGCTTAACAATACCACCTTCTTTACCTAACATTTGGTTAGGCTTTTGGTGTTTGGTTACAATATTAACGCCTTCCACTTTTACACGGTCCGCTTTAACCGCCAAAATTGTGCCTTGCTTGCCTTTGTCTTTACCAGCAATCACAACCACGGTATCGCCTTTGCGTAACTTTGCCATAGGATAGCCTCTAAAAGTTTACAGTACTTCTGGTGCGAGCGAAACAATTTTCATGAATTGCTCACCACGTAGTTCACGAGTAACAGGTCCGAAGATACGAGTTGCAATGGGGGCTTTGTTATTATTTAAAATAACTGCCGCATTGTCATCAAAACGCAGTACAGAACCATCCGGACGGCGTACGCCTTTTTTGGTGCGCACAACAACCGCATTCATCACGTCGCCTTTTTTGACACGACCACGAGGAATGGCTTCTTTCACTGTTACTTTAATAATATCGCCAACTGATGCATAACGACGATGCGAGCCACCCAGTACCTTAATGCACTGTACACGTCTTGCACCACTATTATCTGCAACTTCCAGCATTGTTTCAGTCTGAATCATCGCATGACTCCATAAATAAATATACAATAAAAGCCATTTGCCAAACTCATGCTATTTTTTTGCACAAATTTGATAGATAAATACCACAAGGTATCTATTATACTAGCAAATGACTTTTAATGCAAATAACTTTAAATTTTTACCGCAGTTTCTACCACATCCACCAAAGTCCAAGTTTTGGTCTTTGAGATTGGACGAGTCTCTTTGATGCGTACGATGTCGCCTTCTTGGCAAACATTGTTCTCATCATGAGCTTTTAGCTTAGTAGAACGGCGAACTTGCTTGCCATATTTTTCATGGCGGATTTGACGCTCAACAAGGACAGTGATGGATTTGTCCATTTTATTGCTGATAACTTTACCAGTTACAACGCCAACTTCTTGGGTTTGGGTATTTTCGCTCATGCGTCGCCTCTTTGTTTTTCGTTAAGCAAAGTCAAAATTTTTGCAATAACACGGCGGTTTGCTTTGACTTCATGAGTATTACCTAGCTGACCTGTTGCTTTTGCCATGCGTAGGCGAAATGCATCAAGTTGCTTTTCGTCAAGCAATGTAGCCAGCTCTTCTACTGATTTTTCACGTAATTCGCTTGTTTTCATTACATTACCGTCCGTTTAACAATGGTGGTTTTGAAAGGTAGCTTAGCCGACGCCAAAGTCAAAGCTTCACGAGCAAGCTCTTCGCTCACACCTTGAATTTCATACAGCATTTTACCTGGTTTGATTTCGGCAACCCAATATTCAACAGGACCTTTACCTTTACCCATACGAACTTCTAGGGGTTTTTCAGTAATTGGCTTGTCTGGGAACACACGAATCCAAATCTTACCACCACGTTTGATACGGCGAGTAATAGTACGACGAGCCGCTTCAATTTGGCGAGCCGTCATGCGACCACGACCGATAGATTTTAGACCAATTTCACCAAATGCAACAGTATTACCACGTTGGGCAAGGCCTGTGTTACGACCTTTATGCATTTTGCGGAATTTGGTACGTTTTGGTTGTAACATGGCTTACCCCTTGTCT
>JAUMUJ010000017.1:15183-16448 GCA_030530785.1 Moraxella sp. | reverse complement strand
ATCAATGTCAGCACGCAGAGTATGTAGTGGCACACGACCTTCACGATACCATTCGGTACGAGCAATTTCAGCACCGCCCAAACGACCTGATAACTCAACTTTAATACCGCCAGCCCCTGCACGCATGGTACCTTGTACAGCACGTTTCATGGCACGACGGAACATCACACGGCGTTCAAGCTGGTTGGCGATACCAACAGCAACTAAACGAGCATCTAGGTCAGGTTGAGTAATCTCTTGAATGTTCACTTGTGCAGGAACACCCATAAGTTTAGTTAGATTTTTTTGCAATGCTTCAATATCAGCACCTTGCTTACCAATAATCACACCAGGACGGGCTGAATGAATGGTAATCTTAGCAGCACCCGTAGGACGCTCAATGCTGATGTTGCTAACCATGGCTTCTTTTAGCTTGTTGCGTAAAAAATCACGCACTTTGAAGTCATTTAATAAATATTCTGAGTATTGCTTTGGGTTAGCATACCAATTCGCATTGTGCTTTTTGATGACGCCCAAGCGAATACCGACTGGATGAACTTTTTGACCCATAATTATGCTCCTACTTTAACAGTGATGTGGCAAGTGCGTTTGCTGATACGGTCAGCACGACCTTTGGCACGGGGCATAATACGTTTCAAAGTAATGCCTTCATCAACATAAATGGTAGAAACACGTAAAGTGTCAATGTCCAGACCATTATTATGCTCAGCGTTAGCAATGGCTGATTGTAGGCATTTTTTGACCAATTTAGCACCTTTTTTGTTGCTAAATGTCAAAATGTCCAAAGCACGCTCAATTGGTTTACCACGAACTTCGTCCGCAACCAATCTTACTTTTTGTGCCGAAATGGCGGCACCACGTAATTTTGCAGTTACTTCCATGGTACACCTTATCTCTTAGATTTTTTATCAACGCCATGACCACGATAAGAACGGGTTGGGGCGAATTCACCAAGTTTATGACCGACCATTTGTTCGCTCACAATCACAGGCACATGAGTGCGACCATTGTGAACAGAAATGGTCAAACCGACCATTTGTGGCAAAATCATAGAACGACGAGACCAAGTTTTGATTGGCTTACGGCTGTTTGTTTCCAAAGCGTTTTCTACTTTGTTAAACAGATGTGCATCAATAAACGGGCCTTTTTTTAACGAACGAGGCATAAAACTCTTCCTTTATTTCTTGGCACGACGGCGACGGATAATCATGCTGTCAGTACGCTTATTAGAACGAGTCTTAAGACCCTTAGCTTTCTGACCCCAA
>JAUMUJ010000017.1:14528-15024 GCA_030530785.1 Moraxella sp. | reverse complement strand
ACGGCGAGTTTCGCCTGAACGCAAACGAACAATCACATAAGCACCATCACGACCAAGCAACTGGACAGCGGCACCAGCAGAACGTGCAATTTGAGCACCTTTGCCGATTTTTAGTTCAATATTATGGATGGTGGTACCCACTGGGATATTTTTAAGTGGCAAACAGTTGCCTGGACGGATTGGAGAACCTTCGCCAGATTGAACCTGATCGCCTACTGCCAATTTTTTAGGTGCAATGATATAACGACGCTCACCGTCTGCATATTTCAAAAGAGCAATATGTGCAGTGCGGTTTGGGTCATATTCAATACGCTCAACAGTTGCAACAATGCCGTCTTTATTGCGTTTAAAATCAATCAAACGATAATGTTGTTTATGACCACCACCGATATGACGGGTAGTGATACGACCGTTGTTATTACGACCACCAGTTTTCGCCTTAGATTCAACAAGCGGTGCATAAGGACGACCTTTATAAAGGTGTGGATGCACAACT
>JAUMUJ010000017.1:12883-14462 GCA_030530785.1 Moraxella sp. | reverse complement strand
GCCAGTGGCTTCTTCACCAGCACCGATTTGTACGTCTGAACCTGCTTTTAGGGTAACATACGCCTTTTTAAAGTCAGAACGTTTACCGACCACTCTACCAAAACGCTTGGTTTTGCCTTTAACGTTTAGGGTGTTCACTTTTACCACTTCAACGCCTTCAAACATTAGCTCAACCGCTTGTTTGATTTCACGTTTGGTGGCTTTGTTGTCCACTTTAAAAACTTGTACGCCAAGGCGGTCGCCCAAACGTTGAGATTTTTCAGAGAAGACAGGTGCTTTTAACACTTGATACAGTCTTGCATTACTCATGCCAGTGCCTCCTCAAATTGCTTTGCAGCTTCTACGGTCATGACAACTTTATCAAAAGAAACCAAGCTCACAGGGTCAACTTCACGAGCACCCAACACATTAACGTGTGGAATGTTGCGAGCTGCTAAATATAGATTTTCATCAACTTCGTGGCTAACAATCAAAGCACGGGGCGTATTTAGCTCAGCAAGTTTAGCAATCAAACCTTTGGTTTTTGGGCTATCCACACTGATAGAATCCACCAAAACCAAACGCTCTTGACGCACAAGCTCTGCTAAGATACATTGCATCGCACCACGATACATTTTGCGGTTTACTTTTTGTGACCAGTCTTGTGGTTTGGCTGCAAATGCACGACCACCACCTACCCAGATTGGTCCACGGATAGAACCTGCACGGGCACGACCAGTACCCTTTTGACGCCATGGCTTTTTGCCACCGCCAGATACTTCACCACGAGTTTTTTGGGCACGAGTACCTTGACGAGCACCAGCCAAGTAAGCAGTTACGACTTGGTGTACTAAGGCTTCGTTGAACTCACGACCAAAAGTGGTCTCTGACAACTCAACCGCTTCGCCTGTAACAGTTTTTAAATTCACGTTAATCCCCTTAGGCCTTGACTGATGGACGTACGATGACATCGCCACCATTAGCACCAGGTAATGCACCTTTGATGACTAATAAACCCTTTTCAGCATCAATAGACACAATCTCCAAGCCTTGAACGGTAACACGCTTGTTACCCATTTGACCTGGCATTTTTTTGCCTTTGAATACTCTGCCTGGTGTCTGGTTTTGACCAGTTGAACCAAGCACACGATGCGACACAGAGTTACCATGAGAAGCATCTTGTGTGCGGAAATTATGACGTTTTACGCCACCTTGAAAGCCTTTACCTTTGGATTGACCAGTTACGTCAACGATTTGACCAACTTCAAATAAATCAACCAAGATGCTTGCACCAACTTCACGACCTTCAAGCTCGCTTGCGTCAGCACGAAATTCCCAAACACCACGACCAGCTTGTACGCCAGCTTTTGCGAAGTGTCCTTTTTGAGCAGAAGTTACACGAGTTTCACGACGCTCACCTGTGGTGATTTGAATTGCGTTGTAACCGTCAGTATCTACTGTCTTGATTTGCGAAATGCGGTTTGCGTTGACCTCAACCACCGTTACAGGGATAGACGCACCTGCTTCGGTGAAGATTCGGGTCATGCCACGCTTAATACCGACTAAACCAATCGCCATTTTAGACCTCTTACTTCTTTAA
>JAUMUJ010000017.1:0-12734 GCA_030530785.1 Moraxella sp. | reverse complement strand
GTGTGGTGATGTCAATACGTTGAACCGCTCAATACGAGTCGGCAAGGGAACAGGCCCACAAACTTGAGCTCCTGTACGCTTTGCCGTATCAACAATCTCTTGTGCCGACTGGTCAATCAAACGATGGTCAAATGACTTCAGGCGGATACGGATTCTCTGGTTAGCCATGCCAACTAGCTCCTAGTAAATTTAATGTGTTTTTTAACTTCTATCTAAACGATGTCAGTCATCTGTTTTAAATTGCCAACATTTTTTAGGCAAAATAACAATCCCTGTTTGCATTATCCAAAGGATAGCAACAGAGTTTATCATTAATAATGCCAAAAACGATGCTTTGGCTGTGGCGTTGTCATCAAATAATAAAACAAAAACAACGCTAAACATAAAATGTGGCGTTATTATACACGAAAAATGGGCAAATGCAAGCGTTTATCTATATTTATTTTGCAAAATATCATATTTATCATCGGCATATTCTGCCATGATTTTGACACGAAAAACAGACCCTAACACCGCACTTACTTGTTGAAAATGCTCGTCATTAACCAAAAAATCATGTAGTTTTTCGCTTATCCGAAGCACAATCTCATCTTTGGTATGAAAATCGGCACTTAGACTGGTCAATTTGGCAATAATGGCAAGTCGCATCGTTTGCAATGTCTTGATTTTACCCGTGCCATGACACGCCAAACAGTGATGAGCATACATGGCAGAAAAACTTGGCGAAACCCGTTCACGGGACAGCTCAATGAGTCCAAACTCGTTCACAAAAGACAAGTGAACTTTGGCAATATCATCGGCTAAGGCTTTTTTAAAGGCTTGATAAACCAACTCTTTTTGTTTTTTGTTTTTCATGTCTATCAAGTCCACCACCACCAATCCACCAATTTGCCTAAGCATAAGCTCGCCTGCTATCGCCTTAACTGCTTCTAAATTTGCTTGATAAACGATATCTTGTGATGAAGCAACGAGCGTGCCTGTATTAACATCTATCACAGTCATCGCTTCACATTCATCAATGATAAGATACGCCCCCAATGGCAGATTAACCCGACTGTCTAGGGCATTTTGTAATTTTGTATAGACATCATGCTTATCAAACAGGCTGGGGCGATGGTAAAATACCGCAAGTTGTGGCAGATACCGCTTGGCAAAACCAGCCCATTTATCATACATTATCCCATCATCGGTATGTATGGCGGTCAGGTCGGCATGGTCGGACAATGCCACAAGCGTCAAGGGCGTACGGTACAGCCGACTTGGGATTTTGGCGGTGGATTTATCCGCCAAAATGCCCCGCCAAACATCACTCAAATATGCCATGTGAGCCTTTAATAAGGACAAATCCACGTCTTTGGCAGACGTACGCACCACAAAACCACCCTTTATGGACAGCTCGTGTGCAATATCAAGGGCAGTTTGTTTTAGTGTGGTGGCGACAGACTTGGAGGTTTTACCAGAGACCCCCACTCCCTTACCATAAGGTTTATAGACGACATATGGTAATGATAAACTGATGGCAGTAGTAACAGTCGCTCCTTTTTGGTTGTGGGCGGAACAGGTAAGCTGTACGATGAGCATTTGCCCTTGTATCACGGTTGTTTTATTTAGGCTTAATAGAACATTTTTTTGTTCACCAATGTCTAAAAATGCCACGCCCAATGTAGGCAATACTCGCACCACTTTTGCCAAATAAATATCGCCCGCCTGCCCACACTCACTGTCGGACAACAAACGACACAGCTTATCACCCTGCATGACGGCAACTTGGGGATAACATAGACTTGTGATGAGCAAATGTTTTGACATGGGTATTAGAGTTTTTAATGTTCACCCGCCAGCTTTTCTAAGCATTCATCAATCAGCTCCGCCGTCTCGGCAAGTGGCAACCCCACCACATTGGTATAACTGCCATTAATGGTATTGACCCATGCCATCGCCCCACCTTGAATGGCATACGCTCCCGCCTTATCGGTAGGTTCACCCGTTGCCCAGTATTGCTCTTTTTGGCGGTCAGTTAAGTCAATAAAACAAACATCAGTGCCAACTTTGATGATTTTTTGAAAGACGATTTGACCATCTTTGACCACGCTGGCACACACCGCCGTCCAAATCTTGTGTGTCTTGCCCGACAGTTTGTCCCACATGGCAAACGCATGAGCCTTGTTGGTGGGTTTGGTCAAAATCTCATTGCCTAGCACACCAATGGTGTCTGCCGTGATGACAATCGCTGATGATACGTTCTCACACGCCTTATCAGCTTTGGCTGTTACCATACGCATGACATAATCGTGGGGCAACTCGTCTGTCTGCAAACTTTCGTCAATCGCCACCGACTTTATCATAAAAGGCAAGCCCAGTTTTTCAAACAACTCACGCCGTCTGGGCGATGTGGATGCTAGGATTATCATCAATACGCCCGACCTTTTAATTGACCATTTATCCAATACAAAGGCACCCACAGTAGCGGAAATAACGCCATGCTACTGATTAAAGAACCAACCCCCGTCCACATAAATTCATGATAGGTCAATGCCTGTAAAAACCATAATGTACCTTGATACACCAACAAACCCACCACCGCCAGCATCCATGACTGCACCAGTGTCAGCTCTTTGGCATAAATCAGCATGGCTCTTAACACAAACGCCATGAGCGTGGCACAAAATGCCTGATGCCCCAAATGTGTGCCAAATAACAAATCAGACACAAGCCCCACCAAAAACACCACCCATACTGACAACATGGTGGAACGATAAATCACCCAAAAAGCAAGCACCATGACCAAAAACATCGGGCGAATGCTGGCAAAGGCATATTTTAGTGGATAAATATTGAGCATAGATGCCACGACAAAACTGACCATCATGCCCATAATTAAAAGAGCTTTGGGTTTCATGGGGTGGCTTGGCTAGATTGAGAACTTAGGTCTGGGGTGTCTTTGGGTTGTAATACCAACACATAACTGCTGTGCAAAAAGTCTGCTGACGGCGTAACCTTAATGTCGGCAAAATTATCGGTGCGAGTTCTATCAATGTCTGATACCGTACCCACTTTATATCCTGCGGGAATGCGGTCGCCAAGTCCTGATGAAATCAGTTCATCACCCACTTTCACATCGGCTGTTTTAAAAATGTAATCCAAATTTAGGCTGTCGGGCATACCCCCACCTGACACCATCGCTCGCTGACCTGTGCGAGCCACCACCACAGCCACTGATTGCTGTTCATCGGTAATCAACAGTAGCCGACTGGTGTTCGGATAAGCGTTGATGATTTGACCCAAAATGCCATTTTCGTCAATGACCGTCTGCCCAATCTGTACGCCGTCATTTTTGCCTTTATTTAACACCACCACTTGTTTTAAGGGATTGCTGTCTGCCCCGATGACTTGGGCAAGCAACAGATGATGAGTGTTGGATAATGTGGTACTTAAAATGCCATTTAAACGGGCATTTTGGGCGATAAGATGGTCTTGCACTTGGAGTTTGGCTCGGGTTTGGAGCAACTCGGTTTGCAGGCGAATATTATCACGGCGTAAGGCTTCTTTGGAGTATAACCTGCTCTCAGCATAAGACACCGCATATGACGGTCCAACCGCCATCTGATAGATGGGTTGCATGGACGCATGGCTGGCACTACGCAAAGGAGTAAACCACTCAGGATTTTTACTGTCAAGAAGCATTAAAATCAATGCCAACACCAAAAAAGCAAGGGTTGCGCGAGCAAATAGTGGTTTTTGAGAAAAAATACTGGGCAACATAAGCCAATCAATACCTAATACTGATGTGTGCTATACTAACACACTGAGCAAAAAGACACAAAAAGCAGTGTGTTAAACACTGCTATTTTTTGGGTTAAATGGCAAATCATCAGACAAAAATCAGATTTAACGATTTGTCGTGGATAAAGTCCAATGCCTTACCGCCACCACGACTGACACAAGTCAAAGGCTCATCTGCCACAAACACAGGCAATCCTGTTTCACGAGACAGCAGTTTGTCCAAATTGCGTAACAATGCCCCGCCTCCCGTCAGCACAATGCCCCGCTCGGCAATGTCAGATGACAGTTCAGGTGGGGTTTGTTCTAGGGCTTCTTTTGTGCCTGCCACAATGGCAGATAATGGCTCAGATAGGGCTTCTTGGATTTCTTTGGAAGTAACGGTAAAGGTCTTTGGCACACCTTCTGCCATAGAACGCCCACGCACTTCTACTTCTAGGTTTTCTTTTTCGTCAAAAACAGCCGTACCGACTTCTACCTTGATACGCTCAGCGGTAGTCTCCCCAATGACACAACCATGAGCTTTACGTACATAGTTAATGATGGCTTCATCAAATAAATCGCCACCCACACGAATGGAATCGGAGTACACACAGCCCGACAAAGCAATGACCGCAATCTCAGTTGTGCCACCACCGATGTCCACCACCATAGACCCGCTGGCATCATGCACAGGCAAACCCGCCCCTATCGCTGCCGCCATCGGCTCTTCTAATAAATGAACACTGTTTGCTCCTGCTGACTGCACCGCCTCCTGAATGGCTCGTCTTTCTACTAAGGTGGATTTACAAGGCACGCACACCACGACATTTGGGTCAGCCAAAAAACGCTTGGCTTTGACTTTACGGATAAAGTGTTTGAGCATTTTTTGGGTAACTTCAAAATCTGCAATCACCCCATCTTTTAAGGGGCGAATGGCGGTAATATTATCAGGGGTACGCCCCAGCATTTGTTTTGCGTCCACACCAACGGCTGCGACTGTGGGATTTTGGGTGCGATTAGAACGCAAGGCGACAACCGTTGGTTCATCAAGAACCACCCCTTTACCTGGTGTATAGATTAGAGTGTTGGCAGTACCCAAGTCAATGGCGATGTTGGTAGATAAAAATCCTAAAAGATTCATGGGAAATGTTCCAAAAATTCATACAAAAGAAAAAACTGTCTTTGCTTTGTCTGTCTTTTGTCAATAATTGACATGAAATGAAAACGTCATGACTAAAAACGTTAAAAGATGGTGCTAAATTATACCCGATTTATACAAAAAAAATCATCAAGATTTGCCAAAAAAATCATGATTTTGCAAGAAAATTTTGCAAACACTACAATTTTAACAATTTAGCCCACACAATTTACTAAAAATTACAAAATCTTATCAATGCTGTAAAAATACGAGTGTTCACTTTATCAATTTTAAAAGCACCCAGAATTGTGCTAAAATGGCACATCAAATTTTTTAGGAGCATTCATGAGTATCACTGCCCAAGACGTACAAAATTGTGCCAACTTATCTCGTCTTGCCATTGACGACGCCACCGCCCAAAGCTACGCTGGTAGCCTTGACAAAATTCTTGCGATGATGAATGTACTTGCCGATGTCAATACCGATGACATCAAGCCCCTTGCCAACATTCACGAAGCCTGCACCGAACTGCGTGCCGATGTCGCTAATGCCGACATTGACCGAGACGGTTTTCAGGCGGTTGCCCCTGCGGTGCAAGACGGTTTATACCTTGTGCCACAGGTGATTGAGTGATAAGGTGGCAATATGCGTGTTTATGTCAGCAGTCTTTTGATGGTTGGGTTATTGGTAAGCCCCCTCTGTTATGGGACAGAAGAAGTTTCGCAAATATTAGCAACAAAAAAACCAATGCCATCAGAAGAATTTAACCGCTTTTACGGTCATCACCAAGCCCACGCTTTGAATGATATTTTTTCACGACCAGAGACAGGACTTAGCAAATTCAGCCAGTATATTCACCCCACCAAAGGCGTGCGATTATCGCTGGGCGGTCAGGTGGACTTGGTCAATGACCCTGTGTTTTTGCCTGATGAATTTGACCAATTGCTGACGACCCACGAACCAAAAATGTGGCAAATCGCTGACAAAAAAGTACGCTTAACGCTAAGGGCGTTCATCGAGTACCACCTTGCCCCAGAAGGCTATTACAACACATCGCCTAGCATCAAAACAATGCCAGCAGATGACCCTGTCTATGCCAATCATCGTTATGCTAAGCTTAGCTATTACTCAAAATGTTGCACATACAGTCATATTAAAGTTGTGTTTGACCGTGATGATGATACAAATGCAAAACTGGTAAACAAATATATTGTCGGTATTATCCATATACCAGCCAATCAAACAACCCATTGATTTAAAAATTTTAAGAGAACCCTATGACAACTTTACACCACCTATCCGTCCATGAATTAGCAGACGGCTTAAAAAACAAACAATTTAGCAGTTGTGAACTGGTCAAACATTTTGCCAGTCGCATTGACCGCTTAGATGGTCAAATCAACAGTTTTATTACCCAAGATTTTGACAACGCCCTAAAACACGCCGAACTTGCCGATAAACTGCGTGCAGATGGCGACACCCGCCCCCTACTTGGCGTACCAATGGCTCACAAAGACAACCTATGCACCAAAGGCACACTGACATCAGCAGGCTCAAAAATCCTATCCAATTTCGTCTCACCCTATGATGCAACCGTTGTAGAGAATATTGCCAATGCAGGGTTTATCAGCCTAGGCAAACTCAACATGGACGAATTTGCCATGGGTTCAGACAACGAAAGCTCATATTTTGGGGCAGTACACAACCCTTGGGACACCACTCGTGTTCCTGGTGGTTCGTCAGGTGGGTCAGCGTCTGCGGTGTCGGCAGGCTTTGTGCCGGTGGCGACAGGCTCGGACACAGGCGGTTCTATTCGCCAGCCAGCCAGCTTTTGTGGGGTTACGGGCATCAAACCCACCTACGGGCGTGTGTCTCGCTATGGCATGATAGCCTACGCATCAAGCCTTGACCAAGCAGGGACATTTGGCAAATCCGCCCTAGACTGTGCCTACCTGCTCGCCCCGATGACAGGACACGACCCCAAAGACGCCACGTCCATCAACCGCCCCACCGAAGATTATGTGGCAGACATCTTAGCGACCGCCACAGACGACAAACCCTTGGCGGGCAAAAAAATCGGCATAGCAAAAGCGTATTTTGGGGCAGGTCTTGACAGCGAAGTAGAAAAATCCATTCGCACCGCCCTTGCCAAATACGAAGAGCTAGGAGCCCAGATTGTGGAAGTGGACATCACCGACCCTGCCATCACGCTTGCCACCTATTATCTAATTGCCCCCGCCGAAGCCAGCTCAAACCTATCTCGTTATGACGGTGTGCGTTTTGGTTATCGCTGTGAAAACCCCAAAGATTTGCACGACTTATACACCCGTTCACGCTCCGAAGGTTTTGGGGCAGAAGTGCAACGCCGTATCATCATGGGAACATACGCCCTATCGGCAGGGTATTTTGACGCTTATTACACCAAAGCCCAAAAAGTTCGCCGTCTCATCGTGGAAGACTTTAAAAAGGCGTTTGAAAAATGCGACATCATCGCAAGCCCCACCGCCCCAACTCCTGCCTACAAACTGGGCGAAAGCCTTGACCCTGCCAGCATTTATTTGCTTGACGTGTACACCATTGGTGTAAATTTGGCAGGTCTGCCCGCCCTATCGCACCCTGTGGGACAAGCAAACGGCTTGCCTGTGGGCTTGCAACTTATCGGTAAACATTGGGCAGAGAGCGAACTGTTAAAAACCGCTCATATTTATCAGGCGAATACTGAGTTTCATAAAGAATTACCAAGCATTGCCAAATAATCATATAAATTAGCATAAGGCAAAACTGTCTTATGCTAATGATAAAGGAGCAATCATGCAAACCGTTACTTTACAACTTGATGATGTTTATTATCAAAAGTTAATGAGCCAAGTGGGCAAAGAGAATTTGGCAGAGTTTTTTCAAAAAGTTTCTAAGCCGTATTTTTTATTAAATAAAACAATGGATGTGCCAAATAATCGCCCTTACCGATTGGGTGCATTATCTCATATTAAAGTACCTGATAATTTTGATGACATTGAAATCACGGATTTTGATGTATGAGATATCACATTTTATTATGGATATTGCAAAATAGCCCCAAACTAAGTAAGCAAGCCAAAGACATTATTACTAATCCAAATAATGAATTATGGTTTAGCTCTGCCAGCATTTGGGAAGTTGCCATTAAACTTAGTGGTGGTAAAGTAAAAGATGATGAATTGATTGACCCTGATTTATTATATCAAACACTTTTGCAAGAAAACTATCAAGAATTAACCATAAACAGCACACAGCAGTGAAGTTGGACGTTTGCCATTTATCCATAAAGACCCTTTTGGTAGAATGCTCATCGCCCAAGCCAAAACTGAACGGTTAATCCTAATGACGACTGATAGTATCAAGCAATACGATGACGTAACCATTTTAATGATTTAAATTCTAAGGAAACCTTATGACCCAACAAGCCCCCCTAATTGATGGCTATGAAGTTGTGATTGGCATTGAGATTCATTGCCAATTAAATACCGACAGCAAAATCTTTTCAAACGCCCCCACCGCCTTTGGGCAAGAGCCAAACACCCAAGCCACCATTGTGGATTTGGGCTTTCCAGGGGCGTTGCCTGTACTAAATGAAGGCGTGATTGAGCGTGCCTTAAAATTTGGTATGGGTGTCAATGCCGAGCTTGGCACTTATAACACCTTTGACCGCAAAAACTACTTCTACCCCGACCTACCCAAAGGCTATCAAATCACACAAATGGCAAACCCCATTGTCGGACGTGGTTATATTGACATTTTGGTAAACGCAGGGCAAAAAGACGAATACACCAAACGCATCGGCATCACAAGGGCCCATCTAGAAGAAGATGCAGGCAAATCGGTGCATGATGCCATGCCACAGATGACGGGTGTGGATTTAAACCGTGCAGGTACGCCACTCATTGAGATTGTCTCTGAACCTGATATGCGTTCGGTTGCCGAAGCGGTCGCCTACGTCAAGACCATTCATGAGCTAGTTACGTGGCTTGGCATCTCGGACGCCATCATGGCAGAAGGCAGTTTCCGTGCCGACATCAACGTGTCAGTACACAAGCCAAACACACCTTTTGGCACTCGCTGTGAGCTAAAAAACCTAAACTCATTCCGCTTTATTGAGCGTGCCATTAAATCCGAAATTGAACGGCAAATTGACGTTATTGAGGACGGTGGAAAAGTCGTGCAAGCCACACGCCTATATGACCCCGACAAAGACGAAACCCGTGCCATGCGTACCAAAGAAGAAGCCAACGATTACCGCTACTTCCCCGACCCCGACCTATTGCCTGTCGTCATCTTAGATGAAACGCTTGCCAAAGTGCGTGCCGATATGCCAGAGCTACCCAGCGTGCGTAAAGAGCGATTTGTCCATGAATTTGGCTTGACCACTTATGATGCCAACGTGCTAAATGGCAGTCGTGAACTGTCGGATTATTTTTTGCAAGTGGTCCAAATCATTGGTAAAAATAACGCCAAAATCGGAGCAAACTGGGTCATGGGCGAACTGCTTGGCTCACTTAACAAAAACGAGCTGACCATTGACAAATCTCCCATCAGTGCCGAACGCCTAGCGGGGCTGATTGCTTGCATTTTGGATAATACCATCAGCGGAAAAATCGCCAAAGAAGTGTTTAATTATCTGTGGGAAAGCGATAAAACCGCCAATGAGATTATCAGCGAAAAAGGCTTAAAACAAGAGACCGACACAGGGGCGATTGAAGCGATGATTAAAGAAGTGCTTGCCAATAATCAAACCATGGTTGATGAGTATAAGGGCGGAAAAGAAAAAGCCTTTAATGGACTGGTCGGACAAGTGATGAAAGCCAGTCGTGGTAAAGCAAATCCTGCACAGGTGAATGAACTGTTGAAGAAGATGATTGGCTAGCGGTTTTGATAAATGCCTTATTTATAATAAGGCATTTATTTCTGCAATTAAATTTGGATAAAAATATGGCAAAGAAAGAAAAATCTACCGATTTTTGGGTATATGATTTATTAAAACACGCTGAAATTTCAGATAAATTTTCGGCACAAGGAAGTTCTGTTTTAGAAATAGACAACGCCCTAAAAACTGCATCAAAATCAAAAACAGGCAATGTTGGAACGCCTGAATTTGTTGGTGTGGTCAAAGATTTTTTGATTGTCATTGAAGACAAAAAAGATGTCTCCTTTCATCAAAAATACAATGAACAAAATCTCATTTGCCAAGAAACAGACAGTATCAAAAATTATGCAATCAATGGTGCAGTTCATTATGGCATTCATTTAAGCCAAAATACCTCTTATAAAAAGATTATTGCCATTGGTGTCTCTGGTGATGAAAAGCGCCATCACATCACACCCATTTTTATCAATGAGAGAAGCGAATATAAAGAATTAAACAATATTGAAACCTTTATTTCTTTTAACGAAAATAATATTGATGAATATTATATTAAAGAAATCCTAAAAGAAGAAACACCCCAAGAAAAAACCACCGCAGAAATTTTAAAAAACGCCAAAGAATTACACGAAGATTTGCGTAATTATGGGAGCATTCAAGACAAAGATAAACCATTGCTCATCTCTGGGATTTTATTAGCCTTACGAGAAATGGAATACAAAAACTTTTCCATTGATAATTTGATTGGCGATGAGATTACCACCGATGGCGAAAAAATTTATAAAGCCATTGAAAATCATCTAAAAAGAGTCAAAGTATCGCCAGAAGTCAAAAAGGATAAATTACTTAATCAATTTTCAGTCATTAAAGACACCAAAATCATCAATGAAATCAATTCAACCTTAGATAAAACCCCCTTAAAACATTATACCGAATTTTTGTATAAACACATTTATCAAAACATCAAATATACCCAATCTGCCGAAGATTATTTGGGACGTTTTTATGGCGAATTTATGTCTTATTCTGGTGGTGATGGACAAACGCTTGGCATTGTTTTGACCCCCAAGCACATTACCGAAATTTTTTGTGAACTTGTGGATTTATCGCCTGATGATTACATTCTTGACCCGTGTTGTGGTACGGCTGGGTTTTTGATTGCAGGTATGCACCATATGCTCCAAAAAGCCACGAGTGATAAACAGAAAAACAACATTCGCAAAAATCAACTGCACGGCATTGAGTTACAACCTTATATGTTTACCATTGCCACAACCAATATGATTTTGCGTGGTGATGGCAAAAGCAATTTAGACCAAGAAGATTTTTTAAAACAAAATCCTCACCAATTACAATTAAAAAGTTGTAATATTGGTATGATGAATCCGCCCTACTCACAAGGCTCAAAACAAAATCCCAATTTATATGAAATTGCCTTTACCGAACATTTATTAAAAAGCTTAACGTCTGATGGCAAGGCGGTTGTCATTGTTCCACAATCGTCAATGACGGGAAAAACCCGTGAAGAACAAGCCATCAAAGCCAATATTCTAAAACATCACACCCTAGAAGGTGTCATTACTTTAAATAAAAATACTTTTTATGGCGTGGGAACAAATCCGTGTATTGCGGTATTTACCGCAGGCGTACCACACTCTAAGGACAAATTGGTCAAGTTTATTAACTTTGAAGATGATGGTTTTGAGGTGCAAAAACACAAAGGTTTAATAGAAACCGAATCTGCCAAAGACAAAAAAGAACATCTGCTCAATGTGTGGCGTGATGAAATTACCGCCCCAACCAAGTTTTGTGTAGAAACCACCATTGAAGCTGATGATGAATGGTTACATTCATTTTATTATTTTAATGATGAAATTCCAAGCGAAGCAGATTTTGAAAAAACTGTCGCTGATTATCTCACTTTTGAAGTTAATATGATTACGCACGGTCGGGGTTATTTGTTTGGTATTGGGGAGAATGGTGATGAGTAAATTAAAATTGACAGATAGAGAATGGGGAGAGTTTTTCTTTTCTCAAATTTTTTCTACCATTCAGCGTGGAAAAAGGCTAACCAAAGAAAATCAAATCATTGGCGACATTCCCTATGTTTCATCATCATCTTTAAATAATGGTGTTGATAATTTTATCTCAAATAAGGAAAATATTAGATTTTTTGAAAACTGCTTAACACTTGCCAATAGTGGTAGTGTTGGTTCAGCATTTTTTCAAAATTATAAATTTGTAGCTAGCGACCACATCACAGCATTGATTGCAAATAATGCCAATAAATACATTTATTTGTTTTTATCCACGCAAATTCAAAAAATAAAAGACAAATATTCTTTTAATCGTGAGATAAATGACAAAAGAATTAAGAGAGAAAAAATAATTCTACCCATTGACAATCAAGGAAACCCTGATTGGCAATTTATGGAAGAGTATATTAAACAGATTGAGCAAGATAAAATTAAGCAATTAGTTGGTTATTATCAAGCCAAACTGCTTGACAGCCAACTAAAAAATGATATAGGGGGGGGTAAAATCCTTCAATTCAATGGGCTATTTTTAGTATTCCAGATATTTGTAAAATTCATTCTGGAAAAGATATTTATGAAAAAGAAAGAGTAAGCGGAAAACTACCTTATATTACAGCCACAGCCAATAATAATGGAATTGGTTATTTTGTAGATAACCACAACAACACCTTAGAACAAGGTTGTATCTCTGTTAATAGAAATGGTTCTGTTGGCTATGCTTTTTATCACGATTACCCAGCCCTTTTTGGTAACGATACAAGAAAATTAATACCTAAAACCAAAAATAAATATTGCTCTATATTTATAGCTCTATGCATTGCCAGCCAAAAAGATAAATATGGCTATGGTTATAAAATGGGTACAGAACGTTTGAAAAAACAAAAAATCCTACTGCCTATCG
>JAUMUJ010000053.1 GCA_030530785.1 Moraxella sp. | reverse complement strand
ACAAAGAGCAAGGTCATCGTCAATGGTACACCGAGCTTAAAATCAACGCAATCAACGGCTAATCAGCCAACATATTTAATAGGAGATATTCTCATGGCACACAAAAAAGCCGCAGGTTCTACTCGTAATGGTCGTGATTCTAACCCAAAAATGCTTGGCGTAAAGATTTTTGGTGGTCAAGATGTCATCGCAGGTAACATCATTGTTCGTCAGCGTGGCACAGAGTTTCACGCAGGCGAAGGCGTAGGCATGGGCAGAGACCATACCCTTTTTGCCTTGACCGAAGGTGTGGTAAAATTTGAGACCAAAGGTCAATTTAACCGCCGTTATGTGTCTGTTGTGGCAAAATAATTTTTGTTAAAACAGTCTAAACCCCATGAGTGAAAACTTGTGGGGTTTTATTTTGATTGAAAAATTTATTTAACATAATCTTTTTTTGATAAATTTACTGAACTAAAACCATGTCAATCAATCTTACTTTTTATACTTCCAAAGTGTTTACTTTGTCGTGAAATGGCTAAAATCATGCTATAATAGACCGTTATTTAAAATCATTTGGAAAATCATGCGATTTATTGATGAAGCACTAATCAGCGTCAAAGCAGGCGATGGCGGTAATGGCATCGTCAGCTTTCGCCGTGAAAAGTTCGTGCCAAAAGGCGGGCCTGATGGCGGAGATGGTGGTAAGGGTGGCGATGTCTATGTTGTTGCCGATGATAACACGAACACGCTGGTGGATTTTCGCTATACCCGTAAGTTTGAAGCCAAGCGAGGTGAAAATGGTCGCTCTAAAAACTGCTCTGGCAAAGGGGCGGACGATATTTATTTGAAAGTTCCCGTTGGCACGACCATCATTGACACTGATCTTGATATCGTGATTGGCGATTTGACCGAAGTGGGGCAAGTGGTGCTGGTTGCCAAAGGTGGCGATGGTGGTTTTGGTAACACCCGCTTTAAGACTTCCACCAACCAAGCCCCCCGTAAAGCAATTCCTGGATTTGCAGGCGAAGCCAAAAACTTAAAGTTAGAGCTAAAAGTCGTGGCGGACGTGGGATTGATTGGCTTGCCAAATGCAGGCAAGTCCACCTTTATCCGTCAAGTGTCGTCCGCTCGTCCAAAAGTCGCCGATTATCCTTTTACCACACTTGTGCCAAATTTGGGCGTGGTGGACGTGGGGACGCATCAGTCCTTTGTGATGGCGGACATACCAGGATTGATACAGGGGGCATCTGATGGGGCGGGGCTTGGCATTCGCTTTTTAAAGCACGTTGCCCGCACCAGACGATTGCTCCATATCGTGGACGTTAAGCCCATTGATGGCTCAAATCCTGTGGATAACGCACGAATTATTCTAAATGAACTTGAAAAGTTTTCATCGGAGCTGTCCAAATTACCGCAAATTTTGGTCTTAAATAAGATTGACCAGTTAGATGATGATGAGATTGATGATGTTTGTGATGGCATTGTCAAAGAACTGAACTGGCAGGGCGAAGTGTTTCGCACGTCCACTATTAGTGGGCAGGGCGTGGATGAGATTAAATATCATTTGATGAACGAAATAGAAACCGAAGAAGAGCGTGAAGCGGACGATGAAGAGTTTGCCAAAGCCCAAGCCGAGCGTTTTGCCCGCTTGGAACAAGAAGTTCGCCATAACACCGAGATTCAAAAAGAAGTCTACCGAGCAAAACGCAAAGCCGAGCGTGAAGGTGTGGCGGACGATGACGATGATGATTGGAATGACGATGATTATGATGTGGCGGTGGAGTATGCTCCGTATTAGTCTGTGATGATTGGAGAAAAATTTTATGCCAAGAAGGAAGTTTGCTATAAGTGAAGGCATGAAGCAAAATCTGCTTAACTGTTCTTTTGAGAATTTAGTGGTTACTTGGCTTATGCAAGATGGTTGGCAGGTTTTCACACCTATTTTAGACCATGGACATAGAACCGATGTCCTTATTTCTGATGGTGAGCAATATTTTCGCTTGCAAGTCAAAACCATTGATGGAGCAAAAGGTAAAAAGCAAGAAGTAGAGAATAAATGGCAAGATTGCAATATTTATTTCGCTAGAAATGGAGAATGGGGTTATATTGCTCCTGCTTTTTCTGAAAAAAAGAAACTTTTAAACGCACCAGAGCATAAATGTTTTCTTTTGAAAAAGAGTGATTTTTTAACTGCTTTCCATACAATAGATTGAGTTTAGGGATTGATTTTGTCTAATCTAAAAATGAAACGCATTGTTATTAAAATCGGCTCATCACTTTTAACCAACAACGGTCGGGGGCTTGACCGTACTGCCATCTATGAATGGGCAAGACAAATCGCCACCTTGCACGCACGTGGTATTGAAGTGGTGCTGGTGTCTAGTGGGGCGGTTGCCGAAGGCGTGGTTCGCATGAACTTACCCGAACGCCCCAAAAAACTCCCCGCCTTACAAGCGTGTGCGTCTGTTGGGCAGATGGGGCTGATTGAGACATGGTGGCAAGCCCTTATCCAAAAAGGTGTACAGTCATCACAAATCTTACTGACCCATGATGACCTAGCTCATCGTTCCCGTTATCTTAACATCAACCAAACCATCAATCAGCTCATAGAGTGGCGTGTCGTACCCGTCATTAACGAAAACGACACAGTCAGCTTTGGCGAGATAAAATTTGGTGATAATGACACGCTTGGAGCGATGAGTGCCACGATGGTGGGGGCGGATTTGTACATCATTTTGACCGACCAAGATGGCGTATTTACCGATAACCCACGTACCAATCCGAATGCCAAACTCATCACCAGTGAGCGGGCGATGGCAGATTATTTGTTTGATGTGGCGGGCGATGGCGGAAAATGGGGGTCGGGCGGTATGCTGACCAAAATACGAGCAGGGCGACTGGCAGCGATGGCAAACTGCCCGACAGTTATTGCCAATGGCAAAGTAGAGAATGTCATTACACGCCTGATAGATGGTGAGATGATAGGCACACGGCTCACTACCGACCAAGCCGACCGCCTAATCGCCAAGAAACAATGGCTTGCCACCCACATTCGCACATCAGGTACGCTCATCATAGACGATGGGGCGGTCAAAGCCATTACTAAGCAACACAAATCCCTACTGCCTGTGGGTGTGTTGGACGTATTGGGTGATTTTGATGCAGGCGATGTGGTGGAGATTGTCAATGCCAAAAAAGCACGTTTGGCGGTGGGGCAGGTTGGTTTTGACAGTGGTCAAGCCAAAAAAATCACCCAAAAACACACAGATGAAGTGCTACAAATTTTAAACCTAAATGATAATGACAAAGTCATCATGGTGCATCGTGATGACATGGCGATTTTATGAATAAACTTGGAATGACAATGACGACCCAAAATTTCCCCACTTTAAAAAACGACCGACTTCTGCGAGCTTTGCGTTTTGAGCCTGTGGACACGACCCCTGTTTGGCTCATGCGACAAGCGGGGCGGTATCTGCCAGAATATCGGCAAACCCGCAGTCAGGCAGGCGATTTTTTGAGCTTGTGTAAAAATACCGAGCTTGCTACCGAAGTTACTTTACAGCCTTTACGCCGATTTGAGCTTGATGGGGCGATTTTGTTTAGCGACATTTTGACCATTCCAGACGCTTTGGGGTTGGGGCTGTATTTTGAGGCAGGTGAGGGTCCAAAATTTAAAAAAACCGTCCGCACTGAGAGTGACATTGCCAACCTACCCACACTCAACATGAGCGATTTGTCCTATGTAACGGACGCTGTAACGAGCATTCGTCATGCGTTGGCGGGGCAAGTGCCACTTTTTGGGTTTAGTGGCAGTGCGTGGACGTTGGCAACCTATATGATAGAAGGGGGCAGTAGCAAAGACTACCGCCACGCCAAACAGATGATGTATGCAACGCCTGAGCTACTTCATGCGTTATTGGACAAGTTGGCAGATGCCATCGCCGACTATCTGGACGCTCAAATCATCGCAGGGGCGAACCTTGTGCAGATTTTTGACAGTTGGGGTGGCACGCTTGGTCATCGTGAGTTTGCCAAGTTCAGCCATCACTATAATCGCAAAGTCATCGCCCACCTAAAAGCCAAGCACCCCGATGTGCCTGTGGTCATGTTTACCAAAGGTGGTGGACTGTGGATAGATGTGCAGGCAGACAGTCAGGCGGACGCTTTGGGGTTTGATTGGACAATGCCCCTAAATCATGCCCGCCAAAAACTTGGCAATACCAAAGCCATACAAGGCAACCTAGACCCCGCCACACTCTACGGTACGCCCGATGTCATTCGTCAGGCGGTGCATGATATGCTAAGCGATGTCTATGCAGACGGCACGCATACGGGCTATGTCGCCAATCTTGGGCATGGCATTACCCAATGGGCAAACCCCGACCACGCCAAAATCCTGATAGACACGGTGCACGAATATCGGATTTGATGGTTTTTTATAAAATGGGGCAGGTTTCTGCCTTATTTTTTGGTATTTTTATTTTTGGCATAAAATTTACTGATTATTTAGTGAATAAAATGTTGGGTCTGTCATGCCAAGTATTTTAGATTGATAATATTACTTAAAATAGGTATTTTGTAATACTGAGATAACAAGAAGTGGCATTACAACTGCCATAACACCCAACATCAGGTCGGAGACAGAGACCCGTTCACTTGGCTTTTTTTGTATAATCTGTGATCTTTCATTCCATAGGGTGTCGAAATGTTCGTTGTTGTCATCATATGATGATTGTTCGGCTTACTCTGACCATCTTTTATTGGCTTTATATCGCTCAAAGGCATCGATGATTCTTTGCGTTTCATGACGAGCTTGGGCATCAGCAATCAAAATACCATCATCATAATTGATGTGTAAATGCTTTCCATCTAAAAATAATGATGTTAAATCATCATAAAGATGGTGTTCAAGATTATTATTATCCACGCCTTGCGTTACCGATGATAGACGTTTGCCAAGCAGTGTGTCTGCTTCATCAAAAAATAACACGGCGTGCTGGGTGTGTGCACCCTTAAAAACCTGCTGAATGTTTTTGGAAGTCTTTTTCAATCTCGGCAATGCCCACTTTGATGATGGGTAAGCCCAAACGCCCCGTAAAGGCTTCGGCGGTTAGGGTTTTGCCCGTACCGAGGTATCCATAAAAATTTAAAATACTGCTTCGTCCCAGCTTATCCACTTCGCCAAAACCCCAGTTATCATAGATGATTTTATGAAATTTGATTTTTGCCAAACTCTCTTCTAGTTCGTTTTTGGTCAATGCCGATAAAATCACATCAGTATCTAATTGATATTGGGGTGATTTTGCCATATAGACGATATCAGATTTTGGCTCTTCTGTCGTTGCATTGATGACAGTTGGTATTTTAAATAAGGGTTTGTCTTTTGTTTCTGGTTTAGGAAAATTGCAGTTGGTCATTTTCGCTCCCAATAAAAATCATGAAATCTTTTTTAATTTTTTATTCAAATCATTTAATAACTTTGCTAATTCATCACCTCCTGATTGTTTTAATAAGGTCTGCAACTCGTCAATATCTTGTTTTTCTACCATATATTGCCAAGGCTCTAAATTATTAAGATTGGTCTTAAATGGGTTTAACTTGGCTAACTTTTGTAAGGTTTGGTATATTGGATTTGATGGGTGTGTTGGCACAATCCCGTGAAAATCACCACGCCCCTTGCCCTTTAAGACAGATGTTCTAGGTTGCGATACTTGTTTTTGGTAATCCACAGCCTGCTAAGTATTTTTTGATGTCTTGACTGCTGATGTAATGCTCGCTTGCCACCAGTTTTTGAATGATGTACCATTGCCTAGTAATGGCGGTGTGTTTTTGGTCGGTCATGATGTTTCCTAGTTGTGTTGCATTAAGATCACAAAAATCCCGCCCAAAAAGTAGCCGTCAATCACAGCCCTGCGACAGGATTTGTCGCATGATTTTGTTAAAAGTGCTTGCAATGATAAAATTTTAGAAACATAATAGTAACTTAACTT
>JAUMUJ010000016.1 GCA_030530785.1 Moraxella sp. | reverse complement strand
GTTTTTGGCTCAGTCTTGGGTGGTTCTTTTTTAATCGGTTCTGCTTTTGACGGCTCTGGTTTTGGTTCTGCCTTTGGTGGCAAAGATGCCAATTTTTGAACAGGTGGGGAAGCAGGGGCAGGGGCAGGACTGGCTTGTGGTGCTGATGTGGACGGTTTTGGGGTAAGTGCTGGGGTTGGTTTTGGGATAACCACAGGGGCAACCACAGGCTTGGGTGGCTCTGGCGACTCTTCGTGGTTAGTGATGGTGAGCATTTGAATCTCTATGGGGGGTACGATTTTAGGTGGCTCTATGATGAGCATTTTCATCGTTGCCAATCCAAAACCCGCCAACCCATGAAGCCCAAGTGCGACAGCAACAGCCAATGCGGTGTACTTATTAGAATTTTTAATCAATTGGCTCATCTAAAATGCCCCAACATTACATGACACACCAAACCCATCAATCAGATTTGTTACAATCAAAAGAGACCCATTTTTAAAATCAAAACGATAACAATTATCAGGTTTGCTATTATCCACAATTTTTTAACAAAATACAAGCACTAATTTTACCAAAATTGTAACACGGCAGAAATTTGCTGTTTCAAAAAAATGGAAATATGATAACATAATTAACATTTATCCGATGGCACTAAACACCACCATCAAAATCGGCGACACCACATTGGTGATAAACCCGAAACTGACTACCAATGGCGTGATTTGAATACCGCCCGATTGTGTCAAAACAGGCAACGTAAAATCCAAGCTGGTAACACCACCAAGCCCGATGGCAACAGCAGGACGATACCGCATGACATGAGGGATAAACACAAGTGCCAACAGCTCCCGCCCCAAGTCATTAAACAGTGCCACACTCCCCCAAATGACCCCATAGGCTTCTGTCATTACCGTACCCGACAACGAATACCAACCAAAACCCGATGCCAATGCCAAGCCCTGCCACAGCGACACCTCTTTAAACATCAGCGAAAACATCGCCCCGCCCATGAGTGTCGCCCCCATAAACACAAGGCTAAGCTTGACACCATAGCGGTTAAATAACGCCTGCTTTAAACTTATGCCCGACCCATTTAGGCAAATCCCCACCAAAAAAAGCAGTGCCATCAACAGTGCCGTAATGATGTGTTGCGGTAAATACAACATGGGGAATGATTTTGCCATCACAAATCCTACCAAAATACACATCGGCTGAATTAGACCAGACAATAAATGATGAGACGATGATGTATTGGCGTGATGATTTTTTGGATAGGGATAACCGATGACTTTTTCAAAAATATATAAGCCCAAACTGCCAAAACCAATCGTCAAAATCAGCAAACACCCCAAATAAATCAAAATATCGCCCACCTTTTGGGAAATATTTTCTACAAAACCCAGCTCAATGCCTATCACGATTAAAATGATAAATACCAAATAATTTAACCCTTGTTCGCTTTTTTTAGTCAGCGATGGCGTATTTGGCACAAAAAACCCAACAAACATGGGCAACAAAATCAGCACTAAGGTTAAAAAGTTTTGCATGAATTAAGATTGAGCGGCAAAGGATTTTAAGGTTTGTATAAAAACTTTTGGATTATTATCCTTAATTATGACGGGAGCAAAGGGAGCTTTTATCAAAAAATCATCGCTTTGACGTAAAATACGCCATGCCAATACCGCATGAATGCCTTTTTGTATGTCGCTAAGGTGGTATTTATGAATGGTGTTATTTTCATTATCAGACAATTTTAACACACCCTTATTTGCCAAACACAAATCATGAAAGTGATAACTGCTGACAAAAAATAGCAACTCATGAGCGTTTTTTGATAATTGTGATAAACGAACATGAATTTGCTCTTGATGGTGTAATCTTTGCTCAAAATCCATAGCTCCCATCAAACCATCGCCGCCATGATAAATACTGTCATCATGATTGGATAATTGCCCATACCAAATCACATCAATGATGTTTTTTTTATCGTCTAATACCACACAAGACAAGTCCAAATCCATCTCAATCATGCACTCTTTAACGGGCGTTAGGTTTTTAATGATGGGTATTTTACGCAATAATGGATTTATGCCCCCCTTTTTAAAAGACGTATTCATATACGACACAGACGCAACCAAGCTAATCCCCGTTACACCAAATTGCGTTAAGGTTTTTGGACTAAAATATGATGATAACGAACTGTTGGTATGTTCACTCATTTTAATTCTCACTTGGCGATACTTCGTCAAAGGCTTTATCTAAGGCACATTCAACCGCCTGAATGCGTGCCAAACACACTTTATAAGCGTCTATGGATTGCTCTATGGTTGCCACCAGATTATCAATGTCTAACTCATCGCTGTTTTCTATACTCTGGGCGTTGGCTTTTAAAATTTCATAGGCTTCTTGGAAATTTTTGGGGCTACTCATCTGATTTCTCCTTAACAAAGTGGACCATTGTAACACAAATCACATCTGTCGCCCACCTTTGCCAAAATCGTCAAAATGTGCTATTTTAAGCCTTATTTTATCAGGAAAACACCATGAATGCACTCACCCAGCTTGCCAAATACACCACCATCGTTGCTGATACAGGCGACCTATCTGCCATCGCTCGCTTGCGTCCACAAGATGCCACCACCAACCCAAGTTTGGTAACAAACGCCCTACTGTCTGGCGAACATGACGAACTTATCCGCCAAATCAAAGGTTTAGGACTGCCTGCCGATGACACCATAGACCGCCTGACCGCCGAACTTGGCAAACAAATCCTAACCCACATAGACGGTCGGGTTTCCACCGAAGTGGACGCTCGCCATTCATTTGACACCGACAAAACTGTCCAACACGCTCTGGCATTCATGGAGCTTTATGACAAATTAGGCGTGGATACCAGCCGTATCTTGATTAAAATTGCATCTACTTGGCAGGGCATTAAATCTGCCGAAATCCTACAAAAACAAGGTGTCAAGTGCAATCTTACCCTACTGTTTACTGATACCCAAGCTCGTGGGTGTGCAGATGCTGGTGTACAGCTCATCTCGCCATTTGTGGGGCGATTAACCGACTGGCAAAAAGCACAAGAAAACCGCCAAGAGATTGATATTTCTGATGATTTGGGCGTAAACTCGGTTAAAAATATTTATCATTTTTATAAATCTCATGGCTACACTACCGAGATTATGGGGGCAAGTTTTCGCTCCACCGCCCAAATCCTTGCCTTAGCAGGGTGCGACCTTTTGACCATTTCACCCACTTTGCTTGATGAATTAGCCAGCATGAATACCGATGTGGTGCGTCAATTAACCCCAGGCGATAATCCCCTAACACGCCCCACCGCCATTGATGAAAGCCATTTTAAAACCACCCAAGACAGCTCACCGCTTAATGAACTGCTCTTAAAAGGCATTGATGGATTTATTAAAGCTCGGTCAGATTTGCACGCCAAATTATTTAATGCCTAATACGGAATTGCCATCATGAAATTTTATGTAATCGCTGTCAGTATTTTATTGATGATGGTAGCACACGCCCATGAGCTAAGTGTCATTAATAAAGACGGCTTAGTAGAGCTAGATTGTATTCGCCCCACCCTTAAAAATAATTTATCAGATGTGAAAGTTTATTGCTTAAATGATGATGATATCGCCATCATTGAACAAGAAAATAAACAAGGACTGATGGATAAAAACGGTCGCCTAATCAGTGCCATCATTTATGATGACATCTTTTTTTTGGGTGATGGTGTTGCCAAAGTCAAGCAAGACGATAAATTCGGTCTGCTTGACATCAAAACAGGCAAAGAGCTAACACCCATTTATTTTGATGACATGGCATTATTACACCAAAATCGTATTGCCGTCAAATCCAATAAAAACTGGGGCTATATAGATAAAAAAGGACGACTTGTCATCGCCTTAAAATACGGCTCTGCCTTTGGGTTTGAAAATGGCTTGGCAAAAGTACATAATCACGGCAGTCTGTTAGATGACACCTTAAAAGTAGGCTTGGTTGATTTGTCTGGCAAAGAGATTTTTACACCGACCTATCAATCCATTCACGTCATGGACGACAAGGTATTATTTAACACATCGTCCAACCTAGATGGCGTGGCAGACCTTAACGGCAACATCATCATTGAGCCAGAATATGTCAATATCAGTGGTTTTCATGATGGCTATGCCAGATTTTCTATGTTAAATCATGAGTTGTACGGCTATCTTGATGAAACAGGTCAAGAAGTGATAGAACCCCAATATCAATATGCCCAACACCCCCATTTATTAGGCGATAAAATGATTTTTGTTGTGGGTAAAAATATCAACAATAATATTCATTGGGGAGCGGTGGATAAGCATAATAATACCATCATTGATTTTAATTACCGAAAATTATCGCCACAATTTGGAGAAAACATCATCATCGCCACCAATCATCAAGGCAAAAAACTGCTCCTTAATTATTATGGAGAACCCATCACCACCGATGTTTATGATAATATCATCGGTTTTTCTCATGGTGTGAGCGAATACATTAACAATGGCAAAATTGGCTTAATTAACGCACAAGGTATAGAAATCACCCCAACCATCTATGATGGCATAAAACATGAATATAATCATGATAATAAAATATTTTATGGTTATGGGGTAAGACAAGGCAATAAAAACGGCTTTTTAAATCCCGAAGGTAAGCAGGTTTTACCCATTATTTACGATGAAATCAGCAATTTTCATAATGGCAATCTGTACCTAAAACAAGGCAATCATTATGGCATTGCAAATATTTTGACGGGCAGTATCATCGTATCGCCAAGCTATGATGATTTTAGACCGCTTGCCAATGGTTACACCAAAGCCAAACAACACAATACTTGGTATTTAATCAGTCCGCAAGGCAAAAACTTAGGAAAAACCTCTGCACCCAAATGATGAGATAACCATAAAAAATTGGTCTTGAAGTTACAAAAACCCCTTTACAAACCATAAAAACGATTGTAAACTTACCCCCAAATTTTTTACAACAAGAGTAGCTGTCGCCATGAAAAAATATCAATGTGTCGTTTGCGGTTGGATTTATGATGAAGAGCTAGGCTGTCCCGAAGAAGGCTTGCCTGCTGGCACTCGCTGGGAAGACATTCCCGATGACTGGACGTGCCCTGAATGCGGTGTGGGCAAAGCGGATTTTGACATGGTAGAAATCTGATTACCATGAAAAAATACCCGATGGATTGGGGGATTTTATGAGTAACTTTTTTGCCCCCCTGCCAACCCACCCACCCCAAACATGGGATAAATTTAACCAAATCTGGCAACCGTCCGACCTATCGCCCCACCTTTATCAAGCGATGATAGATGTGGGCGGGGGTATTACGCTGTGCGTGGAAGCAGGGGGAGAGCCTGATAATCCGCCCCTACTGTTCATCACAGGATTTGGCTCACAGATGATGTTTTGGTCGGACAAGTTTTTAAAAAAATTCATGGACGCTGGATTTTTTGTGATACGATTTGACAATCGGGATACAGGATTATCCACCAAAATCAATCACTTACAAAAACTCCCCCGCACCAATATCCTAAAAATGATTGCCAAAAATTCGGTGGGATTGTCTAACAGACACGAAAAAGTCGCCTACACCCTACCCGACATGGCAGACGATGTGGCAGGGCTAATCCGTGCGATGAATTTGGGCAAAACCAACATCATCGGGGCAAGCATGGGCGGCATGATAGCCCAAATTTTATCCGCCAAATACCCTGATTTGGTGGATAGGTTGATTTTATTATTTAGTAGCACCAACCAAGCCTTTGGTCGCCTGCCTAAGCCTGTGCCTTTTTCCACGTTTTTTAGAAGACCCCAAAGCCACTCTGAAAGGGACATGGTGCGTCATGCGGTATGGTTTATGACGGCGGTTGGCTCACCTGGTCATCTTGACATCAAAGGCACACGAGCGGTTGCTCACAGACGCTATCAACGCTGTTTTCACCCCTTAGGCATGGCACAACAGATGAACGCCATACTTGCCACAGGCTCAATTTTGTCCTATACTCGCCAAATCCAAGCCCCCACACTCATCATTCACGGCACAAAGGACGGGCTTATCCATCAAAGTCATGGCAAACACATCGCCAAAACCATCAAAAACAGCCGATTTGTGGCGGTGGACGGTTTGGCTCATGACCTGCCCGCCTACTATCAGCCTTATTTAGTCAGCCTAGTGTGCGAACATTGTTTGGGCTGATTTGAATCATCAGGTTTTGGAGTATCACTTTTAAGAGTAAGTTTATGACTGCCTTGTTTTTTAATGAAAAATCCATCAAAATCAATACCATATACTGTATCGGACGCAGTTATGTGGAGCATATTTATGAGCTTGATAATGCCATGCCTGATGAACCATTGGTCTTTTTAAAACCAAACAGTAGCGTGATTATGGGCGACACATTGACCTTGCCTGATTTTTCGGACAATGTTCATCACGAAACCGAGCTTGTACTACTCATCGGCGATGACAAACAAATCATCGGTCATACGGTAGGGCTTGATTTGACCGCCAGAGACGTGCAGGACGTGTGCAAAGCCAAAGGTCTGCCATGGCTAAAAGCAAAGGGCTTTAAAGGGGCGTGTTGGCTTGGGACATTTAAGCCTTTTATCCACAAGCATCACCACCTGTCTTTAACCATCAATAATCAAATCCGCCAAGACGACAGCACAGATAAGATGATGTATTCACTGGATTTTTTGGTGCAATATCTGGATAATCTATACGGCATACAGTCAGGCGACATCATCATGACTGGCTCGCCAAAAGGCGTGGGCAAATTGGCACATGGAGACAGTTTGGTGGTGGGTATTGATGACGAACGGTATTATTTATCAGTTAAATGACAAGCCCACCACAAATTCCCCAACATGATTTATTTTGGCAGACCTTCAATAAATTAGCCTAGCTTAACCATCATTCAAACCACTTGTTATATAACAAGTGGTTTTTCTTTGTTGGTGAAATCTTTTTTATAACAGGGAAAGTTTTGAACGCTTAAAAAATCTGGTGGGGGTACACCCCGACTTGTCTTAATCCCTTTTATAACAGGGAAAGTTTTGAACAATGTCGCCCTTTTGAGCTTGGGCGGTCAATTCTGTCTTAATCCCTTTTATAACAGGGAAAGTTTTGAACTACTGTATATGCTGTAGTAGATACCATGGGTAGTCTTAATCCCTTTTATAACAGGGAAAGTTTTGAACCGGCCGCGGTAGGCGTTTTAAGTGGTTCTTACAAGTCTTAATCCCTTTTATAACAGGGAAAGTTTTGAACCTAAACAATTTTATAGGAGAATTAAAATGGCTATGTCTTAATCCCTTTTATAACAGGGAAAGTTTTGAACCAAAATCGTGAGTTATCCACAGGTTTTTGCTTGGGTCTTAATCCCTTTTATAACAGGGAAAGTTTTGAACCCCGATAGCAACTATTTCCAACAGACGTTATTCGTCTTAATCCCTTTTATAACAGGGAAAGTTTTGAACAACCTATGTACCTCAAACAGGTATCCGAACTAAGGTCTTAATCCCTTTTATAACAGGGAAAGTTTTGAACGTATGCTTTACACGACGTGTCAGAATTTGTACAAGTCTTAATCCCTTTTATAACAGGGAAAGTTTTGAACGAAGTAAACACCGACCGCACAGGGATATTTAAGTCTTAATCCCTTTTATAACAGGGAAAGTTTTGAACTCAGGAGTTCATGGATAATAATCCTGGTAAGATGTCTTAATCCCTTTTATAACAGGGAAAGTTTTGAACTTTTGAGTCAGTAGCTAAGGTAGTAGCTAGAACTGTCTTAATCCCTTTTATAACAGGGAAAGTTTTGAACGTACTGGGCACAGATCAAGAAGTATCTTTATAAGTCTTAATCCCTTTTATAACAGGGAAAGTTTTGAACAGCAATATCAAAAAATTATCAATAAAATCAAATGATTGCCGTTCAAATTTTGGTTCAAAACTTATACAGAAAAAGTTGATGTATCTTTAATCAGATTTTTATATCAAAAACCGTTAATTTTGATTAAAAAACAATCAACTTTTAATCATCAATCATTAAAACAAGTTGTTAAATAATCAACAATCGCCCAATATTATACCAAAATTTATCCCATTTAACAAGCACTCACCAATGAATTTCATCACCATTTTCGCCAAACAACCGAACCAATGCCGAGCGATTACCATAAATCTCAGCTTTTTCTAGGGCTTGGGTTTCATAGACATTCACGCTATCTTTGTTGGTCAGCAGTGGTTTTAGTTGTGCAATGATGTCGTCCATCTGCGACACCCTAAGCGTGGCAAAATACACCGAACGCTGTATGGGTATGGCATGATTGCCAATCAATCGCTGGACTTTGGCTAGGCGTTTTTTGCAAGCGATGTCATAACATATTAAAAAATGCTTACCGCTCTGTTCTTTATACGGCATGGCACACTCCCTTATTTTAGATAAAAACAAGTTTCTGCTCGGTCTTGGTCAGTCGCCTTAAAAAAGTATGAACATGGCGATGGGCTTGTTTTTGGAGTTTGGGTTTGAGTTTTGCCCATGATTTATAAAACACCGCTCTCCCTGCCTTATTCATCACACACGGTTTGTCGTCCCCAAAATCAAACATATCAAGCGTCAGCTCCCCGCCGTGTGCCAACTGCCACACCCACCATTCTATGTCCGCACGCCCAAACTCGGCAAAATCACACGCCAAAGACCGCCTGCCATGGCTCTCATCATGCAACACCCCCAAAAACGGGTCAAGCGACACGGCATAAAGCGACTGCTCATAAAGCTGGGTCATGAGTGTATAGCCCAGCGACAACAGAACGTTAATGGGGTCTTTGGGCGGTCTGCGGTTGCGGGCATAAAACCCCCACTTATCATCAAAAAACGCCTGATACGCCCCAAAAAACTGCTGTGCCGAACTGCCCTCTATCCCCCGTAAGCCATCTAGACTTATGGGCGTGATGTGCTGATAAGTGTTGGTTAATTTATCAATCGTCTCTTTTGGTGTCTTGCTCACCTGCCCCACATGGTCAGCAATACGCCCAAGCAGTTTGGCTTGGCGATATATTTTTAAACGAACAACACAAGTTGCCCAGTATCGCCGAACATCATCGTCTTGGTGCAGCTTGTGCTGATAAATTCGTCTAGACACATTGCCACCAAAATCTCCCACCAGCCGACACATCTGCCCTGCATGGTGCGTGGGCAATACCGTCAAAGCGACACCGTGCTTGGCAAGTTTGGTTAAAAGCGTGCTGGCAAGATTGACGTTTGAGCCTATCATTATCGCCCCAATTTGCCCAAAGGGTATGCTCACAGGACGATTAAAACTGTGATGGCTGACGATAAGCAGGTTACGTTCAGTATCAAGACAAGCCCCCTTTTGGTCTATAATCAGCGTTTTTGCCATCATCACTCCCCCGTTTATCAGCCGACATACAGCCACTCATCACCAATCACGATCGTATTTGGCTTAGGCTGATGTCGCCAATGATGGTTTTTAATCACAAACACACAAAAATCATCGTCAATCATCTGCTTCGTGTCTGATGTCAGACGGCTTTTTTGTGAGATGGTCAGTGAGCATTCGTAGGCGGATTTTTGATGTGAAATGCTGTGATTTTTTAACAGCCGACACACCCGCTCACGAACACACTCATCACTCACATCATACGCCAACAGATAATCCATCATGCCATCTCTTCCTATCTTATGACATATTGCCCAAGCCCAAATACCGCCCCCTTACCGATGTGTAGCCACTGCCCCAGATACAGATAATGATACAGTCTATCACTCACGCCACATAACTCAACCCACCCCATCACGCCATCTTGTGCGATGGCTTGGTGCTGACGGTGCGAAAACCGAGTCCACGTCTGACGACTAAGGTTAAAATGACCTACAACATCATCTATATCTTGATAAATTAACGCTCTTTCATCATCGCTGATTTTGTCGCCATAGATTTCTGACAACTGCACACAACGGCGAATCAGAGCCTGACAAAATAGCGTGGCGTTAAAAGCATGAGCATTTAAAATTTTGCCATGATGTTGTATCCGAGTGGGTGTCAGCAAATCTAGGATAAGTGTGGTGGACGGCATGGGCGTGTCGGGTGCATCAAATTTTTTCATGCTGATAAATTTGGCAGTCACTTTGGTTTTGTCTTTTTGGTCAAAGCCCATTGATAATGCTCGTCTCCACGCCAGCTCTATCATAATCTGTTCGCCGTGAGCGACTTTACCGATGAGCGTCATATAAAAATAAGCCGTCTGCCCCGACCTGATATGGCGTGGCAAGCTGTGAGCTTCTATGATAAAAGGCGGTGGCACGTCCTGCTCACGACCCTGTATGTGGCTCTTTGGCGGGTCAAACAGCGTGCGATATAGGCAATCTGCCTGACAACGGCAAGATTTACCATGGGCGGTAGGGCAAGCCATAGATTTTAGGGCGTGTCCAAATACCCCACGCAAGGCAGAACCTGCATAACTTGGCAAATGTATGTCATCATCAGCACAAAAGCTAATACGGTAGCGGGTAATAGTAATCATGCTTGCCCCTAGTAGCTTTTTGATAACCAATAGGCTTTGTCAATCGTTCGCATGGCGGGCAGTTGGTGCCATATCACGTCTGTATGCCAGTTTTGGGTGCGGATATTATTTGCAAAATCAGTGAGCTGTCTTCTCATCGCCTCTTGCCACTTGCTTTCGGTGGCAAAAATCTGTACGTCATCTTGCCATACGCCTTCACGATTTGCCCTTAACAATCCTTTATCAGTCAATAACTCCACCG
This sequence comes from Moraxella sp., assembly GCA_030530785.1. GTDB lineage: Bacteria > Pseudomonadota > Gammaproteobacteria > Pseudomonadales > Moraxellaceae > Moraxella. The sequence goes on along the minus strand of JAUMUJ010000016.1, from coordinate 34,004 downwards.
CTTCGGATTTGGCAAATCCACCCTTGTCATTTGGTTCGCCTTTGACCCATGTATCAAGCATAATCCACACATCAGGCGTACACCCCATAAGCCAGCTTCTGTCTTCTATGTCAATGCCATTATCCACCTGCATACCATTGTACATGGTCGCAGATACCACATCAAAATCGCCCACGATAAATTGCACTAAATCCACCAAATGATAGCCTGCATCAAGCAATGCTCCACCGCCTGCCTTTTGGCGGTCGCCACGCCATTTTAAATCAGGCTCATCAGTCGGAACTTGCAAGCCCTTGCCCAAATGCAAATGGGCGTGCAATTCTTGGATTTTGATTTTATTTTCTTGTAAAAATTGTACCAAAAACTGATAGCTGGCATGCTGACGGCGTTGAATGGCAGTTTGTAATCCACAATGAGCCTTGTGAGCGGTATCCATAAAGGTTTTGGCTTCTTGATAATCTCGCCCTAGTGGTTTTTCTTTTAATAAAGGCTTGCCCAACACCAAAATATCTGCCCAAATACTGCCATAGACATCGTGGGGCAATGCCAAAATCAATGCATCAAACACCAACCCGCTCTTCTTTAATTCATCAAGTGACTGAAAGCACTGTAAGTTTAACTCGCCAAAACGCTCGCACACTTCTTTGTGGCGGTTGGTATTACCGTCAATCCCTGCAATGATTTGAACATCTGCATGACCCACACTCGCATCCAAATGTTCAAATGCTTGATTACCCAATCCAAAAATAACCGCCCTAATCGGTGTATTCATATCAATGCCCCCACATACTACCACAGGTCATGTCCAAAATCGCTCCTGACATATAGCGACTATGTTCACTTAACAAAAATGCAATCCCTTCGGCGATTTCTTGGGGCGTACATAGCCTGCCGAGCAGACTTTCTCTGGCAATGGACGCTTGACGCTCCACACTCCAATCTTTGGTCATCTCAGTAATGGTTGTACCTGGTAGCAGTAGATTAACACGGATATTGTCCGCCCCTAGATTTCTGGCACAGCTTGCGGTCAGACCATGCAAGGCGGATTTGCTGGTGGCATAACTTGGCTTTCTAGCACCGATATAGCCCACAGGCGAGCTGACATTGACGATACTACCCCCGCCTGCTCGTTTCATTATCGGGGCAACAAGCTGAGTTAAACGTAGCGCAGGCGTTACATTGACATTAAAAGACAACTGCCAATCATCAAGCGATAATTTATCCACCGTATCGCCCACCGAAATCCCCGCCAGATTGACAAGCCCCCACACAGGCGGTAAACCTACCAACGCCTGCTTCACCTGCTCTACCAACGTCTCATCAGACAAATCCACGCACAGCGTTTTTGTCTTGTCATTTGCCACTGATGACAATCTCTCCTCATGGCAATCAATCGCCAAAACGTGAAACCCTAGACCGCTTAGGTATTCACAGCACGTCCGACCCATGCCACCGCCAGCACCTGTTACAATGATTGTTTTGTTATTTACGTCATTAAATTTCATGATTTTACCTTTTGTTCGTCAAATAAAAAATTGTTGCCATACATCAATCAATGCTTGCTTATCCAAATCATCTTGCAATAATTGTACAAACCCTTGATTATGCAACTCTACATTTTGCCACGTCTGGTCAAATACGATAGGAGTTTGGGGCGGATTGATTTGCTCTATGCCAAATACCGCTTGGGCTTTTTTGACGGTTGTATCACATACTTGATAATCCGTGCCTTGTATTTTTTGGCAATACTGATACAGGCGACTTGCCCACAGATATTCAAACAACAACCGACCTTCAAAAATCATCATCGCCTGATAAAACTCATCGCTTGCCTTTTTTAGGTCATTTTGGCTTAGGCTATAAATGCCATGTACCACCCACAGCATACCGCTTGGCATGGTTTTTAGACCCACAGCAGATGCTTGGTTGATATTGTCCAAATCCACGAATGGTGATACCGCCCCACCTGACAACACCGCTAAAAACGAAAAACGCATTTGCGAATGCAACAGTCCTGCTTGGTATTCCACAAGCTCGGGCTCTACCAATAACGCCCGCTCAATCTCCTGATGGCTAGAATACAGCAAGGCTTCCGCTCGCAAAAACTCGCCATGACGCAACAGTGCTGACGCCATAAAGTTATATTGGCGTGCCTTTTGCCCACTTTGTAGTGGCATGAGATGATACGCCATTTGAAAACAGCCTAACGCTTCTTTGGGTGCATTGGCTCGCAAAAATATCTCTGCCAACGCCCCATAGCCCTTTGCCATATCAAAATGACATAAAGACCGCCTAGCCAATGTCAAATAATACAAGCACCACGCTTTTGCCAACTGCCAATGCCCTGTACGAGTATAGACCTTTGCCACGCCTAAACTACTATCTGGGGTGGCCTGTTGCCAGTTTGACTCATTCATCGCTTGATTAAACAAATCCAGTGCCTGATGATAATCATGACCATAAAACGCCTGCCAGCCGTCTATGCTATGTTGGTTGGCAAGTGGCAATTTATCCTTAATATCATCGTTTTGCAATCTAGACAATACCTGACTTACCCAAACATTTAGTTGGGCTTTTATGTCATTGGGCTGTTTTGAGACATAGGTTCGCAACTCTTCACATTTGCCCAAATGTTTTAATCGGGCAATTTTATCAATATGAAATGCTAATTCAAATTCATTCATGATTTTTCCTAAGTGATGATTTTTGCCAATTTTTTGACATAAAACTCTTCTAGGGTTGCCTGACATTCGTCCAACTGCTCGGCGGTTAGCTCCACGCCACGCAAATGGGGCGGTATGGTTAATGACAGATGAATATAATGCACGCCCAATTCGTTGATTTGGCTGATGATATTGACGGGCAATGTGCCGATAATGACATCGCCTGACTTTAATTCATCAAAATCTAACAAATGAGACAAATGCACGTCAAAATGCACACCATTTTCACCTGCCCAATCCAATGCACCAATGTGGCGAGTGATAAAATAAGTGGTCATAAAACTTCCTATGAAAAACGTCATAATGGGATATTATGACGTTTTTTGGATGAGATGTGGGGGAATGTAAGCTTATTTCATGGATAATCTACCCTTTTCTTTCCAGTTTGCCAATAACTTAGGCAGATTTTCTACAATATCCTGTGCTTGCACAATCTTAATACCTTGCTCTCTAGCATGATTGACAGATGGCAAATCATTACCGTTTTTGGTTTTTAGGGGAAATGCTGACACAAACAACTTATGACACAGCGACCCACTGGCACGATTTGCCACACTGTTTAGCTTATGAAACATATCTTGGCTAATTGCAGAGTTTTTTGTACTGGTGGCTGATTTACATTCAATCGCCAATGCGGTATTTTGGTGCTGGATAAATAAGTCTATCTCATTATCCGCCTGATTGCCAAATCTTAGTCCACTATACACTTCTTCAAAGTCCATCTTGGATGCAACAAACCACACATATTCTTCAAGCCAAATCCCTGATAGATATCGTGCTTGTGCATAACAGTCAAAACTTATCTTTCTATCGCCACTGCCAGCGTGCCAAGTAATGAGTTTCAAATCATGAGCCTTTTCTAGCAAGCCTCTGGCAAGTCCTTTGGGTTTTTGGTGTAATTCACCCTGCTTACTGTCAAGAACAAAGCTTTTACCGCCATTATAAAGCTTACCAATAATACCATTTAAATCGCCAATTAACTGCTTAACATTTTCATCGTTAATATTATTGGCAATAAAATAGGTTAGTTCTTCGCTTTGTAATACTTCATCTGCCCAATCTTCTTTATCAGATTCTGCTGTGATAAATTTTTTACCCATACCCTTTAAGGTCATCTGTGCGGTTAAGACAGATGGCAGGACTTCATTGAAAGACGCATGATGAGCGGTTGGATAGTGTTCAATTAGGCGGTTATTGGTATCTACATAGATGAATTTATCATCTTGGTGGCGAGCCTTAAATGCTTCATACATAGAGAAACTATGCAGTTTTGTACCCCCCGTGAGATTAAAAATACAGCTTTCATTGGGCAGTTTTGGTAAAACCTTTTCCTTTAAAAACTCTGATATTTTTGCTAAATCTGTATCAGGACAACTATCTGCAATATACACACTCTCAATTTCCAAATCGTTTAGGATTTTTTTGAAATTTTTGGCGTTTTGTTTCATGGATTCGGTTGCCACAACAATCACTTTTTGTGGCTTAAAATGCAATAATGCAATCAAATTCGCCAATGGCTGACCTGTGGCGATACATACTTGTGTATTCATGTTGTACCTCTATTGTTTCAGTGATAATAATCGCTTAATCCAAACCTGTTGATTTGGCTTTGCTTTATCTGGTCTTTTCATTTGGGCAGGATAATGGATATGAGCAATCTGCACAAATCTTGCAACCGCTTGTGGATTGGGGTCAGCTTCTAATTTATCTAGCCAATCACTGATAGACTGAGTAAAGCTCTCTTTGACCGCATTATCCGCCTTTTCCCATTGATGAGTTAAAATCTGTGTTGCAAGTTGTTTTTCAATCTCACTGGCATTTTTTAAGGCTTCTTGTAGCTTTTTCTGAGCTTCTAATTCCACTTTTCGCTGTTCCAAATAAGCCTTTTCTTCTTCAAGCTCTTTTTGCATTTTGTGATTGCTACTTTCATCAACCACCATTCGCCCATAGCCTGTTGCGGTTTTTGCACCGATACCAATATGCTCTAACGCAAGTGCGATGACGTTGTTAATCTGCTCAATCTCATCATCACTGACGCTTGCCCCTTGTCGTGGCATGACCCCAAACTGCATGACGGCTTTTTCCACCGCCAAAAATCCCACAGGCACAGGCGAATGCCAGTCGGCAGGCTGTACGCTTTTATCGGTTGGGTTATCCGCCCCTTTTAGATACCAATCGCCATAATGTGGGGTGGCAAGGGTTTCTTTTAGCATGACAGACGACACAGGCACAGCATCCAAAAATACAAAATCACCCGTCTGACCGTCCGCACTGGACGAACCAAACCATTTGGTAATAATATTCTCGTCCGCTCCCCATGCCGTCATCAATGCTCGCGCCATGCCCTTGACCGTACTGCCTTGAAAATACGGCACACCAAGCGTTGGGTGCCATAGCAGTCCATTTTCTAGGGGGTGGCTATTACCCAAACCAATGGCGACAAGCCAGTCATTTTTATATACGCACACCTTGCCACGATTGGCTTGACATAGCTTTGCCATTCTTTTGGCATAGGCGGATAGGGCTTTATCATTGCCACATTCTCTTTTACCATCTTTTGTACCAATGGATTTGATAAATGACCGCTTACCTTTTTTATGAGCATAATTGATTATTTTGCTCTCTTTCTTACCCTTAGATTGCCTTTCATCTCTTTCAAACTCTCCCAATAAACGCTTTTTTTCTTTATCCTTTTCATCACAGAGCAAGCGTTCGGCATCATTTAAATCAACAAAATGACCGCTTTCCTTGTAAATCAAATAATCATAAAACCGCTCAAACCACAATCCTGAATGGCTATGGTCGCCAAAAATCTCTTGGGCAGTTTGATAAGTTTTGGCAGAATTATAAATCGGTAACATTTACTCCCCCTGCTTTTGTGTTGGCTCGGCAAACAATGCTCGCACAAACTTTTTTAACCACAAAATATATGCTTGGGCTTCTTGTTGGGCGATAAGGTGTGTTTTTAAATCCGATTGAGTAACGATATTTAGGGCGTTAAATCTCTCATCTTTATCATTTTTAACATCATCACCATACACGCCACTTTCTTTAAGCCAATCAAACACAATTTCAGTAATTTTTTCACGCTCTGGAAATTTGCTTGGGTCGCTAAGATAAAACGCAAACGCATGACCTAAACCATTGCTATGAATCATGGCAGGCAAGCCAGAGACAGCAGATTTGAATTTTTGACCGTCTTGATTGTCATTGACCAATTTTTGTACGTTATCTAGGGCGTGTTTGGCACGCTTTTGGTCTCTTGATTGCAAAACATCATCTGTATTATCACCCTTTTTTACCACAACGCTTTTTGTGCTCATGAATTCACCCCCTGAACAAATTTTACTTCAAACCAGCCCATACCGACCGTTTCATTGCCACCCACTTGTAAAAATGGCTCGTTGCCAAACATAGATTGTAAAATAAATGCCACTTCATCGGCATTCAAATCCAGCCCTTTTTTGCGTGAACTGGTGCATTGAATGACGCTGTACATGACCGTCTCTGGCGGTAGGGTCTCTTCATACCACAATGCCCCTACTTTGACCGTCTTGTTATCATCTAAGGCAATATGAGCATTGACAGGCGTGCTGTTTTGAGCCAAATAGCTAAATAAGTCATCACTAACCACACACAGCTGACTGTCTAAGGCGGATTTATCCAAATTAAAATCTTTGGCAAGAGTTTCACTCACTTTATCCAAACCTGCCGTGATTGTGGTCAAGGCAAATTCTTCTAAAAACACTGTACCGTATTTGTTATCAATCACACAGACATTATCAAGTTTTAACGCACTCAAATCAGGCAATTCAAAAACATCTTTAACACCCACACGCTGACAGTCTTTAAGATAACGGCGTAACAAGGCAGGGCAAGTTACCCATTTAAAGTAGCCATTTAATGAACGCACAGGCAATAACAGCAATTTGGCATCGCTAATCATTACCGCCCCTGCATGGGTATCATCTGCATTTGAATCCGCCCCAAATACCGCCAAAATCTTGTCGTTTTCGGTGGTTTTTTTGGCATGAAAACGCAACGCTCCTTTCATGCTAGACCCAAAAATCACAGGGTGCATGGTATGCCCTTCACGCTGAATAGGCAAATCAATCACACTCATCGCCTGTCCTGCCCCTGCATGGATTGACGTTTGGGCAACCATATTCATCATTAATTTAGACATAAAAAATCCTTAATAAAAATTACAAAATTTGACCGACAAGCATGACCCCATAACCCCAATCTTGGCTATGATAGTCATCATCTTTGTCATAAAAAGTTTGACCGTGCAAGGCTCGTATCTCATCATCAGATACATCGTTATCCACTTCCACAAAAAACGCACTGCCTGCGGGTAGGTGATTTTCAATGGCTCGGGGTTCGTGCGTGAGCTGATTCCAGCCCCCTTCACGATGAGCCTTACCGATACACGCTGAAATCATGGTCATACTAACACCACGCACCACGCCTGCAAATCCTTGCTCACAAGGGGCAAATCCCACAGGTAGCCAGTCATCTTTGACAGGTAATTTTGTCAAAAGATACAGCATAAAGCGTTTTTTGCCATTGACCACTTTGCCAATCGTCTTTGGGGCATTTGGCAAATAATCTGCCGAGCCAAACCCCAAACTTGCCATACGAGCTTCACCGCCCACACGCACAAGCGGATTGCCGTCTAGCTTTTGATTTAAAACTTTCAAATCATCGGCATTATAATGAACTGGTAACATGACCGAAATATCAGGCTTTAATCGCAAATGCGTGGTTTGATAAAGTTTGCTGTCTTGGACTTGGCGATGTTTATCAATTTCAATGCCTAGCCGATATTCTTGCGTCAAAAAATCGCTCTGCTGACATACCGCCCTGTCTTGATCTAACGCTAACAAATCACCTGCCAACAGTCGCTCCCACGCCGTCTTGGATAGCCACGTGTTTTCCATAGGTTTAAAACCTGCGGTGTCTGTGCCGTCTTTTTTGGGTAATTCTGGCAATCTGATATTGCCAATGTCTGTCTCAAAACATTCTTGGGTCAAATCAAACGCCAAATAAATCGCCTTGTCATCGTTTTTGGTACAGACATTGACAGGCATGGGCAAATAATAAGCCGTCTTATCGCCACTGTCATCAGCAATAAACGCCCCACGGGGTTTGATACTGCCAAGCTGTTTTTCGTTGCCAATCACAGCAGTAAGCTCAGGCAATTTGGCAAGATTATCCCAAGACTGCCGTTGCTTGGTAAGATACTCATTGCCAATCCACGAACGCACCGCCCCCATGAGTGTCCGCACAGGTGGCGGAAATACTGAGTTTAAGGCGTTCGCTCCCACACTCCCATGCGGACGAGATTCTCTAAAAAACCATGTGTCCACAGGCTCAAACTTTATCACCACATCACTCACGATTTATCTCCTTTACCAAGCCCTTTTTGTCCCAGAATTCTTAGCAAAATACCCGCATCGCCTGTTAATTTTTTGCCAGACTTATCATCAATTGTTGCTTTTCCGTCATCAATCTTTGAACGGTAGTCTTTGCTTTGCTCAATCAGTACTTTAAAGATACTCAGTAACTTTTTTTGCTTATCTTCTTTAATTTTGCGTAAATTGCCCGATTGCATATATTCTGCCAACAACAAACTGGTAGCATCATCTGCATTTAACTCATTTTTTAGCATCATCTCATTAAGCATACCCATGAGATGACGGGTTTTATAAAAAAACCCTGTGGAAAATGGCGATACCTTATCTGCCGACTTTTGCTCACTCATCGTTTCATCTATCAGCTTTTGTTCGTTAATTGTCTCATTTGTCAATTTTTGCCCACTCATTGCTCGGGCAAGTGCTTCTATGACAGGGGTATTTTCGTCATCAAAACCAAATTGCTTATTGAGTGTTTGCAAACTGTCCTTATCAAGCACCTTATCCCAAGGCAATGACCACTGCACCGCTTGACCTGACGGTTTGTGCACTCGCACCGCTAGGGCATTTCTGCCTGTACCGTCTTTGGCGATATTATCCAATAAATCATGACTATCCATTAACACATGGGTAAGTGGCGTGCCGATATGGCAATAATTTATCGCCCCTGACAAGGTAGAATGCACAACCACGTCCGAACCATTGTCGCCCTTGCCTTTACCATGTTTTTCACTTGCGTTGCCAAAACAGTCTTTGTAGCATTGTTGTAGTGCCACGCCAGCACGCATGGCATCATCTAGGCTAAATAACGCAAGCACGTCATCGCCCCCTGCATATACCAAAAATCCGTCATGCTCTTTGACAACTTGTTGGGCTTGTTTGGTAAAATCATTTAGGGCATGGCTGATAATGGGCTGACGCTCTGATTCGCTCATCTGTTTACCCAAACTGTCGCCGTCCATCAGCAAAATGGCATAATAAGGGGACGGCTCACCCAATGACTCATACACCGCCCTTAGACTGCGTTTGATTTTTGGCAAATACTCATCAATGCGTCCGTCATAATTGTTTTTATCGCCCACCAGATTGTTTAGATTTTCCCAATGAGTACTAAAATAAATATTACCGTCCAAACTTAGCTCTTTTAAGGTCTTTTTATCCACGCTTTGCTGAATGCTGTAAACATGGTTTTTGCTTTCGGATTTTGGCAAGCGGTATGATGTCTGACGTGTTATTTCATCAATACTTAACAAAAACTCATCAAACAGTTTAGACCCTTCATCGTCCGCCTTTATCACCTTTTTTAGCCAAGGCACGCCTGCCATATACGCCACAGACGGCACGTTATGGGGCAACTGCCAGCCATGCACCATAATGGACTTGCCATTAACGTCAATGCTTTGTTTGACTTTATTAAAAATATGCACAAAACGGCGTTTGATATAGGCTATCGCACACAGCTCTTCGCCGTCTCTCAAATCAAGCCCAATATCGGCATGATATTTTAGGCTCGTCCAATAGGCTCGGCGTTTATCACCGCTATTTTTATCACTAGCCCCACTTAGCTCCTGATAGCCTTCCATCATCATACACTTATAACCACTCTCTACCGATGCCATGTGCGTGCGGAAATTTTTGCGTTTATCCAATGCACTGGTATCGGTACCCTGCGTGATAACCCAAGTCATATCCCAAAACTTGGCATTTTGTCTCTCCCAAATGGTTTTGGTAGGGTAGTCTGCCTGTTCAAGCCCTTGTCTGTCATGCTCCCACACGCTGTCCGCCACTGCCTGCCAAGCGGTTTTTACCGCACCTACCACCGCTTGACCGCTAAAATCACTACATTCGGTAATGTCCGCCATAAAGCGGTTTGGGATACCGCCCTGCCGTGGCAAGGTTGTCGCTTGACCTGTGGCAATCGCTTGTAAAAAGTTATCATCAGGAATGGGAAATTTGACCTGTCCGCCCTGCACCTTAACCGCCTGTATTGCCACGCCAGCGAGCCACGACAACAAAAATGACCCCGCCCAAAAATCTCTGGTACGCCGTGCCTGTGCCACAAACCCTTGCACTGGTCCTAAGGTAAAATGGAAGTATTTTTTATCATTATTCATAAAGCCTCTCCATTAAAACGATTCATCAAGTTTGTAATGGTTTGCCAATCTGCATTTGCTGATACAGATAGCTTTTTGCGGTTATTATCTTTTTTGGCAACAATATCAATCCGTGATTGCTCATGCAAAAACTCACTTTTAAGCAGACATAACACCGCTTGATGATTGCCATTTGCCAATCTATGCACATGGCGAAATAATGGCGATGCCCTACGCCCTGTATCAGCGTCCATATTGGCACTATGACGAGTACTATTGCCTGAATAAAAATAGTTATGGGGCAACCCAAATACCACTCTTTTTGGGTGCGTGATAGTATTAGGCTTTGGCTTGAATAGATTTAGAGCAAAATCATGGTCATCTTTGAAATTTTTCTCAGCTGTCTGCCTACCAACCATGCCGTCTTTACCAAAACTGCGATACATCTGCTCTTCATCGCCCATATCTTTTAAAATGGCTAGTGCGTCTTTGTTGCCATTGCCAACGATGTCAACCCTAGTGTCTTGATAAAAAGCCGATAAAGGCGGTAGCTCTTTATTCTCACGACAACGATATCTCTTAAAAAGTTCTGTTAAAGCGGTTTTTAGGTCTTGTTCAAAGGCAATGGACTGATACTCATCATCGCCGATGTTTTTACAAGCAAGCTCTATCAGCGTTACCGAACCAAACCCATGCCGAGAACGTGAGCCAAAACTACCTAGCAACCCAATAAGTCGCAACACATCTTGAATGCCTTGCACATCGTCGCCGACCGTCAAATCCACCGTAAAGGTTTGACCCTGAGCAAATGCCTTTCGTATCAAATTACCCCTAAACAAACCTTGCCCCAACAGATAATTTACCCCTGATTGATTTTGGGTGTAATTCCATATTCTACCACCTGATAATGACAACGCATTAACAAAACAAGCACCCTGCCCATTATGTAGCTTCTTTTGGGTACGAACATCACTACTGGCAACACCAAACAATTTGGCTTCTTGCTCATGTAGCTCTTTTAGGGCGTGTTCTTTGTTTGGGCTTTCTAGGCGGATATGCGACCAGTTTAAAGCACGCCACCAAAACCGCAAGACCCCCTTAAAAGACGTGGGTGTCAATTCGGCTTCATTTTGGTTTGCCCCTGCCACAAACATGGGCGTATTGATATGGTAAGTCGCCCTTAGTGGCGTGGGTCTGTTGTTAAATTGGGGTAATTTCATCACTTCTCCTTTTTCATCTCTTTGCCATCATTGATTATCACCTTTAAAGATTTTGGTAAGCAAAACTCATCTGTTTGCTCATTTTTAATGGGCATGATACGATTTGCCAACTCCAAACCACCCAAAACTTCCACTAATTTACTATAAAGTTTTGACTTGGTTTCTATAAAGAATTTTTTGTCCACCAGTTGTTCAGCGACAGCTTTTTGATATTCATAATAACGATTAAACTCTTTTGAAATTTCTGCAAATTTATTTTTGGCAATTTCGTCAGTTGCGTAATCAGTCTTATTATTGGTTGGAGCTTTAATTCCCTTGCCTTGCAAATGATAATCGCAAAACCAATGCAAAAAAGCAAAATTAATGGGATTTAGTTTTTTGGGCTCTTGCTCGTTGATTTGGATAAGTCTTTTTTTAATAAACAAAGTGAGCGTAATAGGCTCAAAAGAACGGTTAATCACTTCAACCACTTCACTAAAACTCGCTCCTTGTTTTAACTGGTGCTTATCAGAAATGGCTTCGCTCATACGCACAAAGGGAATATTAGCCAGCCAAACTTTGGCATTTTTGGTATCCAACGATTCGCCTTTATTATTGGTAATAATTCTACTGTCTGTTGTGGGGTAATAAAAATCTGGCACATTTTCAAACTCACCACTCACCAAAACGTGCGACATCGTGTCTTGACTGCGTCCATACAGCGACAGGGCATAACCTGCGTAAAAACCCATCGTTTTACGCCCGCCTGCGATAGAGACGTGTAAGCGAGTATCGTCATCTTGGGTGAACTCACGTACTTTTTGGCAAATCAAATCAGCGGTCAATTCGTTATCCAGCGGTGTTTTTAAATCTGATAATTTTTCTTGATTATTTTCAATCACGTACACAGAATTTTTATCAAATTGAATGTGCGATAAAATCGGATAATCCTTTTTAAACTGCTCAAAAATCCCTTTTTCAAACAAGCGGGTATTGATAAGGTTAGACCCATGTTCAGTGGTCAAAACCCAAATCTCATCAGGCACAAACCGCTCATCATCTGATAAAGCAGGGTCACACGCCAACGCCCACACCGTCTCAGTGATGATTTGTGGGGTCATACCTGTTACCAAAAATAATACGTTTTTCATCATCATCTCCTTAATGCTCAATTTTTGGCATTGTAACACAACATCAAAAAAAAAAAACAATATAAAACCACAGGATTTTTGTGGGTTTAGACAAACTTTTCTGCCGACAATGACAGTAGGTGCATACTCATGGTAATTGCTCCAAAAATTTTAAATTTGATGCTTGGTAGTATAAAACATTCATCACCAAAATCATGATTTTATCAGCTTATATTATGTCCGTCATATTTTGGCTTGGTGCATGATAAAATAAGATGCACTGATTGTCTGTTTTTATAACTTTGACAAAATCCACTTGCCCGTCTGGTCATTAAAAAAAACCGCCCAATAAGGACGGTTTTTAACCATTGTATTTTAAAAACGCCACTCAATCATCAAAGACCAATCTCTCCAATAAACGGCAAATTACGATATTTTTGCTCATAATCCAAGCCATAACCGATGATAAAGCGGTCTTCTACTTCAAAACCCAAAAATCTCACGTCCATCTCTATCTCACGGCGAGACGGCTTACTGATGAGCGTACAAAGCTCAATGGAGTTTGGCTCACGAGTTTTTAATATTTCCACAACTTTGGACAGCGTACGCCCTGAGTCAATAATATCTTCCACAATCAGCACATCTTTGCCACGAATGTCGCCATCCAAATCCTTTAAAATCTTAACATCGCCACTAGATACCGTCCCCTTTGCGTAGCTGGACGCCGTCATAAAATCAAACTCGTGCGGTTTGTCAATCGCTCGGCACAAATCCGCCATAAAAATGACCGAACCACGCAAAAGACCGATTAAAATCAGTTCTTTATCGCTATTTTGATAATGAGCAGTGATTTGTTTGCCAAGTCTTGCCACCATTTGGGCGATTTCATCAGCACTAATCATGACATTTAACTGCAGGTTATTCATATCATTACCTTTATAAAATTAACACTAAAACTTAAAACAAGGATCGGATATTACAATACAGCTCACACCTGCCACGCCAAGCATTGCCATACTCGCTGGCAAAGCAATTGGCAACATCGCCACATCTACCGCTAATGACAATGGCATCAGCAACGCATATTGGGGGCGGGTTTTTTGGTACTCTTCTTCGCTATAAAAATGCAATGTGAGCGGTTCTTTAAACTGATAAGGCAAATCTTTGGCATTACGCGCTTGCTCTGCCACAATAAAATCACTACGCACCGCTTGTTTACAAACAAGGTATTCTTGATTATCTAGCATACCAGTTTCGCATTTAAAGCCCAAATCCGTCAGTGTTTTTTGCTCATTCGCCTTAACATTTTTGGTGGGTTTTGCAAAACTAAAATTCACCATTTTGTATCTAGAAGTGGTGGGATTTGTTTGATGTTGATAAACACGCAAATCCATTACCCGATTTGAGTCTCTATTTTCTGGAAAAGTAATATACAAATGACTCAAATCTATCTTGTCAAAAATCTTACCAAAAACATCCTTACCCTCGCCAATATGTGGCTTGACCAAAAAAACTGTATTGTTTCCCCACAAGCACCATCGCACCCTCATAATTAGGAATGGGCGTTTTTGGTTTGGCAACAGCGGTAATGGTGTCTTTTAAGATGGTATGCTGTCTGGTTTCAGTGCTTTTGTATGCCATCTGGGTGTACATTGTAAGACAGCCCGATAAAGACAGCGTTGCAGAAATAGCAAGACCTGCCATTGCCAATTTTAACATTTTCATTGAATTACTCCGTTTATAGTAGTGGATTTATCACAGGAATTTTATTTCCCTTATCCTTATCAAATTTTGGATTAAAAGTTTGCACTTGCGGAGCGGTGGGCAAACCCATTTTGGCAAGCTCATCACTGACACCCACCTGAATGTTATCGCCCTCAAAGAGGCGTTCATCGTCCGTCCGCTCAATTTTTAGGCTCTCAAAATCAAACAGCTCTCGGTCGGCAAGCTGACTTGGGGCGACATTTTGTAGTGCTTTAAACATACTGGCTAGGCGTTTTGGGTGAGCATTATCCCACTCTTTGAGCATATCGTTTATCATTGCCCGTTGTAGATTTTCTTGTGAACCACACAGCCCACAAGGAATGATGGGAAACTGCTTATAATTGGCGTATTTGATGATGTCTTTTTCGGCAACATAGGCAAGCGGACGGATAAGCACGTTTTGTTTGTCATCAGATAACAGCTTGGGGGGCATGGCTTTTAGACTGCCACCATGAAACAAATTCAAAAAGAAAGTTGCCAAAATATCGTCTCTATGGTGTCCTAGTGCCACTTTGGTCGCCCCAATTTGTTTGGCAAAGCCGTACAGTGAACCACGTCTTAGGCGAGAACACGCCGAGCAGTAGGTTTTACCTTCGGGGACGACTGATTTTACGATGCTGTATGTGTCCTTTTCTAGGATATAATGTGGTACGCCTTGCTTGGATAGATATTCAGGCAGGACGTGTTCGGGGAAATTGGGCTGTTTTTGGTCAAGATTGACCGCCACGACATCAAAATTAATCGGGGCAATGCGTTTTAAAAACAGCAAAATATCCAGTAGCGTAAAACTGTCCTTACCGCCAGAGACACACACCATGACGACATCACCGTCTTCAATCATGTTAAAATCACGGATGGCCCACGACACTTCTTTACGCAGTTTCTTTTGTAGTTTTTTAAAACGAGCAGATTTGATGCCATCATTAAATTCATGCTCATCATCACTGCCTATCGCCGTCTCTCGGTCGCTTTCGGCAGATAAGGCGTGAATGATTTCAGAATGGCTTTCTACATCATTTAAGATTTCATCGGTTAAAGTTTGGCTGTCGGTCATGATTATTTCTCAAATTTTGTTTTTAATATTTGGCTTGGTATGTCAGGCAAATAAATAACCCTCATCAATCCAAACCTTTACATAAACTTATGGTTTTGGTTTTACTGTATATTTTTTGGGTGCATCGGATTGACTGGATTGGGCATTTTTAATTGGTGTAGCGACAAGTTTTCCATTAATCTTTTCATATCGCACTTTAGGGTTTTTGGTTTTTTGGGGTTTAATATTCTCTTGGCAACTGTCAGCTTGGCGATTGTCTTTTTTTGATTTAAATTTATCGCCTTGTTTGGGTGATGACTTTTTAAAATCTCCCTTATTTGATGAATGGGCGGATTTTACTTTTGGGCGTTTGTTTTTGACATCATCTTGCCAGTCATCATTAACCGTATCAAATGCACTTTCAATTTCATAAACTTTCATCATTTGATTTTTATGCGTGATTTTAAAACTTTGATGAATGGGTTTTTTAAGATTAAAATCCACACCAATGGTTTTATCGGTCATCTCCACCACTTCATATCGGTGTTTAATTTTATCGTCCAGCACAAATTTGGTAAAGTTATTACTAAAATACAGTACGCCATTTGGAGCAAGGCGGTTCATGGCACGACTAATCAAGGCAACATGATCTCTTTGTACATCAAACGTTCCCTTAAACTTTTTGGAATTTGAAAAAGTCGGCGGGTCAATAAATATCACGTCAAATTGTTCGGTATTATTTTTTAGCCAGTCAAACACATCGGTGGCAATAAACTGATATTTTGGCATACCGTCTGTTGTTGTGGCGGTCAAATCAAGCCCATTTAGAGCAAAATTTTGTTTACCCCAATTAAGATAATTGGCAGATAAATCCACGCTTGTTACCGATTTTGCCCCACCCATTGCCGAATGCACGCTGGCAGTGCAAGTATAAGCAAAAAGATTTAGCACATTTTTGCCACGACTGGTGTTTTTTATCATTTCACGAATATTGCGGTGGTCAATAAACAGTCCCGTATCCAAATAATCAGTAAAATTCACATACAAATATGCCCCATGCTCATGAGCGACATACATTTTTTTAGACTTTTGATTGTCATCTTTGGTGTTTTTGGTGTATTGGTCATTGCCCGATTGTCGCATACGGGTTTTAATAAAAATGCTTTCACGGTGGACATTAAAAATCTTACGAATGGCGGATAATACCAAATTAAAACGGGCTTTGGCAACATCGGTGGGAATTTGTTTTGGTGGGGCGTATTCTTGCACATGAATTTTATCGCCATAAACATCAATCGCCACATTATAATTAGGCAGGTCAGCGTCATAAATTCGCATATTACTGATATTATTTTTTTGGGCGTACTTTTTTAAAGCCACGATATTTTTTTGTAAACGATTGATAAATTCTTGGCTGTCAGGATTGTTAATGTCTTTTTTATTAAAATTCACAATCAAGTCATGTGCCAAATGGTCAGTTTTGGCAAAATCTACTGCCCCATGACGAAAATAGACCGTCAATGCTCCATTGTGGCATTTTAGGGTGTTTGGCTCACTGATGGGCAAAGTGTCAGTATGTTCAATATGACTTGCCAGCACCGCCATGTCCGCACGCCCCACATGGCGTAAGCCGTCCGCCACGATAAGCCCCAAGCCGTGATACAAAGGCTTGATAAAATCGCTCTCGCCCAGCCGTTCGCCATAGGGAGGATTGGTGATGACAAGTGGATAGGCGGTGGCAAGCTCGGTCAGCACCGCTTTTGTGTGAGCGAGCGGTCGCTGTTCTAGGCGGACGTACTCGGCAATAGGGGCAAGGGCAGACGCCATCAGGTTCTTGTGGCAGGCACGCACGGCATGAGCGTCAGCATCTAAGGCAAGGGCGGTAAAACTACCTTTTATCAAGTCTTGTTCAAGGCTTGCAAGGTTGGCATGAAAGTCATCTAAGGCTTGATTGGCAAAGGTTTGCCACAGCTCATCATCGTGGTGCTTCCAATGATAAAAACCAAAATCACTTGCTTTTTTGTCAATGCCCACAGGGTAGGCGGTTTTCATCAAAAGAGCTTCGGTAATGAGTGTGCCAGAGCCACACATGGGGTCAATGATGGCAGTATGCTCGCCTTTATGCCAGTTACATTCGTACAAAAGAGCAGACGCAAGATTTTCTTTTAGGGGTGCATCCGTGTTCGCCACACGATAGCCCCGTCTGTGTAGGCTTGTGCCTGATAAGTCCAGATACAGCTCGGCAAGCTCACCTGTGGCATGGGCATAAATATAAAAATCGGGGGATTTGTCCACATCTGGTCGCTCACCTAACTTTTTATTAAAGCAGTCAGCAACAGCATCTTTGATGCGTAAAGTGGCGAATTGTTGGTTTACCGACAGGCGTTTGTCGGTGGACAGACGTATGGCAAAGGTGTTATCCACGCCAAAAATGCTCGTCCAATCATAGCGACTGGCAAACTCATACAAAGCGGTAGGCACATCTTCGTCAATGACTTTGGTCTCAATCGTACGGGTGGTTTTTTTACCGCCACTTTCACGCACTTGGCTGATGGTTTGCGTTTTTTGGCGAAAATGATACTCACCAATGGGTAGCAAGACACGGCTTGCCACACGACTGTACAGACAGATTTTATAAAAATGAGCAAGCGATACACGCACACGCACACGCCCTGTACGCACAATCTGACCTGACAGCCCAAACAAATCAAGCTCTATCAGCAAGGCGTTTTCAAGACCGTCCGCACAAGTAATAACAACATCAAAGGCGGTGGGAGTAAAGTAGGCAAAAGGCGTGATGGGCATGACAATAATTTTGTGAGCTTTGCAAAACTATGCATTATAACACAGTTTTTGCATCATGTGTTTTATCTGATGAATTTTCTTGTGCGTCTGACGATGTCTGCCAAGCCAAATTCATATAAGGATAAGGAATTTCAATATTTGCTTCACATAAAGAATCTTTGATTTTTTCGTTAATTTGTTCTGTGATGATAGGAATGCGTGCCACCGATAACGGAGCAACCCAAAATCGTATGATTAAATATATCGCATATTCACCCACTTCACTGATTGTAACCATCGGAGCTGGGTGTTTTAAAATCACTTCATCTTTGGCAAGTTTGTTTAAAATAGTTTCTCTGGCAAGATTAACATCGGCATTTAATGATATTTTAATTTTGGTGTGAAATCTTATCATTTTTTTAGATGTCAGATTGGTTACTTGTGATGATGACATGGTAGAATTAGGAATGATAATGATGATATTATCACGGTCTAAAATTTGCGTGGCTCGCAATGAGATTTTTACCACCCGCCCTTCTTGGTCATGAATTCTAATCCAATCGCCCACCTGAAAAGATTGCTCCACCAAAATGGTAATCCCTGCAATAAAATTTGCAAGTGTACTTTGGGCGGCAAAACCCACTGCCAAACCTACGATACCAAGACCTGCTACCAATGAGACGATATCAAAACCAAATTGGGCTAAAATTGTCCCCAATGCCAGCACCATGATGATGACTGATATGAGATTTTTTAATAATTGTTCAATGGACGCATTCAATTCATAATGCCTGAACACGCTTGCCAATATTTGCCCGCTGTTTGCCCAAAGCACATAATAAAATCCTGCCCAAGTGGTTGCCTTAGCGGTTGCTGTGATGGTTGGAGTTTTTATGCCAATTTGGGTCATGACCGCCAATACACTAATCACAATCCACGCATAACGCAATACAGCTCTGACTATCCAAACTTGACGTTGAGATAAATGCAGATCATGTTTTAGGTGTTTTACCAAATATACCAATATCCAATAAAAAAATCCGATGATAATCAGTAAAATTGCACATTTAATACCAATGGTCAAAAAAGCAAAACCATGCTCTGCCCAATTTATCACACCATCATCAAGCGACCCACCTAACGACACATAGATGCTTTGGTACAAATCATAAAATATTTTTTTAAAAAAATCAGTGATATTGGTTTGCATGAGCTGTGAATAAAATCAATCAATGAGAACAATGCCATTTTAGCATAAATGACCCATTGGGATTTATTTTTTAGGGATAATGGTCATTTTGATAACATTTTATCAACAAATTTTTAAATATGCCAATAATATAAAAAAGAGTGAATTTCTCCACTCTTTTTGGTCTTTGGCATTATCACGCCTGCGATAATGCCGACAACACGCCTTTTAACATGGACGATACGGTACTACTGCACACACCAATGCCAGAATAAATCTTTCCGTCAATATTAAGCTGAACATAAGACACCGCCGCCGAATTGGTCTGATTATCACCAAACTCATCATCTAATACGCTGACGGTGGCTTTGGTGTTGATGGCATGTTCTGAATAGTTGGTAACATGAATGCTCTTACCCATTACCTTAACCAGCCCATCAATGAACGCTGATAACGCCCCATTACCCTGACCGATGATTTCCAGCACATCAGCGGACGTGGCAACTTGCCCCTGAAACGACACGTCCCCACCTTTGTTGCTGATTTGATAATCGCTTAATCTAAATATTTCTTGGGTTAAAAAGGTTTTGGTAAAAATGTCCAAAATCTCATCGGTCTTTAATTCACGAGCAAGGTTTTCAGCCTCA
This sequence comes from Moraxella sp., assembly GCA_030530785.1. Classification (GTDB taxonomy): domain Bacteria; phylum Pseudomonadota; class Gammaproteobacteria; order Pseudomonadales; family Moraxellaceae; genus Moraxella. The sequence continues at coordinate 14,025 of JAUMUJ010000016.1, read as the reverse complement.
TTTTGCACCACTTTGGCAAAATCAATCTGTGTCCAACGGGGCAAATCAAAGCCATAATGACGCTGTAAAACATACGCCACCCCGCCCTTGCCAGACTGACTGTTAATACGCACCACATCTTGATAACTGCGTCCAATATGCACAGGATCAATGGGCAGATATGCCACGTCCCAATGCTTTTCGGTTTCAGGGTGCTTTTCGTTATAATCCAATGATTTTTTGATGGCATCTTGGTGTGAACCTGAGAATGCCGTAAACACAAGCTCACCAACATAGGCATGGCGTGGATGTACGGGCAAATTGGTGCATTCGGTCGCCACCTGCACAATCTCGCTGACTTGCGACAAATCAAGCTCAGGATCAATCCCTTGCGTGTACAAGTTCATCGCCATCGTTAAAATGTCCATGTTACCCGTACGTTCACCATTACCCAGTAGCGTGCCTTCCACACGGTCAGCCCCCGCCATCACACCAAGCTCACTTGCTGCCACGCCACAGCCCCTATCATTATGCGTGTGCAAACTGATGACCACGTCTTTACGGCTGGGCAGATGACGACAAAAATACTCTACTTGGTCGGCATATAGATTTGGCGTTGATGCTTCTACGGTGGCCGGCAGGTTTAAAATTACTTTTTGACCGTCTTGGGGTCGCCACACATCACACACCGCTTGGCACACTTCTATGGCAAAATCTGTCTCGGTCTGACTAAAACTCTCTGGACTGTACTGAAAAGTCCACTGGGTCTTAGGATAGCGTTTGGCGATGTCTCTTAGCAAGGTCGCCCCATTGACCGCCATCGCCTTAATGCCATCTTTGTCAAGCTGATAAACCTTATCACGTTGCACCTTTGATGTGCTGTTATAGACATGAACAATGGCACGCTTTGCCCCCGCCAACGCCTCAAAGGTTCGCTCAATCAAATGCTCACGAGCCTGCACCAGCACCTGCAAGGTTACATCATCAGGCACATGACCACCTTCAATCAAAAGACGGGTAAAATCAAATTCTACTTGGGCAGCAGAAGGAAAACCAATCTCAATTTCTTTAAAACCGACCGCCACCAAAAGTTTAAAAAACTTTAACTTTTGTTCAATAGTCATGGGGTCAATCAAGGCTTGGTTGCCGTCTCGCAAATCCACACTCGCCCAAATCGGGGCTTTTTCTATGCGTTTATCACACCAAGTGCGGTCAGGCAAGTGCGGAGCAAACTCAAAGGGGCGGTATTTGGTAAAATCAAACGCTGAATTTTTTGGGGTAATTTTAGGGGTTGGCATGACAGGCTCACTGTTAAATAAATAATGGCACATCATAGCAAAATTTGGCGTGATTTTTTTACCAATTTTACAAAAAATTTTCCCCCAATTTATTAAAATTTACCATAAAATAATAAAAACATGGTAAAATCTACTAAAATTTTCATTTTTTCTACTTATGACAACACCCTTACCCCACCTAGACATCACCGACCATAAAATTTTAAAACTGCTCACTGATAATGCCCGCCTTGCCATCGCCGACATCAGTGAACAGGTTAATTTATCTGCCACGCCTGTGATTCGCAGGATTAAACGACTGGAAGATACGGGGGTCATCACAGGCTATCATGCCCACACGTCCGCACGCTCGCTGGGCAATACGCTGTCGGTCTTTGTGGCGGTCAGTATGGACAAGCACACCGCCGAACGCTTTGGCGAATTTGAAAAACAAATCACCGCCTTTGATGAAGTTGTCAGTTGTAGCGTAGTAACAGGACGGTCAGAAGATTATCTGCTTAAAGTCGTGGTGCGTGATATGAGCCACTATGAAGAGTTTTTGCTTCACAGACTGAGCAAAATTGATGGGGTCAGTCAGCTTCACACCAGTTTTGAGCTAAGAGAAGTGTTTAATCGGGGGGCAATCTGATTATCCATTATGTTAAAAACGCTTGACCGCACTTTTTTACAAAAAATTTTCCACCAAACCTTGACAAATCCGCCCGCCTTTTGCCTGTTGGGTTTGGGCTCAGTTTGCCAAAATCAAGCACAAATCCAAGAAAAATACAAGCTGGTAATTTAAAAATTTTTGGGCTATATTGTGGCACTTTAAAATAACAACACTACATATAGTGTTTAATTTTTATGCTTTCAATGATGATAACCAGTTGAGTTATCAGTCATTTTTTAAATTATCGGGTGATTTTATGACACACATTGACCTAATCAAAGTAAAAAAAAGAGACGGCACGTTTGAACCCATCAATCTTGACAAAATCCACAAGGTCATCACATGGGCAGCCGAAGGGCTAGATAACGTCTCAGTGTCGCAAGTGGAACTAAAATCACACATTCAGTTTTATGATGGCATCGCCACTCGTGATATTCACGAAACCATCATCAAGGCGGCAGCGGATTTAATCTCGGCTGACACACCCGACTATCAGTATCTGTCGGCTCGCCTTGCCATTTTTCATCTGCGTAAAATTGCTTATGGTGATTTTGAACCACCCCATCTATACGACCACGTCAAAAAACTCACAGACGCTGGCAAATATGACAAGCACATTTTAGCAGACTATGACCGTGCAGAGTTTGATGAGCTAAACGCCTACATTGACCACAGTCGTGATATGAATCTTGCCTATGCGGCGGTAGAGCAAATGATGGGTAAATATCTCGTCCAAGACCGTGTAACCAAAAAAGTCTATGAAAGTCCCCAATTTTTGTATGTTTTGGTGGGTATGTGTCTGTTTGCCAGCTATGATAAAGCAGTGCGTCTGGATTATGTCAAGCGTTTTTATGATGCCACCTCAAACTTTTACATCTCACTGCCCACCCCCATCATGTCAGGCGTGCGTACACCGACCCGTCAGTTTAGCTCATGTGTGCTGATAGAATGTGGCGATAACTTAGACAGTATCAATGCCACCACGTCCGCCATCGTCCGCTATGTGTCGCAACGTGCGGGTATCGGTATCAATGCAGGGGCGATTCGTGCGTTAGGCAGTCCCATTCGTGGCGGAGAAGCTCAGCACACAGGCTGTATCCCGTTTTTTAAAATGTTTCAAGCGGCGGTCAAATCCTGCTCACAAGGCGGTGTGCGTGGCGGGGCGGCGACCTTATTTTATCCACTGTGGCACTTAGAAGTAGAAAATCTGCTTGTCCTAAAAAACAACCGTGGCGTAGAGGATAACCGTGTCCGCCACATGGATTATGGCGTACAGATTAACAAAACACTCTACACTCGCCTTATCCAAAACAAAGACATCACGCTGTTTTCACCGTCTGATGTGGCAGGACTTTATGAAGCATTTTTTGCCGACCAAGCCGAATTTGAGCGTCTTTATACGCTTTATGAAAATGACGACAATATTCGCAAACGAAAAGTCCCCGCCCGTGAGCTGTTTAGCATCATGCTCCAAGAGCGTGCCAGCACAGGGCGTATCTATGTGCAAAACGTGGACCACTGCAACACACACAGCCCCTTTGACCCATCTGTCGCCCCCATTCGCCAATCAAATCTGTGCATGGAGATTGCCCTGCCCACCAAACCGCTTGATAACATCAATGATGAAAATGGCGAAATTGCCCTTTGTACATTATCCGCCATCAACTTAGGCAAAATCAACAACGTAGAAGACATGAAAGAGCCTGCCGAACTGATTGTGCGTGCGTTAGATGCTTTGCTTGACTATCAAGATTATCCTGTCATCTCCGCCAAAAAGGGGAGCATGAACCGCCGTACGCTGGGCGTGGGCGTGATTAACTATGCCTATTACTTAGCCAAAAATGGCACTCGCTATTCGGACAAAAAGGCATTGGGGCTAACCCATCGCACCTTTGAAGCATTCCAATATTATCTGCTACAAGCGTCCAACAAACTCGCCCAAGAAAAAGGAGCTTGCCCTGCCTTTGGTGAGACGACTTATGCACAAGGCATTTTACCGATTGACACCTACAAATCCGACCTAGATGACATTTGTGATGAACCGCTACATTTGGACTGGGAGACATTGCGTACCAACATCAAAAAGCACGGACTTCGTAACTCTACCTTGTCAGCTCTCATGCCATCTGAGACATCTAGCCAAATCGCCAACGCCACTAATGGCATTGAACCACCACGAGGCTTGGTGTCGGTCAAACAATCCAAAGACGGCATTTTAAAACAAGTTGTGCCTGACATTGAGCGTTTGCGTTTTGAATATGAATTGTTATGGCAAATTCCCGACAACAGCCATTATTTAAAACTGGTTGGTCTTATGCAAAAATTCATTGACCAGTCCATCTCCGCCAACACCAACTATGACCCCGCCAAATTTGACGGTGGTAAAGTGCCAATGAAACTGCTTATCCAAGACTTACTGACCGCCTACAAATACGGCGTAAAAACTCTATACTATCATAACACCCGAGATGGTGCGGACGACAGTCAAGGTGAGCTTGATGATGGCTGTGCAGGCGGGGCGTGTAAATTATAATGACAAAGAAAATACCCCAGATTGGGGTATTTTTTATCGCTCATAGCGTGGTCAAAATGTGCCGAAGTTTGGCGGTGGGGTCAGGGGCGGTTGTGATAGAACGCCCGATGACCAAAAAGTCCGACCCCAAAGACAAGGCATCTTTTGGTGTGCAAATGCGTTTTTGGTCATCGCTCTTATCATCGGGCAGACGAATGCCAGGCGTGATGAGCTTAAAATCTTGACCAAAATTTGCTTTTAGGTTGGGGGCTTCTTGGGCAGAACATACCACCCCATCAAGCCCCGATTCATGACTTAGGCGTGCCAGTCGTGCCACCTGATGAGCCACGCCACCTTGTATGCCAAGCTGTGCCAAATCCTCATCACTCATGGATGTCAGCACCGTAACCGCAATCAGCAGGGTGTCATAGCCACCTACCATCAAGCGAGATTTGCACAGCTCTAAGGTTTTTTGGCCACTCATGGCATGAACATTTACCATCCATACTCCCAAATCTGCCGAACTTAGCACGGCTTGGGCGGTGGTGTTGGGTATGTCGTGAAATTTTAAATCCAAAAAAACATCAAACCCCCGAGCATGAAACGCCTTGACCACGTCCACCCCACAAGCGGTAAACAACTCTTTACCCACTTTTAAGCGACACAAGCTGGGGTCTAAACTGTCTGCCAATGCCAACGCTGACGATAAGTCGTGTTTATCCACCGCCACAATGATGGGTGATTTTGTTTTTGACACATCACTCTCCTTGTGTTTGTGGCTGTGCTTGGTCGGTTGTGTCGGTGTCAAGCACAACATGAGATTGACGCTCTTTTTCAAGGGCGACTTTACTCTCCAATAACTGACTTTCTAGGTTAGCAACTTCCTTACGCAGTTTATGTAGCTCCAATTTATTTTGTAGCACTTTAAATAACAGCAAAGCAAGCAATATCCCGATAAGCACACCCAAAGTCGTGGTCAAAATCAGCACCAAGCCCAAATTGGTGGTCGGCACTTGTGAGAACAGCAAATTTACCGCCACTTCACTATTATTGGCAAGCACCAACGCCAACGAATAGCCAAAAAAAACCAACAGTAAAATCATTAAAAACAAAGACATGGCACACCTCAGTTTATTTATTATCCACCAGTTCACGTAAAGCCTTACCGGGCTTAAAGTATGGCACGGCCTTTGCCCCCACGTCCACAATCTCACCTGTCTTAGGGTTGCGTGCCTTACGAGCGTCTCGGTGGTGCAAACAAAAACTGCCAAAGCCTCGCACCTCTATGCGTCCATCATGACATAACACATCACCCATCAATCCTAAAATCTCACGCACCGCCTCATCAACCGCACGTTCCTCTAAATGTTGGCACTCAATAGCAATATTGTTAATCAAATCAGACTTTCTGACAACAAGTTGGTTTGTGGTTTGCATCATTAACCCCTTATACCCAATGAAAACTATAATGATAGCCTAATTCGCCCAAAATGGGAAATGTTTTTTAAGCTTTTTGTTGCCTGACGAGTTCACTGATTTGTCATGCCTGTAACAGCCCCCAACTTGTTTTATCCATCGCTTGCCATCATTGTTGATATTTTCGGCAAATAAAAAGTTTTACACCGCCATAAATCATATTAAACCCAACGAAGATTCATCACTATTTTCATATTTATCAAAACGAATGGCGTTATTGCCAATACTGTATGCAGGCATGACATTTGCCAAATAAGGAGCAGATAAAGGGCGTTTGATGATGATTTTTCCATGATTTGTTAATTGGTTTTTGGCGATGGTTAAAAATAACATTTCATCATGAGCGGTGGGTGGATTTGCCAAATCGTGCAATACTTGCATATTTTTGCCGACTTTGGCTGAATAACTGTCAGATGGAAACATCGGGTCAAGATATACCCTATCTACTTTTGGTAAAGTCGCCATAAAATTGGCATTTAAAAAATTCCCATAATAAATCTGTATTCGGCTTAATAGTTTTTGCCAATTTGGATTGGCGGTCATACTTTGATATTCATAAAATAACAACAAAGCCACCACAGGATTTTTTTCAACCATCATGACATCTGCTCCTGTACTTGCCAATATCAAACTGTCCTGTCCAAAGCCTGCCGTACCATCTATCACACTCATGTCGGGCGTTAATTTGCACGCTTGTAATATCAACTCGGACTTTCGCCCCGCTGTTACGATACGCTTGGTCAAAGATTGCCAGTTTAATGATGATTTGATGATGGCGTTATTATCTACTTTAATTAAGGTTGGGGTATTTTTAATAAGGGCGATTAGGGGGATATTTGGGTTATCATTTGCAAAGGATAATATCCATTTATCACTTGGTTTATTTAATAAATGATAAGATAACATTAATGACAAAGCATGGCTTTTATTGATAAACGCCAATTCGTCAAAAACTACTTTGTCATTATCCGTACCAACAATAAAAACGTCCAATATTTATCCTTGAATTTGGTAACCAAAAACAAAATACGCCAATAAAACAATCACACCTGTCATAATACGCAGATAAGCAAAAATCATAAAATCCCGTTTAGAAACCCAAGCCACCAAAAAACGAATACACAGCAGAGCAATGATAAAAGACACCACCGTACCCACACCCAAAATCGCCCAGTCTTGTCCAGTTTGTAGTATGTCTTTTTTCTTAATCAGCTCCAACAAGCCTGCCCCAACAATCACAGGAATGCCCAAAAAGAACGAAAATTCGGTGGCAGATTTACGAGATGCTCCAAACCACAATGCTCCGATGATGGTAGACCCCGAACGGCTCGTACCAGGTATTAAGGCAAGACATTGGGCAAGTCCGATTTTTAGGGCGGTTTTAAAATCTATATGTTCGGCTTCTTGTGCCTTGATGGGTCGGGGGGTTTTTTCCACATAGATGATGAGCAACGCCCCGATGATGAGCATGGTCGCCACGACAAGCGGGTGAAACAGCACGCCTGTGATAAAGTCTTTTAAGGTAAAACCGACCACCATGACAGGGATTGTGGCGATAATTAAAGCGATGCCAAGCCCACGGGGGTTTGCCATACCATCTGCTTTACCCGTCAGCAGTCCCATAAATGCCGTCCACAGCCTGCCCCAATAGTCATAAATGACCGCCAAAATCGCCCCAAGCTGAACAAAGACAATGAACAAATCCCGCTTATCTTTGTCCCAAAAACCCATGATGTCTGCTGATAAAATCATATAGCCTGTGCTAGAAATGGGCAAAAACTCAGTAATACCTTCTACAATACCCATGATGACGGCTTTGATAAATAATAAAATGTCCAAAATGCTACTCTTTTTTAACTTTAATTTACCAATTTTTATTTATTGGCGATTTGATTTGGAAGTTCAAACGTTTGGTAAACTCATTTAATCACTTTTTGCCCTGCTCTGCCAGTGTTTTCCAAGCGTTATTTCTTAAATACACAGGCAACGCATTGTCTGCCGTTAGCGTGTCTCCCTGCAAAAATGACAAACAGGCAAGGCGAGCGATGTGGCAAGCGGTGGGGTTTAGGCGTAATTTTGTGGCATTTGTCGCCACCAAATCCACACCATCGCCCACCACGACATCCGCCTGCACACACACTCCATAATCCAAAAGACACTCATTATCAGCAATCAATCTGCCCGATTGGATGACAAAATTGCCTGCATAAACTTGGTTTTGACGAGCATCCATCACGGCACTGATGCGTGTGCCGTCCGTCATGCACTCTTGTTCATACGCCATAAATGCCAAAGCGTGCAAGCTGGATATGCCGATACACGGTGCGTCATTGGCTACCGATAAAGCCTGAACCACCGCCGTATTTATGCGAATGCCACTAAACGCACCCGGCCCACGATTAAATGCCCATGCGTTAATGTCCTGCACAGTCAGTTTTGTACTTTGTAATGCTTTATCCAACATGGGCAAAATTATCTCGGTTTGCCCACGTCCTCCTGCCACTGTCTCATCATAAATGATGACATCATTTTGCAAAATGGCGATGGAGCATTGTTCAAAAATGGTATCAAAAGCAACCAAAAAGTGTGTCCGATGGCTTGACATAAGCGGTCATTATTCAAAATAAAACCGCCATAATAGCATAAAGCCAAAGGCGGATAAAGCAAAAATTACAAAAATGCCACCTTATCTAAGATGGCATTTTATCAAACTTAAAAGCGTTTTTTAAATTTACCACCCATGATGTTGTTGGCGTTTTGTAGCTCGTTCATTTTTTGGCGGATTTGTTCGTCATTCATGCCCAAATTGATGGTGTTGGGATCAAGTCCCATTTCACGAATCTCATTGGTCATGCTGGCAAAATCTTGCTGTTTGTTGCTACCACCAAATAAAGGCCCACCGCTCATACCACGAGTTAGCCCTTGCACCGCTTTCATCATCTTACCAATGCCATCGGGACGACTTATCATTTTCATCATTTTTGCCATCTGTTTATGTTGTTTTAATAACGCATTGACATCTTGGATTTGTTTGCCTGAACCTGCGGCGATACGGCGTTTACGGCTTGGGGTAATCTTATCGGGATTTTGGCGTTCAAAGGGGGTCATGGAGTGGATTAAGGCCTCCATCTCTTTGACACGCTCTTCGGGTCTGGCTTGAGCTAAGGCTTCTTGGATATTTGCTCCGCTCATGCCAGGCATTTTATCCAAAAATCCTGCCATGCCACCTAAGTTTTTCATTTGTTGAAACTGATTTAACAAATCTTCTAAATCAAACTCACCGCCTTTTTGGATTTTTTTCGCCATGCGTTCGGCTTGTTCACGGTCAATCTTATTTTCAACTTCTTCCACCAAAGAAAGTACGTCCCCCATGCCCAAAATACGCTGGGCGATACGCTCTGGGTGGAACAATTCTAAGGCTTCTAGTTTTTCGCCACGACCCAAAAATTTAATGGGCTTACCCGTGATGGCTCGCACCGACAATGCCGCCCCACCCCGTGCGTCCCCGTCTGTTTTGGTCAAAATCACGCCCGTCAGTGGCAGGGCATCATTAAAGGCTTTGGCGGTATTGGCAGCGTCTTGACCTGTCATACTATCCACCACAAACAAGGTCTCGGTGGGATTGACGGCAGTGGTTAAGTCCTTGATTTCATTCATCATCACTTCATCAACAGCAAGACGACCTGCGGTATCAATGATAAGAATGTCAGCGTATTGGACTTTGGCTTGTTCTATGGCACGGCGGGCAATATCAATGGGATTTTCGTCCGTACTAGACGACACAAACATCGCCCCCACCTGCCCTGCGACAAATTCAAGCTGGTTAATGGCAGCAGGACGGTACACGTCTGCTGACACCAACATGACTTTTTTGCCTTGCTTTTCTTGCAAAAATTTGGCAAGTTTGCCTGCGGTGGTGGTTTTACCCGCCCCTTGCAAACCCGCCAAAAGATAAACCACAGGTGGTTTACCCGTCATCTCTAAGGCTTGGTTTGCCGACCCCATCATCTCGGTCAGTTCATCATAGACGATTTTAACAAATGCCTGACCAGGGGCAAGCTCTTTTAAAACCTCTTGACCCAATGCCTGCTCTTTAACCCGAGAGACAAAATCCCGAGCCACAGGCAAAGCCACGTCCGCTTCTAAAAGTGCCATACGCACTTCACGCAAAGTATCTTTGATGTTATCTTCGGTCAATGTGCCTTGACCTGACAGTCTGTGAAGTGTGCCAGAGAGTCGTTCGGTAAGAGTATCAAACATGAGTATTTCCAAAATATTGACAGAAAAATTTGGGTTATTTTATGCTAAATTTAAAAATTATGCTATTATTATTGCACTTTTTGTACCATTTTTATGACCCAAGGGGCTTTTGTGTTCATCTTATATCTCATCAGTACGCTGATTTATGTTGGTGTGGGCTTATATCTGTGCCATGCTCTCATCAAAGAAATGCCCATCAAAAAAGCTCCCACGCTCATCGCCCTAAGTCTTGCCATCATCTTGCATGGCGTACTGCTTGCCCCACAAATCATCACGCTATATGGGTTAAATTTTAATCTATTTAACACCCTAAGCCTTACTGGGATATGTTGCATGGTGTTTTTTGTGTTATTTAGCCTATATCGCCCGATTTTAAGTTTGGGCATACTTGCCGTACCGACCGCCATCATTGGCATGAGTTTTGGTCAATTTGGTCAAGCCCCCTACCAGCCTTTAAGCACCGCCAGCACAGCACTACAAGCTCACATTTTGCTATCTTTTGGGGCATATTGTGTGCTACTCATGGCGTGCGTGCAAGCGGTGTTACTAAAACTACAAATCAGAGAGCTAAAACATCGCACCCGTCAGCGTTTTTGGGTCAGCAAACTGCCAAACCTACAAAGCATGGAAAGCCTGCTGTTTGACATGATGTTGATGGGATTTGTGATTTTAAGTGTCGCCTTGGGTTTGGGGCTGGTGGCGACTTACAACATCCTAGAACAGCACATCGCCCACAAGTTGTTTTTTAGTGTGCTGTCATGGCTTGTTTTTGGGGCGTTTATCATCGGACATTATCAGCAAGGTTGGCGGGGAAATCGTGCCGCCAACTTTACCATTTATGGTTTTATATTACTTGCAGTCGGTTTTTTAGGGTCAAAAACCGTACTGGAATTGGTGCTTCGCTGACACTATTGGGCGATGAATTGTTGTACGCACATACCCAGTGTGTTGGACACCGCTTTGCCCACAATCTGCGGACGAGCTGAACTGTCAGCCACCGCTTGCACCACCTCGCCTGCACTGACACTTTTTGGAGCTTCTTGTGATACACAGCCACAAGTTTTATTCTCAAAAGAGCTTTTTTGAGCATCTGTCATCAACAGCTCAACCGCAACCGTCTGATATGTCTTGGAGTTATTTAGCTCACTGCGACATTTGCTGTCCACCGCTTAGGTAAACAGACTTGTGCCAACGTCAGCCAATGGATTGTCGCCCGTACTGGCACAGCCTGACAGCAATGCCATACCAACCAACGCACCAAACACTAATTTTTTCATAAAAACCTCTTTTAGTTAAAAATAATCACAAATGACATCGCAACCCCACCCCAATCATCAAACTCATCTCAATAGCCTTACCATGTAGTCGCATAAAATAAAAAGCAAAGACCGTTTAATGCCCTGATGGTCTAAATTTTACTTTATATAAATATCTGCCACAGACGCTATGATGACCGCTCTGTGTTATCAGCAAACGTTGTACCTTGTGGCATGGTACAATCTGTCATTACTTGCGTTACGGCATTTGTTAGTGCATGAGTGTCTACCTTGCCATCTTTAATAAAGTCTTGGAGCGTATCTATGGTTAAATTATCCTGCAATTCGTCAGCAACACAATCACAAATGTTTGCTTTTTGCTTATCAGTCAATATCAAATCCACCAAACCCTGCTGATTGTCTAATTGGTTTTGGCATTCGTTTTTAATTGCGTTGGTAATCAGATGACTGCCCATTTCATTTATTTGATTTAAACCAAACTCTTTGGCATTTTGGGCGACATCAGCATTGCCACACGCCGTCAAAACGACCGTTAAAGCAACAATGGATACTGTCAATCTCATAAACGTCACTCAATCGGAGCAAATGGCTGTACCACATCGGCATTTTGTCCACGATGACGCAAATAATGGTCAAGCAAAACAATGGCAAGCATGGCTTCAGCAATCGGGGTTGCCCGCACACCCACGCAAGGGTCATGGCGACCTTTGGTAATCACATCTGTGGCTTGTCCATCTAGATTTATCGTCTTACCTGCGGTGGTGATACTGGCGGTTGGTTTTAAAGCGATGGCGACACGAATGGTCTGCCCGCTACTAATCCCGCCCAAAATCCCGCCTGCGTGATTGGCACAAAAGCCGTCAGGGGTCAGCTCATCTCGGCTGTCATGTCCAAATTGTTCAGCAACACCAAAGCCATCGCCAATCTCCACACCTTTAACCGCATTGATGGACATCATCGCATGAGCAATGTCAGCGTCTAGGCGGTCAAAAATCGGCTCGCCAAGCCCCACAGGGACATTTTCGGCAAAAATCTCCAACTTCGCCCCACAGCTTGTCCCCTGCTCACGCAAAGATGTAATGAGTTTTTCAAAACGTGGCACAGCATCAATATCCCCACAAAAAAATGGGTTTTGACCCACAATATCCCAATCCAACTTCTCGGCTTTTTCTGTGCCGATTTGGGTAACGTGCCCACGAATGATGATGCCTAAGCGTTCTTTTAGGTACTTTTTGGCAATCGCTCCCGCTGCCACACGCATGGCAGTCTCACGAGCGGATGAACGCCCACCCCCCCGATAATCCCTAAGCCCATATTTCATCGTGTAGGTGTAGTCGGCATGATTGGGGCGAAAAGTCGCGGCGATGTTGCCGTAATCTTTGGATTTTTGGTCAGTATTACGAATAAGCAGTCCAATCGGCGTGCCTGTGGTACGCCCCTCAAACACTCCCGAGATAATCTCCACCACGTCATCTTCTTTACGCTGGGTGGCAAATTTAGATGTACCAGGTTTACGGCGGTCAAGCTCGGCTTGCAAATCCGCCTCACATAACGGCAGATTAGGTGGCACACCGTCCACAATCGCCATCAGACCCACCCCGTGCGACTCGCCACAGGTGGTTACGGTAAAAAGTTGCCCTATGGTATTGCCCGCCATGCTATTCCCCTTTTACCCTATCCACTTGTTTTTTAAACTCATCACGATACTCCAACAGCTCATCACAGGTCATGGCAAAAATGCCATGTCCACCTTTTTCAAAATTGAGCCAGTCAAACTGAATCTCAGGATAAGATTGTCGCAATGCCCACTCGCTATCGCCCACTTCACACACCAACAACCCGTCTTTTGTGAGATAATCAGGAGCGTGATACAAGATTTGATGTACCAAATCTAAACCGTCTTGTCCTGCCGCCAAAGCGTGCTCTGGTTCGTGCAAAAACTCGGGTGGCAACTCTGCCATCACTGCCGAATCCACATAAGGTGGATTGGTTACGATGAGTTCATACTGATTTTCAGCAGGAATTTTAGTGAATAAATCACTTTCAATCAGATTGACCTGATGGGACAATTCATGGTGTTCCACGTTCGTCCATGCCACTTCTAGGGCATCTTTGTCAATGTCCGCCCCATCCACGTTGGCATCAGGGAACGCCACCGCCAACGCAATGGCAATACAGCCTGACCCCGTACAAAGGTCTAAAATCCGCTCAGGGGGCGACAGTTGTAGCTCTTGTAAACCATGAGCGAAAAACTTACTCTTTTTGCTGTCGTCCACATCAAAATACGGATAAAACTTTTGATTAATCAGTTCAGCAATCGGCGAGCGTGGGATAAGCACCCGTTCGTCCACATAAAAAGGCAAATTACAAAAATACGCCAAGTTAATCAGATACGACAATGGCTTACGCTGTACAATCCGTTCAAACAGCAAATCCATTACCGCACACTTTTCACTGTCAGTCAGCCGACAATCCAAAATTTCAGGATTTGCCCCCCAGTCTAGGTTTAACGTATGCAGAACAATGGCGGAGCTTTCAGCAAACTCATCAGTCGTCCCTTGTGCCACCACCACA